>NZ_JBSFKL010000011.1:0-230430 GCF_053598535.1 Streptomyces sp. NPDC001108
TGGATGGCCGAGTACCACAACGGCCTGCCCAAGTACAACGAGTACAAGAAGGCCGACAGCGACCACCTCCTGGAGACCACCGGCCGCGAGCTGCGCAAGCTCATGAGCTGGGTCAACGACGAGGACGCGTAGCACCCACGCCCCGGGGGCGGGCCCACCCGCCCGCCCCCGGGGCGTTCTCGTTCCCCACCGCTGGAAGTCGCGGCGTCGTACGTGTGTACAAGTCGTCCACCCCCGTGTGGGTGATCCTTCCAACGGGGCGCAATGTGCGCCCTGCTGCATGACTACACTGCTCCACACATACACGCGTCAGGCCCACAGTGTCGTGCGTCTTCCACGCGGCAAGCCCCTCCACGCCTGCGGCCGTCGGGACGGCCGTCCGCACTGGACCTGTGAGGACTCACGTGAGCTCGAAACCTGTCGTACTCATCGCTGAAGAGCTGTCGCCCGCCACGGTGGACGCGCTGGGACCCGATTTCGACATCCGGCACTGCAACGGCGCGGACCGCGCCGAGCTCCTCCCCGCGATCGCCGACGTCGACGCCATCCTGGTGCGTTCCGCGACCAAGGTCGACGCCGAGGCCATCGCCGCCGCCAAGAAGCTGAAGGTCGTCGCCCGCGCCGGTGTCGGTCTCGACAACGTCGACGTCTCCGCCGCCACCAAGGCCGGCGTGATGGTCGTGAACGCCCCGACCTCCAACATCGTCACCGCCGCCGAACTGGCGTGCGGTCTGCTGGTCGCCACCGCGCGCAACATCCCGCAGGCCAACACCGCGCTCAAGAACGGCGAGTGGAAGCGGTCCAAGTACACCGGCGTCGAGCTGAGCGAGAAGACCCTCGGTGTCGTCGGCCTCGGCCGCATCGGCGTCCTGGTCGCCCAGCGCATGTCGGCCTTCGGCATGAAGATCGTCGCGTACGACCCCTACGTGCAGCCCGCGCGGGCCGCGCAGATGGGCGTCAAGCTCCTCTCGCTCGACGAGCTGCTCCAGGTCGCCGACTTCATCACCGTGCACCTGCCCAAGACCCCCGAGACGATCGGCCTGATCGGCGACGAGGCGCTGCACAAGGTGAAGCCCTCCGTCCGTATCGTCAACGCCGCGCGCGGCGGCATCGTCGACGAGGCGGCGCTCGCCTCCGCCCTCAAGGAGGGCCGGGTCGCCGGCGCCGGGCTCGACGTGTACGCCAAGGAGCCCTGCACGGACTCCCCGCTCTTCGAGTTCGACCAGGTCGTCTGCACCCCGCACCTCGGCGCCTCCACCGACGAGGCCCAGGAGAAGGCGGGCATCGCCGTCGCCAAGTCCGTGCGCCTGGCCCTCGCCGGTGAGCTGGTGCCGGACGCGGTCAACGTCCAGGGCGGTGTGATCGCCGAGGACGTGCGCCCGGGGCTGCCGCTCGCCGAGAAGCTCGGCCGCATCTTCACCGCCCTCGCGGGCGAGGTCGCCGTCCGTCTCGACGTCGAGGTCTACGGCGAGATCACCCAGCACGACGTCAAGGTGCTCGAACTCTCCGCGCTCAAGGGCGTCTTCGAGGACGTGGTCGACGAGACCGTGTCCTATGTGAACGCCCCGCTCTTCGCGCAGGAGCGCGGTGTCGAGGTGCGCCTCACCACCAGCTCCGAGTCGCCGGAGCACCGCAACGTGGTCACCGTCCGCGGCACGCTCTCGGGCGGCGAGGAGGTCTCGGTCTCCGGCACGCTGGCCGGCCCCAAGCACCTCCAGAAGATCGTCGCCGTCGGCGAGTACGACGTGGACCTGGCCCTGGCCGACCACATGGTCGTGCTGCGCTACGAGGACCGCCCCGGTGTCGTCGGCACCGTCGGCCGCATCCTCGGCGAGGCCGGTCTGAACATCGCGGGCATGCAGGTCTCCCGGACCGGCGCGGGCGGCGAGGCGCTGGTCGTCCTCACCGTCGACGACGACGTCCCGGCCTCGGTGCTCGCCGAGATCTCCACGGAGATCGGCGCCGCCTCGGCCCGCACGGTGAACCTCACCGACTGACGGCCGTACCGCCGTCGCGTACCCGGAATCTAGACGTACGTCTTACACGTACGTCTGGACGCCGGGTACGCTGCTGTCATGGGACACCGTGAGGATCTGCTCGAAGGCGCCAAGCGCTGCCTGCTGGAGAAGGGGTACGCCCGGACGACGGCGCGGGACATCGTCGCCGCCTCCGGCACCAACCTCGCCTCCATCGGCTACCACTACGGCTCCAAGGAGGCGCTGCTCAACCTCGCCTTCCTCCAGGTGACGGAGGAGTGGGGCGACCTCCTCACCTCGCCGGAGGAGGGGGCGGAGGGTGCGGACGGCGGCGGGCCCCCGGCGCCGCTCGACCAGTTCCGCGACACCTGGCAGCGGGTGATCGCCAGCTACCCGGAGGCCCGGTCGGTCTGGCAGCTCCAGATGGAGGTCGTCTCCCGGCTGGAGAAGGACCCCGGACTGCGGGAGGCCCTGCTGGGCCCGCAGCGCGCGGGTCGGGACGGGCTCGCCGAGAACATGCTCGGCATCGACCCGGAGAAGGACCCGGAGCGGGCGAGGACGGCCGGGCTGTTCTGCCAGGCGCTGCTCATCGGCGTGATGGTCCAGTGGATGATGGACGAGGAGTCCGCCCCCTCCGCCCAGGACCTGACGGACGGCCTGAAGGTCGTGCTGGAGGGCCGCGCGGATCAGGAATGCGCCGGCCCCGGTGCGGGGCACGACGCCCCCTAGCTTCTGTCAGTGGTGCCGGTGGTACGCCTCGTTGGCGATGCGCCATTCGCCGTCCGGGCCGTGGACCAGCAGAAAGACATCGGTGAAGGTGTCCGCGCCGTGGTGGAGCGTCATCGTCGCGGTCGCCACGGAGCCGTGGACGTCGACGGCGCCGATGCGGCGGGTGCGGGCCGGTTCGTCCGGCGCCGGGTGGCCCGGGAAGAGGGCGCGGTACTCCCGCCGGCCTGCTGCGCACCGCTCCCTGCCGCAAGCGCAGATCTCGCATAAATGCCATGCGGCGCTCGCATGCCCGACACATACTGGGCCCATGGATCTGACGGTGTGGCGGACCTTTGTGACGGTGTGCCGGCTCGGTTCGCTCTCGGCGGCGGCCGCCGAACTCCACCACACGCAGTCCGCCGTGTCCCGGCAGATCTCCGGCCTCGAACGCCAGGTCGGCGCGAGTCTGATGGAGCGTCATGCGCGCGGGGTGCGTCCGACGGCGGCCGGTGAGGCGTTCCTGCGCCATGCCCGGGCCACGCTCAACGAGGCCGACCGCGCCGTGCGCGCCGCCCGGGACGCCGGGCACGGATCCGCCGCCCGGCCGCTGACCGTCGGCGCGACCCCGTCACTGGCCGCGGGGGTCGTTCCCGAGGCGGTCCGGGGGCTGCTGGAGTCCGGGGGGCCGCTCGCCTGGAGCCTCCTGCCGGGGCTGAGCGCGGACCTCTGCGCCCGTGTGCTCGACGGGGACCTCGACGTGGCCGTCGTCACCGACGCGCCGCCGGGGCTCCCCGACGACCGGCGGATCGAGCGGCGGCTCCTCGGTGTGGACGACATGGTCGTCGCCCTGCCCGCCGGACACCCGCGGGCCGGGGCGGATCCGGTACCCGTACGGGCGCTGGCCGGGGAGACCTGGGTGGAGGACAACGAGGGGGCGGCGGCGCTGCTGCGGCTCCACGCGGCCCGCGCGGGGGCCGACGCCCGCATCGATCTCGCCGCCGCCGATTTCCCCGGCAAGCTCGCCCTGGTCGCCGCCGGTCACGCCATCGCGCTGATCCCCGGGGTGCTGACGCGGGCGCTGCGCGCCGATGTCGCCACCGCCGCGCTGGTCGACCCGCCGACCCGGGGCGTCTACACGGTCACCCCGCGCCACGACCCGCACCCGGCCGCCGCGCCGCTCCTGGACCAGCTCGCCCTCGCCTTCGCGGCGGCCCGCCGGGTCAGGCTCCCAGCCGGGCGCTCTTGAGGGCCATGTGCAGCAGCAGCCGGTCCTCGCCGTCGTTCAGGTCGAGGCCGGTGAGCTGCTGGATGCGGGAGAGGCGGTAGTAGAGCGTCTGGCGGTGGACGCCGAGCGCGGCGGCCGTCCGGGACGCCTGGCCCGCGCGGTCGAGGAACACCTCGGCGGTGTGGGCCAGGTCCTTGTGCGCCGGGGCGAGCAGGGCGCGTACGGCGGGGTCCGCGCCGGTGTCGGCGGGGAGCGTGGTCAGCAGCCGGTACGGTCCGATCGCCGACCACTCGACGACCTCGCCGAACCGTTCCTCGGCCGCGGCCGCACGGGCCGCCGCCACCGCCTCGTACCAGGCCGGGGCCAGCTCCGCGAGGCCCCGGCGGGGCACCGCGATGCCGGCGGTGACCGGCCGTCCCGCGACCGCGCGCAGCCGGTCGGCGGCGGCGAACGCCGGGTCGAGCACCCCCGAGGAGCGCAGCCGCACCAGCGCGGCCAGCGCGTGCGGCGGGCCCGTCCCGACGACCGGGGCGAGCGCGGCGGCCGACGGCACCGTCCGTACCGAGGGTGGGTCCTGCGGCCAGGGCGTCACACAGACCACCGTGTGCAGCCCGTGCGCGTCCGGGCCGAGCGCCTCGGCGAGCGCGGCCGCCGCCATGTCGCGCTGCCAGCCCCGTCCGGCGGTCAGCAGCGCGCCGAACTCCCGGGACGGGTCGCTGCCCGCCCGCTCCTCCTCGGCCAGCAGCGCACCGATCCTGGCCGCCACCTCCATCGCCGCGGCCAGCCGCTCGTCGGTCGGCCCGGGGTGCCCGTCCAGCAGCCACACGTAGCCGAGCACCGCTCCCCGGTGGCGCGCCGGAAGGCAGATCCGGTCCCGGAAGACCCCGGCCTCCGGGGCGGCGGGGATGCGGACGGGGCCGGTGGCGCGGGTGATGCCGAACCCCTCGAACCAGGCGCGGACGGCCGGGGTGGAGCGGCGGGTCAGGATCGAGCGGGTGCGGACCGGGTCCATCGCGCTGTCGTCGTCGCTGTCGTGGGCACCGAAGGCGACCAGGCCGAAATCCCGGTTCTCCAGCGTCGCGGGGGCGCCGAGCAGCCCGGAGATCTCGTCGACCAGCTCCTGGTAATCGCCCTTCACCCGGCCATTCTCGCACCCCTTCAGACATATGTCTGAGAACGGGGGAGCGGATGCGTGACAGCTGTCGATGGCACACGATCGGAGCGATCCTTAGATTTCACGGTGGTTCTCCGTGCTGTACCGGTCTGTCACCCCTCGACCGATATGGCCTTCGTCCGTACTTTCCGTGGAGGTGCCCCGTGCTGGCTCCCGTGATTCTCGCCGCGTCCCGCAGCGACAAGATGCGCCGATTCATCTCGGCCGCACCCGGCACCAAGCAGGTCGTCGACCGGTTCATCGCCGGCGAGACCGTCGACCAGGTCGTGCCCGTCATCGAGGACGCCGCCGCCAAGGGCCTCGAAGTCACCCTCGACGTGGTCGGCGAGGACATCACCACCCCGGAGCAGGCCGCCGCCGCCCGCGACGCCTACCTCGAACTGATCGAGCGGCTCAAGGAGCTGGGCCTGGGCACCCGGGCCGAGATGTCCGTGAAGCTCTCCATGTTCGGCCAGTCGCTGGACGGGGGCCACGAGCTGGCGCTCGCCAACGTCCGCCCGGTCGTCGAGGCCGCCGCCGCGATCGGCACCACGGTCACCCTGGACGCCGAGGACCACACCACCCTCGACTCGATGTTCGCCATCCACGAGGAGCTGCGGAAGGACTTCCCGCAGACCGGCTGCGTGATCCAGGCCTACCTGTTCCGCACCGAGGACGACGCCCGCCGCCTGGCCGCCGCCGGCAGCCGCGTCCGCATCGTGAAGGGCGCCTACAAGGAGCCCGCCTCCGTCGCGTACCAGGACAAGGCCGAGATCGACAAGGCGTACGTCCGGATCCTGCGCACCCTCATGGACGGCGAGGGCTACCCGATGATCGGGTCGCACGACCCGCGCCTGATCGCCATCGCCCAGGAGCTGGGCCGCCGCGCCGGGCGCAAGCTGGACGAGTACGAGTTCCAGATGCTCTACGGCATCCGCAGCGAGGAGCACCTGCGGCTCGCCGCCGAGGGCCACCGGATGCGCGTCTACACCGCGTACGGCACCGACTGGTACGGCTACTTCATGCGCCGTCTCGCGGAGAAGCCGGCGAACCTGCTGTTCTTCGGCCGTTCCGTCCTGACCAAGGGCTGAGCCCTCCCCCTCCCCTCCACCTCTCTACCCAAGGAGCAACGGAAACCATGGACGCTGTGACCCAGGTCCCCGCGCCGGTCAACGAGCCGGTCCACTCCTACGCCCCGGGCTCCCCGGAGCGTGCCCGCCTGGAGGAGAAGCTCAAGGAGCTGAGCCAGAACCCGATCGAGCTGCCGATGACCATCGGCGGCGAGAAGCGGATGGGCGGCGGCGAGCGCTTCGACGTCGTGCAGCCGCACAACCACAAGGCCGTCATCGGCACGTACGCCAACGCCACGGAGCAGGACGCCAAGGACGCGGTCGACGCCGCGCTCGCCGCCGCCCCGGCCTGGCGCGCGATGTCCTTCGACGACCGTGCCGCGATCATCCTGCGCGCCGCCGAGCTGCTGTCCGGCCCGTGGCGCGAGACGATGGCCGCCTCCACCATGCTCGGCCAGTCGAAGACGGCCCAGCAGGCCGAGATCGACACCCCCTGCGAGCTCGTCGACTTCTGGCGCTTCAACGTGCACTACGCGCGCCAGATCCTGGCCGAGCAGCCGCCGGCCAACTCGACCGGCGTGTGGAACCGCATGGACCACCGCCCGCTGGAGGGCTTCGTCTACGCGATCACGCCGTTCAACTTCACGGCCATCGCGGGCAACCTGCCCACCGCCCCCGCCCTCATGGGCAACGTCGTGGTGTGGAAGCCGTCCCCGACCCAGACCCACGCCGCGGTGCTGCTGATGCAGCTCCTCGAGGAGGCCGGTCTGCCCAAGGGCGTCATCAACCTGGTGACCGGCGACGGCCTCGCCGTCTCCGAGGTCGCGCTGAACCACCGCGACCTGGCCGGGATCCACTTCACCGGCTCGACCCCCACCTTCCAGCACCTGTGGAAGACGGTCGGCAACAACATCGCCAACTACCGCACCTACCCGCGGCTCGTCGGCGAGACCGGTGGCAAGGACTTCGTCGTCGCCCACCCGTCGGCCGACCGGGCCGTCCTGAAGACCGCGCTGACCCGTGGCTCCTTCGAGTTCCAGGGCCAGAAGTGCTCGGCCTCCTCGCGGGCGTACATCCCGGCCTCCATCTGGAACTCCGGTTTCAAGGAGACCTTCGCCGCCGAGGTCGACTCGATCACCATGGGCGACGTCACCGACCTGTCGAACTTCATCGGCGCCGTCATCGACGACCGTTCGTTCGCCAAGAACAAGGCCGCGATCGACCGGGCCAAGGCCGACCCGAGCTGCACGATCGTCGCGGGCGGCACGTACGACGACTCGGTGGGCTACTTCGTCCGCCCGACCGTCATCGAGTGCACCGACCCGGAGAACGAGGTCTTCACGACCGAGTACTTCGGCCCGATCCTCGCCGTGCACGTCTACGAGGACGACAAGTACGACGAGATGCTGGAGCAGATGGAGTCGGTCTCCGACTACGCGCTGACCGGTTCCGTCATCGCCAACGACCGCGCCGCCGCCGCGCACACGATGGAGAAGCTGCGGTACGCCGCGGGCAACTTCTACATCAACGACAAGTCGACCGGTGCCGTCGTCGGCCAGCAGCCCTTCGGTGGCGGCCGGGCCTCGGGCACCAACGACAAGGCGGGCGCCCCGCAGAACCTCCAGCGCTGGACCCTGACCCGGGCCATCAAGGAGACCCTGGTCCCGCCGACCGACTACACCTACCCCCACCAGGGCTGACACCCCACGGGGCGCCCCACCCCGGCGCCCCTCCCGTGAACTCCGCCTCCCGCCCGGTTCCCCTGCCGGCCGGGAGGCGGTTTCCATGTCCGGGCCCGTGCGGGCCCCGGTCTCAGATCTCCACGAGCACCTGGTCGAGCGACTTGCGGACCAGGCCGGGCACCTCGCAGTCCTCGGCCGGGTAGCCGATCGGGATCACCGCGAACGCCTTCTCGTTCTCCGGGCGGCCGAGCACCTCGCGCAGGAAGCGCATCGGGCTCGGGGTGTGGATCAGCGCCGCCAGCCCCGACTGGTGCAGGGCGCTCAGCAACATGCCGACCGCGATCCCGACCGACTCGTCGACGTAGTAGTGCTTGTGCCGGGTGCCGTCCTCGCCGACCCAGTACCGCTGCTGGAACACCACGAGCAGTGCCGGGGCGTCGGTCATGTGGGTCTTGACCGCGTCGGTGCCCAGCGGGCGCAGCGCGGCCAGCCACTCCTCGCCGAGCCGCCCGTCGTAGCTGATCCGCTCCTCGTTCTCGGCCGCCTCCCGGATGCGCCGGCGCACCTCGGGGTCCTTGACCAGGACGAAGGTCCACGGCTGCTGGTGGGCGCCGGACGGCGCGGTCGCGGCGCAGGCGATCGCGTCCCGGACGGCCTGCTCGGGCACGGGGTCGGGGGAGAAGCTGCGCACGGTCCTGCGCTCGTCCATCCGCCGCCGCAGCCGGGCGGCGGTGGCGAGGGACTCGTCGGCCGCCATCCGCTCGGGGCGGTAGGGGACCGGCTCGTAGGGTGCGCCGTGGATGGGCGTCCACTGCGGGGGTGCGGCGGTGGCGGCCGTGGCGGCCGTGGTGTCGGACATGGCGGCAGTGTGGCGGATCATGACTGGTCCGGACCAGGGTGCGACGGACCGGAGGCCGGGCTTCCGGGGGTGTCGCGGTGCCGGGAACGTCATGCGGCGGGCATATTGCCGGGTTCCTGCCGGTCAACTGCCTGCTGCGTGGAGGCCGACCCCGTCACCCCCGTTGAGCAGGGACGATGTCGATTCCTCCGGGCGATCGGGCGGCCGGTGGGAGAGGTTCGGGCCGCGCGCCCGTCTCAGATAGTAGGAAGTCCGAGTAACTGTGGAGACAGACCGGCCCGGCTGCCCTAGCTTTGTAGAAGCCGAACGTCACGCTCGATCCAGCGACTGGCGGTCGTGAGCGCGCGCCTCGCGCAGGCAACCCCTGCGGCGCGTGTTCCCCGCCCTTCCGGCGCCTCGAAATCCTGATCTCGAAATCAGCTTCACGATCTTCGATCCTCGATCTTCGATCTCGAAATCCCCGTGATCTCAAGGAGTCGATCCATCATGGTCCAGACCACCCTCCGCCGTGTCCGCCGTTCCCACCGCCCGACCGAGTCGGAGCGCCGGAACGCCGCCGCCGCCCTCCAGCGCGCCCTCGACCGCAGGGACAACGGCGGCTCCACCGGACACTGACGACCGGCCCCGGTCAGCCCCGGGCGATCTCGAAGTGGTCGATGCGCTCGCCCGACTCGGCGAGCGCCGACACCTCCATCCGGGGGTGGCGGCCGGGTTCGACCGCCACGGCCAGGAACGAGAACCCGGTGTAGCGCACCCGGGACCACTCCACGGTCTCGGCCGCCCTCCCGCCTCCCCTGACCGTGTGGAACGTGTCCACGCTCTCCCGCTCGGCGGGGTGGCCCTCGTAGCTGTCCGGAACCGCGAAACGCATCAGCGCCCTTCCCCCGCCGCCCGCGGTGACGTACACGATGCCGTCCCGGGCCGGGTCGACGCGTTCGCCGATCGGCACCGTGCGCCGGACGGCGCCGTTCAGGATCGCGTCGGTACGTTCGTAGACGTGGTTGTGGCCGTTGACGACCAGGTCCACCCGGTGCTTCTCGAAGAGCGGTACCCAGGCGTCGCGCACCCCGCCGTCGGAGGCGTGCACGCTGGACGTCGAGAAGGCGCAGTGGTGGAAGAAGACCACGACGAAGTCGATGTCGTGGTGGGCCCGCAGCTCCCCCAGGCGCCGGTCCAGCCAGCGGGTCTGACGGCCGTCGCTGATCCCGAAGTTGGCCGGGATCTCGTACGAGACGTCATTGGCGTCCAGCGCGACGACGGCCACGTTCCCGTGGACGAAGGAGTAGGCGCCGGGCAGGTTCACCGGGTCCGGGCCGTTGCCGGGCAGTGACCAGCGGGCGTTCTGGCCGCCGTAGCCGTCCGGTGAGTACCACGCCTCCATGTCGTGGTTGCCGGTGGTGACCATCCACGGCACCGTCTTGGCCACCGTCTCGGTCTGCGCCAGGTACTGGTCCCAGGTGCGGGCGTCGTAGCCGTCGATGGGGCGCCCCGAACCGAACGGGTCCGCGTAGCAGAGGTCGCCCGCGTGCAGGTGGAAGGCCGGGCCCTGACCGAGGATCAGCTGGTCGTTGCCGAGCGCGTCGTAGCTGACGCCCTGGTCGCCGAAGGCGGTGAAGGTGAAGGGCTCCGCACGCTCGGGCGCGGTGGTGAAGGTGCCGAGCGTGCCCAGGTTGCGGGCGTCTGCGGGGTCGAAGCCTTCGTGTCCGACCCCGTAGTAGTACGTGGTGCCCGGCCGCAGCCGCTCCAGGCGCGCGTGCAGATAGAACTGCTCGGCCGCGGCGATCTTCCCGCCGTTCAGCTCCGGGGTGGTCAGATGGCGGACCTCGGCGTCGATCCGGCGGCTCAGCGCCCACGGCTGGAGGCCGATGCGCAGAAAGGGCCGCTCCACCGCGAACGGGACCTGCCAGCCGACCGACATCCGCGTCCTCGGGTCGGCGCCGTACGCCAGATGCCGGCCGAACGGGGCCACCAGCGAACCGTCCACCCGGGTGGAGGCGCGGGGCGCGGTGAGCACGGTGGGGGCGGCCTGGGCGGGCCGGGCTGCGAGCCCGGCGCCGGTGACGGCGGCGGTCGCCACGCCCGCGCGGAGCGCGCCGCGCCGGGTCGGCCGGGTGCGCAGGTACGCGTGCTGCTCGGCCATGCTCATCCGGGCGGCGAGCTTCTCGGGGATTCCGAAACGGGGGATGTCCATGGAACAGAACATCCGCCCGTCGGCCGACGCTGTCCGGCCGTCCGGGCGAACGGCACACGTACGGCCCATCTGTGTCCGCATGGTGGACGCTACATGTCATGGAGTGGGACGAGCAGTAGGGTGCGTCCATGTCTTCCAGCATCAATCTCGCAGTGATCCCCGGTGACGGTATCGGCCAGGAGGTCGTGGCCCAGGGACTCAAGGTCCTCCGCGCCGCCCTCCCGCAGGACGTGAAGCTGGAGACCAAGGAGTACGACCTCGGCGCCCGGCGCTGGCACCGCACCGGTGAGACCCTCCCGGACGCGGAGCTCGAAGCCCTCAAGGGCCACGACGCCATCCTGCTCGGCGCGATCGGCGACCCCTCCGTGCCGTCCGGCGTCCTGGAGCGCGGGCTCCTGCTGAAGCTGCGGTTCGCCTTCGACCACTTCATCAACCTGCGTCCCTCCAAGCTCTTCCCGAACACCGCGAGCCCGCTGGCCGGTCGCCCGGACATCGACTTCGTCGTCGTCCGCGAGGGCACCGAGGGCCCGTACACCGGCAACGGCGGCTCGCTGCGCACCGGCACCCCCGCCGAGGTCGCCACCGAGGTCAGCGTGAACACGGCGTACGGCGTCGAGCGGGTCGTCCGCGACGCCTTCGCGCGGGCGAACGCCCGCCCGCGCAAGAAGCTGACGCTGGTCCACAAGAACAACGTCCTGGTCTACGCGGGCCACCTCTGGAAGAACACCTTCGACCGGATCGCGGCCGAGTACCCCGAGGTCACCACCGACTACCTGCACGTCGACGCCGCGACGATCTTCTTCGTCACCCAGCCGGAGCGCTTCGACGTCATCGTCACCGACAACCTCTTCGGCGACATCCTCACCGACCTCGCCGCCGCCGTGACCGGCGGTATCGGTCTGGCCGCCTCCGGCAACATCAACCCGACGGGCGCCTTCCCGTCGATGTTCGAGCCCGTCCACGGCTCCGCGCCCGACATCGCGGGCCAGGGCAAGGCCGACCCGACCGCCACGGTCCTCTCCGTCGCCCTCCTGCTGCGCCACCTCGGCCACGAGTCCGCGGCCGCGCGCATCGAGGACGCCGTCTCCGCCGATCTCGCGGAGCGCGACGGTTCGAACCGCACGACCGAACAGATCGGCGACGCGCTCGCGGTACGCGTAGCGGGCTGACCCGACGACTCCACTTCGAAGCCGCCGGGTAGCAGCCGCACCCGGCGGCTTCACCTGCGCCGTTCCGGGTGCCACCATCGACCACCGGACCGTGTTTCCGTCATGCTTTCCGCACGGCCGCCCGGGAGCGATAATCGAACGGGGCCGCGCCTCGAACGAAAGCTCGGGCGTCCTCGCACCCGCCCGGCGGGAGCGGCGTGAACGCGGTCCAGCCCATACAACCGGTGAAGGACACGCACTCATGACGACGCCCACGATCGAGCTCAAGCCCTCCTCGAACCCCCTGTCCGAAGCGGAGCGCGAGGCCAGCATGGTCAACCCCGGTTTCGGCCGCCGTTTCACCGACCACATGGTGACGATCCGCTGGACCGAGGGGCGCGGCTGGCACGACGGCGAGCTCGTCCCCTACGGCCCGCTGTCGCTCGACCCGGCCACCACCGTCTTCCACTACGCCCAGGAGATCTTCGAGGGCCTCAAGGCGTACCGCCGCCCCGACGGCAGCGTCGCCACCTTCCGCCCCGAGGCCAACGCCAAGCGCTTCCAGGCGTCCGCCCGCCGGCTGGCCATGCCGGAGCTGCCCGTCGAGACCTTCATCGAGGCCTGTGACGCGCTGGTCCAGCAGGACAAGGCATGGGTGCCCGCGCACGGCGGCGAGGAGTCCCTCTACCTGCGCCCGTTCATGATCGCGACCGAGGTCGGCCTCGGGGTGAAGCCCGCCAACGAGTACCTGTTCGCGGTGATCGCCTCGCCCGCGGGCGCCTACTTCCCCGGTGGTGTGAAGCCGGTCTCCATCTGGCTCTCCGAGGACCGGGTGCGCGCCGTTCCCGGCGGCATGGGCGACGCCAAGACCGGCGGCAACTACGCCGCGTCCCTGCTCGCCCAGGCCGAGGCCGCCGAGAAGGGCTGCGACCAGGTCGCCTACCTCGACGCGATCGAGCACAAGTGGGTCGAGGAGCTCGGCGGGATGAACCTGTACTTCGTGTACGGGAACAAGATCGTCACCCCGGCGCTGACCGGCTCGCTGCTCGCCGGAGTCACCCGCGACTCGCTGCTCCAGGTCGCCCGCGACCTCGGCTACGAGTCCGAGGAGGGCCGCGTCTCCATCGACCAGTGGCGCGAGGACAGTGCGAACGGCAGCCTCACCGAGGTCTTCGCCTGCGGCACCGCCGCCGTCATCACCCCCGTCGGCACCGTCAAGTGCACGGGCGCCGAGTGGGTCCAGGGCGACGGCACGCCCGGCGAGGTCACGATGAAGCTGCGCGAGCGGCTGCTCGACATCCAGCGCGGCACCGTCGAGGACACCCACGGCTGGATGCACCCCCTGGGCTGACCGTCCCGATCCCGGGCCCGGTCCGGGGCTTACGTGTGAAAGCCGCGCCAGGCGTCCCAGCCGGCGCGGCTTCCGCATGCCCGGGGGAGGGTCGGGCATCCGGAGTAGGGCCTCTCACATTTTTAGAGTGGCGCTCTAACCTTGAGTTAGAGTGACGCTCTAACCGAGAGGCGGGGAGACATGAGACTGACTCCGACGGAACGTGACCGGCTGCTGCTGTTCAGCGCCGCCGAGCTGGCCCGTGCCCGCCGCGCCCGCGGGCTCCGGCTCAATGTCCCCGAGGCCACCGCCCTGATCGCGGACACCGTCTGCGAGGCGGCCCGCGACGGGCTCCGGCTGGCCGAGGCGATCGAGGCGGCCCGCTCGGTGCTCGGCCCCGACGACGTGCTGCCGGGCGTCGCCGACGTCGTCACCGAGGTCCATGTGGAGGCCGTCTTCGACGACGGCTCGCGGCTCGCCGTGGTGTCCCGGCCGCTCGGCGACGGGCTGGGCGACGAGGCCCCCGGGGCCGTCCTGCCCGGACCGGCCGTGCCCGAGCCGGAG
The DNA here is from genome assembly GCF_053598535.1 of Streptomyces sp. NPDC001108. NCBI lineage: Bacteria > Bacillati > Actinomycetota > Actinomycetes > Kitasatosporales > Streptomycetaceae > Streptomyces > Streptomyces sp. NPDC001108. The sequence goes on from NZ_JBSFKL010000011.1 coordinate 13,907, forward strand.
CCCGCGGTACGGCTGACCGTCCGCAACACCGCGGCCGTGCCGGTCTCGGTGACCTCGCACTTCCACTTCTTCGAGGCCAACCCCCGGCTCGACTTCGCCCGCGCCGACGCCTACGGGATGCGGCTCTGCGTCCCCGCCGGGTCCTCCGTGCGGTTCGGGCCGGGCGAGAGCGTCGAGGTCGGGCTCGTACCGATCGGCGGCGAGCGGATCGCGATCGGCTTCGCCGGACTGGTGGACGGGCCGCTGGACGCGCCCGGCGCACGCGAGGAGGCGCTGCGGCGCGCGGCCGCCTGTGGATACCTGGGAGCTGAACGATGAGCATCGACCCGTACGAGTACGCCTCCGTCCACGGACCGCGCGCCGGTGACCGGGTGAGGCTCGGCGACTCCGGGCTGACCGTCCGCGTCGAGTCCGACGCCCAGGCGTACGGCGAGGAGTTCCTCGCGGGCTTCGGCAAGACCGCCCGCGACGGCCTCCACCTCAAGGCCGCCGCGGTCCGCGACACCTGCGACGTCGTCATCAGCAACGTCCTGGTCATCGACGCCGTGCAGGGCATCCGCAAGGTGTCGATCGGCATCCGCGAGGGCCGGATCGCCGCGATCGGCCGGGCCGGGAACCCGGACACCCTGGACGGTGTCGACGTGGTCGTCGGCACCGGCACCACCATCGTCTCCGGCGAGGGCATGATCGCCACGGCGGGCGCCGTCGACACCCATGTCCACCTGCTCTCGCCGCGGATCATGGAGGCGTCGCTCGCCTCCGGCGTCACCACGATCATCGGCCAGGAGTTCGGCCCGGTCTGGGGCGTCGGCGTCAACTCGCCCTGGGCGCTGCGCCACGCCTTCAACGCCTTCGACGCCTGGCCGGTCAACATCGGCTTCCTGGGCCGGGGCTCGTCCTCCCACCAGGCTCCGCTGGTCGAGGCGCTGGCGGAGGGCGGGGCCTGCGGTTTCAAGGTCCACGAGGACATGGGCGCCCACACCCGCGCCCTGGACACCGCGCTGCGGGTCGCCGAGGAGCACGACGTCCAGGTCGCCCTGCACAGCGACGGGCTGAACGAGTGCCTGTCGGTCGAGGACACCCTCCGCGTCCTGGAGGGCCGTACGATCCACGCCTTCCACATCGAGGGCTGCGGCGGCGGGCACGTCCCCAACGTCCTGAAGATGGCGGGCGTGGCCAACGTCATCGGCTCGTCCACCAACCCGACGCTGCCCTTCGGCCGGGACGCGGTCGCCGAGCACTACGGGATGATCGTCTCCGTACACGACCTCAAGACCGACCTGCCCGGCGACGCCGCGATGGCCCGTGACCGCATCCGCGCCGGGACGATGGGCGCCGAGGACGTCCTGCACGACCTGGGCGCCATCGGCATCACCTCCTCCGACGCGCAGGGCATGGGCCGGGCCGGTGAGACGGTGCGCCGCACCTTCGCGATGGCCGGGAAGATGAAGGCGGAGCTGGGCCCGATGGAGGGCGACGGTCCGGGCGACGACAACGCCCGGGTGCTGCGCTACATCGCCAAGCTGACCATCAACCCCGCCATCGCCCACGGCCTCTCCCACGAGGTCGGCTCCATCGAGACCGGCAAGCTGGCCGACATCGTGCTGTGGCGGCCCGAGTTCTTCGGCGCCAAGCCGCAGCTGGTCCTGAAGGCCGGCTTCCCCGCGTACGGGGTCACCGGTGACCCCAACGCCGCCACCGACACCTGCGAACCCCTGGTCCTCGGGCCGCAGTTCGGGGCGCACGGGGCCACCGCCGCCGACCTCTCCGTGGCCTTCGTCTCGCAGGCGGCGGCCCAGCTCGGCGCCGACGGGATGCCCACCCGGCGCCGCCGCGTCGGCGTGCGCGGCACCCGCGGCATCGGACCCGGCGACCTGGTCCACAACTCCCGCACCGGGGAGGTCGCCGTGGACGCCCGCAGCGGCCTGGTCACCCTGGACGGCGACCCGCTGCGCTCCGAGCCGGCCGACTCCGTCTCCCTCAACCGCCTCTACTTCCTCTGACACCTCCGCCGAACCGCAGACCCCAAGGACCCGCAGTGACCTTCCGCATGCCCCCCGAGTGGGCCCCGCACGAACGCACCTGGATGGCCTGGCCCGGCCCCAACCCGACCTTCGAGTCCGAGGCCGAACTGGCCGCCGCCCGGGACGCCTGGGCCGCCGTCGCCCGCGCCGTGCGCCGCTTCGAGCCGGTCACCGTGGTCGTCGGCCCCGGCCAGGAGGACGGCGCCCGCGCCCTGCTCGGCCCGGACGTGGAGATCGCCGTACGCCCCCTGGACGACGCCTGGATGCGGGACATCGGCCCCACCTTCGTCACCGACGGGACGCGACTGGCCGCCGTCGACTGGACGTTCAACGGCTGGGGCGCCCAGGGCTGGGCCCGCTGGGAGCACGACCAGCACATCGCCCGCGCCGTCGCCGAGCTCGCCGACGTCCCCGTGCACAGCTCCCGGCTGGTCAACGAGGGCGGCGCGATCCACGTGGACGGCGAGGGCACCGTCCTGCTCACCGAGACCGTCCAGCTCGGCAAGGAACGCAACCCCGACTGGACCCGCGAGCAGGTCGAGTCCGAGATCCACGCCCGCCTCGGCACCGAGAAGGCGATCTGGCTGCCGCGCGGCCTGGCCGGCGACTACGGCGACTACGGCACCCTCGGCCACGTCGACATCGTCGCCGCCTTCGCCCGCCCCGGCACCGTCGTCGTCCACGTCCAGCCCGACCCGGCCCACCCCGACCACGAGGTCACCCGGGAGACCGTGCGCATCCTGCGCGGGGCCACCGACGCCCGGGGCCGCTCGCTGGAGGTCGTCGAGGTCAAGGCGCCCACCGTGCTCAAGGAGGACGGGGAGTGGGTCGACTACTCCTACATCAACCACTACCTCTGCAACGGCGGCGTGGTCCTCTGCGCCTTCGACGACCCGCGCGACCAGGAAGCGGCCGCCGTCTTCGGCGAGCTCTTCCCCGACCGCACGGTCACCCTCGTCGACGCGCGTACGATCTTCGCCGGCGGTGGAGGCATCCACTGCATCACCCAGCAGCAGCCGAAGGTCTGACACCGTGCCCCCCGAGCCCCGCCGCCGCAACACCGCCCCGCCCCGCGAGGAACTGCTGGCCGCCGCCATGGCGACCATCGCCGAACGCGGACTGGACGGCCTCACGATGGCCGGGCTCGGGCGCGAGGTCAGGATGAGCAGCGGACACCTCCTCTACTACTTCCGGACCAAGGACGAGCTGCTGCTCCAGACCCTGGAGTGGAGCGAGGAGCGGCTCGGGGCCCGGCGGCGCGCCCTGCTGTCCGGACCGGGTACCGCCCGCGAACAGCTCGACGGGTACATCGGCCTCTACCTCCCCGACGGCCCCGGCGACCCGCACTGGACGCTCTGGCTGGAGGTGTGGAACCGCTCGCGGAACGCGGACGACGACGCCCGCGCCCGGCAGGCCGCCATCGAGGAGGCATGGCAGCGCGACCTGGTGGAGCTGCTGGCGCGGGGCACGGCGGCCGGGGAGTTCCGCCCGGTCGACGCCGGTCGGTTCGCGGCCCGGCTGCGCGCCCTGCTCGACGGCTTCAGCGTGCATGTCGCGGTCGGCCTCCCCGGCACCGGACGGGACCAGGTCCTCGACCGGGTCGGGGAGTTCGTCGAGGAGTCGCTGCTCGCCCGGTGAGGCCCGCGACGCGCCCCGCACCGCCGTGAACGAAACGTACACAAGTACGCCCGATCGTTGCTGGGTGCGCCCTTGTTCCCCTCCCGGTGGTTCGGGCACGGTGGCGGACCATGGGACGAGAGCAGTGGAAGAAAATCTGGGTCGGCTCGGCCGGGAACATGGTCGAGTGGTTCGACTGGTTCGTGTACGCGACCTTCGCGGTCTACTTCGCGGATTCGTTCTTCCCCGAAGGCAATGAGACCGCCAACCTCATGAACACCATGGGCATCTTCGCCGTGGGCTTCTTCATGCGACCGGTCGGCGGCTGGCTGCTCGGCCGGATCGGCGACCGCCGTGGCCGGAAGGCGGCGCTCACCCTCACCGTCACCCTCATGTCGGCCTCCGCGATCCTGATCGCCGCCGCCCCGACCTACGACGTCGCCGGGTACGGCGGTGTCGCCGTCCTGCTGGTCGCCCGGCTGCTCCAGGGCCTCTCGGTCGGCGGCGAGTACGCGGCCAGCGCCACCTACCTCACCGAGGCATCGGCCCCCGACCGGCGCGGCTTCGCCTCCAGCTTCCAGTACGTCTCCATGACCGCCGGGCAGCTCGTCGGTCTCGGCCTCCAGATCGTCCTGCAGCGCAACATGTCCGAGGCGGCCCTGCACAGCTGGGGCTGGCGCATCCCGTTCATCATCGGCGCGCTCGGCGCCGCGATCGTCTTCTACCTGCGCCGCAACATGCTGGAGACCGAGGTCTACGCGGAGTCCGGCGCCGCCGAGCAGCAGGACCGGGGCACCCTGAAGGCGCTGTGGCAGCACAGGCGCGAGGCGTTCCTCGTGATGGCGCTGACCATGGGCGGCACCGTCGCGTACTACACGTACACCACGTACCTCACCAAGTTCCTCTCCACGAGCGCCGGCATGGCGAAGTCCACCGCCTCGCTCGTGAGCTTCTGCGCCCTGTTCGTCTTCATGTGCGTCCAGCCGCTCGCCGGGATGCTCTCCGACCGGATCGGCCGCCGCCCGCTGCTCATCACCTTCGCGGTCGGCTCCACCTTCCTGACCGTGCCGATCATGACGATGCTCAAGCACGCGGGCACCTTCTGGCCCGCCTTCGGACTGGCGCTGCTCGCCCTGCTCGTCGTCACCGGCTACACCTCGATCAACGCCTGTGTGAAGGCGGAGCTCTTCCCGACCGGCGTCCGCGCCCTGGGCGTCGCCCTCCCGTACGCCCTGGCCAACGCGCTCTTCGGCGGCACCGCCGAGTACGTGGCGCTCTGGTTCAAGAAGGCGGGCGTCGAGTCCGGCTTCTACTGGTACGTGGCCGGCTGCGCGGCGGTCTCCCTGGTCGTCTACCTGACCATGCGGGAGACCCGCGACATCGACCTGGGCCGGATCGGCACCGGGGACGAGGAACGGAGCGCCGCGGCGCGGCCCGGTGCGGCCGACGTCACGCCCGCATCCTGAGACGGAGGGGGGCACGGCCGCGGCCCTGTGCAAGACTGCGACCGTGCCCTCGTACGCCATGATTATCGGCAGCAGGCGCGCCGGTCCGCAGTGACCGTCCCGCATCACCATGTGCGGCACGGCCATCGTGCCCCAGACCCGCGCGCAGACCTCTCGCACCCGCGAGGGGTTTTTTCGTTTTCCGGCCTCACCCCGGCCGGGGCGGGACGCGCGCGGGATGATGGGGGCAAGTGGAGCCCGATCTTCCGGATCCGCTCATCCGACAGGAGTCAGACCAGCATGACCACCAAGGCCAACGCCACCGACGACAGTTTCCACGTCTTCGACACCACGCTGCGCGACGGGGCACAGCGTGAGGGCATCAACCTGACGGTCGCGGACAAGCTCACCATCGCCCGCCACCTGGACGACTTCGGCGTGGGCTTCATCGAGGGCGGCTGGCCCGGTGCCAACCCCCGCGACACCGAGTTCTTCGCCCGCGCCCGGCAGGAGATCGACTTCAAGAACGCCCAACTGGTCGCCTTCGGCGCGACCCGGCGGGCCGGGGCCAGGGCCGCCGACGACCCGCAGGTCAAGGCGTTGCTGGCGTCCGGCGCCCCGGTGATCACCCTGGTCGCCAAGTCGCACGACCGCCATGTCGAACTCGCGCTGCGCACCACCCTGGAGGAGAACCTGGAGATGGTCGTCGACACCGTCTCCCACCTCCGCGAGCAGGGCCGCCGGGTCTTCGTGGACTGCGAGCACTTCTTCGACGGCTACCGCGCCAACCCCGAGTACGCCAAGGCCGTCGTCCGCGCCGCCTCCGAGGCCGGAGCCGACGTCGTCATCCTCTGCGACACCAACGGCGGGATGCTCCCCGCCCAGATCCAGGCCGTCGTCTCCACGGTGCTCGCCGACACCGGCGCCCGGCTCGGCATCCACGCCCAGGACGACACCGGCTGCGCGGTCGCCAACACCCTGGCCGCCGTGGACGCGGGCGCCACCCACGTCCAGTGCACCGCCAACGGCTACGGCGAACGCGTCGGCAACGCCAACCTCTTCCCGGTCGTCGCCGCGCTGGAGCTCAAGTACGGCAGATCCGTGCTCCCCGAGGGCGCCCTCGCCGACATGACCCGCGTCTCGCACGCCATCGCCGAGGTCGTCAACCTGACCCCCTCCACCCACCAGCCCTACGTCGGCGTCTCGGCCTTCGCCCACAAGGCCGGGCTGCACGCCTCCGCGATCAAGGTCGACCCCGACCTCTACCAGCACATCGACCCCGCCCTGGTCGGCAACACCATGCGGATGCTGGTCTCCGACATGGCGGGCCGCGCCTCCATCGAACTCAAGGGCAAGGAGCTGGGCTTCGACCTCGGCGGCGACCGCGAACTCGTCGGCCGGATCGTCGAGCGGGTCAAGGAGCGCGAACTCAAGGGCTACACCTACGAGGCCGCCGACGCCTCCTTCGAACTGCTGCTGCGCGCCGAGGTCGAGGGCCGGGTGCGCCGCTACTTCCGTACCGAGTCCTGGCGGGCCATCGTCGAGACCCGCCCCGACGGCACGCACGCCAACGAGGCGACCGTGAAGCTCTGGGCCAGGAGCGAGCGGATCGTCGCCACCGCCGAGGGCAACGGACCGGTCAACGCGCTGGACCGGGCGCTGCGGGTCGCCCTGGAGCGGATCTACCCGCAGCTCGCCAAGTTGGAGCTGATCGACTACAAGGTCCGCATCGTGGAGGGCCGCACCGGCACCGAGTCCACCACCCGCGTCCTGATCACCACCGGCGACGGCGAGGGCGAGTGGTCCACGGTCGGCGTCGCGGACAACGTCATCGCCGCCTCCTGGCAGGCGCTGGAGGACGCCTGCACCTACGGTCTGCTGCGGGCCGGGGTCGAGCCCACGGAGTGACCGTTCCCGTGCCGGCGGGCCCGTCGCGGGGCCGCCGGCACGGGAGGCGCGGTCAGCCGGCCGAGCGGGGCAGGGCCAGGGAGCGGTTCTCCTCGACGACCCGGTACCCCGTGCGCGTGTACAGGTTCATGGCCACCTCGTTGCCGCCCCACACGCTGAACATCAGCGTCGACTCGCCGGTCGCGAGCGTCGCCAGCTCGCCCGCCACCATCGCGGCCCGGCCGAACCCCCGGCCCCGGTGCTTCTCGTCGACGAAGAGCGAGTAGCCGTACGTCACCCCCGGCAGGTAGCCGTGTTTCAGCCAGCCGGTGCCGATGGGCTCGCCCGCCGCCTCCAGCACCAGGAACGTGTTGTCGGGCGTGTCCAGGCCCTCGGGAAGCAGTTGCGCGAAGTCGCGGTCGGACTTCTTCCGGGCCTCCTCCGGCGTCAGGGCCCCGGACCGGGCGATGTCGCCCGCGTACTCGGCCTTCTCGGCGGTGACCCACGCGGGGTACTCGGCCGCGGTCATCGGCCGGGCGGTGAAGCCCTCGACGGCCTCCGGTGGGGAGTCGATCCGCCGCGCCCGGAGCTGGCCGCGTACGCCGTAGTCGTCGAACAGGCCGTCGTGCGCCCCGGAGAGCCGGACCCGTATCTGCTCCGCGCCGCGCTCCGCGCACCACGCCTCGGCCCACTCCAGGGCGGCCCGCTCATGGCCCCGGCCGGTGTGGGCCGCCTCGACGCGGAGGTCGCCGATGCGGCCGTCGACCGCGCCGTTCTCCTCCGCCACGTGCACGGCGACGTACCCCACCCGGGTCCCGTCGGCCGTGATCCCGGCGACGGTCCAGTCATCGGCCCGCCGGAGCGTCCCGTCGAGCATGCCCTCCGTGGCGGGGCCGTCCAGCCCGGCCGCGGTGTACGCGGCGCGCAGCCGCCGCTCGCAGTCCTGTCGCCACCGTGTCGTGTCGTCGAGAAGATCGAATTCCGTCATCCGGCCACCCTAAGCGGGGCGTTGGGCCGGTCCAAGGCGGTTGTTCCCGGGCGGCGCCACCCCTGGTCCCGGACGCCGGGGGCCGGGCCGCCGCTCCCCGGAATGCCCGGACCGGCCGGTCACCGCCTCTCGGGGAGCCGCGATCCGTGTTAGACCTGACTATATGGCTGTTATCGGCCGATTCCGGGCGCGACTACGACGTCACTCCCGGCGATCAGATCGGCACGATGAAGGGCGTCCGGGCCGCAGTGGGCCCGCGCCGACCGCCCGGGACACACCCCACCGGTCCCCGGGCGGTGGCCTGCGTTCCCTGTTCAGCGTGCGCACCCTGTCCGGCCAGGTCTTCCTCTGCGTCCTCGGTCTCGTGCTGCTGCTCGTCGCGGCGGGGGCGGTCGCGCTGGTGGTGCAGGGCCGCCGCGACAGCATGTCCGACGCCAAGGACCGCACCCTGAGCGTCGCCTCCGCCCTCGCCCACTCGCCGGGCATGGTGGAGGCGCTGGACAGCGCGCACCCCACGGCCCGGCTCCAGCCCCGCACTCAGGCGATCCGCCGTGATACCGACGTGTCGTACGTCGTCGTGACGAGTCCGGTCGGCGTGCGCTACACCCACCCCGACCCGTCGCTGATCGGGCAGCGCATCAAGGACATTCCCCAGCAGGCCCTCACCGGCCCCGGGTACACCTGGACCGTCGCCGCGAGCCACGGCCCGGCGGTCAACTCCCTGGTGCCGGTCCGAAGGCCCGACGGTTCACTGGCGGGTCTGGTCTCCGTGGGCATCACCGTCGAATCGGTGAACAGCCTCGCGGACCGTTCCCTCCTGCTCGCCGCGGCCGCCGCGGCGGGCGCCCTCGCCATCACCACGGGCGGCGCGGCGCTCCTCAGCCGCCGACTGCGGCGGCAGACCCACGGGCTCGGCCCGGCCGAGATGACCCGGATGTACGAACACCACGACGCGGTCCTGCACGCGGTCCGCGAGGGCGTCCTCATCGTCGACGCCGACCGGCGCCTCACCCTCGCCAACGACGAGGCGCGCCGCCTGCTCGACCTGCCCGAGGACGCCGAGGGCCGGCCGGTGGGCACGCTCGGGCTGGCCCCGGAGACCGCGCGGCTGCTGGTCTCCGGCCGCACCGTCAGCGACGAGGTGCTCCGGGCCGGCAACCGGCTGCTGGCCGTCAACCTCCGCCCGACCGACGCCCGGGGAGGCCCGCCCGGCACGGTGGTCACCCTGCGCGACACCACCGAACTCCGCGCGGTCACCGGGGAGGCCGAACTCGCCACCGAACGGCTGCTGCTCCTCTACGAGGCCGGGGCCCGCGTCGGCACCACGCTGGACGTCACCCGGACCGCCCAGGAGCTGGCGGACGTCGCCACCCCCGGATTCGCCGACGCCACCTCCGTCGACATCGCCGACCCGGTGCGCCGGGGCGACGAACCGGTCACCCCGCACGGCGCCACCCTGGAGATGCGCCGCGCCGTCGTCACCTCCGTGACGGCCGAGAACCCGCTGTACCCGGTCGGCCACGTCGTGGGCTTCGTCCCCACCCGGACCCGCGCCATGCGCGCCCACCACGAGGACGCCGACCTCTCCGGCGAGTTCGCCCGGCTGGGCCTGCGGAACTGGGACCCCGAGGTGGCCGAACGGATCAGGGCCCAGGGCTTCCACTCGATGCTGTCGGTGCCGCTGCACGCGCGCGGCACCGTGCTGGGCATGGTCAACTTCTGGCGGGCGGGCGATTCGCCGCCCTTCGACGACGCCGACCTGTCCTTCGCGGAGGAGCTGGTCGCCCGCGCCGCCGTCGGGGTGGACAACGCCCGCCGCTACACCCGGGAGCACGCCCTCGCCGTGACGCTCCAGCGCAGTCTGCTGCCGCGCGGGCTGCCCCAGCAGAGCGCCCTGGACGTCGCCTACCGCTATCTGCCGGCCCACGAGGGCGTCGGCGGCGACTGGTTCGACGTGATCCCGCTCTCCGGCGCCCGGGTCGCCCTGGTCGTCGGCGACGTGGTCGGACACGGACTGCACGCCGCCGCCACCATGGGGCGGCTGCGCACCAGCGTCCACAACTTCTCCTCGCTGGACCCGGCGCCCGACGAGCTGCTCTGGCACCTGGACGAGCTGGTCGCCCGGATCGACCGGGACGAGATCGAGGACGGCGACGCCGAGATCGTCGGGGCCACCTGCCTGTACGCGATCTACGACGCCGTCACCGGGAACTGCTCGGTGGCCCGGGCCGGCCACCCCGGGCCCGCACTGGTCCTGCCGGACGGCACCGTCGAGTTCCCCGAGGTCCCCACCGGGCTCCCGCTCGGCATCGGCGGCATGCCCTTCGAGGCCACCGATTTCCATGTGCCCGAGGGGAGCCGGCTGGTGCTGTACACGGACGGGCTCGTCGAGCGGCGCGGCCGGGACATCGACGTCGGCATCGACCGGCTGCGCGAGGCGCTCACCGGGCCCGACCGGACACCGGAGGAGACCTGCGACGCCGTGCTCGACGCGCTGCTGGGCGAGCGGCCGGACGACGACGTCGCGCTGCTCGTGGCCCGCACCCGCACCCTCGACCCCGAACAGGTCGCGCAGTGGGCCGTGGCCACCGACCCGGCGGCCGTCGCCGGGGTCCGCAAGAACGTCGCCCAGTGGCTCACCGAGCGGGGACTGGAGGAGGAGGCGTTCGCCACCGAGCTGATCCTCAGCGAACTGGTCACCAACGCGGTCCGCTACGGCACCGCCCCCATCGGCGTCCGCCTGCTGTACGACCGCAACCTCATCTGCGAGGTCTCCGACAGCAGCAGCACCGCCCCGCACCTGCGGTACGCGGCGAGCACCGACGAAGGCGGCCGGGGCCTCTTCCTCGTCGCCCAGATGGCCGAACGCTGGGGCACCCGCTATACGGAGACGGGCAAGGTCATCTGGTCCGAGCAGACGGTCGGCGAGACGGAGGAGGAGCCCGCTCCCTGAGGGGCACCCCTGGGCGGTATTTGCCGGTACGGCAACCATTCTTGCTGAAATGGTGTGGCCTCATGGACGCTCTCCCGTGAAAGGGAGGTGCTCCTGATGAACGGAACGAGCGAGAACGGCGGCCCGCGGAACGGCGGGGCGGAGAGCGGCGCTGGTGCGGACCGGCGCTACGACGTGGTGGTGATCGGAGGCGGCGCCGCCGGGCTGAGCGGGGCGGTGACCCTGGCCAGGGCGCGCCGCTCGGTGCTGGTGCTCGACGCGGGCGAGCCGCGCAACGCCCCGGCCGCGCACATGCACGGCTACCTGGGGTACGACGGCCGCCCGCCCGCCCGGCTGCTGTCCGACGGCCGCGAGGAGGTGGCCCGGTACGGGGGCGAGGTGGTCCGGGGCGCGGTGGCCGCCGTCGAACGGCTCCCCGGCGACGAGGGCTTCCGCGTCGTGCGGGAGGACGGGGCGGCCGTGGTGGCGCGCGCCTTGCTGCTGGCCACCGGGCTGGTGGACGGGCTGCCCGAGGTGCCGGGACTGGCCGAGCGCTGGGGGCGCGAGGTGCTGCACTGCCCGTACTGCCACGGCTGGGAGGTCTGCTCCCGGCCGGTCGGCGTCCTGTCCACCGGCCCGCTCGCGGTGCACCAGGCGCTGATGTGGCGCCAGTGGACCGACGACGTCACGCTCTTCCGCCACACCGGTCCGGCCCCCACCGACGCGGAGTACGAACAGCTCGCGGCGCGCGGCATCCCCGTGGTCGACGGCGAGGTCACCGGCCTGGAGGTGGCCGATGACCGGCTCACCGGGGTGCGGCTGGCCGACGGCCGGCTGATGGAGCGCGAGGCGGTCGTGGTGCAGCCGCGCTTCACCGCCCGTACGGAGGGGCTGGCCGGTCTGGGTCTCGACGTGACCGCGGTGGTGGTGGGTGGCGCCACGGTGGGGAGCCAGGTCGCCACCGGCCCGGCCGGGGCCACCGAGGTGCCCCGCGTCCGGGTGGCCGGAAACGCCGCGGACCCGAAGGCGACGGTCGTCGTGGCGGCGGCGGCCGGAGTGCAGGCCGCCACCGCGCTCAACGCGGACCTGACCGACGACGACGTACGCCGCGCGGTCGCCGCCCGCCGGGCCTGAGCGGAGCCCGGCGGACGGGGACCGCGCGGTGGGGGGGGCCGGGCCGGGGCCGGCGGGGGAGGGCTTCAGGCCCGGGGCGGCCTCAGGCCTGGGGCGCGGTGGCCTTGATCGCGGAGATGTCGAAGTTCAGCTTGACCTTGTCGCTGACCATCACGCCGCCGGTCTCCAGCGCCGCGTTCCAGGTCAGGCCCCAGTCGGAGCGCAGGATGGTCGCGCTGCCCTCGAAGCCGACGCGCTCGTTGCCGTAGACGTCGGTGGCGGAGCCGTTGAACTCCAGGTCGATGGAGAGGGGGCGCGTGACGTCCTTGATCGTCAGGTCGCCGGTGACCCGGTAGTCGTCGCCGCCGAGCAGTTCGGCGCTGGTCGAGCGGAACGTCATGAGCGGGAACTTCTCGGCGTCGAAGAAGTCGCCGCTGACCAGGTGGCCGTCGCGGTCGGCGATGCCGGTGTCGACGCTGGCGATCCGGACGTCGATGGACGCGGTGGAGTTCGACGGGTTGGCGCCGTCCAGCTTCAGGACACCCTCGTGGTCGCCGAACGAGCCGCGCACATTGGTCACCATCGCGTGGCGCACGGTGAAGCCGATGCTGCTGTGGGCCGGGTCGATCGTGTAGTCACCGCTGAGGGCGGCCAGGGCCGGGTCCACGGCGGCGGGGGTGGCGGCGGGGGTGTCGTTGTTCTTGCGGTTGAACAGAGCCATGGCTCCTCCTCGGGGACGTGATGCGACGGACGGGACATGAGCGGTCCGGCGCGGTTGTTGTTTAACCTTCAACGAGATTGACTGTAGCCGAATCTAGTTAAAGATTCAACAGATGCTCCCCGGTCGTCCTCCGAATGGGCGTACCGGAGGGGGCGGAGGAGGGGGGTGGGGCGTGAACGGTGGCCGAACGTCCCGCCAATTGGCCCCTGTTGAAGGCGCCTCCCTCTGGCGGACGCGCGTAGAACTCGGGCAGTATCTCCCTGGCCTTACTTGTCATGAGCAGGAGGATCCCCCCATGTCGTCCGCAATGAGACTGCGCCCCGCCCTGACCGCGCTCGCCCTGGTGCTCGGAGTGCTCTTCGCCCCGGGCTTCGGTGTGATCGGCGGAGCCGCCCCCCAGGCCCACGCCGTCACCAAGCTCACCCACGCCCAGGCCACCGCCCGCTTCAGCTCCTCCGGGGTCACCTGGTCGTCGTCCGGCGGCTGCTCCGACCGCAACGTCGCCACCTGCACGTCCTTCGACCAGCTCAACCTGCCCACCGCCCAGGGCGCCCAGACCCTCAAGAGCGCCACGGGCTGCGCGCTGAACATCACCGGCGGCACCGAGACCGGCCACGCCAGCGGCACGTACTCGCACTGGAACGGCTACAAGCTCGACTTCGCCAAGTCGACCTGCCTCACCAACTACGTCCACAACACGTTCACCTACATCGGCGTCCGCGGCGACGGAGCCCCCCAGTACCAGGCGGGCTCCGGCAACGTCTACGCAGACGAGGGCAACCACTGGGACGTGACGTACTACAACTGCGGCGGCTGCTGACCCCCGCACCGCGCACACCCCGTACGTGCCTCCGCCCCGGCCCCCACCGGAGCGGAGGCATTCGCGCGCGTCGACACGCCCTGACCGGCCGACGGCTGCGTCACGGGCACGTTGGCGGCACGTTGCGGCGCCGTTGGGACCCCGCGGGAGTCTCTTCCCGTGACGGAAACCCCTCCTGTCGTACGGGGGGAACACGGGGGAGACACGGGGGGTCCGGCACTTCCCGCAGCGGCGGCACGGGGGATACGGCCGCCTACTGCGGGGGCGTGGGCGCGGGCAGGGCCGGCAAACCGGCCAGGCCCGCGCGACTCGCCTCGATGTGCTGCGCCATGCCGTGGCGCAGTCCCAGCTCCAGACACTGCTCCCAGCACGACCGGGCGTCGCCCCACTCGCCGAAGTGCTGGTACGTACCGGCCATGAAGGCCAGGCAGTCGGCGGTGCCGCCGAGGTCGTCCATCCGCCGCCGGATGGCCAGGGCCTCCCGCTGCGCCTCCAGCGCCCCCTCCCGGTCGCCGAGCTGACGCCGTACGTCGCCGAGGTTGGTGAGCGTGGTGGCCAGGAAGACGCCGTGCCGCTGCTCGCGCAGCGCCGCCACGACCTTCTCGTAGTTCGCCACGGCGTCCGCGTGCTCGCCGACCATCGCCTGGGCGTCCGCGATCCGGCTCAGGGCCAGCGCCTCGCTGCGGGGGCTGCTGGTACGGCGGTACAGCTCGTGCGACCGCTCGGCGTGCACCAGCCCCTGCCGGGCGTCCCCGAGCTGGACGTACAGCGACGCCATGTTGCCGAGGATCGACGCCTGGGCCAGAACGTCACCGGTGTCGGTGAAGAACGCCAGGGCCAGGGTCAGATGCTCCAGGCACGCCTCGTTGCGGTACGCCATGCCGTGCGCGACGGCGGTCCTGCGGTGCAGCCACGCCTGCCCGAGCGTGTCCCCGTGCGCCACCGCGATCTCCATCGCCTGGCGCAGGCAGGCGTCCCACTCACCGGTCCACCAGTGGGTCGTCGCGTAGCCGAAGAGCCCGGCGGCCAGACGCCAGGCAAGGTCGGAGCGGCCCGCCTCCCCGGCCCGGGTGAGGGCCTCCCGGATCGCGGGCAGCTCCCGCTTGGTCCACTCGATGGCGTCCGCGTCCTCCGCGAAGACCGGCAGGGCGGGCCCCGCCGGCGCGTCGAGCGGCGGCGGGGACTGCGTCTCGTGACTGGCCACGGCACAGGCCGTACTGACGGCTCGCGCGTACCAGACGAGCATCCGGACGGTGGCCGCCTCCCGGCCGTCCGCGGGCTCCTCCTCCGCCGCGCGCTGGGCCGCGTACTCGCCCAGCAGGTCGTGGAGCGCGTACCGGCCGGGGGCGGGGCTGTGCACGAGGTTCGCGTCGACCAGCAGTTCCAGGGCGGTCGACGCGTCGTACTCGTCCGCACCCAGCAGGGCCGCGGCGGACTGGGTGGTGAACAGGTGCGGCTTCCACAGACCGAGCAGCCGGAAGGCGCGCGCCGCCTCGCGCTCCGCGGCGTTGCCGCTGTCCCGGATCGCCTGGTAGCTCATGTCGAAGGTGTGCCGCACGGCGACCGCGCCCATCGACAGCGCCTGGAGCCGCCCCCGGTCCGGGGCGAGACGCTCGGCCAGCAGGGCCAGCGGCCACGACGGACGCGAGGAGAGCCGCCCGCCGACGATCCGCAACGCCAGCGGCAGCCCGCCGCAGGCGGCCAGGATGTCGGCCAGGGCCGCCGGTTCGTGCGCGATCCGGTCCGCGCCGCAGAGCCGGGACAGCAGGGTGAGCTGCTCCTCGGGGCCGAGCGGGTGCAGCGCCATCATCTCGACCCCGGGCAGCTCGGCCAGGAGCTGGCGGCTGGTGATCAGGGCCGCGCCCGGCCCCTGCGGCGGGAGCAGCGGGGTCACCTGGGCGGCGTCCCGCGCGTTGTCCAGGACCAGGAGGACGCGGCGGTCCGCGATCGCCGACCGGAACAGCGCCGCCCGGTCGTCCGTGTCGTCCGGCAACGAGGCCGGGCGCGCGCCGAGATCGTCCAGGAACCGGGCGAGCAGATCGTGCGCACTGCGCGGGCCCCCGCCACTGAACCCCCTGAGGTCGGCGTAGAGCGTGCCGTCCGGGAAGTCCTCCTGGACCAGGCGGGCCACCCGGACGGCGAGGGCGGTCTTCCCGATGCCGCCCATCCCCGAGATCACCACCGGCCGCAGCGGCGCCCCGACCTCGCGCCGCAGCGCCGCCACCGCCGCCGCCGTCTCCTCCTCCCGGCCGGTGAACTCCGGCACGGAGGACGGGAGCTGGTACGGCGGACGGGGCGCCGGGGCCGGCACCGGCGGGTCCGGGGGCTGCTCCCCGTCCAGCAGCTCCTGGTACGCCCGGCGGACGGCGGGACCGGGCTCCGTACCGAGCTCGTCCACCAGCGACCGGCGCAGCGCGTGGAAGACCTCGAACGCCTCGGCCTGGCGCCCGGTGCGGTGCAGGGCGAGCATGAGCTGGCGGTGGAGCTCCTCGCGCAGCGGGTTCTCGGCGGCGATAACGGCCAGGTCGGTGAGGATCTCGCCGTGGTTCCCGAGGTGGAGTTCGGCGTCGAAGGCCCACTCCCGCACCTGGAGGCGGAGCTGGTCGAGCTGGTGGATCCGCAGGCTCGGGCCCGGCTGGTCGCGGTACGGGACGAGGTCGGCGAGCGGCGCGCCGCGCCACAGGGCCAGCGCCGCCCGGCTCTCCGCGAGGACCGTCGCCCAGTCGCCCGCCTGATGGGCGAGGCAGGCGGCGCGCACCCGCGTCTCGAACACCTCGACGTCCAGAGCGCCCTCGGCCACCAGGAGTTGGTAGCCCGGAGCCACGGTCAGCAGCCGCTCCTCCCCGGCCGGGGCCAGCAGCCTGCGCAGCCGGGTCGCGTGGTTGGCGAAGGACGCCTCGACGCTGGAGGGCAGCTCGTCGCCCCACATGGCTTCCTTCAGCGCGTCCTTGGACACCACCCGGTTCGCCTGGAGCAGCAGCGCCGCCAGCAGCACCCGGACCTTGAGCCCGGACACCGGCCGCAGCGCCGTGCCGTCGTGCGCCACCAACGGTCCCAGCAGCCCGAACCTCATCATGTCGTCCCCCAGGGCGCCAACGGTCGGCATCCGTGCTGCGGAGGCGAGGAACGGAGGACCGGCTGGGGCACATCGTAATCCGAACGGGGGACACAAGATCAACAGGCGGCCGGGTGCGGACGGATGGGCGCGGCCGGCTCACCGGGCGGGGGCGGACGGCTGCCCCGCCGTCCGCCCCCGCCGCAGGCCCGCCCGGCGGTCCTCACCGGCGGGCTCCCGGGCTGCTCAGTGGTTGCTCGGGATGTAGGCGTTGCAGCCGTACCCGTCCTTGGTCGCGATCAGGAGGGCGTCACCGGTGTTGGGGCCGACGATGCCGTCCACGGGCAGGTGCTCCCACGACTGGAAGGCCCGGATGGCCCCGTTGGTGTCGGGGCCGAAGGAGCCGTCCACCGCGACGGTGTGGTAGCCGGTCGAGAACGAGAGGTCGTTGACCAGCTGCTGCACGCACTTGACGCCGTTGTACGTGTTCGTTTGGCCGTAGCCGATCCACGGGGCCCCGACAGCGGCGTGGGCGCCCGCCCCCCACCCGCCGACGGCGAGACAGACGGCGGCGGCGACGGTCGTTCCGGCCTTCGCCCCGACCTTTGCGATACGTGACTTCATCTCTGCTGAACTCCGGCTCTCTCGGCTGGCGTTACGGTGCTTGACGGCCCTCACCCTGATCGATCCCCGCAATCCCGACCCAACGCGGAACCAACACCCCGGGCCCCACCCACCCGGCGAAACGGGAGGTCCCGCGTGGAACGGGCCCGCGAGACGAGACGCGCCTGCCGGGGCGGACAGAGGGATGCTTGACTGCCCCGTATGGCATCGACCCTCGGCACATCCCGACCCGACCAGGCCGCCTACATGCTGCGGGCCGCCGCCTCCGGAGCCGGCCGTGCGTACAAGCGGGAACTGCTGGACCTGCTGGACGTCCGTACCGGCCAGACCGCCCTGGACGTGGGGTGCGGCCCGGGAACGGACCTGCCGGCGCTGGCCGAACGCGTCGGGGACGACGGCACGGTGATCGGCGTGGACCGCGACCCGGACATGCTGGCCCGCGCCCGGGAACGTACGAAGGACCTGCGCCGGGTGGAGATCCGCGAGGCCGACGCGCACGCCCTGCCCGTCGAACCGGGCACGGTGGACCGGGCCAGGATCGACCGGGTCCTGATGCACGTCGCCGAACCCGCCGATGTGCTCGCCCAACTCCGTCGCGCCACCCGGCCCGGCGCCCGGATCGCCCTGGCCGAACCCGACTGGGACACATTGATCGTCGACGCCGAGGACCTGGAGACGAGCCGCGCCTTCACCCGCTGGACCACGACGGAGGTCGTGCGCCACGCGACGATCGGCCGCGGCCTCGCCCGCCTCGCCGAACAGGCGGGCTTCCACGTCGAGACGGTCCTCGCCACCGCACCGGTCTTCCGCGACTTCCAGGACGCGGACCACACCCTGGGCCTGGGCCGCAACATGCAGAACGCCATCGACGCCGGTCATGTCGACCGCGACCGGGGCCACCGCTGGTTCGCCGGTCTGTCCCAGGGGCCGTTCTTCGCGTCGTTCACCCTCGTCGGCGTGGTCTGTTCCCGGTGATGTCCCTGGTGGGCCGGGTCGCCCGCGCGCTGGGGATCCTGGTGTTCCTGGCGGGGGCGGCGAGCGCGGCGTCCGCCGTCCTTCCCCAGCGGGCGGGGATGTCGGAGCTCCTGAGCGATGCGCGGTCGGGCCGGACGTCCTCGATCCATCTCGTCGACGTGTCCCTGGGGGAGGGACAGGCCCGGTGGGGCGACGGGTTCCTGGAGAGCAAGACGTACACGTTCCGGCCCGACACCCTGCCGGGAGAGGACGCCGAGGACGCTTTCCAGCGGATGGTCCGGGAACGGCTCGGGGACGAGGCGCCGAAGGACCTGACGTTCGACGACAAGGACCCGCTGGCCCCCCTGGGCGGTCTGTCGACCCTGGTCCCCCTGCTCTACTGGCGCGTCATCGAGGCCGCCTGGCTCAAGTGGGCGTCCCTGGCCGTCTTCGCCGCGAGCGTGACCGCGATGCTCACCCGGGAGATGAGGCGCACCCCCAGCGCCGGATACTGGCTGATCTCCGCCTTCATCGGCCCGGGCACGCCGGCCTACCTCTGGACGGAACCTCACTCGCTCCGCCCGCCCGTCGCACATGTGGGGCGTGACTCCGCGACCTCGGGCTGGGGCGTCGTCCTCCGCTCGGCCTGCTGGTCCGGGGCGGTGCTCCTGTCGGTGTCGTCGGCGCTGTCGCTGCGTTAGGGGTCGGTTCCGGCGAGTGGGTGGCCCGTAGAGTCCCGGGTGTGGATGTGTTGCGTGGTGCTTCCGTGGTTCTCCGGCCCGCCGTACGTGCGGACGCCCCTGCCCTGGCCGCCATCCGGGCCACGCCCGAGGTCCGGATGCGGTGGCGGGGCGGCGAGGACCTGGAGGCCGAGGTCCTGACCGGGCTCGACGACCCCGGCACGCACTGCCTGGCCGTCGATCACGGGGGCCGGGTCGTCGGCATGATCCAGTGGTACGCGGAGGAGGACGCCGAGTACCGCCACGCGGGCATCGACCTCTTCCTCGATCCCTCGGTGCACGGCCGCGGCCTGGGCGCCGACGCCGTACGGACACTGGCCCGCCATCTCGTCGACGACCACGGCTTCCACCGCCTCGTCATCGACCCGGCGGCCGACAACACGGCGGCGATCCGCTGCTACACCAAGGTCGGCTTCCGCCCGGTCGGCGTCATGCGCCAGTACGAGCGCGGCGCGGACGGCATCTGGCACGACGGCCTCCTGATGGACCTCCTGGCCGCCGAACTGATCCGCTGATCCGGGTGCGTGTGGGTGAGCCCGGTCCTGGTTCGGGCGCGCGTTGCGGATTCCATGAGCTCGTAACACGATCGCGATCCGGGCTTCTTGAGGCGTGTCCACGCACACGCGGAGCGTTGGCGGTGCGCGCCCCGAAGCCGCGATGTCCTTCGGGGCACGCGGCAGGGGTTCGGGTTCAGGCGTTGTAGCCGCCGTGGGCGTCCAGTACCGCGCCCGTGACGTACGACGCGGCGGGGCTCGCCAGGAAGGCGATCGCCGCGGCGATTTCGGCGGGGTGCCCCATGCGTTGCAGGGACAGCGAGCTGAGCAGGGCCTTGAGGGTGTCGGGGTCCGGCGGTTGCATGCCGCTGTCCATCAGCCCGGCTTCCACGACGTTGGCCGTGATGTCGCGGGGCCCGAGGTCCCGTGCGACCCCCATGGTGTACCTCTCGATGCCTGACTTGGTCGCCGAGTAGTCGGCAACGCCCGGGACGCCGACCCGGGAGCCCAGTCCGGAACTCACCGTGATGATGCGGCCGCCCGTGCGCAGCACTCGGGAGGCAGCCCGGATGACGGCGATCACGCCGAGGTAGTTGGTGGCGTGCATCCGGTCCAGTGCGGCGGTGTCGGCGTCCGGGTCGTCCACCGTGCGGCCCTGCTCCACCGAGATCGCCGCGTTGTTGACGAGGATGTCCAGGCCGCCGAAGTGCGCGACCACATCGTCGATCAGCGCCGGCGCCCGGGTCGTGTCCGCCTGGTCGGACTTGAAGGCGACGGCCTCGGCTCCCTTGCCGTGCACCTCGTCGACGACGGCCTGCGCCTGCTTCTCGGAGCTGACGTAGGTGAAGGCGACGTCGGCGCCCTGCTCGGCCAGCAGCCGTACGGTCGCGGCTCCCAGTCCGCGCGATCCCCCGGTGACCAGGGCGACCTTGCCCGTGAGTGGCTTGCTCATTCTTCTCACCTCACTGATTGACCCTTTCCGGCAGTCGCAACGTTAATTGTTACGACAGCTCGTTGCAACCTTCACTGTTACGACTGCCGTATCATGAAGCGTTGTGGCCGAGAGGAGGAGCCCATGAGCGCAAACAGCAGGCTGACCATCGCCGCCCACGCGCTGGCCTGGATCGGTCTCTACCAGCGCCAGGGCCATGAGGTCGCCACCTCCGAGCAGATCGCGACCAGCGCGAACACCAACCCCGTGGTGATCAGACGGCTGCTCGGCGAGCTGCGCAGGGCCGGGCTCGTGGAGTCCCGGCGGGGCGTAGGCGCAGGCTGGTCGCTGGCACGCGAACTGAAGTCGATCACCCTGCTCGACGTGTACGAGGCAGTGGAACCCGGCCCGCTGTTCGCAATGCACCGCACCACCCCGGACCAGGGATGCGTGGTGGGTCACGGCATCCAGCCGGCAATGCAGAGCATCTACGAGGGCATCGAGGAGACCCTGAGACACGAGCTGTCCCGCGTCACGCTCGAGAACGTACTCCAGGACGTACTCGCGGCACCTCGCTAAGAACTCGTAACACGATCTTGCTGGCGTGCAGCGGCCTGGCCAGGGCAGCTGAGTAGGTCGCTGCTTCCTGTGCCAAGGTCGTCCATGGGCTTCGCCGGAGTCATGCCGGGACGAAGCTCGGCCACCAGGGTGGGACGTTGGCCGGGCAAAGCGGGGCGGGGTAGGAGTCCGGCACGCCGAGCCATGTGACAAGGAAGGGGCCTGCCCCGCTACGCGGTGCAGGCCCCGGACCGGAAGGCCAGAGTCCTCTCCCCGAAGGAGAGGAAGCACGTCACTGCTTGCCGAAGCCGACGGGGTCGACCGTGACGCCCTGGCCGGACTCCGAGCCGTCCGTCACCGGGAGGCTGAGGCCGATCCGGAGCGTCTTGGAGTGCGTCTCGTTCGGCGGGGTCACGACGATGGAGACGATCCGGAGGCCGGTGCCGCCCGTGTCGTTGCGCGGGGTGTGGAGCGTGAAGCGGGTGGTCTCGCCGCCGCCGAGGACGACCTCCTGCGGGGTGTTCGCGCTGCGGTCCGCGCTGAAGGTGTCGCCGTCCGACGTATTCAGGTCGACGCCGGGGAAGCCCTTGAGCGAGCAGGCGTCGCTGTTGTTCTTGAGGCTGACCAGGACGTCGCCCTCGCCCATGCCGTGGGCGGCGGTGAAGGTGAGATTGGCCGTCTTGCAGGGGCCGGTGTTGATCTGGCCGCCGCCGCTGCCCTTGTCGCTGCCGTTGCCGGAGTCGCCACCCGTGCTGCCGCCGTCCGTGGCGGTGCCGCCGTTGCCGCCGGTGCTGCCCGAGGAGCCCGCGCCGTTCTCGGCTGCGGGGGAGGAGGCGCTGTCCTGCGACGGAGCGGCGTCGATGTCGCCTTCCTGGCAGGCCGTCAGGGTCAGGCCCGCGAGGACGGCCACGGTGGCGAGGGTCAGCTTCTTCGTCAGCTTCGGCTGGACGTGCATCGAGACTTCCTTGCTGTGGTGTGGGACGGTGGTGCGCTGCTGATCATTAAGACACGGCCTGCGTCTGCCCCGTTTCGATCCCACGCTGTTGGGACGTGTCCCTGACAGACCTGTTACACGCGGGCCCGGCACGCGGACCGCCTCACTCGACCCGCCGTACGCAACCGCTGCGGCGCCGCGCGGATCTGGGCGACGACGTGCGCCGGGACGCGCCGGTGCCGCTCCCGGCTCCCGTGTACGCGTGCCCCTCGACCTCGACAGTGAACCCCTCCGCCCGGAACAGGAAGTCGAGGAGCACCTGCCGCGCGTCGGCCATGTCCACCCGGCCCGGTTTTCCGGGCACAGCTCGACGAACCCGCACCGACTCCCGCCCCGGCCCCTCTTTTTTGTAACCTGCGCGCATGGTCAAGACGTCCGGGGTGAGGCTCGGTTCCCGGGCCGCGCGTCTGTTGGCCCGGCTCGGGTGCGCCGAGATCCGTCCAGGGCTGACGGAGCGGGAGTTGGCCGGTATCGAAACGCGGTTCGGGTTCGCTTTCGCCGACGACCACCGCGCGTTTCTCGCGGTGGGGCTGCCCACGGGGGAAGGGTGGCCCGACTGGCGTCATGGCAATGCCGCCCTGCTCCGTTCCTGGCTCGACAGGCCGGTGGAGGACGTGCTGTTCGCGGTGGCGGAGGCGGATTTCTGGCATCCGGGTTGGGGTACGCGCCCTGCCCGGCAGGCGGATGCCGTGGTCGGCGCGAGGGCGCACTTGGCGTCGGTGCCACAACTGGTTCCGGTCCGCTCCCACCGCTATCTGCCGGCCGGCCGGGAAACATGGGCTCACCCGGTGTTGTCGATCCGGGGCGCCGACATCATTTCCTACGGGTACGACCTGGTCGATTACGTGCGCCAGGAGTTCGGCGGCCCGCAGGACGGAACCGAAGAGGAGCGGCCGGTCGCTGACGTCACAGCGGCCTTCTGGGCGGACTTCCTGTCCTGGTCGAACCAGGAAAGGTAAGCGCATCAGGGCTCGGGCCCCGCGGGTTCAGGACGTGAGGTTCGGGTCGTAGGCCAGTGCCTGGAGCTTGTTCTGGCTGTCCACCGTGATGCCGGACCTCTTGATGGCGGCGTCGAACTGGACGCGCCCGAAGGCCGATGTCGCGGGGTGGCCCTGGATGGCCACCACCAGCTTCATCCCCTCCTCGGCGTTCACCAGGAACCTGCGGATCTCCTTGAAGCCGGGCGACTGCTTCTTCGCGTCGCCGTCCACCGTCGCCGCGTTCTTGTTGAGGTGGGACAGCCCGCCCAGCCTGTCCTTCTTCTTGGTGGCCACGGCCAGGAGTTCGGTGTGCATGGCGCTCAGGCTGACCGGGGTGGACAGCAGGTTCGTCACGATGTTGGCGGGAGGCAGCGGTACCGGCACGGTTCCGGCCGGGGTCGTGGTGGCGTGCGGCTGGTCCCGGACGTCCTGGGGCTCCGGCTGGTACATGGCCGCCGAGATCGAGGGCGCCCCGCCGACCGTCAGGAGGCCCGCCGTCGTGACGGCGGCCGTGTCGATGAACCCCGCCAGCGTCCCGGAGTGCTGCCTGACGAGGGTGTTCGTGCCGGGGGCGGCGAGGGGATACGTGTGCTGGGCGAGCGAGGCCATGTCCATGACCGCCTGTTCGGCCGCGGCCTGGCTCGGGAGCAGGTTCCGGTAGTGGGCCCCGTAGGTGAGCATCAGGTTCGGGAAGTCGGCCTGGTTGGGCTCGACGACCTGCCCCTCCCACTTCACGGGAACCCAGCGGCGGAATTCCACGGTCTGCCGCACGAGTTCCTGGGCGAGGGTCAGCGCGGGGTCCAGCGGCGAGGCGATGGTGTTCATCACCGCCACGGCGCCGGGCGCGATGACGCCGGCGTTCACCAGGTCCTCTCCCGTCCGGGTGTAGGTGTCCGAGGAGTAGGTGACCGCCACGTTGTAGTAGAAGGCGTGACCGCTGTGCATCAGCTTCTCGGGGACGGCCTCCCAGCCGCGCATCAGCCCCTGGTTGAAGTTCTTGTTCTCCTGCGGGGCGATGTTGCCGTGGACGTCGGCGTCCTGGCCCTCCATGAGGGTGTGCTCGACGAGATGGCCGCCGTCGTACGTGTTTCCCAGCGGCGGCCGGTTGAAGATGGCCCGTTCCATGACGCCGAAGTGCCCGTACGGGCCGATCACGCTGTTGTCCCGGTTGCTGCCGTCCGCCTTGGAGACGGACTGCGGGTCGATCTCCGCCCGCACCGTGCCCGCCCGGTGGAAGCTGCCCGGGTAGTCCTGGGGGGAGACGTTGAGCAGCGGGCCGAACGTGTAGTTCTCCGGCAGTTGCGCGGTCGCGAAGAAGGGGGCGAACACGGCGCTGAGGCTCCGGTGCGGCGGGGCGGCGTTCTGTTCCTTCGGGTTGTTCGCGGTGATGGCCGACTTGCGCTGCACCGTGGTCTCTCCAGGGGTGTGCGCGGTCGTCGTCGCGGTGCCGTGGACGTCCTCGGCGGCCCGTCCTCCGTCGCCCGAGGGTGACGGAGCCCGCATCACCCGGGTGGCGTTGGCCTCCGCCTCCCGCTCGAAACGGTCGGACGGGTCGGAGATCCGCAGTCCGCCGCCGTCGTCCGTCCCGGCGACCGGGCCGGTGCGCTGCTGGATGACGTGGGTGAGCTCGTGGGCGAGGGTGTGCTTGTCGGCGCCGCCCGTGCCGATGACGATGTGGTTCCCCGAGGTGTAGGCGCGGGCGCCGACCTCGGTGGCCGACCGCGCGGCGGCGGCTCCGGTGTGCACCCGGACGTCGGAGAAATCGGCCTCCAGCCGCGCCTCCATCTCGCTCCTGAGCGGCGCGGCGAGGGGCCGCCCGGCACCGCCGAGCACCTCGTGGACGGCGGAGCGCTGCACGGGGGCCGGGCCGTCACCGGCCCGCGTACGGTCGCACCCGGCGTCGCGCCCGTGCGCGTCATGGCCGTGTGTCTCGTGCCCGTGTGTCTCGTGCCCGTGCGCGCCGTGCTCACGCGCGGCCTCTTCGAGCAGCCGGGCCAGGGCCGCGTTCCCGATGCTGCGCTGCAGGGCGGCGAGCGAACCCGGCGGCACACGGTCCGCCTCGTACGCGGCCGGGGCGGCCGCGGCGGAAACGGCGGGGACGGACATGGCCTGCCGCGGCTTCGCCGTGGCCGGACTCGTGCCGGACTCGTGCGCGCGCATGGGACGGGCCCCTCTCCGAAGGTTCCGGGCTTGCCTACCCACCCTGGATACGCAAGCCCGGAACGTGTCGGCAAGAGCCCGCGGGGCAGTGTTCGCGGCCCGGCCGGGCAAGCCGCGACGGGCTCGCGCCCGGCCGCCCCCGCCCCGCCGGATCAGGCCCCCACGCTCACCGTGAACCGGCGCGGGTTGCCGTCGTTGGCGGCGCCCGACACATCGGGCTGTCCGTCCGGGCGGACGTCGTCGTACGGGAAGGCGTAGCCGATCGGGGTGTTGGCGTGCACGACGCGGGACCAGTGATTGGTGACCGGGTCCCGGTAGTAGTCGGCGGGGGAGGTGCCGTTGGGCTGATCGGGGTGGGTGAGCATCAGGGAGCGGTTGAAACCTGAGGCGATCCGGGCCAGCAGGGCCTTCTTGTCGTCGGAGTCGGCCGGGTTGTTGGTGAACGGGCCGTGGTTGCAGGTGAAGACGTCCTTCGAGGTCGGCTTGGGGAAGGTGTGCCCTCCGTCGAAGGTCAGCACGTCGCCGCCCACCCGGCCGGTGCGCACACCGCGCCCGCCCTGGAGGTCGATACGCAGATCGGTGGAGCGGTACTTCTCCCAGACCCGGTCGATGTACGAGGTGAACGCATCGCGGAACGGCATCTCGTCCGGCCGGTCGAAGTACGGCGCCATCAGGTTCTGCGGGGAGATCACCCGTAGCACGTTCCCGTCCCCGCCCCGGATCACCAGCTTGTCCCAGGGCTGGCCGTCTGCGGCGGCCTGGGCGGTGAGGCCGTCCGCGATGCGCTGCACCGCGCCGTCCGGGAGCGGGGCCACGGTGTGTGTCGCGTCGCCCTCCAGGGTCAGCCCGATGGGCAGCGCGGTCACCAGGTCCACATAGCTGATGTTCGCGTACAACTGCTGCGGGTTGAACGTGAACTCGCAGAAGGACCAGGTCTTCCCGTAGTTGACGTCCGTGGGGGTCGCGAAGGCCGGCTCGACGAGCCCGGGGCCCGGGTTCAGATAGAACGTGAGGGTGTCGTCGCGTACGAAGTAGACGCGGGCGCCGTACATCTGGGGCAGCGTCACCATCACCGGCGCGGCGCCCGCCGCGTTCAGCGGGATGGCGCAGTCCACCGGCAGCGGGGTCTGCGGGGCGGCCGGCGAGTCCGGCCGGTACGGGGTCCCGTCGGCCCGCAGCAGGATCCAGCGGTCGGTGCCCTGCTCGTGGCCGGTGACGTACGCGTTGACCCTGCCCGGCAACGAACGGTTGACCAGGGCGAGTTCACAGGTTGCAGGAGCGGCCTCGGCGCTCGGGGCCAGCGAGCCGCCCCAGGCCGGGTACGTGAGCGCGGTCGCGGCGGCGGTGGCGCCGCCCTTCAGGAAAAGCCTGCGTGAGATCACGGGGACTCCTGGGGTGTGGGGGGGAGTCTCCACTGTCGTGAGGGCCGATCCCGCCGTCAAGACTTATGACTGAGAGCGCTCTCAAGCGGGTGAACTTTTCACATCTCCAAGTCATCCGTGGAGCGGCGTGTGTCACCCGACCCGCTCGGTTCGAACGGATGTGGGTGATCCGTACCGCCGGTCCACTCCGACCTGCGAGCATCTGCGGAATGAGAGAGCTGCTGCCCGCCGACCCCCGGAAGGTCGGCCCGTACCGGCTGCTGGCGCGGCTGGGCGCCGGTGGAATGGGCGAGGTGTTCCTCGGGCGCTCGCCCGGTGGGCGGACCGTCGCGGTGAAGGTCGTACGCCGACCGCTCGCCGAGGACGTGCACTTCCGGCGGCGGTTCGGCCGTGAGGTGGCCGCCGCCCGCCGCGTCGGGGGCTTCTACACCGCGCAGGTCGTCGACGCGGACACCGAGGCCGACCAGCCGTGGCTGGTCACGTCCTACATCCCCGGCCCGTCGCTCCGCGAGGCGGTCACCGAATGCGGCCCCTTCTCGGCGCAGGCGGTCGCGGCGCTCGGCGCGGGCCTCGCCGAGGGGCTGAACGCGATCCACGCCTGCGGAGTGGTCCACCGCGACCTCAAGCCCGGCAACGTGCTCCTCGCCGACGACGGGCCGCGCGTCATCGACTTCGGCATCGCCCGCGCCCTGGACGAGACGTCCGAGCTCACCCGGTCCGGCACGATCGGCACCCCCGCCTACATGTCCCCCGAGCAGGTCCGGGGCGAGGAGGCCGGCCCGGCCAGCGACGTCTTCTGCCTGGCGGCCGTGCTGGCCTACGCCGCCACCGGGGAAGCCCCGTTCGGGGGCGGCCGCAAGGAGGCGGTGATGTACCGCGTCGTCCACGGCGAGCCGGACCTCTCGGCCGTACCGGCGGACCTCCGCCCGCTCGTCGCGGCCGCCCTCGCCAAGGCGCCCGGCGACCGGCCCGGCGTCGGCGAGGTCCTCGAACGCTGCGCCGCCCTGGCCGGACCGGACGGCCTCCGCCTCCCGGACGCGGTGGCCGGGATGGTCGACGAGCGGACGGTGCGGACGATGCGAGCGGTCCGTACGGCACCCACGCTACGGGCGGACGCGCCCCCCACCCGCGAGCCGTCCCCGCCACCCGTCCCCGCACCGGCCCCCGTGCCGGGACCGGCGCCGCGACCCGGCCCGGCGGCCTTCCCGGACCGGGCCGCGCCCCGCAAGCCGTTGCAGGTGAGGGCCACCGCGCAGGAGTCCGCGCGGGGGTATACCTCCGTGGCCCTGCCCCGGCAGCTCTCGATGCCGGGGCCGTCGACGCGGCTGAGGATCGTGCGCTGGCGCACCTGGGTGGGCGGCGAGGTCGCGGCGGACGAGCCGCTCTTCGACGTCGTCTGGCCCGGGGGAGAGGTCGTGATCACCGCCCCGGTCGGCGGCACGCTCCTCACCATCCACCTGGGCAACGACGCCACGGCCCGGGTCGGCGCCGTCGTCGCGGCGATCGGCGAGCGCGGGACGAAGGCCCCGCCCGGGGCATGGAGAGTCGGACAGCCGTAGAGAAACGGGGGCGTGAGGCGGGCCGTCTACCGCACGGCCACGTAGTC
The DNA here is from genome assembly GCF_053598535.1 of Streptomyces sp. NPDC001108. NCBI lineage: Bacteria > Bacillati > Actinomycetota > Actinomycetes > Kitasatosporales > Streptomycetaceae > Streptomyces > Streptomyces sp. NPDC001108. Next base: position 41,932 of record NZ_JBSFKL010000011.1, read on the forward strand.
CCCGGCCGACGACTTCGCCCCGGAGGTGGAGTTCCCGTAGTACGTCCACCGCCAGGTCCCGGGCACGGTGGCCTTCACCGTGGTCTTGAGCCCACCGGTCCTGCTCGACGTCGACTTCTTCACCGTCGTGTACGAGGAGGCGCCGGCCGCCTTGAACTGGAGGCTGACCGTTCGGCCCGCGTATCCCTGGTAGGTGTGGGTGTCCCAGTTCGCCCGGGTGACCCGCCCGGTCACGGTGATCGTCCTCCCCTTCGCGACCGGCTCCGGCGAGGCGTTGACGGTGACGCGGGTGGCCCGCTTGAGCTGCAACGGAAGGTTCTTGTCGTCGACGTCCAGGCCGTCATGGGGGAGGAAGACGCGAGCGGCGGTCCGCCAGGTACCGGCGTCCTCGTTCCCGAAGTCGACGAACCGGGGGTCGATGTACAGCCACTCCTCGAAGTCGCAGATCCCCTTGGCGCGGTCCACCACCTTGCAGTCGCTGCCGATGATCATGCTGTGCATGGTGTCCATGTTGCTGAGCTTGCCCCGGTAGGGAAACACCATCGGCCCGGAGTCGTACTTCAGCGTGGTCGTCATCCGGAAGGTCGCATGCACCTCGACCTCTTCCTTGACTCCGACCACGATCGGCTTCCCGCCGTTCACCGAGACCCGGGAGAAGGCGACCCCGCCCTCCGCCGCTCCGGCGGGCACTGCCGTCACCGAGGTGAACACGGCCACCGCACCTCCGGCCAGCGCCGCTCTCCACATCGCTCTGCTCAAGGCCCTGTTCATCGTCGAGCCCGCTCCTTCCCCTGCGCCGGAGGCATGCCCTCGCGGCTGACTAGGAGACGGGGGAGGGGTGTGGGGGGTTGTACGTGGGGCGGCAAGGATCCGATCGCCGGAGCGCGGCCAGGCAGGCGGGTGGCATGCCGAGGGCCTCGGGCCCGTGCAGGGGGCCGAGGCCGCTGGTTCTTCGGGTGGTGCCGGGAGTCGTCAGATCGTGGCGTTGAGGAAGGCGGTCCAGGCGGCCGGAGGGACGGTCAGGACGGGGCCTTCGGTGACCTTGGAGTCACGGATGTGGACGGCGGCGGGGTGCGCGGACACCTCCACGCAGGCGCCGCCCTGGCTGCCGCTGTAGCTGGACTTGCGCCAGTCGTAGGCGATCTCCACGCAGTTGCCGCCCTGGGGGCCGCTGTAGCTCGACTTGAACCAGGCAAGAGTGGCGGAGCGGGGAGCCGGGTGTGCTGCGAGGGTCATGTCTCTCCAAGCATTTCGTCCATGAGACGGGCGCTCGCGTCGACGGAGAGCGCCTGCGAACGCAGCATCCCACACTTCTGCAGAAGCACACTGACCTGATCAGGGTCCTCGTGCAAGTAGCTGGTGAGCTGGCCCTCGACATAGGCCAGATGGTCGTGCTCGGGGGTCTCCAGCAGGATCATCGGGCCGTCGAGCGCCGCGTGCTTCGGAAGCTCTATCGGCATGATCTGGAGGCTCAGGAAGGGGAGTTCCATGAGCCGACGCAGATGGCGGATCTGGTTCCGCATCATGGCGGGGTCGCCGAGCCGGCTGCGGAGAACGCTCTCCTCCAGGATGAAGTGGAGGATGGGGCGCGGCTTGCGTTCGAGGAGCCGCTGCCGGTCCATCCGGGCCGCCACCCAGCTCTCCCGCTCGTCCTCGTCCAGGGGCGGGTACTGGCACTCGAAGACGAAGCGGGCGTACTCCTCGGTCTGGAGCAGCCCCGGCACCACCTGGTTCTCGTACCAGATCAGCGTCAGCGCATCCTGCTCGTAGTCCAGGAAATCGTGGATGAAGACCGGCAAACGGTCCCTGCTCGGCATCGACTGCGCCAGGGTCTGGAACGTCCTCTTCGTGCCGAGGAACTTGTCGAGCACGACCGCCAGGTCCATCTGGAGCGGCCGACGCCCCTGCTCGACCGACGAGAGCGTGTCCACGCTCACGCCGCACATTCCGGCCAGAGTCACCTGCGTCAGATTGAGATCGTTGCGGTGATCGGCCACCAGGTTGCCGATCATGGTCCAGGTGGTGAGCTGCTTGCTCTTCCGTGGCTTTGGTGTATGCATGAACTCCCTCTCCCCGTACGAAACCCCGATTGATCAGTCAGAGGTCGTACAGATGAGATGTACGACCTTGCGCACTGCTCAACACCAGTGACTTTGTGTGATGTTGGCGGGGTGAACGAGGCTACCCAACTCCCCCACTTCCGCGAGGCGTTCCACCGGAGGGAACGCCGATCCGTGCCGCTCGTAAGGCAGTTCGTACGCGATGCGCTGCTCGACTGGGAGTGCGAGGAGCGCGCCGACGATGTGTTGCTCTGCGTGAGCGAACTGGTCACCAACGCCCTGCTGCACGGGGTTCCACCCGGCCGGGGCTACCGACTCCAGCTCCGCCTGGACCCGGCCGACGGCATCCTGCGCGCCGAGGTCCACGACAGCGGCGACAAGGAGGTCACGCTCCCCGACTCCTGGGCGCCCTCCGACGCGGAGTCGGGGCGCGGGCTGCTCCTGGTCGCGGCACTCGCCGACAAGTGGGGCGTGGGGGAGCGGAACCCGGGCAAGGTGGTCTGGTGCGAGTTCGCGGTACGCGCACCGGACCGGGTGCCGGTGTAGCCCCCGGCCGCTTCGGGACCGGTCCGCCGGGGCCGGTCCTTCCGGGAGGACGGCCGGAATGCGCCGGAGACACGCCGTAGGCACCTGTCCGGCCATCGCCGTGGCCGGACTTCGTTCCTTGTCCGCGGCGCCTCCCCGGGTGACCGACGTGCAGATGGTCAAGGGTTCTGGTCGCGGTCCTGTTCCGCCTTTGTGCTCCGGCTCGGCGCCTGGGCCAGCATGCCGTCCATGGTCAGTGCCACGAGCCGGTCCGCCTGCTCGGGGGGCATGTGATCGCGGGTCCAGGCGGCGGCGTTCATCAGGGCGAAGATGTCGGCGCCGGTCACGTCCCGGCGGAGGGTCCCGGCTGCCCGGGCGCCGGCGATCAACTGATCACTAATCTCCGTCATGCGCACACAAGAGGCATGGAGTTCGGACTCCTCATCACCCAGGCCGTCGGCCAGTACGGCGGCCAGCCCCTGGTAGGCGGCGGCGTGCTCGACCACCGCGTACACCCACCGGATGAGCGCTTGCGTGGGCGGGGAGTCGGTGAGCAGTTCCTTCCCGTGCTCGAAAAGTGCCTGATTGCGTTCGCGCAGCAGTGAGCAGACGAGGGCGCGGCGGGTGGGGAAATGACCGTACAGCGTGCCGATCGCGACGCCGGCCCGCCGGGCGATGCTCTCCAGCGCCGCGTCCGTGCCCTCTTGGCGGAAGACCGCGTCGGCCTCTGCCAGGAGACGATCGCGATTGCGCCGAGCGTCGGCACGCGGTCGGCGGCGCGGGGGCTCGGTCATCTTCTTCACTCCTTGCTCATTCGAGGGCGCCTCAGGTTAACTCATCTCGAGGGCCCCTCAGGTTAGTTGCTCCGGGGGCCGCCGTACCCGTTCGAGGGGGACTTCGTGATCTTGGTGACGGGAGCCACCGGCTCCATCGGCAGGTCCTTGGTGCGCCAGTTGCGTCAAGCCGGTGTTGCGTTTCGTGCGCTGGTCCGTGACGAAAGCAGGGGGCGGGTGCTGGGGTGCGATTTCGTCGTCGGCGACTTCGACGACCCGAACTCGATTGCCGCAGCACTCGACGGCGTGGACCAGTTGTTCCTCAACAGTGCCGGCGCCCAGCCGCTGGACGGGGAGCAGCCGATGGTCCGTCAGCAGAAGACGGTGATCGACGCAGCGCGCCGGGCCGGCGTCACACACGTGGTGAAAGTGTCGGTCTGGCACGCTCGGCAGGCGGCGAAGCTCTCCCAGGGCGCGCACTGGGAGATCGAGGAGTACCTGAAGGCGTCTGGCCTTGCCTGGTCGCTGCTGCAGCCCGCCGGCTTCATGCAGAACTTCATCGCGCCGGAAGCATTCACGCGTGAGGGAAGCCTGATCAGCAGCTACGGCAGCACCCCCGTCGCCCACATCGACTGCCACGATGTCGCTGCCTGCGCGGCCGACCTGCTGGCAGGGTCGCTGGGCGAGGAGAAGACTTTCGTCCTCACCGGCCCGGAGGCGCTCACCGATGCCGAGATCGCCCACAAGATTTCGTCCGCGCTGGGTCGGACCGTGGGGCGCGCGGAACTGCCCCCTGATTCGCTGGCCGCCGCCATGAGGTCCCAGGGCCTGCCGCGCTGGTTTGCCCAGGATCTCGCCTTCCTGGTCAAGGAAGTCGCCTCCGGATCCCAGGCCGAGACCACGACCACGGTCCGCGACATCACCGGTCGGCCAGCTCGCACGTTCGACGACTTCCTGGCAGCCAACCTGCAGTCCTTGCGGGCCGTCGCTGTTCCACCGACACCCTGAGTGCCCCGACCCAGCGATTCCGGACGCAACTCGTGTCCTGCGTGTTCCGGTCGGCCTCCTCCCCGGTCCGCCGCCCCTGCGGAGAAGTGCCGCGACGGATCCCTGCTGGTCATGCCAGTGTGAGGGCATGACAAGGACCGGGATAACGGACGTGTTCGCGACGGGACGCCGGGGCGGGAGCCTCTACGCGTACCGGGTGCGGGGGCGCGGGCGCGGTGCCGTGGTTCTGTGGGTCGGTGGGCGGGGCGACGAGCCCGACCGGGTGCTCACGCTGCCGGAAGCGGGCCGTCTGCACGTGCCGGTGTTCGCGACGGTTCGGCAGGCGGGGATGTACGCGCGCCGACGAGGCCGGGAACTCGTCACCCCTGAGGCCGACACGTTGGAACTCTCCCGCGTCCAGCACTGGCTGGAGGATCCGGTGCGCCGGAAGGTCCCGTCGGGCGCGCTGCTGGAGGCTTGGAACTTCTTCGACGATCTGGCCCGGGGGCTCGACGCGGTCCATCGGCTGCCGCGGCGGGGACCGGTGCGGAACAGCGCGTACATGAAGCTGTTCGAGGGCGAGTGCGCCGCGTGGACCACTGGTGAACGGCGCGCGGTACTGGAATTGACCAGGGCCGGGACGGAGCTGTGGAACTCCTGCCCGGTGATCGCCCGTCCCCGCTCCGGGACCGTCCCGGGGCGAGAGGCCGCGGGCGCCCCATGACAGGGGAGCCCGCACGCCTCCACGCCCCGGTGCCCCGGCCTACTGGCGGCCGGTCGCGGAGGCGAAGCCGAGCCAGGTGTGCCGGTTGCCCGCCCAGCACCAGCCGACCTTCGGGGCGTTGCGGCGCTCGCGGCCGTCCCGCCCGGTGCCGTTGCTGATCCAGATCGCCGGAGTACGGGCGTCCAGGGCTCCGTTCGCCTTGCGCAGCCGGGAGCCGATCGTCATGAAGCAGTGATTGCGCTCCAGGGCGGCGGGCTGTTGCAGCACCCAGTGGATGCCCTCGGTGTGCGTCAGCGGGGTGCGGGCCCGTTCGGTGAGGGCGGGCAGGGCCTCGTCCGGGCTCCAGTCGGCCATCTCGTCGCCCCGGTCGACGCCGGTGACGAGATAGAGCGGCGCGTCGGGCAGGACGACCGTGTCGATCGGGGTGAAGAGGTCGACGTCGGCCATGTCGACGACCACGAACCCCGGCTTGTCGTCGCGGCGGAGCAGCGGCGCGAGGGCGGAAGCGGGGGCCCGGTCCGGGTGGACGGCGAGCAGGGCGCCCTCGGCGGCCGGGTCCGCCGCACCGGCCTCGGCGAAGGCGCGCAGCTCGGCGGCGGACAGCCCGGCGATCCCGGGCACCCCCAGCTCGATCAGGCGCTCGGCCTGCGCGCCCAGATCCGGAAGCTCGGTGCGGAACGCGGAAGTGGCGGCGGAGGTGGCGGAGGTGGTGGCGGAGGTGGTGGCTACGGCTTCGGACACGATGCTCCCCGGGGTGGCGACGTGGACGGCCCAGGGTGAACGGGGCGGCCCGCCGGAATGTTCCCGTTCCCGGCTCCGAAGCCGTTTCCTTCCGTGGGGTGCGGCGCGCCCGACCCGGATGCGCCCTTCCACGCGCGGGCGGGCGTCGGCTATGCCTGGGTCCGGAGGTCCGGCCGGGCCTCGGTACGGGGACCCGAGCACGTGGACATGCGAGGAGCACCGCCGTGGACGACTGGTACGTGGACGAGCGCTGCACCAACTGCGACGTCGCCCGACAGTTCGCGCCCGAACTGTTCGTGGAGGAGGACCTGCGGTCGAAGGTGGTGCGCCAGCCGGAGAACGAGGAGGAGGCACGGCGCTTGCACGCGGCCGCCTTCGCCTGCCACACCCGCTCGATCCGGCCCGGCTCCCGGAAGCTGGACCCGGTGCTCGATCCGTTCCCGATGGCGCTCGACGACGGCGTACTGATCTGCGGCCACAACTCCACGCACACCGCCGGGGCCAACGCGTACCTGCTCCGGCGGCCCTCCGGTACGTCGATGATGATCGACACCCCGCGCTGGAGCCCCGCCCTCGCGGACCGGTACGCGGCGGTCGCCGGGCCCGTCACCGACGTACTGCTGACCCACCGCGACCACGCCGCGCACGGGCGGCGCTACGCCGACCACTACGGGGCCCGGCTCTGGATCCACGAGGGCGACCTGGACGCCGCGCCGGACGCGGACCAGGTGATCCGGGGGCTCGACCCGGTGGAGGTCGCCGAGGGCGTCACCGTCCATCCGCTGCCCGGCCACACCGAGGGCAGCGTGCTCTACCTCGCCGACGACCGGTACTGCTTCAGCGGCGACAGCTTCCACTGGTCGCGCACCACCCGGGACCTGGAAGTCGTGGCCCCGGTGACCTGGTACTCCATCGAGGAACAGGCCGCCTCCCTGGCCCGGACGGCGGGGAAGCTGACCTTCGAATGGGTGCTGCCCGGCCACGGCGACCGCAAGCGGCTGGACGCCGAGGAGATGTCCCGGCGGCTGCTCGCCCTCACCGAACGCGCGGCGCTGCTGCGGCCCGAGCCGGTCGACTTCACGGCCGTCCGCTGGTGACGTGGCGACGGCCGTACGGGCCCGGGTTCCGGTGGGACCGGGCCCGGCGGACGGGCGGTGTCATCCACCGGTCAGCCGCTCGACGGCCCTGAGCGTCCGGCCCGCCCCGTCCTCGGCCGCCAGCCGTTTCGCCGCCTCCTCGGCGGCCCGGCCGTGTGCCCGCCGGCCCACGGCCCGGCCGAGCGAGTCGGCGAGGCGTTCGACGGTGAGGGACCGGAAGGGGATCGGGTCGGGGGCGGCGCCGAGTGCGGCGAGCCGCCCCGCCCAGAACGGCTGGTCCGCGGTGACCGGCACGGTGACCGCGGGCACCCCGGCCCGTAGCGCGGCGGCCGAGGTGCCGGCCCCGCCGTGGTGGACCACCGCGGCCAGCCGCGGGAACAACAGGGCGTGCGGCACGTGCCCGATGGTGAGCACGTCGTCCCCGTCGGCGGCGAGCCCGGCGCTGCCGGCCTGGAGGATTCCCCGCAGCCCGGCCCGGCGCAGGGCCCGCACGGCGATCCCGCTCAGCCGTTCCCCGTCGCCGGACGCCATGCTCCCGAAGCCGATGAGGACGGGCCGGTCCCCGGCGGACAGGAAGTCCTCGACCTCGGCGGGGAGCCGTGCGGCCGGGTCGTGGTGGGGCCACCAGTTGCCGACGACCTCCAGGCCGGGGCGCCAGTCGGAGGGGCGGGGCACCAGGGTGGGGCTGAAGCCGTGAAGGACGGGCCAGTTGTCCCGTTCCCGCCGTCGACGCGTCCCGGCGGCGGAGGCCGGGGGCAGGTCGAGGCGGTGGCGCAGCTTCGCGACCGCCTCTTCGTGGACGCGGTCGGCCATCCGCAGGGCGAAGCGCCCGGCCGCCCGGTTGCCGAGACGTCCCAGCGGGCGGGCGCCCGGCACGAGCGGGGGGAAGTCGCCGGTCGGCGCGGTGGGCTGGAGGTACACACCGACGCCCGGTATGCCCAGGGCCTCGGTGAGGTGCCAGCCGAGCGGGGCCGTGGTGGCCGACAGCAGGAGCAGGTCCGTGCCGTCGTCCACCGCGTCGGCGAAGCCCTGGCCCAGTTCGGCGAGGAACGCGGCGGCGGCGCGCATCAGCGCGCGGTTGCCGGTGCCCCCGCCCCGCATCCGCGCGTCGGCGGGCAGTCGGCGGAACTCCAGCCCCGCGTCGCGCACGAGGGGCGCGAAGGCGTCCGTGGCGGCGAGGGCGACCTCGTGCCCGTCCCGGCGCAGCGCGGCGCCGAGGCCCGTGTAGGGCGCGACGTCGCCGTGCGATCCGGCCGTGGCGATCAGGATTCTCATGGGTGTTCCTCGGGTTCGGGGCCGCCATCCGCGTGGCGGGCCGCGTTGGCGTGGACCGCCCGGCACAGGTACGCGGCCAGACCAGGGCGTTGCTGGGACGGCGGTACGACCAGGGCGAACGCGCGCGGATCGGCGACGAAGTCGTCCGCGATGCGCACATGCATGGCGGGCGGGCAGGCGGTGAACCAGCGCGCGATGTGCAGGCGGTGCTCCTCGGCGAGCTCCATGGCCCGCCCGCCGTCGCCCGGCTCCCCGTCGTCGAAGGCCGCGAGCAGTTCCGCGCGCCAGGCGGCGGCCTCCTCCATGAGCCGGCGCCAGTCCTCCTTCGTGTGCGCGGCGGCGCGCGCCATCGCCCCGCGCCGCCCCTCCGATCCCGCCCACTTCAGCTCGGCCTCGGTGGCGTAACTCAGGTCGAAGGCGACCTCGCCGAAGACCTCGAACCGTTCCTGAGGGGTCAGGGACACCCCGGTCCGCTGGACCTCTATCGCCCGTTCCGCCACCTCGGCCAGCCGTTGCAGCCTGGCGATCTCCTCGGTCAGCTGCCGCTGCCGGTCCCGGAGCCGCTCCAGGGCGTTCACCTGCGGATCCTCGAGGATCGTGGCTATCTCGTCGAGGGGGAAGCCGAGCTCCCGGTAGAAGAGGATCTGCTGGAGACGGACCAGGTCGGCCTCACCGTAGAGCCGGTATCCGGCGCGGCTGCGGTCACTGGGCGAGAGCAGCCCCGCCTTGTCGTAGTGGTGCAGCGTCCGCACCGTCACCCCGGCGAAGGCCGAGACCTGTCCCACGGAGTACCCCATCCACCTGCCCTTTCGTCGGAACCCAGCCTCAAGCCTGACGTAGGGGGAGGGTCAACCCGCGCTCCGGCGGACAGAGGAGCTGTCCCCGTCGGCAGTGGTGCGGCGGCGCGTCAGAACCCTTGCGCACAAGCCCACTTGGACTTACGCAACGCGGTTGTTGGACTGCCGCGTCCGGAGTCGTCGCAGGTCGTTGACGGTGTCCCGGAGTGGGGACTACGCAGTGCACATGTCGTCTCCAAGATTCACTTCGGCGGGTGCCGCAGCCGCCGCCACAGCCGTCGTCCTGGCCCTGGCGGGGGCGGCGCTCCCCGCCTCGGCCGCCGTCCCCGCGTCCGGTCCGTCCGCCGCGACCGCGCCGTCCGTGCCCGCCGACGCCCCCGTCATCCGGTCCGCGCAGCTCGCGGTCGCCGTGGCCGAGGACTTCCCCCGGGTCCTCGCGTACACCGACCGGGCCGGCGGCGGGCGGCTGTTCGGCAGCACGCGCCCGGTCACCTCCGTGACCCTCAACGGCACCGCGTACCCGGTGACACTGAAGGGCGCCCCCCGGATCACCGCCTCGGCCGCCCGCTACACCCTGACCTTCACCGGACTGCCCGGCGTCGAGATCGACGCCTCGCTCTCGGTCGCCGGACGCGCCACCACCTTCAAGGTCACGGCCGTCCGCGACACCGGGGCGTTCCGCGTCTCCACCATCGACATACCCGGCCACGACCTGGTCTCCGTCGGCTCCACCGACCCCGGCGCCGCGACCGCCTTCACCACCCTCGACAACGACTCGACGCGGACCGCCGACGTCTTCGGCAAGGTCACCGCCGCCACCCCGGCCGACAAGGCCCCGGCCGGTGCCACGTACGCCCTCGTCAACACCTCCACGCTCGCCGCCGCCGTCGAGTCCAACTCCTCCTACGACAAGCCCTCCGGCGCCACCAACGGCGACGACGCCCGGTTCTGGCACCAGGCCCGCACCGCCGACGACGGCGGCGTCCGGGTCGGCGTCTGGTCCGGCCAGTGGACCTACCGGGGCGACGGGGCGTCCGAGCCGGAGAGCGGCGACGACCTCCCCTGGGCCAAGGTCGTCGTCACCCCCGACGCCAACGGCGACAAGGCCGTGGACTGGCAGGACGGGGCCGTCGCCTTCCGCTCCATCGGCGTGACGGCGCCCGGCAGCGCATCCACCCCCGACCGGGTCGTCACCCACATCCCGTTCAACTTCGCCAGCCAGGCGACCCACCCCTTCCTGCGCACCCTCGACGACGTCAAGCGGGTCTCCCTCGCCACCGACGGCCTTGGCCAGCTCGCCGTCCTCAAGGGGTACGCCTCCGAGGGCCACGACTCCGCCCACCCCGACTACGGCGGCGACTACAACAAGCGCGCCGGCGGGCTCAAGGACCTCAACACCCTGCTCAAGGACGGCAAGAAGTGGGGCGCCACCTTCGGCGTCCACGTCAACGCCACCGAGGCGTACCCCGAGGCCAGGGAGTTCGACGAGAAGCTCGTCGACAGGACCAAGCCCGGCTGGAACTGGCTCGGCCAGAGCTACTACATCGACCAGCGCCGCGACATCAACAGCGGCGACCTCGCCCGGCGCTTCCAGCAACTCCGCGACGAGACCGACCGCAACCTGGACTTCCTCTACATTGACGTCTACTACACGCACGGCTGGATCGCCGACAAGACGCTCAGGGCCGTCCAGAAGCAGGGCTGGAACGTCGGCAGCGAGTGGTCCGACAAGTTCGAACGCGGCACCCTCTGGTCGCACTGGGCCAACGACCTCGACTACGGCGGCGCCACCAACAAGGGCCTCAACTCGAAGATCATCCGCTTCATCCGCAACGGCGAGCGGGACACCTGGAACAACGACCCGGTCCTCGGCCAGACCGCCATCGCCGAGTTCGAGGGCTGGACCGGCGAGACCGACTGGAACGCCTTCTACGACAACATCTGGCAGCGCAACCTGCCCGCCAAGTACCTCCAGCAGCAGCGCATCACCCGCTGGGACGGCAACGACATCACCCTCACCGGCGGCGTCCGGGGCACCGTCGAGGACGGGAAGCGGACCTTCTACGACCACGGCCGCAAGGTCCTCAGCGGCACCGACTACCTGCTGCCCTGGGACGGCGGGAAGAAGTTGTACCACTACAACAAGTCCGGCGGGACCACCACCTGGTCCGTCCCGTCGAACGGCACGTACACCGTCTACGCGCTCACCGACAACGGCCGGGTGAAATCCGGCACCGTCAAGCCCGTCGACGGGAAGGTCACCCTGACCGCGAAGGCCGGACAGCCCTACGTCCTCTACCCCCGGCAGGCGCCCAAGGCCGCCGACCCGAAGTGGGGCGAGGGCACCCCGGTCGCCGACCCCGGCTTCAACGACAAGGCGCTCACCGCCTGGACGAGGACCGGCACCGTCGGCCGCGACACCGACAGCCGGGGCCGCAACAGCGCCGCCCTCACCGGCAGCGCCCCCGCCGCCCTCGCGCAGCGCGTCGACGGGCTCGTCCCCGGCAAGCGCTACACCGCCTCCGCGCTCATCGAGGTGCAGCCCGGGAAGACCCGGCACACCACGCTCTCGATCGGCGGGAAGTCCGTCGCCGTGGACCGCTCCACCGTGAAGGACCAGGTCGCCGCCTCCGACTGGCACGGCAGCTATTTCCAGCGCGCCAAGGTCAACTTCACCGCACCCGCCACCGGCCGCGCCACTCTGCGCATCGAGGCGGCCGGCGGCAGCGCGGCGACCGTACGGGCCGACGACGTCCGGATCGTCGCCAACGCCCCGAAGACCGCGCCGGGCACCGTCGTCCACGAGGACTTCGAGGACGTCGACCAGGGCTGGGGCCCCTTCCTCAAGGGCGACGCGGGCGGCTCCACCGACCCCCGCACCGTCATCTCCCAGCTGCACGCCCCGTACACCCAGGCCGGGTGGAACGGAAAGCTGGTCGACGACGTGATCGGCGGCAAGGAGTCCCTCAAGTCCCACGAGGAGAACGCCGGGCTCGTCTACCGCACCGCCCCGTGGACCGTGCCCATGACCGACGGGCACCGATACAAGATCGCGTACGACTACCAGTCCAGCCACGCCGGCGCCTACGAGTGGGTCGACGGCTACGACCGGATCACCGCGGACGGCAAGCCCGACTCCGTCGAGACCCGGACCACCCCGATCGGGCAGCAGCGCACCACCGGCCGCTTCACCGAGACCCTCACCGCGGGCTGCGGCGACACCTGGACCGGGCTGCGCAAGCGCGGCGACGCCCCGGACGGGGCCGACTTCGTCCTCGACTCCTTCACCGTGACCGACCTCGGCCCGGCCCCCGACTCCGAGCGGGCCGCCTGCGGCACCCTCACCGTCGACCCCGGCGCCGAGACCCTCGAACCGGGCCGGGCCAACACCGTCGAGGCGTCCTTCACCAACCACGAGGCGACCGCCGCCACCGGCGTCGAGCTCGCCCTGACCGTCCCCGAGGGCTGGACGGCCGAACCCTCCGGCCCGGTCTCCTTCGACTCCGTCGCGGCCGGAGCCAGGGCCACCGGCACCTGGCGGGTCACCCCGCCCGCGGACGCCGAGTACCGGACGTACGAGCTGGCCGCCTCGGTTGGGTACGCGGTCGGCGGCGCCCGGCGCACGCTCGGCGCACAGACCGCCGTTCGCACCCTGCCCCCGCCGCCCACCACCGACAGCTGGGCCGGCGACCTGGACTGGACGGCGGCCGAGAACGGCTGGGGCCCGGTCGAGCGGAACCTCTCCAACGGCGAGACCGGCGCCGGTGACGGCACCCCGCTCACCATCGGCGGCACCGTCTACGCCAAGGGGCTGGGCACCCACGCCCCGGCGAAGATCCGCTACTACCTCGGCGGGAACTGCACCTCCTTCACCGCCCGGGTGGGGGTGGACGACGTACAGAAGAGTGCCGGGAGCGTACAGTTCTCCGTCCTGGCCGACGGCGCCGAGAAGGTGAGGTCGCCGGTGCTCAGGGCGGCCGACAGCGCCTGGACGCTGGAGGCCGACGTCACCGGGGCCGGCTACGTCGACCTGGTCGTCGGCGACGGCGGCGACGGCAACGGGAACGACCACGCGGACTGGGGCGACGCCCGCTTCCACTGCGCCCGCTGAGCGACCGGGCGGGGGGTCCGCACCACGGTCCGAAGGTGCGGACCCCCCAACCGGAGCACACCCCGGGGCTGACGGCGGACGCCACCCCACTGCCCCCGCGCTTTGTCGGACCCGCACAAAGAAGGACCTGTACTGGCTGGTAGTTCGCCTGCACGTCGTCCGGGCTATGTGGACCCTCGCCAGGAATCGGGGCAGGAGACTGTACGGAGTCGACGGCAGGATTTACTTGCCGGGGTTCGTAGGGTCGGTACATGACCGTTGTGGACGAAACCCCGGGTGAGCCGAGCGACACCCGTGGCCGGGTGGCCGAACTGCTGGCACTGCGTGAGCAGGCCCGGCGCGGACCGAGTGACCGGGCGACCGAGGCGCAGCACGCCAAGGGTAAGCTGACCGCGCGCGAGCGCATCGCACTGCTCCTGGACGAGGGTTCGTTCAAGGAGGTCGAGCAGCTGCGCCGGCACCGGGCGACCGGCTTCGGCCTGGAGGCGAAGAAGCCGTACACGGACGGTGTGGTCACCGGCTGGGGAACGGTCGAGGGCCGGACGGTCTTCGTGTACGCGCACGACTTCCGGATCTTCGGCGGTGCGCTGGGCGAGGCCCACGCCACGAAGATCCACAAGATCATGGACATGGCCATCGCGGCGGGTGCCCCGCTGGTCTCGCTGAACGACGGCGCCGGCGCCCGTATCCAGGAGGGCGTCAGCGCGCTCGCCGGCTACGGCGGGATCTTCCAGCGCAACACGAGGGCCTCGGGCGTCATCCCGCAGATCAGCGTGATGCTCGGCCCGTGCGCGGGCGGCGCGGCCTACAGCCCCGCCCTGACCGACTTCGTGTTCATGGTCCGCGAGACCTCGCAGATGTTCATCACCGGCCCGGACGTCGTCAAGGCGGTCACCGGCGAGGAGATCACCCAGAACGGGCTCGGCGGCGCCGACGTCCACGCGGAGACCTCGGGCGTCGCGCACTTCGCGTACGACGACGAGGAGACCTGCATCGCCGAGGTCCGCTACCTCCTGTCGATGCTCCCGCAGAACAACCGCGAGAACCCGCCCGTCGTCCCCTCCGAGGACCCGGCGGACCGGCGCGGCGACGTCCTGCTGGACCTGGTCCCGGCCGACGGCAACCGCCCGTACGACATGCACAAGGTCATCGAGGAGCTCGTCGACGACGGCGACTACCTGGAGGTCCACGAACGCTGGGCGCGCAACATCGTCTGCGCCCTGGCCCGCCTCGACGGCCAGGTCGTCGGCATCGTCGCCAACCAGCCGCAGTCGCTGGCCGGCGTCCTGGACATCGAGGCCTCCGAGAAGGCGGCCCGCTTCGTCCAGATGTGTGACGCCTTCAACATCCCCATCATCACTCTTTTGGACGTACCCGGCTTCCTGCCCGGCGTCGACCAGGAGCACGGTGGAATCATTCGGCACGGTGCGAAGCTCCTCTACGCGTACTGCAACGCCACGGTGCCGAGGATCTCGCTGATCCTGCGCAAGGCGTACGGCGGTGCGTACATCGTCATGGACAGCCAGTCCATCGGTGCCGACCTCACCTACGCCTGGCCCACCAACGAGATCGCGGTGATGGGCGCCGAGGGCGCCGCCAACGTCATCTTCCGCCGGCAGATCGCCGAGGCGGAGGACCCGGAAGCCATGCGCAAGCGCATGGTCAAGGAGTACAAGGCGGAACTCATGCATCCGTACTACGCGGCCGAACGCGGACTGGTCGACGACGTCATCGACCCCGCCGAGACCCGCGAGGTCCTGATCGCCTCGCTCGCCATGCTCCGCAACAAGCACGCCGACCTGCCGTCCCGCAAGCACGGCAACCCCCCGCAGTAGGCCGCCGCCGCACCCCGCGCGACCACCTGCTGCCCCTGCCGAGAAGACGGAGAGACCACATGAGCACTGCCGCCGATTCCGTGCTGCGAGTCGAGAAGGGGCTCGCCGAGCCCGAGGAGCTGGCCGCGATAACCGCGGTCCTGCTCGCCCGCGCCGCCGCCCGCCCCGTCGAGCCCGCCGCCGCCCACCGGGGCCGCAACACCGCCGTGTGGCGCCGCCTGGAGCGCACGCCGGGCTTCCGCGCCCCGCACTCCTGGCAGCACTGACCCGAGCGCGCGCAGCGCATACGGAAGGGCCCGCATCCCCTCGGGGGTGCGGGCCCTTCCGTATGGTGTCTTTCCCCGTCGGTGGATCCGCTAGCGGAGCCGTGCCATGAGCGCGTGCTCGACGAGCGTGATCAGCGCGCTCTTGGCGTCCGCGCGGTGGCGGGCGTCCGTCGTCAGGATCGGCGTGTCCGGGCCGATCTGAAGGGCCTCGCGGACTTCGTCGGGGGTGTAGGGCTGGTGTCCGTCGAAGCCGTTGAGGGCGATGACGAAGGGGAGTCCGCTGTTCTCGAAGTAGTCGACGGCGGGGAAGCAGTCGGCGAGGCGGCGGGTGTCGACGAGGACGACGGCGCCGATGGCGCCGCGGACGAGGTCGTCCCACATGAACCAGAAGCGGTCCTGCCCGGGTGTACCGAAGAGGTACAGGATCAGGTCCTGGTCCAGGGTGATACGGCCGAAGTCCATCGCGACCGTGGTGGTCGTCTTGTCCCCGGTGTGCGTCAGGTCGTCGATGCCCGCCGAGGCGGACGTCATCACGGCTTCGGTACGCAGCGGATTGATCTCCGAGACGGCACCGACGAACGTGGTCTTACCCACGCCGAAGCCCCCTGCCACCACGATCTTCGCCGAGGTAGTGGAGCGGGCTGCTCCGCCGCTAGAGCTTGCGAAGTCCACTGAGCACCCTTTCGAGCAGTGTCACATCTGGCTGGCCGCCGGCGGACTCGTCGCCGCCGGGCTGATGGATAGCGACGAGTCCGGCCTCGGCCAGGTCGGCGACGAGGATCCGGGCAACGCCGAGGGGTATCGAGAGCAGCGCCGAAATCTCGGCGACCGACTTGATCTCGAAGCACAGCCGGCAGATCCGCTGGTGCTCGGGCAACTGCCCGTGCAGCCGGGACGGATCGGCCGTGGTACTGACCAACGCCTCAATGGCGAGTTGGTAGCGCGGGCGGGTCCGGCCGCCGGTCATGGCGTACGGACGAACCAGCGGGTTGTGCGCCGACGGCGCGGCGGGCTCGGGACTCCGCCCCGGCGCCGCCGGCTGGACGCGGGGCGCCCGGGGTGCGTCGTAGTGGTGCGGACGCTGTACGGACCAGCCGGCATCCTCCGGGGCGCCCTGCTGCCCCTGCTGGTGGAGCCGGAAAGGAGGCCGGGCATCCGGTCCGCCGGGAGTGGAGGGGAAGTCGAACCGGTTGTCCCCGTGCTCACCCGGTACCCGTCGGCCACCGTCGTACGGGTGCCCTTCCTGGGGTGCGTCCACGATTCCTCCTCCGACTACCGGTCCCGATCCCAGCGGGTCCGCGCCACCGCACCTTATGGCCCAGTGGCGCGAAACGCACTGTCTGTCTATTAGTTAAGAAGACTTCCCTGGAGCTCGGCGCGGAGGTCCGGAGTGAGGACACTGCCCGCGCGGTCGACGAGAAGAGCCATTTCGTACCCGACCAGACCGATATCGGCGTCCGGATGTGCGAGAACGGCAAGGGAGGAACCATCGGAAATGGACATGATGAAGAGGAAGCCGCGCTCCATCTCCACAACCGTCTGATTCACGGCGCCGCCCTCGAAGATGCGGGAGGCGCCCGCGGTCAGCGAGGTCAGCCCGGAGGCGACGGCGGCGAGCTGGTCGGCGCGGTCACGGGGGAATCCTTCGGACATGGCCAGCAGGAGTCCGTCGGCGGAGACCACCACCGTGTGCGACACCCCGGGGGTGTTGTCCACGAAGTTGGTGATCAACCAGTTCAGATTCTGCGCCGCCTGGCTCATCGGGCTCACACTAACGCTCCTGGTCGTAGGTATTACTGTCGTCCGAACCCGCGCTGCGTCCCCGGAGTACGCCCCGCCGCAGGTTGCTCAACCTGCCGCGGATGTCCTCGGGGGCGCGGGAAACCTGAGGGCCGTCCTGCACGGTCTGCTCCGCCGTGCCTTCGACCAGATTGGCCTTGGGCACCCGCCGGGGAAGACCGGACGGGGTGATCCCGCCCGCCTTCGGCTCCCGGAGCTGCTCGGCCCGCTCCCAGCGCTCGTCGTTGGCCGAGTGCCAGTCGTCGGAGCCGTTTCCGTCCTGCTGCGCGGGCGACGGCTGCTGCGGCAACTCCTGCTGCTGCTGCGGCGGCTGCTGCGCGGCGGCGGGCCGGCTGTTGCCCCGGCCGGTGGGCTGCCAGTGCTGCTGGCCACCCCGGCGCGGCAGACCGGCTTCGGTGAGCTCGTGGCCGGAGTTGGGCGTGGGCCCCGAACGGTCGAAGCCTACGCGTTCCTGCGGCTCGGCGGGGGCAGACGGGACGGATGGTTCCGCTTCCGCCGGGGCCGATGGCTCGTACCCGTCCTGGTAGCCGCCCTGATCCGGCCATTCGCCCTGCTGGGGGCCGGAACCGAACTGCCCGTCGTAACCGGTGCCCGGAAGTTCCGCGGCCGGACGGCCCGACTCCGCGGGGACGGCGGCCGGACCGGTGCCGTACGCGGCGTAGCCGCTCCCGTACGGGGCCTGTCCGTACTGCTGCTGTTCCTGCCCGTACTGCTCCCGGCCGAACTGCTCCTGCCCGTACCGGCCCTGGCCGTACTGCTCCGGCTGCTGCGGGTGGCCGTCGTATCCGGCCCCGGCGTACGGGTCCCCGGCGTACGGCTGCGCGCCCTCGGCGGCGTACGGCTGCTGGTCCTGCGCGGCGTAGGGCTGCTGGTCCCCGTACGGCTGCTGCGGGGCGAACCGCTCGTACTCGCCGGAGACCTGCGCCCCCAGCGCCGCCCGGCGCTCCTCGCGGATCAGCGAACGGCCCACCGGGTCCAGCGTCGTGCCCGCCGGGGACTGCTCGTAGCGGGAGTCGTCGAAGCCCAGCTCCGCCGCGGTGCGCTGGTGCGCCTGGGGCTGCTGTTCGAGGCCCTGCTGCTCCGGGATGATCGAGGAGACGGTGAAGTCGTCGCCCCCGGCCTGAGGTTCGCCCCCGCCGCCGTGGGTGATCGCCTCCGGCAGCATGACCAGCGAGGTGGTCCCGGCCTGCTCGCCCGAGGGACGGAGCTGGACCCGGATGCCGTGCCGGTCGGCCAGGCGGCCGACCACGAACAGGCCCATCCGCTGCGACACCGAGGCGTCCACGGTCGGCGGGTTGGCCAGCCGGTGGTTGATGTCGGCGAAGTCCTCCGGGGTGAGACCGATGCCCTTGTCGTGGATCTCGATCATCATGCGGCCGTCGGGCAGCCTGGTCGCGTTCACCCGCACCTTGGTCTGCGGGGAGGAGAACGTGGTGGCGTTCTCCAGCAGCTCGGCCAGCAGGTGCACCAGGTCGGTGACCGCCTGGCCGTGGATCTCGGTCTCGGAGATGCCGGACAGCTCGATGCGGTCGTAGGACTCCACCTCGGAGGCGGCCGCGCGGACCACGTCGACCAGCGGCACCGGCTGGTTCCAGCGGCTGCCGGGCTCCTCGCCCGCGAGGACGAGGAGGTTCTCGCCGTTGCGGCGCATGCGGGTGGCGAGGTGGTCGAGCTTGAAGAGCGAGGCCAGCTGGTCCGGGTCGGCCTCGTTGTTCTCCAGGTCGGTGATGAGGGTCAGCTGGCCCTCGATCAGCGACTGGTTGCGGCGCGACAGGTTGGTGAAGATCGCGTTGACGTTGCCCCGGAGCATGGCCTGCTCGGCGGCGAGCCGGACCGCCTCGCGGTGCACCTGGTCGAAGGCGCGGGCGACCTCGCCGATCTCGTCCCGGCTGTGGATCGGGATCGGCTGGACCCGGGTGTCGACCCGGCCCGGCTCGGTCCGGGAGAGCTGGTCGACCAGCATCGGCAGCCGCTGCTCGGCGATGCCGAACGCGGCCGTACGCAGCCGGCGCATCGAACGGCTCATCTGGCGGGCCATGAGACCGGCCAGCACGAACGCGGCCAGCAGGGCGACGATCACCACGCCGGCGTTGACGAAGGCGTCGGTCCGGGCGCGGGAGGAGATGTCCGCTGCCTCCTTCACCGCCTTGTCGACGAGCTCGTTCTCGACCGTGGTGTAGCCGTCGAACTTGGCGGTGGCGGCGGCCATCCAGCTCTCCGGGGTGATCCCCTTCGCGGCCAGCTTCCCGGTCGACCTGCCCTGGGAGATCTGTTCGGCCATGCCGTCGAAGACCGAGCCGTCGATGCTGGGCGGCGCCACGAACGGCACCCCGGTGGCCGCGGCCTGCTCCTTGGCCTTCTTCAGCTTGGCGTCGCTCTCCTCGGCCTTGGCGGACAGCACCTGCTTCAGCCGGGCCGCGTCCTCCTCCGTGGCGCCGGAGGTGAACTCGCCGAGGGCCACCTTCTCCAGGTAGTTGTACGAACCGAACGCCTTGACCTGGGCGTCGAACGTGGCGCGCTGCTGGCTCGGACGGACCAGCAGATGCATGCCGATGGAGCGCTGAAGCGATTCTGCGGCCTTGGCCAGCTCCAGCGCGTAGACCGAACGGCCGTAGCTGGTGATGTTGCCGGTGCCCAGCCCCAGCTCGTTGCTGAACTCCATCAGCGAGTGCTGGACCTTGACGTAGCCCTCTTCGGTCTTCACCGGGTCCAGGGCCTCGGCGAAGGCGGCCTTGCGCAGCTCGGGGAGGGTGGGCTCCTCCAGCCGGAAGAGCCTCAGGCGCCGCTCCAGGCCCTTCGTCCTCGGCATGTCCTTGACGGCTTCGTTGAACTTGCCCGCCGCGTTGTCCGTCGTGGTCCGGACCTCGGTGATGACGGCGGCGTCCCGCTTGTTCGACAGCAGCGGCTGGGCGGAGAGGTCGCGCTCGTTGAGCAGGGCCTGGCCGTACTCGGCGGCGGCGCGCACGACCAGCGCCGTCTTCTCCGCGTTCTCGGCCTCGTGCCAGGTGTCGATCGACCCCTTCACCTGGAAACCGCCCATGACCAGGCCGACCAGGACGGGGATCAGGAGGATCGCGTTCAGCCGGGTGGGCACCCGCCAGTTGCGCGGGGACAGCCTCGTGGAACCGCCCGGGGGCGGTTCGGCGTCCGACGCATCGACGGACGACGCCGCGGCGCGCGACGGAGGGGTGAAATTGCCCCGCTCCCGCTGCGCCGTGGAGCCCGCGTTGCTTCGCCTCACTCGACCAACAACCTCTCGGCGTCGGCACCTACGCTGTGCCGTGTTTCGTTCAGGGCCGTATTACTTGGAAGTTCGTCGAATTCCAGCATGGGGACGGGTCGCGTTCCAAACAGTCGGAACCTGTCATTCCGAGTGGCGCAGACCTCAGATAAATAGGGCATAAGGAATGAGCCCCACCAAAAGGCAGGGCTCGGGTGAGCGCTGTGACACCGAACGGATGCGTCGGGTGTCGACCGCGGGGCAATTCTCTGTCGAAACGTTATCAATCACGGGGGTGGAGCGTGTCAAAGGACACAGTCCACCCCCGCCCGACTACGGCAACTACCGTACGGAAATACCGACTTGTGCCTACTTGAGCCGTGCCATGAGCGCGTGCTCGACGAGCGTGATCAGACCGCTCTTGGCGTCCGCGCGGTGGCGGGCGTCCGTCGTGATGATCGGGGTGTCGGGACCGATCTGGAGCGCCTCGCGGACTTCGTCGGGGGTGTAGGGCTGGTGTCCGTCGAAGCCGTTGAGGGCGATGACGAAGGGGAGTCCGCTGTTCTCGAAGTAGTCGACGGCGGGGAAGCAGTCGGCGAGGCGGCGGGTGTCGACGAGGACGACGGCGCCGATGGCGCCGCGGACGAGGTCGTCCCACATGAACCAGAAGCGGTCCTGACCGGGCGTACCGAAGAGGTACAGGATCAGGTCCTGGTCGAGCGTGATACGGCCGAAGTCCATCGCGACCGTGGTGGTCGTCTTGCCACCGGTGTGCGTCAGGTCGTCGATGCCCGCGGACGCGGAGGTCATCACGGCCTCCGTGCGCAACGGGTTGATCTCCGAGACGGCACCGACGAACGTGGTCTTACCCACGCCGAAGCCCCCTGCCACCACGATCTTCGCCGAGGTGGTGGCCCGGGCAGCGCCGCCGCTAGAGCTTGCGAAGTCCACTGAGCACCCTTTCGAGCAGTGTCACATCCGGCGCGCCGCCGGCCTCTCCATTGCCCGGCTGGTGGATGGCCACCATGCCGGCTTCCGCCAGGTCCGCGACGAGGATCCGGGCCACACCGAGCGGCATCGACAGCAGCGCCGAGACCTCGGCCACCGACTTGACCTCGCGGCAGAGGTGGCAGATCCGCTGGTGCTCGGGGAGCAGCGTCGCCATGTGCGCGGGGTCGGCCGTGGTGGAGACCAGTGCCTCTATGGCGAGCTGGTAGCGCGGCCGGGTCCGGCCACCGGTCATGGCGTACGGGCGGACCAGTGGCTGGTCGCCTTCACCGTCGTACGACGCGTGATGCAGTGCGCCGTACGGATCGGGTGAGGCGGGTGGCGGGGTCATGAATCCTCCGGGCGTGACAGCAGTGCGTCGGCGTGCCGTCGGGTGGGGCCGGTGGGGGGCTCTGCACGGCCTGACGGGCGAGGGTTGAGGGCGTTACCTGGGGCAATCGAGTCTGTCGTCGATCCAAGGACGCCTAGTGAAGCAGGCTCCCCTGGAGTTCGGCACGGAGGTCGGGGGTGAGAACACTGCCCGCGCGGTCGACCAGCAGGGCCATCTCGTACCCGACCAGACCTATGTCGGCGTCCGGGTGGGCGAGAACGGCCAGGGAGGAACCGTCCGAGATGGACATCAGGAAGAGGAACCCGCGCTCCATCTCCACCACCGTCTGGCTCACGGCGCCGCCCTCGAAGATGCGGGAGGCGCCCGCGGTCAGCGAGGTCAGCCCGGAGGCGACGGCGGCGAGCTGGTCGGCGCGGTCACGGGGGAATCCTTCGGACATGGCCAGCAGGAGTCCGTCGGCGGAGACCACCACCGTGTGCGACACCCCGGGGGTGTTGTCCACGAAGTTGGTGATCAACCAGTTCAGATTCTGCGCGGCCTGACTCATCGGGCTCAACTAACGCTCCTGCTGGTGAGTGGGGCCGAGTGGGAAACTGCCGGTCGACTGGCTGTTGGCCTGCCGCCCCTGCTGGATGCCCCGGCGGAGATTGGTCAACCGCCCGCGCACGTCGTCGGGGGCGCGTGACACCTGCGGACCGGACTGATGGTTCTGCTGCTGAGCGGTTCCCGGCACCAGGTTGGCGCGGGGCACTCGACGCGGCAGTCCGGAAGTGGTGATTCCGCCTGCCGCGGGCTTCTTGACCCGCTCCGCCTGCCGTACGAGTTCGTCGTTGGGCGAGGGGCGCCAGGAACTTGCGGGGGTGCTGCCCGTGTCGCCACCACCGGCCGGGGCACCGGGAGTCGGGGACTCCGGGGCCTGCCGGCGGGGGAGGGACGCGGGCTCCTGCGGCTCGGCGGCGGGCGGCTGCTGACCGCCGTGCTGCTGGCCGCCCTGCTGGTTCTGCTGCGGGCCGTGGAACCAGTTGGTCTCCAGGGTGTCGTACAGCGGCGTACGACCGTCCCCGGGGCCTGCGGCGGGCAGCGCCTCGGGCTGCGGCTGCTGGGGCGGCACCGGGCGGTACGGGCCGTCACCGGCCGGCGGGCGCGGTGCGCCGAAGTCGTTGCCCGGGGTCTGCTGGGCCGGGGCGGGGAAGCCCTGGTCCTGCGCCCGGACGGGCTGCGGCTGCCCGAAGTCCGGGCGGGCGAACTGCGCGGTGCTCGCCGGGTCCTGGGCCGGGAAGTCCTGCGGGGCCTGGGCCTGCGGGACGTGCGGCTGCGGAGCCGGGGCGGAGAAGTCCGGGCGGGCGAACTCGGCGGTGGCGCCGGGGCCCTGCTGCTCGTCCAGCGACGGACGCGGAGCGAACTGCGGGTCCACCGGCCGCTGGAACTGTCCGGTGTCCGGGCGCTGGAACTGGCCGGTGGCCTCGGGCTCCTCGTGGCCGCGCGGGGCGTCCAGCGCTCCACGCGCCGGGTCCTCGGCACCCCAACTGGTGGTCTGCGGACGCTGCGGTACGGGGTAGCCGCCGGTCGCCGGCCCCTGGGAGGGGGCACCGGGCAGCTCGGCGCGCGGACCGCCGACGGGCGGCAGCTGGCGCTCGGGGCCGCCCTGGCCGGGCTGCTGGAAGCCGCCGGGACCGGCGGGGTTCTGCCGGGCCTGCTGCGGCTGCGACTGCCAGGCGGCGCCGTCGTTCTGGCGGTCCTGGACCTGACGCTTCTCGCTGAACAGGTCCGGGCGGCCGCCCGGCTCCTGACGGCCCGGACCGTCGCCCTGACCGCGGGCACCGAGCCGGGCGCCGTTGCCGAAGGCGCCCGCGAGACCGCCGCCGTGGCGCTGCGGCTCGGGACGGGACGCGTCCTGGGGGCCGGTCCCGGCCGCGGGGAACCCGGCGTCCTGCCGGCCCTGCGGCTGGCGCGGACCACCGTCGCGGGAGGGCAGCGCGGCACGGGGCGCGGAGCCCGCGCCGACCTGGCCGCGCGCTCCGGCCTGGCCCGGGGCCAGACGGCCCGCCGGGCCCGCGGGAGCGGCGCCGAGACCGGGGCGCGAGCCACCGGCCGCACCCGCCTGGCCGCCGCCGAGCAGACCGCCCGGAGCACCGGCCTGCTGGCCCGGGGCCGGCTTGGGCGCGGGCTGCTTGCCGCCGTGCGCGACGTCGACGGGCAGCATGACCAGCGCGGTCGTACCGCCGGAGTCGGAGGGCCGCAGCTGGATCCGGATGCCGTGACGCAGCGAGAGGCGGCCGACCACGAACAGACCCATGCGGCGGGAGACCGAGACGTCCACGGTGGGCGGCGAGGCGAGCCGCTCGTTGATCGCGGCCAGGTCCTCCGGCGAGAGTCCGATACCGGTGTCGTGGATCTCGACCAGCACGCGGCCGTCGGGCAGCGCGTGACCCGTGACCCGCACCTTGGTCTGCGGCGAGGAGAACGACGTGGCGTTCTCCAGCAGCTCGGCGAGCAGGTGGACGAGGTCGTTGACGACCCGGCCGGCGACCTCGGTGGCGGGCACCGCGGCCAGTTCGATGCGCTCGTACTGCTCCACCTCGGAGGCGGCGGCACGGAGCACGTCGACCAGCGGGACGGGGCGGGTCCACCGGCGGCCCGGCTCCTCGCCCGCGAGGACGAGGAGGTTCTCGCCGTTCCGGCGCATACGGGTCGCGAGGTGGTCGAGCTTGAAGAGCGAGGAGAGCTGGTCCGGGTCGGCCTCGCGCGACTCCAGCTCGGAGATGAGCGAGAGCTGGCGCTGGATGAGGCCCTGGCTGCGGCGCGAGAGGTTGGTGAACATCGCGTTGACGTTGCCCCGGAGGAGGGCCTGCTCGGCGGCGAGGCGGACGGCCTCGCGGTGCACGTCGTCGAAGGCCGCGGCCACCTGGCCGATCTCGTCCCGGGAGTGCACACCGACCGACTCGACCGAGGTGTCCACGTCCTGCGGGTCGGTCTCGGAGAGCTGCTTGACGAGCTCGGGCAGCCGGTCCTGGGCGACCCGGGTGGCGGTGTCCTGGAGGCGGCGCAGCGAACGGATCATCGACCGGGCGACGACGAAGGCCCCGACCAGCGAGACACCGAGGACGAGCAGGATGAGCGCACCGCTGATGATGGCTTCGCGCTTCGACTCGTTGCGGAGCTCGCGGGCCTTGCCCTCCATGTCACCGAGGAGGGTCTCCTCGATGGTCGTCATCGCCCCGATCTTGGTGGAGCTCTGGTCGTACCAGTCGAGGTAGGAGCGGCGCGCGGTGCCCTCCATGCCCGTGGGGCTGTCCAGCACCTTCTTCGCGTAGGTGGTGGCGGCCTTGATCTCCGGGTTGCCCTCGTCGAGCGTGGCGGTCAGCTCGTCGGCGTCGTTGCCGGTGGCCGCGTACACGGACTTGAAGGAGCTGAGCGCCGACTGCTCCTTGCCGAGCGCGGACTTGCCGAACTGCTTGTCGTTCGGGTCGAGGTGCGGCTGCTTGTCGTTGCCGCCGGGCAGGGCCGCGGCGATGATCGCCCGCTGGACCGAGGCGTACTCCTTGGCGGAGGAGAAGGCCGCCAGGGCACGCGTCCGCTTGATCATCTCCGAGTTGCTGGTCGCCTGCGCCATGTCCTGGGAGAGGCTCAGCAGCGAGGAGATGAGCTGGCTGTACTGGTCGACGGTCTGGAGGCTCGGGGAGCCCTTGGCGTACGCCGTCTTGCGGATGTCGCGGATGTTGGCCAGCTGGCGCGCGATCTGGGCGGCGCTGGCGGAGATGCCTTCGAGCGCCTCGTCGCCGGAGGGGTCGCCGATGTCGTTGGTGGCGTCGAGGAAGGCCGTCTTCGCCCGGTCGGTCTTCTTCCGGGGGTCGGTGACCTTGAAGTCGTCGGCCTTCACGCCGTTGGACAGCGGACCGGCCGAGCGGTCGCGCTCGTCCTGGAGCGCCTGGGCCAGCGCGGTCGCCTGCGTCGTCAGCCTGGTCAGCAGCTGCATGTGGTCCAGCTGCTGGATGTCGTTCATCGACTCGTTGATCCGCAGACCGCCGAGCGCGGTCGCGGCGACCACGGGGAGGGCGAGCAGGGAGACCAGACGGGTGCTGATGCGCCAGTTGCGCAGCGCGACGCGCGAGCCGCTGCCGACGGGGGCCTGGGCCTTGGGCGAGGAGACCGCGTCGGTGTCGTCGCTCTCCGCGGCGGGGCGCTGATCGCGGTCGCCGCCGTCGGGGGTCCCGGCCGGCCCGGCGTTCTGGGCGTGCTGTGCCGAGGGACCGCGGTCGGTCCCGCCGTGCGGCTCCTGCTCCGCCGCAGCGCTGCCATCCCTCTTGAAACGTCCCTGCACTAGCGTCGCAACCTCTGGACCAGGCGTCCCGCCCGCGCGATGCGGTGGGACGGTGTCGGCGTTGTGGGGCGTCCGTACCTGCCCCATGGTGGTCGTGAGTGACCGGCGCCCTCTTCCCCTTTCCGCCGCCACTCGGCGCTCTGTCGCGCCCCCTGCGCGCCGGTTTGAAACCCGCGGCGGTGCGTGGAATTCCAGCACAGTGCCGGACCTCCAACAAGGGCCTGGTGTCTCACAGTGACATGAGTGACGCTTTGTGATTGGCGAGTGACAAGCCGTGGAGCTTGATCATGCATAAAACGGTCAATAAGGAGCGAATTTTTAAGTTTCGACTTGTGTCCCAGTCGCCATGGTCGGGAGTGGAATAGATGATTCAGTGGCGGAATGTCCCTTTCTGTTGGCGTGATCGACCGCCGGGAATGGGTGGATTGTCCGCCCGGTCGTGAGCAAACTCACACAATGATCGTTGTCTCTTCCGGGCATCCGCCGGGAATTGGATGTTTAGCCTGACGCTTTACTGGGATGGCACAACCGACCATCGGCGCCCCCTCGCGGGCGGCGCCCGTACCGACAGGGTCCGAACGGCAGATGAAGACGACGATGACGTTCCGCAACATTGCCAACCCCCGCCGCACCACGCTGGCGCACCTCAAGGACGCCGGCGAGCTGCGGGCGCCGGAGCGGCCGGAACACGCCGTCGAGCTGCCGGGCCAGACCGCCAACCCGCGCCGCACCATCCTCATGGAGGCCCCGGTCGCCGCCGCGCCCGTCGAGTAGCGCGGACCCCGCCCTTCCCGGCCGTCCCCCTCGCCGTGCCCGCGTCCGCCCCGCTCGAAATCGGGGCAATCCCCGCCGGGCAACGCGTTAGCCTGGAGCGTCAGTCTTCAGCCAGCAAGCGAGTGAGGGGCGACAGCATCCCGTGCGCATCGCCAGGTTCTCCATCGACGGCAATGTCGCGTTCGGCGCCGTCGAGGGCGAGGGGCCCGATGGCCTCGTCCTCGACATCATCAAGGGCATCCCGTACGCCGAGTTCGAGCTCTCCGGCACCAAGGTCCCGCTGAGCAAGGTCCGCCTCCTGCCGCCCGTGCTCCCCAACAAGGTCGTGGCCATCGGCCGCAACTACGCGGAGCACGCCGCGGAGCTCGGCAATGAGGTGCCCGAGGTCCCCGTCGCCTTCTTCAAGCCCACCACCTCGGTGATCGGCTCCGGCGACGCGATCGAGTACCCCTCCTTCTCGAACGAGCTGCACCACGAGGCCGAACTGGCCGTGGTCATCGGCCGCATGTGCCGGGAGGTCCCGCGCGAGCGCGTGAAGGACGTCATCCTCGGTTACACCTGCGCCAACGACGTCACCGCCCGTGACGTCCAGAAGCGCGAGAAGCAGTGGGCCAGGGCCAAGGGCTTCGACACCTCCTGCCCGCTCGGCCCCTGGGTGGAGACCGACCTCGACCCCAGTGACGTCACCATCCAGGCGACGGTCAACGGCGAGCAACGCCAACTGGGCCGCACGAGCGACATGATCCGCTCGGTCGAGGACCTGGTCGTCCACATCACGGAAGCCATGACGCTGCTCCCGGGCGACGTGATCCTCACCGGCACCCCCGCAGGGGTCGGACCCCTCCATGTCGGCGACGAGGTCGCCGTCACCATCGAAGGCATCGGCACTCTCACCAACAAGGTGATCAAGCGTGGCTAACGCACCTGTACGCGTCCGTTTCTGTCCCTCGCCGACCGGCAACCCCCACGTGGGCCTGGTCCGCACCGCCCTGTTCAACTGGGCCTTCGCCCGGCACCACGGCGGCACCCTGGTCTTCCGCATCGAGGACACGGACGCCGCCCGTGACTCCGAGGAGTCGTACAACCAGCTCCTGGACTCCATGCGCTGGCTCGGCTTCGACTGGGACGAGGGCCCCGAGGTCGGCGGCCCGCACGCCCCGTACCGCCAGTCGCAGCGGATGGACATCTACAAGGACGTCGCCGACAAGCTGCTCGCCGGCGGGTACGCGTACCACTGCTACTGCACCACCGAGGAGCTCGACACCCGCCGCGACGCCGCCCGCGCCGCCGGGAAGCCGTCCGGCTACGACGGCCACTGCCGCGAGCTGAGCGCCGAGCAGATCGCCGCGTACGAGGCCGAGGGCCGCACCTCCATCGTCCGCTTCCGGATGCCCGACGAGCCGCTCACCTTCACCGACCTGGTCCGCGGCGAGCTGACCTTTCAGCCGGAGAACGTGCCGGACTACGGCATCGTCCGCGCCAACGGAGCCCCGCTCTACACGCTCGTCAACCCGGTCGACGACGCCCTGATGGAGATCACCCACGTCCTGCGCGGCGAGGACCTGCTCTCCTCCACCCCGCGCCAGCTCGCCCTCTACAAGGCGCTCATCGAGCTGGGCATCGCCAAGGACACCCCCGCCTTCGGCCACCTGCCGTACGTGATGGGCGAGGGCAACAAGAAGCTCTCCAAGCGCGACCCGCAGGCCTCGCTCAACCTCTACCGCGAGCGCGGCTTCGTGCCCGAGGGGCTGCTGAACTACCTCTCCCTGCTGGGCTGGTCGATCGCCGAGGACCGGGACATCTTCTCCGTCGAGGAGATGGTGGCCGCCTTCGACATCAAGGACGTCAACGCCAACCCGGCGCGCTTCGACCTGAAGAAGTGCGAGCACGTCAACGCCGAGCACATCCGCCGGATGGACGTGAAGGCGTTCACCGAGGCGTGCGGCCCCTGGTTGCAGGCCCCGTTCGCCCCCTGGGCCCCGGAGAACTTCGACGCGGCGCGGTTCGCGGAGATCGCCCCGCACGCCCAGACCCGGGTCACGGTCCTCTCGGACATCACGGCCAACGTCGACTTCCTCTTCCTGGACGAGCCGGCGACGGACGAGGCGTCCTGGAACAAGGCGATGAAGGAGGGCTCCGACGCCCTCCTGGTCACCGCCCGCGCCAAGCTGGCCGGCGCCGAGTGGAACGCGGACGCCCTGAAGAACGCCATCCTCGTCGCGGGCGAGGAGCACGGCCTGAAGCTCGGCAAGGCCCAGGCCCCGGTCCGGGTCGCGGTCACCGGCCGCACGATCGGCCTGCCGCTCTTCGAGTCCCTGGAGATCCTGGGCCGAGAGAAGACCCTGGCCCGCATCGACGCGGCCCTGGCCAAGCTCGCCGCGTAAGGATTCCCGGCCATGCCCCGAGGGGGCGGCCCCGGTTCACCCCGGGACCGCCCCCTCGCGGCGTTCCGGGGCGGCCGGGAAGCCCCGGAACGCCGGGCGGCACCGGAGGCCGGCGATCCGCCCCGGCGGAGCCCTCCCGCGTCCGGTGCGGGACCGCTAGCCTGGCCGCATGGTCATCCGAGCCGTGCTCTGGGACATCGACGACACGATCTTCGACTACACCCGGGCCGACCACGTCGGCCTGCGCAGTCAGCTCGAACAGGAGGGCCTGCCCGACGGATACGTCACCGTCGAGCAGGCCCTCCTGGCCTGGCGGACGATCACCGAGGCGCAGTGGGCCCGGTTCGCCGCCGGGGAGGTCGGCTTCCACGAGCAGCGCCGGGACCGGGTCAGGGAGTTCGTCTCGCGGCCGCTGACGGACCCGGAGGCCGACGAGTGGTTCGCCCGGCACGCGAGCCACTACGAGGCCGCCTGGGAGCTCTTCCCGGACGTGCTGCCCGTGCTGGACCTGCTGGCCGACGGGTACCGGCACGCGGTGCTCTCGAACTCCAGCATCCTCAACCAGGACCACAAGCTGCGCGTGCTCGGCGTGCGGGACCGCTTCGAGGCCGTGGTGTGCGCCGTGGAGCTCGGCATCTCCAAGCCCGAGGCCGGCGCCTTCCACGCCGCCTGCGAGGAGCTGGGCCTCGAACCGGGGGAGGTCGCGTACGTCGGCGACGAGCCGGACATCGACGCCGCCGGGGCGGTCGCCGCCGGGCTGCGGGGCATCTGGCTGGACCGGAAGGAGCGGGGCGGACGGCCCGAACTCCTCCGTATCGAGCGGCTCGACCAGCTGCCCCGGCTGCTGCTCGCCGATACCCGTTTTGGAGCGCCGGACACCTTCGGGTAATGTTCTTTCTGCGCCGCCCGGGCGGGACGAAAAGTCCGAACGGGAAGCGCAGCAGGAACAAAGACCCCGCAAGGGGTTGCGTTCCAGTGGGCTATGGTGTAATTGGCAACACTACGGTTTCTGGTACCGTCATTCTAGGTTCGAGTCCTGGTAGCCCAGCGCAGAAATGCAACAAGTAGTAACAAGCCCCCGTTGTGTAGCGGCCTAGCACGCTGCCCTCTCACGGCAGTAGCGCCGGTTCGAATCCGGTCGGGGGTACAGATCCTTCCCGCGAGATCACCTGGGTCGCACCCACGATCTCGATGCAGGATCGCTAGGGCCCCCGTTGTGTAGCGGCCTAGCACGCTGCCCTCTCACGGCAGTAGCGCCGGTTCGAATCCGGTCGGGGGTACTGGTAACACCATGGGCTATGGTGTAATTGGCAACACTACGGTTTCTGGTACCGTCATTCTAGGTTCGAGTCCTGGTAGCCCAGCGCAGAAATGCAACAAGTAGTAACAAGCCCCCGTTGTGTAGCGGCCTAGCACGCTGCCCTCTCACGGCAGTAGCGCCGGTTCGAATCCGGTCGGGGGTACAACAGAGAAACAGTCAAAGGCCCTTCGCTTCGGCGGAGGGCCTTTCTGCTGCGCCGGGCGCCGGGGCGCCCGGCCGGTCAGAGGCCGTAGCGCCGGGCCGACTCCTCCTCCTGCGCCATCCTGCGCAGCGCCATCAGCAGCGGCTCGTACAGCACGATCGAGGCGACCGCCGCCTCCACCTGCTCCGCCTCCGTCGGATACGTCTCCATCATGTCCAGGTCCTGGACGGCGACTTGGTGCATCAGGCGGGCGTGCTCGGTGAGGTAGTCCACGTCACAGGGGTAGCCGAGGCGGATCAGGGTCGCCACTGAGGACACCAGGGCGCGGTACGCGGGGGAGAGGGTGCCGATCTCCTGCGAGGTGGCCCAGCCGAGCCCCTCCAGGAGCTGCTCCACGGCCTTGCGGGCGGCCACCGTCTCCGGGGCCTCCTCGTCGGCGTCCGGGCCGTTCGGGAGCGCCCAGAGTGCCGCGCCCAGCCTGATCGTCCGGCCCAGGGAGTCGTCGTCGACATGGGAGAGGACCTCGCGCGCCGTGGCCACCGGGAGGCGCCCCACCTGGATCAGGGCCCGTACGAGGCGCAGCCGGCGCAGATGGCTCTCGTCGTACTCGGCCTGCGTGGCGGTGATCCGGAGGCCGGGGTGCACCAGCCCCTCCCGCAGGTAGTACTTGATCGTCGCGGTGCTGACCCCGCTCCGTTCGCTCAGTTCCGAGAGCCGCATGTGCCGTGCCTTCCCTTGCGCCATCCCTTGGGCAGTGGCACTATCCAATCATTGGATAGCGTCACTCTCCAACGAAGCAGGGGGCTGATCGTGTTCACGAAACCGATTGCGGGACGGACCACCGCCGCGGCCGAGGGGGAGGTGGTGGTGCTGCTGATAGGGATGCGGATCAACCACTTCCGGGGCGTGCGCCACTGGGTGCCGGTGTTCGCCGCGATGGTGCGCATGCTGCGGGAGTTGGGGCGGAACAAGGAGCGCGGGCTCCTGGGGTACACGCTGCTGACCGGCTCGCCGCGGACGTACTACGTCGTCCAGTACTGGGAGTCGAAGGAGAAGCTGTACGCGTACGCGAGCGCGCCGGACATGTTCCACCGGCGGGCGTGGGCGGCGATGAACCGCAAGGAGCACAAGTCCCGGCAGCACGTGGGGCTCTGGCACGAGACGTACATAGTCCCCGAGGGCGGCTACGAGGCGATCTACGCGGACATGCCCGCGTACGGCCTCGCGCGGGCGACGGGGGTGCTGCCGATCGAGGGGCGGGGGCGCAGGGCCGCGGACCGGCTCGCGCACCGCTCGGGCGCGAAGTAGCAAGAAGGGGCGGGCGCCGGGAAGAAGGCCGCCACGACGCTGGGGCGGCCGGGGAAGGGGAGGGCGCGGCGGGTCAGCCGTTGCGGCGCAGGGCCTCGCTGAGCCGGGCCGCCGAGTCGATGACCGCCTGGGCGTGCATCCGGCCCGGGTGCCGCGTCAGCCGCTCGATCGGTCCGGAGACCGAGACGGCGGCGACCACCCGGTTGGACGGGCCGCGCACCGGCGCCGAGACGGAGGCCACGCCCGGCTCGCGCTCGCCGATCGACTGGGCCCAGCCGCGGCGCCGTACGCCCGAGAGGGCCGTGGCCGTGAAGCGGGCGCCCTGGAGGCCGCGGTGCAGGCGCTCCGGCTCCTCCCAGGCCATCAGGATCTGGGCCGAGGAGCCGGCCTTCATGGTGAGCGTGGAGCCGACCGGCACCGTGTCCCGCAGACCGGACAGCCGCTCCGCCGCCGCCACGCAGATGCGCATGTCACCCTGTCTGCGGTAGAGCTGCGCGCTCTCGCCGGTGATGTCGCGGAGGTGGGTGAGCACCGGGCCCGCCGTGGCCAGCAGGCGGTCCTCGCCCGCCGCCGCCGCGAGCTCCGCCAGCCTGGGGCCGAGGATGAACCGGCCCTGCATGTCCCTGGCCACCATCCGGTGGTGTTCCAGCGCCACCGCCAGCCGGTGGGCCGTGGGCCGGGCCAGCCCCGTCGCCGCGACCAGCCCGGCGAGAGTGGCCGGACCGGACTCCAGGGCGCTCAATACCAGAGCTGCCTTGTCGAGAACGCCTACGCCGCTAGAGTTGTCCATACGACGATACTCCCGTCTCACTCTGTGAAACGCAAGTTCAATTATCGGCGGAAGTTGCGAACCTGGGGAAGCGGCCGCACAACGGCCCGCAGCCGTCGCCCCGCCCGGGGGGCCGGACGGTGGCGCACCGAATCTCTAGTTGAGCCGGCGAAGACGCCGGCCGGAGGGAAAGCGATGGGTAGGACACTCGCGGAGAAGGTCTGGGACGACCATGTCGTCCGGCGCGCCGAAGGCGAGCCCGATCTCCTCTTCATCGATCTGCACCTGCTGCACGAGGTGACCAGCCCCCAGGCCTTCGACGGCCTCCGGCAGGCCGGACGGCCGGTGCGGCGCCTCGACCTCACCATCGCCACCGAGGACCACAACACCCCGACCATCGACATCGACAAGCCGATCGCCGACCCGGTCTCCCGCGCCCAGTTGGAGACCCTGCGCAAGAACTGCGCGGAGTTCGGCGTGCGGCTGCACCCGCTGGGCGACGTCGAGCAGGGCGTCGTGCACGTGGTCGGCCCGCAGCTGGGGCTGACCCAGCCCGGCACCACCGTCGTCTGCGGCGACTCCCACACGTCCACGCACGGCGCCTTCGGCGCGCTGGCGTTCGGCATCGGCACCAGCCAGGTCGAGCACGTGCTGGCCACCCAGACGCTGCCGCTGGCCCGCCCGAAGACCATGGCGATCACCGTCGACGGCGAGCTGCCCGACGGCGTCTCGGCCAAGGACCTGATCCTCGCGGTCATCGCCCGGATCGGCACCGGCGGCGGCCAGGGCTACATCCTGGAGTACCGGGGCGCGGCCATCGAGAAGCTCTCGATGGAGGCCCGGATGACCGTCTGCAACATGTCGATCGAGGCCGGCGCCCGCGCGGGCATGATCGCCCCGGACGAGACCACCTTCGCCTACCTGAAGGACCGGGACCACGCCCCGCGGGGCGAGGACTGGGACGCCGCCGTCGCGTACTGGAAGACGCTGCGCACCGACGACGACGCGGTCTTCGACGCCGAGGTCGTCATCGACGCCGCAGAGCTGGCCCCGTTCGTCACCTGGGGCACCAACCCCGGCCAGGGCGCCCCGCTGTCGGCCAACGTCCCCGACCCCGCTTCGTACGAGGACGCCTCGGAGCGCACCGCCGCCGAAAAGGCCCTGGAGTACATGGGGTTGACCGCCGGGCAGCCGCTGCGCGAGATCGCCGTGGACACCGTCTTCGTAGGCTCCTGCACCAACGGCCGGATCGAGGACCTGCGCAACGCGGCCGCCGTCGTGGAGGGCCGCAAAGTCGCCGACGGGGTACGGATGCTGGTCGTCCCGGGCTCCGTCCGGGTCGCCCTCCAGGCCGTCGAGGAGGGCCTGGACAAGGTCTTCACCGCCGCGGGCGCCGAATGGCGGCACGCCGGCTGCTCGATGTGCCTCGGCATGAACCCGGACCAGCTGGCCCCCGGCGAGCGCTCCGCCTCCACCTCGAACCGCAACTTCGAGGGCCGGCAGGGCAAGGGCGGCCGCACCCACCTGGTCTCCCCGCAGGTGGCCGCCGCCACCGCCGTGCTGGGCCACCTGGCCTCGCCCGCCGACCTGTCCGACGTCCGCACCCCCGCCGGAGTCTGAGAACCATGGAAGCTTTCACCACGCACACCGGCCGGGCCGTCCCGCTGCGCCGCAGCAACGTCGACACCGACCAGATCATCCCCGCCCACTGGCTGAAAAAGGTCACCCGGGACGGCTTCGAGGACGGACTCTTCGAGGCCTGGCGCAAGGACCCGGACTTCGTCCTCAACCACCCCGAGCGGGCGGGTGCGACGGTCCTGGTCGCCGGGCCCGACTTCGGCACCGGCTCGTCCCGCGAGCACGCCGTGTGGGCGCTGCAGAACTACGGCTTCAAGGCCGTGATCTCCTCCCGGTTCGCCGACATCTTCCGCGGCAACTCGCTGAAGAACGGGCTGCTGACCGTGGTCCTGGACCAGTCGGTGGTGGACGCGCTCTGGGAGCTGACCGAGGCCGATCCCACGGCCGGGATCACCGTCGACCTGGAGGCCCGCCAGGTCCGCGCGGAGGGCGTCACCGTCGACTTCGAGCTCGACGAGAACTCCCGCTGGCGACTGCTGAACGGCCTGGACGACATCAGCCTCACCCTTCAGAACGAAGCGGACATCGCGGCTTACGAGGCGGCCAGGCCGACCTTCAAACCGCGTACAATTCAAGCCTGAGCAGCACGTTTCCCGGACTGCGCCCCCTGCCATCTGGTAGGGGGCGCAGTCGCTTGTTGAGACCCTGTCGGGCGACAACTCGCCCCAGATGGCACAATCGGTGCATGGGACGCGACAGCCAACTCAAGCTTTACGGCCAAGTCGCCGACCGATTGAAGGAAGCGCACACAGTCGTGCGTGAACTGCAAGTCCCGGAGGGCGTACGGATGGCGCTCTCCCGGAAGCTGTTGGCCATCACGGCCGCGGCTAAGCACGATCTCCCGGGCGCGGCAAGGCGTCTGGACCGGTTGATGAAGGACCTCGATGAGGGCCGATTCCCCGAAGGTGACTGACTCTGCGGAACTGCGCAGCAGTCGACTTCGTTGCGGCACTAGGGTGATTAGCCCGTTTCGTGTTTGATTTGCGGTATATATCTGCCTAACGTGCGAAAACGCTTGAACACATTCGTTCTGGCAATGTCTCCGAAGGGGAAGACGTGAACAAGGCGCAGCTCGTAGAAGCGATTGCCGACAAGCTCGGAGGCCGTCAGCAGGCCGCCGACGCCGTCGACGCGGTGCTCGACGCGATGGTCCGTGCGGTTGTCGCGGGTGACCGGGTCTCGGTCACCGGCTTCGGCTCGTTCGAGAAGGTCGACCGCCCGGCCCGCTACGCCCGTAACCCGCAGACGGGTGAGCGCGTGCGGGTCAAGAAGACCTCGGTCCCCCGCTTCCGCGCGGGTCAGGGCTTCAAGGACCTGGTGAGCGGCTCGAAGAAGCTCCCCAAGAACGACGTGGCCGTCAAGAAGGCGCCCAAGGGCAGCCTCTCGGGCGGTTCTTCCACGCGTACGACCGCCAAGGCCGCGGCCAAGAAGGCCACCGCCAAGAAGGCCACGGCGAAGAAGGCGACGGCGAAGAAGGCCACCACCGCGGCGAAGACCACGGCGGCGAAGAAGACCACCGCCAAGAAGACCACGGCCGCCGCGGCGAAGAAGGCGACGGCGAAGAAGACCACCGCTGCCGCGGCGAAGAAGGCCACGACCGCGAAGAAGGCCGTCGCCGCCAAGACCGCCCCCGCCAAGAAGGCGACGGCGAAGAAGGCGCCCGCGAAGAAGACCACCGCGCGCAAGACCACGGCGAAGAAGGCCACCGCGCGCAAGAAGTGAGGCCGAGCAGCGCACGGTCTTTCTCACACGCGCCGGGCCGGGTTCCCTTCGGGGAGCCCGGCCCGCGGGCCGTTACGGGGGTGCGGGGCACGGGCCGCAGGGCCCCCGGTCTCCGGCCGCCAAAGCCGCGGCCTGTGCTCGGAAGGCCGCGCTCAGAAGGTCTGCAGCGTCACCAGGGTGATCCGCAGGGCCGCGCCCTCGCCGGTGCCCTCGATGCGCACCCGCTGCCCCGGACGCAGCAGCCTCAGCCCGCCGGCGTCGAAGGCGCGGGCGTCGAAGTCCACCGGCGTGCCGTCGTCGAGCAGCACGCTGCCGCAACGGGTCTCGGGGTCGTAGGTGTACGAGGTGGCCTGCATGGGCGCCAGCCTAACGGTCCGGGGCGGCGGCCGCCGCTGACCGGTGCTCCGCCGTGTACGCCCCCACCCCCAGTGCCGTCGCGGCCCGCAGATCGTCGCCGGTGTCCACGTCCTGGCGCACCGAATCGATGCCCGGCAGGTCGATTTCCACCGCCCCGGAGCCCAGATGGCGGGCGCGTGACGGGCCGCCGAAAGCCGGGCGCAATTCCACCCCGGGGGCGGCCGAAAGAAATGTTGTCCCGATTCCTGCCGCATCGGTCACAAATGCGCGGGGGAATTTCGCGGAAAAATCGAGGACCCGGGCCAATTCATCGGCGCGCAGCGCGGGCAGGTCCGCGTTGAGTGCGGCGACCGCGGCCCGGGGCCGGCCGGCCCGTACGGTCCGCTCGCCGTGCGCGAGCGCGGCGTTGAGCCCGCGGCCGGGGACGTCGGGGACGACCCGCGCCCCGAGCGCGGTGAGCGCGGTCCCGGCCCGGGGATCGTCCGTGACCACCACCACATCCAGCACCGCCGGGCAGGACAGCGCGGCGGCCACGGTGTCCCGGGCGAAGGCGAGGGCGAGTCGGGGGCGCAGCACCGGTCCGACCGCGGCGGCCAGCCTGCTCTTGGCCAGGGCCAGCGGCTTCAACGGGACGACCAGGGACCAGGACCCGGTCGGGTCGGTGTTCGTGGCGATCTCCCCCTCGGTGGGCTTCGCCGCCTATTCTCGCCTGCCGACGCGGGAACGCGGAGGAGCGGGGAGTCGGTCCGCACCCGGGGAGGCGGTCCGGAAAGCGGGGCGTACGGTGTTCTCGACAGAGCAGGGGCCTGGGGCGAGACTTGACCCTCGGTAGCCAGGCAGAGATCAAGTTCTTGGAAGTCCCTAGAGGAAGGTGTCCGAGTGTCCCGCCGCAGAATCGGCTTCTGGTACCGCCTGGCGGCGGTCATCGCAAAACCGCCGCTGGTGGTTCTGTTCAAGCGTGACTGGCGGGGGACGGAACACATTCCGGCCGACGGCGGATTCATCACCGCGGTCAACCACAACTCCTATCTGGACCCGCTTTCCTACGGCCACTTCCAGTACAACACCGGCCGGGTGCCCCGGCTCCTCGCCAAGGCCGGCCTTTTCAAGACCCCCTTTGTCGGAATGATGCTGCGCGGCACCGGACAGATCCCGGTGTACCGCGAGTCGACCAACGCGCTGGACGCCTTCCGGGCGGCCGTCGACGCCATCGAGCGCGGCGAGTGCGTCGCCTTCTACCCCGAGGGCACGCTCACCCGCGACCCCGACATGTGGCCGATGGCCGGCAAGACCGGCGCCGCCCGCGTCGCGCTGATGACGAAGGCCCCGGTCATCCCCGTCGCGCAGTGGGGCGCCAACCTGGCCATGCCCCCGTACGCCAAGGAGCACAAGCTCCGGCTGTTCCCCCGCAAGACCCTTCAGGTGCAGGCCGGACCGCCCGTGGACCTCTCCCGGTTCTACGACGAGGAGCCCACGCCCGAGGTCCTGCGGGAGGCGACCGAGGTCATCATGGCCGCGATCACCGAGCAACTGGAGATCGTGCGGGGCGAGAAGGCCCCCGAGCACCCCTACGACCACCGCAAGGCCCGCGCGGAGCAGCGGCGCAAGGCCGAAGGAGAGGGACGCAAGTGACGCAGCCCGTGAAGGCCGCCGTCTTCGGAACCGGTTCCTGGGGTACCGCCTTCGGCATGGTCCTCGCCGACGCCGGCTGCGAGGTCACCCTCTGGGGCCGCCGCGCCGAGCTCGCCGAGGCCGTCAACACGACCCGGACCAACCCGGACTACCTGCCGGGGATCGAGCTCCCGGCCTCGGTCCGGGCCACCACGGACGCCGTCGAGGCGCTGGACGGCGCCGACTTCGTCGTGTTCGTGGTGCCCTCGCAGACGCTGCGCGCCAACCTCGCCGAGTGGTCCCGGCACATCGCCCCCGACACCGTGCTCGTCTCCATGATGAAGGGCGTCGAACTCGGCACCGCGAAGCGGATGAGCGAGGTCATCGAGGAGGTCGCCGGGATCCCCTCGGACCGGATCGCCGTCATCACCGGCCCCAACCTCGCCCGGGAGGTCGCCGAACGCCGCCCCGCGGCCGCCGTCGTCGCCTGCCCGGACGAGGCCGTCGCCCAGCGTCTCCAGGCCGCCTGCCACACCTCCTACTTCCGCCCGTACACCAACACCGACGTGGTCGGCTGCGAACTCGGCGGCGCGGTGAAGAACGTGATCGGTCTCGCGGTCGGCATCGCCGACGGCATGGGCCTCGGCGACAACGCCAAGGGCTCGCTGATCACCCGGGGCCTCGCCGAGACGACCCGGCTCGGCCTCGCCATGGGCGCCGACCCGCTGACCTTCTCCGGACTCGCGGGCCTGGGCGACCTGGTGGCCACCTGCTCCTCCCCGCTCTCGCGCAACCACACCTTCGGCACCAACCTGGGCAAGGGCATGACGCTCCAGGAGACCATCGCCGTCACCAAGCAGACCGCCGAGGGCGTCAAGTCCTGCCAGTCGGTGCTCGATCTGGCCCGGCGGCACGGCGTCGACATGCCGATCACCGAGACGGTCGTCGGTATCGTCCACGAGGGCAAACCCCCGATGGTCGCGCTGGGCGAGCTGATGTCGCGCAGCGCCAAGCCCGAGCGGCGCTGAGCCGTCCGGCCCCGGATCGGGCCGGACACGACCGGAGCGGTGAACGTCCGGGGCCACCGCTCCGGGCCGACCCGGCGACGCTGACGCGCGAGGTACCAGCAGGTACGCTCAACCCGATATGAGCAGCGAGAACCTCCCCCAGAGCCCGGAGCGGCAGCTCCGCAAGCCGCGCGTGGCCGTCGTGTTCGGCGGCCGCAGTTCCGAACACGGCATCTCCGTCGTCACGGCCGGCGCCGTCCTGAACGCCATCGACCGGACCAAGTACGACGTCCTGCCGATCGGTATCACGGCCGACGGACGCTGGGCGCTCACCGCCGACGAGCCCGAACGCATGGCCATCACGGACCGGACGATGCCGGACGTGGCCCAGCTCGCCGACTCCGCCGAGGGGGTCGTGGCGCTCTCCGCCGACCCCCGCAGCCGCGAGGTGACGTACACCGAGCCCGGCTCCGTCCCCAAGGCGCTCGGCGAGGTCGACGTCGTCTTCCCCGTACTGCACGGCCCGTACGGGGAGGACGGCACGCTCCAGGGCCTGCTCGAACTCTCCGGTGTGCCCTACGTCGGCGCCGGCGTGCTCGCCTCGGCCGTCGGCCAGGACAAGGAGTACATGAAGCGGGTCTTCACCTCCTTCGGACTGCCGGTCGGCCCCTACCTGGTGGTCCGGCCCCGCGAGTGGGAGAACGACCCCTCCGGTGCCCGCAGGCGCATCATGGACTTCGCCGGTGAGCACGGCTGGCCGCTCTTCGTGAAGCCCGCGCGGGCCGGTTCGTCGATCGGCATCACCAATGTCGACGACCCGGCCGGGCTCGACGAGGCGATCGAGGAGGCCCGCCGCCACGACCCCAAGTTCCTGATCGAGTCGCTGCTGCGGGGCCGCGAGATCGAGTGCGGGGTGCTGGAGTTCGAGGACGGGCCGCGCGCCAGCGTGCCCGCCGAGATCCCGCCGGTGACCTCGCACGAGTTCTACGACTTCGAGGCCAAGTACATCGACTCGGCCCCCGGCCTCGTGCCCGCCCCGCTCACCGAGGAGCAGACCGCCGAGGTCCAGCGGCTCGCGATCGAAGCCTTCGAGGCCACCTCCTGCGAGGGGCTGGTCCGGGCCGACTTCTTCCTCACCGAGGACGGCACGTTCGTGATCAACGAGGTCAACACCCTGCCCGGCTTCACCCCGATCTCCATGTA
Organism: Streptomyces sp. NPDC001108; assembly: GCF_053598535.1. Lineage (NCBI taxonomy): Bacteria > Bacillati > Actinomycetota > Actinomycetes > Kitasatosporales > Streptomycetaceae > Streptomyces > Streptomyces sp. NPDC001108. The sequence continues at coordinate 82,039 of NZ_JBSFKL010000011.1, forward strand.
CCCGCGGATGTGGCAGGAGAGCGGCGTGAGCTACCAGGAGCTGGTGGACCGGCTGATCCAGGCCGCGCTGCGCCGCCCGACCGGCCTGCGCTGACCTTCCCGGGGCGGGGTCCGGCGCTGTTGCGGCGCCGGACCCCGCCCTACAGCCCGGGAACCGTCCTGCTGATGGGCGCGCCGAACGCGGCCAGCGGGCTCGCGTCGTGCGCGTACGCCGCCGAGAGCGTGACCTCCACGTACGCCTTGCGGTAGGTCGTCGTGAACCGCGGGCCACCGTCCTTCGACCGCTCCAGCAGCCAGTTGACGCCGTTCGCCTCGGTGCCCTTCGCCATGGGGTCGTCCATCTTCGCGGGCCGGGGGACGCCGCAGCGCAGTACGATCTCCCCGTCCCCCCATTCGGCGGTCAGTTCGGACTTCGGTCCGGCGTCACCGCGGTCGAGTCCGGCAACGGTCCTCGGCAGCTCCTCGTGGAGTGCGCGGCAGTACGCCGCGGCCTGCGCGGAGGGTGTGGGAACCGTGATCGACCCCGCGGCGTCCGTCGAGGAACAGCCCGCCGCGGCCAGCAGCGAAGCGGCCACGGCCAGGCCGGGGAGCACGGGACGGCGGAGGAACCGGCGCGATGAGGTCACCGGCCCAGCGTAGACGGGGACTACAGATGGACGACCGGGCAGGTCAGGGTTCGGGTGATGCCCTCCACCTGCTGGACCTTGGCGACCACCATGCGGCCCAGCTCGTCGACCGTGTCGGCCTTGGCGCGGACGATCACGTCGTAGGGGCCGGTGACGTCCTCTGCCTGCATCACTCCCGGAACTCGGGAGATGGTCTCGGCGACGGTCGACGCCTTGCCCACCTCGGTCTGAATAAGGATGTACGCCTGTACCACGGAACCTCCAGGGCGGCCACGAGGATCATGCGGGGGAAGAAAGGGACGCCACGTTATCGCGTCACCGCGTGCCACGGGGAGACCTGGGATGCGTTGACGTCCACCGCGTGGCGCGTACCGCACACAGGTTGACGTGTCTTCCGACACTACCGACAGCAGGGACGGTCCGCGACCGCTGGCACGGCGGTCCGGAAGGGGCACGGGGATGACCAGGGCGGGCGGGGCGGACCGCTCCCGGCGGCGGCCGGCCGCGCCCCGGCACCCCGGCCGCCGAAGCAGCCGGACGAGGGTCCGGCGCTACAGATGAGAGGTGAGACTCGGTGAAGGGAACCGTGGGCGAGTTGGGGGAGTTCGGGCTCATCAGGGAGCTCACGTCCCGGCTCACCACCACTCCGGCGGTACGGCTCGGCCCCGGCGACGACGCCGCGGTCGTGACCGCTCCCGACCGCAGGGTCGTGGCCAGTACGGACATCCTGTTGGAGGGGCGGCACTTCCGCCGCGACTGGTCGACCGCGTACGACGTCGGCCGCAAGGCCGCCGCCCAGAACCTCGCCGACATCGCCGCCATGGGCGCGGTGCCCACCGCGCTGCTGCTCGGCCTGGTCGTCCCGGCCGAACTCCCGGTCACCTGGGCCGGGGAGCTGATGGACGGCATCCGCGACGAGTGCCAGGTCGCGGGCGCGGCCGTGGTCGGCGGGGACGTGGTGCGGGGCGACACGATCACCGTCTCGATCACCGCGCTGGGCGACCTGCGCAACCACGAACCGGTCACCCGGGCCGGCGCCCAGCCCGGCGACGTCGTCGCCGTCACCGGCTGGCTCGGCTGGTCCGCCGCCGGGTACGCCGTCCTCTCCCGGGGCTTCCGCTCGCCGCGCGCCTTCGTCGAGGCCCACCGCCGCCCCGAACCGCCCTACCACGCGGGCCCCGCGGCCGCCGGGCTCGGCGCCACCGCCATGACGGACGTGAGCGACGGGCTCGTCGCCGACCTCGGGCACATCGCCGAGGCCAGCAAGGTCCGGATCGACCTGAGGGCCGGGCTCATCGACATCCCCTCCCAGATGTCCGACATCGGGCAGGCCGTCGGCGTCGACCCGCTCCAGTGGGTACTGACCGGCGGCGAGGACCACGCGATCGTCGCCACCTTCCCGCCGGACGTGAAGCTGCCCGCCCGCTGGAAGGTGATCGGCGAGGTCCTCAATCCCTCCGCGCTGCCGCAGGTCACGGTCGACGGGGCACCGTGGACCAGCAAGGGCTGGGACCACTTCGGGGACATCGAGGACGCCCAGTAGATTGCGGCGTATGCCGATACCCGCACCCGCCGCCGCACCCGCCCGAGTACTCACCGTCGCCGGATCGGACTCCGGCGGCGGTGCGGGCATCCAGGCCGACCTGAAGACCATGCTGGCCCACGGGGTGCACGGGATGAGCGTGCTCACCGCCGTCACCGCCCAGAACTCGCTGGGGGTCCAGGGCGCCTGGGAACTGCCGGCCGAGGCGGTCCGCGCCCAGTACCGCAGCGTGGTCGACGACATCGGGGTGCAGGCGGTCAAGACCGGGATGCTCTCCTCGGCCCTCCTGGTGGAGACGGTGGCCGAACTGCTCGCCGGTACCGCCGCCCCGGCCGTCGTCGACCCGGTCGGCGTCTCCAAGCACGGCGACCCGCTGCTCGCCGCCGAGGCCCTCGACTCCGTACGGACGAAACTCCTGCCGGTCGCCACCGTCGCCACCCCGAACCTGGACGAGGTGACCCAGCTCACCGGGGTCCGGGTGACGGACGGGCCCGGGATGCTCCGGGCCGCGGCCGCCCTGCTGGAGTTCGGGCCGCGCTGGGTCGTCGTCAAGGGCGGGCACCTCCCCGGCGACCCCGTGGACCTGCTCACCGACGGCACCGAGGAGCACTGGCTGCCCGCCCCCCGGCACGACAACCGCCACACCCACGGCACCGGCTGCACCCTCGCCTCCGCGATCGCCTGCGGACTGGCCCTGGGACAGGACGTGCCCACGGCGGTACGGGGAGCGAAGGGCTACGTCACCGGGGCCATCGCGGCGGGCTTCCCGCTCGGCGCCGGGATCGGCCCGGTCGACCACGGCTGGCGCACCCGCCAGGGCTCCTGAGCACAGCAAAAAGCCGGTCCACCAAGGTGGACCGGCTTTTCGGGCAACCGGAAGGCTGCGCTACGACGGGAACGTCAGCGCGCGACCTTGCCGGCCTTGATGCACGAGGTGCAGACGTTGAGCCGCTTCGGCGTCCGACCGACCACGGCACGCACGCGCTGGATGTTGGGGTTCCAGCGACGGGACGTACGGCGGTGCGAGTGCGAAATGTTGTTGCCGAAGCCCGGCCCCTTGCCGCAGACGTCGCAGTTGGCAGCCACGGGTCACTCCAAAGACTTCAGATGCACTTACAGTGAAATCCGGCGCGCCGGAATCAGGTGACTGAAGTGGCGGTACCGGAGGGATGGCCCGATTTTCATCGGGCAACCGAAGCAGCATACAACGGCCGCTTCGGTAGAACGAAACTACCACGGGTTCCACCCCGACCGTCCCGACCCCTGTCCCCGCCCCGCCCCGGACCCGGGGCTACGCTGCCATCCAGCCGGCCGCCCACGGCCGCACCAGAGGAGGACCGACAGGTGCCGCAGACCGCCGACGACATGGACGCCGTCGCGGTGCGTACCTGGTGCTCCCTGGCGCTGGAGGCGCTGGGCCGGGAGCGCGCGGCGATCGACGCGATCAACGTGTACCCGGTCGCCGACGGCGACACCGGCACCAATCTCTACCTCACCGTGGAATCCGCCGCCGGGGCCGTCGAAGCGGTCTTCGCCGCCCACGAGACCGGCGCCACCGCCCCCGACACCGCCGACGCGGTACGGGCCATGGCGCACGGCGCCCTGATCGGCGCCCGCGGCAACTCCGGCACGATCCTCGCCCAACTGCTGCGCGGGATGGCCGGCGAACTGGCCCTCGGCCATGACGCCGACCACCTGCGGCGGGCCCTCGCGGTCGCCGCCGCGGCGGCCCGGCAGGCCGTCGCCCACCCCGTCGAGGGCACCGTCCTGACGGTGGCCGCCGCGGCCGCCGACGCCGCCGGCCGCACCGGGGACGCCGCCCGGCCCGCCGAGGTCGCCCGCGCCGCGTACGACGGGGCGTGCACCGCCCTGGAGGCCACCCCCGGACAGCTCGCCGCCCTCGGCCGGGCCGGTGTCGTGGACGCCGGGGGGCGCGGGCTGGTGGCGGTGCTCGGGGCGCTCGTCGAGGCGGTCGGCGGGCGGGTCCCGGCGGTGGCGGCGGAACCGGTCCGCCGGGTCCCCGCGGTGCCGGAGACGGGCGACTGCGCGGCGGTGGACGGGCCCGCCTTCGAGGTGATCTACCTGCTGGAGGCGTCGGACGAGGCGGTGGACCGGCTGCGGGACCGGCTCGACGGCCTCGGTGACTCGCTCGTGGTGGTGGGCGGCGACGGACTGTGGAACGTCCATGTGCACGTCGACGACGCGGGCGCGGCCGTGGAGGCCGGGGTCGAGGCGGGACGCCCGTACCGCATCCGGATCACCCACTTCGGCGCGGACCGGACCCGGCCCCACGCCGAGCCCGTGCAGCGCGCCGTCGTCGCGGTCGTCCCCGGCGAGGGGCTCCGCGGGCTGTGCGAGGAGGCCGGGGCCACGACCGTGCTGGCCCGCCCGGGCGAGCCCCCGGCCAGCGGCGAACTGGTCGACGCGATCCGCCGGGCGCACGCCCGCGAGGTGGTCCTGCTGCCCAACGACGCCGAGCTGCGCCACACCGCCGCCGCGGCCGCCGAGCAGGCCCGTACGGAGGGGATCCGGGTCGCCCTCGTCCCCACCCGGGCCGCCGTCCAGGGCATCGCGGCGCTCGCCGTCCACGAACCGGGCCGCAGCTTCGACGAGGACGTGGTGGCGATGACCGCCGCCGCCGGAGCCACCCGCTACGCCGAACTCGCCGTCGCCGAACGGCAGTCCTGGACCATGGCGGGCATCTGCCAGGCCGGCGACGTACTCGGCCTGATCGACGGCGACGTCGCCGTCATCGGCGAGGACGTGGTCCGGACCGCCCGCGCCGTACTGGACCGGATGCTGGCGGCCGGCGGCGAACTGGTCACCCTGGTGCTGGGCGAGGACGCCCCCGTCGGCCTCGCGGAGGCGCTGGAGGAGCACGTGCGCGAGGGTTATCTGGCGGTCGACACGATGGTCTACCCGGGCGGCCACCGGAGCGCTCCGCTCCTCATCGGGGTCGAGTAGGGCCGCCCCGCGGCCCGGCGGGCGGTACGGGATTCCCGGGCCGCGGTGGTGCCCGCCGGACGATTGTCGGTGCCGTGGTGTGCAATGGACGGCGTGTCTGCGTTCGACGAACCTCTCAAGAAGCTGCTCGGCGGCGCCACCGCCAAGGTGATGGCCGAACACCTCGACCTGCACACGGTCGGTGATCTGCTCCACCACTACCCGCGGCGGTACGAGGAGCGCGGCCGGCTCACGGCCCTGTCCGACCTCCCCCTGGACGAGCACGTGACGGTGGTCGCGCAGGTTGCCGACGCCCGCGTCCTGACGTTCAACGGCGGCCGCGGCAGACGCCTCGAAGTCACCCTCACCGACGGCCATGGCCGCCTCCAGCTGGTCTTCTTCGGCCATGGCGTCCACAAGCCGCACAAGGAGCTGCTGCCGGGCAGGCGGGCGATGTTCGCGGGCAAGGTCTCCGTCTTCAACCGGAAGATGCAGCTGGCCCACCCCACGTACCAGCTGCTGGACGCGGAAGGGGCCGAGGGCGCCGGGGACAGCGAGGCGGTGGACGCCTTCGCCGGGCGGCTGCTGCCGATCTACCCCGCCTGCAAGCAGATCGACTCGTGGCGGATCGCCAAGGCGGTCGACACGGTGCTGCCGCGTGCCGGGGAGGCCGTCGACCCGCTGCCGGCGGGGCTGCGCGAGGGCCGGGGCCTCACCGCCCTGCCCGAGGCGCTCCAGAAGGTCCACCGCCCGCGGACCAAGGCGGACATCGCCGAGGCCCGGGACCGGCTCAAGTGGGACGAGGCATTCGTCCTCCAGGTCGCGCTGGCCCGCCGCAGATACGCCGACACACAGCTCCCGGCGGCGCCCCGCAGGCCCGTCCCGGACGGGCTGCTCGACGCCTTCGACGCCAGGCTGCCCTTCACCCTCACCGAGGGGCAGCGGAAGGTCTCCGCCGAGATCTTCGACGACCTGGCCACCGACCACCCGATGCACCGGCTCCTCCAGGGCGAGGTCGGCTCCGGCAAGACCATGGTCGCCCTGCGCGCCATGCTCGGCGTCGTCGACGCGGGCGGCCAGGCCGCCATGCTGGCCCCCACCGAGGTGCTCGCCCAGCAGCACCACCGGTCCGTCACGGAGATGATGGGCGACCTGGCCGAGGGCGGGCTCCTCGGCGGCAGCGAGCAGGGCACGAAGGTGGTGCTGCTCACCGGCTCGATGGGCGCCGCCGCCCGCCGCCAGGCCCTGCTCGACCTGGTCACCGGCGAGGCCGGGATCGTGATCGGCACCCACGCCCTGATCGAGGACAAGGTCAAGTTCCACGACCTGGGCCTGGTCGTCGTCGACGAGCAGCACCGCTTCGGCGTGGAGCAGCGCGACGCCCTGCGCTCCAAGGGCAAGCAGCCGCCGCACCTGCTGGTCATGACCGCCACCCCCATCCCCCGTACGGTCGCCATGACCGTCTTCGGCGACCTGGAGACCTCCGTCCTGGACCAGCTCCCGGCCGGCCGCTCGCCGATCGCCAGCCACGTGGTCCCCGCCAAGGACAAGCCGCACTTCCTCACCCGCGCCTGGGACCGGGTGCGGGAGGAGGTCGAGGGCGGCCACCAGGCGTACGTGGTCTGCCCCCGCATCGGCGACGACGCCGAGGACGAGGCGGCGGGGAAGAAGGCGAAGAGGAAGACCGCCGAGGACGAGGGCGAGAAGCGTCCGCCGCTGGCCGTGCTGGAGATCGCCGAGCAGCTCGCCAAGGGCCCGCTGGCCGGACTCCGCGTCGAGGTGCTGCACGGCAGGATGAACCCGGAGGACAAGGACGACGTCATGCGCCGCTTCGCCGCGGGCGAGGTCGACGTCCTGGTCGCCACCACCGTCATCGAGGTCGGCGTCAACGTCCCCAACGCCACCGCCATGGTGATCATGGACGCCGACCGGTTCGGCGTCTCCCAGCTGCACCAGCTGCGCGGCCGGGTCGGGCGGGGCTCGGCCCCCGGGCTCTGCCTGCTGGTCAGCGAGGCCCACGAGGCGTCCCCGGCCCGCGCCCGGCTCTCCGCCGTCGCCGCCACCCTCGACGGCTTCGAGCTCTCCCGGATCGACCTCGAACAGCGCCGCGAGGGCGACGTCCTCGGCCAGGCCCAGTCCGGGGTCCGCTCCTCGCTGCGGATGCTCGCCGTCATCGACGACGAGGAGGTCATCGCCGCCGCCCGCGAGGAGGCGGTCGCGATCGTCGCCGCCGACCCGGACCTGTCCGGTCTGCCCGAGCTGCGGACCGCGCTGGACGCCCTGCTGGACAAGGAGCGCGAGCAGTACCTCGACAAGGGGTGAGGCCCCCCAGGCACCGGGTGCGCGGGCCCGACCGGCCGCCACGCCATATCGTGGGGGCACGGCGCCGCGGCACCCCGCGGGCCGCCCACGACCCGAGGACCAGACACCCATGACCCGCGTGATCGCCGGCACGGCCGGCGGACGCCGCCTGGCCGTGCCGCCCGGCACCGGCACCCGTCCCACCTCCGACCGGGCGCGCGAGGGCCTCTTCTCCACCTGGGAGGCGCTGCTCGGCACCCTGGAGGGCATCCGGATCGCCGATCTGTACGCGGGCTCCGGCGCCGTCGGCCTGGAGGCACTCTCCCGGGGCGCGGCCCACGCCCTGCTCGTCGAGGCCGACGCCAGGGCCGTGAGGACCGTCCGCGACAACGTCCGGACCCTCGGCCTCCCCGGCGCCGAGGTCCGCACCGGCAAAGCGGAGCAGATCGTGACGGGCCCGGCACCGGCCGAGCCGTACGACGTGGTCTTCCTGGACCCGCCGTACGCCGTCACCGACGACGATCTTGCCGAGATACTGCTCACACTCCGTGCTCAGGGCTGGCTCACCGGCGACGCGCTCGTCACCGTGGAACGCAGCACCAGAGGCGGGGAATTCGGCTGGCCCGAGGGGTTCGAACCACTGCGGGCCCGCCGATACGGCGAGGGCACGCTTTGGTACGGTCGCGCCGCCTCTACGTGCGAAGACGCACGATGACCGGACCGGAGAGGGAGGGAATCACATTGCGCCGCGCCGTCTGTCCGGGGTCCTTCGACCCCATCACCAACGGGCACCTCGACATCATCGGCCGTGCCTCGAAGCTGTACGACGTCGTACATGTCGCGGTGATGATCAACCAGTCCAAGCAGGGGCTGTTCACCGTCGAGGAACGGATCGACCTGATCGAGCAGGCCACCGCCGAGTTCGGCAACGTCCGGGTCGAGTCCTTCCACGGCCTCCTGGTCGACTTCTGCAAGCAGCGCGACATCCCGGCGATCGTGAAGGGCCTGCGGGCCGTCAGCGACTTCGACTACGAACTCCAGATGGCCCAGATGAACAACGGCCTGTCCGGCGTCGAGACGCTCTTCGTGCCGACCAACCCCACCTACAGCTTCCTGTCGTCCTCCCTGGTCAAGGAGGTCGCCACCTGGGGCGGCGACGTCTCCCACCTGCTCCCGCCGGTGGTCCAGGAGGCCCTCGCCGAGCGCCTCGCCGGGAACCGGTGAACTGACGATCCGTCAGCAGGTGTCGGACGGGCGCCGGCTGGCCGTACAGTCGGTCCCGTCCGTCTCCAATCGGCTGTAGAGAGTGGCGAGCACACGGTGGACGTGCAGAAGAAGCTCGACGAGATCGTCGAAGTCGTCGGGAGCGCCCGGTCGATGCCCATGTCGGCTTCGTGCGTGGTCAACCGCGCCGACCTCCTGGCGATGCTCGAAGAGGTGCGCGAGGCCCTGCCCGGCTCGCTCGCCCACGCCCAGGAGCTCATCGGCGGCCAGGAGCAGCTGGCCGAGCGGGCCCGCCAGGAGGCCGAGCGGATCATCGAGTCCGCCCGCGCCGAGCGCACCTCGCTGATCGCCGGCACCGAGATCGCCCGGCAGTCCCAGAGCGAGGCCGACCGGATCCTGGAGGAGGCCCGCCGGGAGGCCGCCGAGGTCAAGGCCGAGGCCGACGAGTACGTCGACAGCAAGCTCGCCAACTTCGAGGTCGTCCTCACTAAGACCATCGGCTCCGTCGACCGGGGCCGCGAGAAGCTCCTCGGCCGCGGCACCCCCTTCGACGAGCAGGGCTACGAGGACCCGGACTTCGCCGAGGCCCCCGAGCGCTCCACCGACCCGGCCACGCTCCAGCGCCGGGCCGACGAGTACGTCGACACCAAGCTCGGCGCCTTCGAGGCGGTGCTGGCCAAGACCCTGGAGGCGGTCGGCCGGGGCCGGCAGAAGCTGCACGGCCGGATCCCCACCGACGATCTGGGCGCGCACGTGGCCGCCCAGGACGCGGCGGGCGGCCGGCCGCGCATGAGCGACGAGGACCACTGGGCCGGGCTCGCCGAGCTCGCCACCCCGGAGCCCGCGCCGGTGCACCAGCAGCCCCCGCAGCAGTTCCCCGCTCAGGCCCAGCCGACCTACGCGGAGAGTCCCCGGCCCGCCTACGCGGAGAGCTACGGCTACCAGGAGCAGCAGCCCCAGCAGGACGCCTACGGCTACCCGCAGCAGCCGGACCCGTACGCCGCCTACCAGCAGCAGGGCTACGACCAGGGCCAGGGTAAGGCCCAGATGCCGGCCGCCCAGGGCTACGACGGCTGGCAGCAGCCCGTACAGCCCCAGCAGGGCCTTCCCGAGCAGCCCGGGAGCGCCCTCGACGAGACCAGCCTCTTCGACACCAGCATGATCGACCTGGACCAGCTCCGCCGCTACGAACAGGGGCGCTGACCGGACGGGCCCGCGGGGGCGAACGGCCCGGATTGGGAGCTGGGCGGCGCGTCCAGTATCCTGGCTCTTCGGTCGCGTGTATGTCCGCGATCCCGGCTGCCCGCCTTCGGCTCCGAAGCCGGTCGGCCCTCCCCACGATGTGCGCTGCACATGATCGCGAAAGCAGGAACAGCCCTGAACGGCCACCTCGACCACCGAAACCCCCTCGTGTTCGACACGCACGAGCTGGGGCGGCGTCCCGGTAGCCTCCAGCGGCTCTCCCGCACGGTGGACGCACCCGGTCCGCCCGCGGTCCTCGGCATCGACGGGGTCATCGGCGTGCCCGAGGGCGCGCCCGTGGAGCTGGACCTCCGCCTCGAATCGGTCATGGAAGGGGTGCTTGTCACAGGCACCGCCCGTGCGTCCGCCGAGGGGGAGTGCGTAAGGTGTCTGGAGCCGCTGCGCCTTGAGGTCGTGGCGGACTTCCAGGAGATGTTCTCGTACCCTGACGCCGATGACCGTGGCCGCCCGAAGGCGGAACCGGCCGACGACGCCGAGGACGACGAGGACAGGCTCTTCGTCGAGGACGGCTTGTTCGACCTCGAACCAGTGCTGCGTGACGCGGTGGTGCTCGCACTGCCGATGCAGCCGGTGTGCCGGGAGTCCTGTGCCGGTCTGTGCTCCGAGTGCGGAGTCAGGCTGGACGAGAACCCCGGTCATCACCACGACGCCGTCGACATCCGTTGGGCGGCATTGCAAGGACTCGCCGACACCGTTCAGGACGGCGAGAAGGACAACATGGGCGGCGCCGAAGCGGGCGTCGACGAGAAGCAGGAGAAGTAGCCGTGGCTGTTCCGAAGCGGAAGATGTCGCGCAGCAACACGCGCCACCGCCGGTCGCAGTGGAAGGCTGCGGTCCCCACCCTGGTTTCGTGCGAGCGTTGCCAGGAGCCGAAGCTGCAGCACATCGCGTGCCCCAGCTGCGGCACGTACAACAAGCGCCAGGTCCTCGAAGTCTGAGCGGCTGGTGAGAGGCCCGATGTCTGAGTTGTCCCACGCCAAGAAGAAGGCAGACAACGTCAACACAGCCTCGTCCCACACGCTTCTGGAAGGGCGGCTCGGGTATCGACTCGAGACCGCCCTTCTGGTGCGTGCGCTGACCCATCGCTCGTACGCGTACGAGAACGGCGGTCTGCCCACCAACGAGCGGCTCGAATTCCTCGGGGACTCGGTGCTCGGCCTGGTGGTCACGGACACGCTGTACCGCACCCACCCCGACCTGCCCGAAGGCCAGCTGGCCAAGTTGCGGGCCGCGGTGGTCAACTCGCGTGCGCTTGCGGAAGTGGGCCGCGGCCTCGAACTCGGCTCCTTCATCCGGCTCGGCCGGGGCGAAGAGGGCACGGGTGGCCGGGACAAGGCGTCCATCCTCGCCGACACCCTTGAAGCGGTGATCGGCGCGGTCTATCTCGACCAGGGCCTCAGCGCGGCCTCGGAGCTGGTCCACCGGCTCTTCGACCCGCTGATCGACAGGTCCTCCAACCTCGGTGCCGGCCTGGACTGGAAGACCAGTCTCCAGGAGCTCACCGCCGGCGAGAGCCTCGGCGTCCCCGAGTACGTCGTCACGGAGACCGGCCCGGACCACGAGAAGACCTTTACTGCTGCTGCTCGCGTCGGTGGTGTCTCGTACGGCACCGGCACCGGCCGTAGCAAGAAGGAAGCGGAGCAGCAGGCGGCGGAGTCCGCCTGGCGCGGGATCAGCGCAGCCGCGGAGGAGCGGGCGGCAGCGGCGAAGGCCGCCGCCGACGGAGGCGCCACCGACGCCCCCGCGGACCCGCCGTCCACGGACGCGGCTCCCGCCTGAGGCGAGGCAACCCCCGGTGCCCGGTGCACCGGGGGTTTTGTCCTGCCCGAACCGGATCCCTGAACCGGTTTCCCGAACCGGATCCCTGAATCGGATCAGCACCCACCCCTCTTTCCCAGGAGCGTCACCGTGCCCGAGCTGCCCGAGGTCGAAGTCGTACGGCGTGGTCTGGAGCGCTGGACCGCCGGCCGCACCGTCGCCGGGGCCGAGGTGCTGCACCCGCGCGCGGTCCGCCGCCATCCGGGCGGCGGGGCGGACTTCGCGGCCCGGCTCACCGGCGCCCGCTTCGGTACGGCGATGCGGCGCGGCAAATACCTCTGGATCCCGCTGGACGACGCGGCCGGCTCGCTCCTGGGCCATCTCGGCATGAGCGGCCAGCTGCTCGTGCAGCCCGAGGACGCGCCGGACGAGAAGCACCTGCGGGTCCGGGTCCGGTTCGACGACGCCCTCGGCACCGAGCTCCGCTTCGTCGACCAGCGGACCTTCGGCGGGCTCTCGCTCCACGACAACACCCCCGACGGTCTCCCCGAGGCCATCGCGCACATCGCCCGCGACCCCCTGGACCCGGCCTTCGACGACGCCGCCTTCCACACGGCCCTGCGGCTGCGCCGCACCACGGTCAAGCGGGCCCTGCTCGACCAGTCGCTGATCAGCGGCGTCGGCAACATCTACGCGGACGAGGCGCTCTGGCGCAGCCGGCTGCACTTCGACCGGCCGACCGCGAACCTCACCCGCCCCCGGTCCGCCGAGCTGCTCGGCCATGTCCGCGACGTGATGAACGCCGCACTCGACCAGGGCGGCACCAGCTTCGACAGCCTCTACGTCAATGTGAACGGCGAGTCCGGCTACTTCGACCGCTCCCTCGACGCCTACGGCCGGGAGGACGAACCCTGCCGCCGCTGCGGGACCCCGATCCGGCGCGTCGCCTTCATGAACCGGTCGTCCCACTTCTGCCCGAAGTGCCAGCGCCCGCGGTGAGGCCACCGGGGGCGGTCCTCAGTTGAGGATCTCGCCCCTTCCGTCCGCGCGGATCGCGGCGAGCCGGTCCCGCCAGGCTCGGAGCGCCTCGGGGGTCAGCCGCGTCCAGTCGCCGACCTCGGCGACGATCCGGAGCGGGTCCCTGCTGCGGTAGGAGCGGGTGGGGTTGCCGGGGAACTTCTTGTCGGTGACGTTGGGGTCGTTCTCGAACTCCCCGGTCGGCTCGACGAGGTAGACGCGGGGCTCGCCGTCACCGGCGGCGAGCTCGGCCGCCAGACCGGCACCGTCGCGGAGCGCCGTGAAGTAGACGTGGTTCATGACGACGTCCGGCCGGTAGTTGGAGCGGAAGCCCGAGGTCAGGAAGTCCCCGGTACGCAGGTCCGCCTTCGTGCCGTGGAAGAACGGCCCCGTGTCCAGTATTTCGCCCATCGCGACAGGCTACCGACCCGGGGCCGGGGCGCGCGGGGAGTTCCGGGCAGCCCTGCCCGGCTCCGCGTCAGAAGCCGAATTCCTGGGTCCACCAGGGGCCGCCGGAGCCGTGGTGGACACCGAGGCCGAAGGTCTTGTAGTCGCAGTTCAGGATGTTGGCGCGGTGGCCCGGGCTGTCCATCCAGGCGGCCATCACGGCCCGCGCGTCCGCCTGGCCGCGGGCGATGTTCTCGGCGGCCAGGCCCTGGACACCGGCCTTCGAGGCGCGGTCCCAGGGGGAGCGGCCGTCCGGGTCGGTGTGGTCGAAGAAGCCGCGGGCGGCCATGTCCTCGCTGTAGTCCTGCGCCAGCGAGGTGAGCGGGGAGCTGGCGGTCAGCGGGGAGCAGCCGACCTTCGCGCGCTCCTGGTTCACCAGGGCGAGTACGGCGGCTTGCGCGTCGGTGACGGCGGAGCCCCGGGCGGCGGCGGTGGTCCTCGGCGCGGCGGGAGCCTTGGTGGCGGCCGGGGCGGTGCTGTGGGCGGCGGTCCTGGACGGAGTCGGCTTCGTGGCCGGGGCGGACGGCTTCTTCCGTTCGGCGGCGGGCGGCTTCGAGGCGGACGGGGTGGCGGTGGGCGATCCGGCCGGGGACGGGCTCCGGTGCGGGCCACCGGCCCGGCCCGTGCCCCGGTCGGCGGCGGTGGCGCCCCGGCCGGCCTCGGCCTGTCCGTCGGGGGAGCTGTCGGCGCGCACCCGGTCGGCGGCGCCGCCGCCGATCGTGAGGGTGTCGCCGCCGGGTATCAGCCCCGTGGTCATCGCCACGGCCCCCACCGCGAGCGCCGCGGAGACGCCGACCATTCCGGTGCGGACGGCCGAGCCGGACCGCTTCCCGCGGTGCCCGACCGGCCTTCGGGCCGCACCCGGGGCCTCGTGGTCGTCGGTGGCCGGAGTGACGGCGGAGCGACGATGGCGTCCCATCTGCTGAGCCCTTCTGACGGTCCGGACGTCATTCCGACGCCACCGGTCTTAACCCGTTCGGGTGAGTCTATTGGGTGGGGACTGTACGCCATGGCCATACGGAGGGATGTGCTCCGGGCGCGGTCGGCCGGTTAGCGTTCGGGCATGGACGAAGACGTACGGCTGACCGCCTGGGTGCGCGGCCGGGTGCAACGGGTCGGATTCCGCTGGTTCACCAGGGAGAACGCGCTGGAGATCGGTGGTCTCACCGGCTTCGCGCTCAATCTCGACGATGGCCGGGTGCAGGTCGTCGCCGAAGGGCGGCGGGAGAGCTGCGAGCGGCTGCTGGACTGGCTGCGCTCGGCCGACACACCCGGACGTGTGGACGGGGTCACTGAGATATGGGACACGCCGCGCGGAGGTTACGAGGGCTTCGCCATCCGCTGAGCCCGGCCCGTCCGGGGGCGCGGGGCGCCCGATGTTCGGACCGTGTTCGATTGCGGTCGAAGGGTCACCGGGGTGCCCTGCATTCCCGTACACATGAAATGACCTGCGGAATGTCCGGATGGTTGCCAGGAATGAGCGGACGTGCCAGGCTGCCGCAATAGGAATGATCTCCGCGCCCCGTCGGGCCCCGCCGGAGAGACGCGCCGCATGATCGTCGGGCCGCGCGCCGCGGGATGCCCCCTCTGTCGGGCGTGATCGTGTTGACCGTCAAACTTTTTGGTGAGACTCTGAAATCCCCGCGCACCTTAGCTGTTTGGCAGAGCTGTTCGGCAGCAGGACAGCAGTGACGACAGAGCACTGCCGAGCACCGCGGGTGCGATTCCCTCACGACCCACACCGCATCGGTCGGTCACTCAGTGTGGAGGACCATCCATCATGGCAAAGGCGCTTCTCGGTTACGTCGGCGGTTCCGACCCGCGACTCCTCGCCGAGATGCGACGGCTCCAACAGCGTGTCCAGGACCTGGAATCCGAGCTCGTACGGATCCAGGACGAGAACGACGCGCTGACCGCCGCCGCACAGCACCAAGAGTCGCTGCTCGACAGCATCGACATCGACGTACCTCAGGCGGAGCCGGCGCTGACCTGACCGATGGGCCCTCGTGGCCGGTCGGGTCCGTATGCGTCAGCCGCCGGGGATCATCACCCGGATCGTCGCCGGAATCACCGTCGGATCATTGAAGATCACTGCTCTTGATCTGTCACTTCCGTGACATGTGTTGATCCGGCCTGCGCAGCTGCACCAGAACCACCGTGCGGAGTACCGCACAAGTTTTACCAAGGGGCGCTTCGGCGTCCCTTTTTCTTTTCCGTCCGCGCCATTTCCGCCCGGACCTGCACGGAACCCGCCCCCCGGCGTACCCCTTCCCTTAACGTCTGATGTGCCCTGCACCTTCATGGGTGAAACCGAGAGTGAAAGGTAGAGTCCGGCGGCGTGCACCTCAAGGCCCTGACCCTGCGTGGTTTCAAGTCGTTCGCCTCCGCCACGACGCTCCGGTTCGAACCCGGTATCACCTGTGTCGTCGGCCCCAATGGCTCCGGCAAATCCAATGTGGTGGACGCGCTCTCCTGGGTCATGGGGGAACAGGGGGCCAAATCCCTGCGCGGCGGCAAGATGGAGGACGTCATCTTCGCCGGCACCACCGGGCGCCCGCCGCTCGGCCGGGCCGAGGTGTCGCTGACCATCGACAACTCCGACGGCGCGCTGCCCATCGAGTACGCCGAGGTGACGATCACCCGGATCATGTTCCGCAACGGCGGCAGCGAGTACCAGATCAACGGCGACACCTGCCGCCTCCTGGACATCCAGGAGCTTCTCTCCGACTCCGGCATCGGCCGCGAGATGCATGTCATCGTCGGCCAGGGCCAGCTCGACTCCGTGCTCCACGCCGACCCGGCCGGCCGCCGCGCCTTCATCGAGGAGGCCGCGGGCGTCCTCAAGCACCGCAAGCGCAAGGAGAAGGCGCTGCGGAAGCTGGACGCGATGGGCGCCAACCTCGCCCGCGTCCAGGATCTCACCGATGAGCTGCGACGGCAGCTGAAGCCGCTCGGCAGACAGGCCGCCGTGGCGCGCCGGGCCGCCGTCATCCAGGCCGACCTGCGCGACGCCAGACTGCGGCTGCTCGCCGACGACCTGGTCACGCTCCGCACGGCGCTGCGCGACGAGATCGCCGACGAGGCCGCGCTCAAGCAGCGCCGCGAGGCCGCCGAGACGGAGCTGAGAGCGGCGCTCGGCCGCGAGGCGGAGCTGGAGGATGAGGTGCGGCGCCTCGCCCCCCGGCTCCAGCGGGCCCAGCAGACCTGGTACGAGCTCTCCCAGCTGGCCGAGCGGGTCCGCGGCACGGTCTCGCTGGCCGACGCCCGGGTCACGAGCGCCGCCGCACCGGTGGAGGAGGAGCGGCGCGGCCGCGACCCCGAGGACATGGAGCGGGAGGCCGCCCGGATCCGTGAGCAGGAGGCGGAGCTGACGGCCGCGCTCACCGCCGCCGAGCACGCCCTCGAGGACACCTCGGCCCACCGTGCCGAGCTGGAACGGGAACTGGCGGCAGAGGAGCGCCGCCTCAAGGACGCCGCCCGCGCCATCGCGGACCGCCGCGAGGGGCTCGCCCGGCTGACCGGCCAGGTCAACGCGGCCCGGGGCCGGGCCGCTTCGGCGCAGGCCGAGATCGACCGGCTGGCCGCCGCCCGGGACGAGGCGCGGGAGCGGGCGGTCGCCGCCCAGGAGGAGTACGAGCAGCTGAAGGCCGAGGTGGCCGGGCTGGACGCCGGGGACGAGGAGCTCGGCGAACAGTACGAGACCGCCCGCCAGGAGCTGGCCCGGGCGGAGGCGGAGCTCACCGCGGCCCGGGAGACGGCCACCGCCGAGGAGCGGAGGCGGGCGGCGGTGGCGGCCCGGCACGACGCGCTGGCCCTCGGGCTGCGCCGCAAGGACGGTACGGGCGCGCTGCTCGGGGCGCGGGACCGGCCGGCCGGGCTGCTCGGTCCGGCAGCGGAACTGCTGACCGTGGCGACGGGGTACGAGGTGGCGGTCGCGGCGGCGCTCGGCGCCGCGGCCGACGCGGTCGCGGCGACGGACCCGGCCTCGGCGGCGGAGGCCATCCGGCTGCTGCGCAAGCAGGACGCGGGGCGGGCCGCGCTGCTGCTGGGCGGGGTCCGCGCCGGGGCGCCGCGACAGGTGGCCCCGGCCGTCCGCGTGGACGCGGGGCCGCCCGCCGTGGCCGATCTGGTCGGCGGTCCCGCCGAACTGGTGGACGCCGTACGCGTACTGGTGCGGGACATGGTGGTCGTCGCCACCCTGGAGGACGCCGAGGATCTCGTCGAGGCCCGTCCGGAACTGACGGCCGTGACCGCCGAGGGCGACATCCTCTCCGCCCACTTCGCGCACGGCGGCTCCGCCGGTGCGCCCAGCCTCCTCGAAGTGCAGGCGTCGGTCGACGAGGCCGCCGCCCAGTTGGAGGAGCTGGCCGTGCGGTGCGCGGAGTCCGCCGAGGCGCAGCAGGCCGCCGGGGAGCGGCGCCGGGCCGCGGCCGGGCTCGTCGACGAGCTGGGGGAGCGGCGCCGGGCCGCCGAGCGGGAGAAGTCGGGGGTCGCCCAGCAGCTGGGGCGGCTGGCCGGGCAGGCCCGGGGCGCTGCGGGCGAGGCCGAGCGGACGACCGCCTCCGCCGCCCGCGCCCAGGAAGCCCTGGACCGGGCGGTCGAGGAGGCCGAGGAGCTGGCCGAGCGGCTGCTGGTCGCCGAGGAGGTCCCCGTGGCGGATGAGCCGGACACCGCCGTACGGGACCGGCTCGCTGCCGACGGCGCCAACGCCCGCCAGACCGAGATGGAGGCCCGCCTCCAGGCCCGTACCCACGAGGAGCGGGTCAAGGCGCTCGCGGGCCGGGCGGACGCCCTCGACCGGGGCGCCCGGGCCGAACGGGAGGCCCGGGCCCGCGCCGAGCGCCGCCGGGCCCGCCGCCGCCACGAGGCCCGGGTGGCCGCCGCGGTGGCCTCCGGCGCCCGCCAGCTCCTCGCCCACGTCGAGGTCTCCGTCGTCCGGGCCGAGCGGGAGCGGGCCGCGGCCGAGGCGGCGAAGGGGGAGCGGGAGCGGGAGCTGGCGGCGGAGCGGGGCCGGGGCCGCGAGCTCAAGAGCGAGCTGGACCGGCTCACCGACTCCGTGCACCGGGGCGAGGTGCTCGGCGCCGAGAAGCGGCTGCGGATCGAGCAGCTGGAGACGAAGGCGCTGGAGGAGCTGGGCGTCGAGCCCGCCGGGCTGACCGCCGAGTACGGTCCCGACCAGCCCGTACCGCCGTCCCCGGCGGCGGAGGGCGAGGAGCTGCCCGAGGACCCGGAGCATCCGCGCAACCGGCCGGTCCCCTTCGTCCGGGCCGAGCAGGAGAAGCGGCTCAAGTCGGCCGAACGGGCGTACCAGCAGCTCGGAAAGGTGAATCCGCTCGCCCTGGAGGAGTTCTCGGCGCTGGAGGAGCGGCACAAGTTCCTCTCCGAGCAGTTGGAGGACCTGAAGAAGACCCGGGCCGATCTGGTCCAGGTCATCAAGGAGGTCGACCAGCGGGTCGAGCAGGTGTTCACGGAGGCGTACCGGGACACCGCCCGGGAGTTCGAGGGTGTCTTCTCTCGGCTCTTCCCGGGCGGCGAGGGCCGGCTCGTCCTGACCGACCCGGAGAACATGCTCGCGACCGGGGTGGACGTCGAGGCGCGGCCGCCCGGCAAGAAGGTCAAGCGGCTCTCGCTGCTCTCCGGCGGGGAGCGCTCGCTGACCGCGGTGGCGCTGCTGGTCTCCATCTTCAAGGCCCGGCCGAGCCCGTTCTACGTGATGGACGAGGTGGAGGCGGCGCTCGACGACACCAACCTCCAGCGGCTGATCCGGATCATGGAGGAGCTCCAGGAGAGCTCGCAGCTCATTGTGATCACGCATCAGAAGCGGACGATGGAGGTCGCCGACGCGCTGTACGGCGTGTCGATGCAGGGCGACGGCGTCTCCAAGGTGATCAGCCAGCGGCTGCGCTGAGCCGGGGCCCGGCGTCCACCGCCCGAGTGGTGGCCGCCGGAAAGATGTGCGCCACTGGGGGATGACCCGTCAGGAGCAGATGTGACCAGTACAGCGCAGGGACCGGCGGCCGGGGCGAGCCAGCCCGACCACCTCGGCCACGTCATCTTCATCACCGCGGCCGCCGCCATGGGCGGCTTCCTGTTCGGCTACGACAGCTCGGTCATCAACGGTGCCGTCGAGGCCATCCGCAGCCGCTACGACATCGGCTCCGCCACCCTCGCCCAGGTCATCGCCATCGCCCTGATCGGCTGTGCGATCGGCGCGGCCACCGCCGGCCGGATCGCCGACCGCATCGGCCGCATCCAGTGCATGCGGATCGCCGCCGGGCTCTTCTCCGTCAGCGCGGTCGGTTCGGCCCTGCCGTTCGCCCTCTGGGACCTGGCGATGTGGCGCATCATCGGAGGCTTCGCCATCGGGATGGCCTCGGTGATCGGCCCCGCCTACATCGCGGAGGTCTCGCCGCCCGCCTACCGGGGCCGGCTCGGCTCCTTCCAGCAGGCGGCGATCGTCATCGGCATCGCCATCTCCCAGCTGGTCAACTACGGCATCCTGCAACTCGCCGACGGCGACCAGCGCGGCCGGATCGGCGGTCTGGAGGCGTGGCAGTGGATGCTCGGCGTGATGGTCGTCCCGGCCCTCCTGTATGGGCTGCTCTCCTTCGCGATCCCCGAGTCGCCCCGGTTCCTGATCTCGGTCGGCCGCACGGACCGGGCCCGCAGGATCCTCGCCGAGGTCGAGGGCAGGGGCGTCGACCTCGACGCCCGGGTGGCCGAGATCGAGACCGCCATGCACCGCGAGCACAAGTCCACCTTCCGGGACCTGCTCGGCGGCCGCTTCGGCTTCCTGCCGATCGTCTGGATCGGAATCGGCCTCTCGGTCTTCCAGCAACTCGTCGGCATCAACGTGGCGTTCTACTACTCGGCGACGCTCTGGCAGTCCGTCGGCATCGACCCGACCGAGTCCTTCTTCTACTCGTTCACCACGTCCATCATCAACATCATCGGTACGGTCATCGCGATGGTGCTGGTCGACCGGGTGGGCCGCAAACCGCTCGCCCTCGCGGGCTCCACCGGCATGGCCGTCGCCCTCGCCTTCGAGGCGTGGGCCTTCTCCTCGAAGCTGGTCGACGGCAAACTGCCCAGCCCGCAGGGGGCGGTCGCGCTCGTCGCGGCCCATGTCTTCGTGCTCTTCTTCGCCCTGTCGTGGGGCGTCGTCGTCTGGGTCTTCCTCGGCGAGATGTTCCCGAACCGGATCCGCGCCGCCGCGCTCGGCGTCGCCGCCTCCGCCCAGTGGCTCGCCAACTGGGCGATCACCGCGAGCTTCCCGAGCCTGTCCGAGTGGAACCTCTCGGCCACGTACATCATCTACGCCTGCTTCGCCACGCTCTCCATCCCCTTCGTGCTCCTCTTCGTCAGGGAGACCAAGGGCAAGGCGCTGGAGGAGATGGGCTGAGCGCCGCGCGGGCCCCTCAGTGCCCGAGCGCCGTGCAGAACAGCCGCAGGCTGCGCCACCCCTCCTCGACCGGCATCCCGCCGCACAGCGGATGCAGCACCAGGCTGTCCAGCTCGCCGGCCGCCGCCGAGCACTCCTCGGGGGTCAGGACCCGGTAGACCCCCTCGGCCCGCAGCTCCGCCACCGTCGTCGCCGCCGAACGCACCGCCGAGCGGATGTCCTTGGACTGCCAGGAGGCGTAGGTGCGCGCCTCGTGCAGGAAGTGCTCGCCGTACACGGCCCAGGTCCGGTCCGGATCCTCGGAGACGTGCAGCAGCGGTGTCTCGGCGGACGGCATCATGCAGAAGCCGTCCGTCCCGAACGCGGCGCGCCGCTCGTGGTAGTACGCCTCCAGCTCCGGCAGGTGCGCGCTCGGGAAGAACGGCAGCCCGAGCCGGGCCGCCCGCCGCGCCGCCGCCCGCGAACTGCCGCCCACCAGCAGCAACGGGTGCGGCTGGGTGTACGGGCGCGGCGTGACCCGCACGGTCCGCCCCCGGTACGGGAACGGCTCGCCGGTCCACGCCTGGAGCAGCGTCTCCAGCAGCTCGTCCTGGAGCCGGCCGCGCCGGCCCCACTCGACGCCCGCCTGCTCGTACTCCTCGGGCCGGTAGCCGATCCCGGCCACCGTCACCAGCCGGCCGGCGCTCAGCAGATCCAGTACGGCGATGTCCTCGGCCAGCCGCAGCGGATCGTGCAGCGGGCCGATGATCGCCGAGACCGTGACCGCTATCCGGGAGGTGGCGCCGAAGACGGCGCCCGCGAAGACGAAGGGGGAGGGCAGCCAGGAGTTGGTGGTGCCGTGGTGCTCCTCGGTCTGCACGGTGTCGACGCCGTGCCCGTCGGCGTACGCGGCCATCTCCAGCGCGGCGCGGTAGCGGGCCGAGAGCGGCTCGGGGGCGGCGTCGGGATCGACGAGATTGAACCGGACCACTGTGAAGGCCATGAGACGTGTCCCCATCGTCGGCGGGCGCGGCGAACGGGACAGTAACTGACAAGGCGTCAGATGTGTAGGGGTGCGTCCTCGGTCCTTCCGCCGTCGGCCCGTGGCTGACCGGCGGGGCGCGGCAGTACGGCGTACAGGGTGGCGGAGACCGTGATCGCGGCCGCCCAGCCGAGCCCCAGGCGCCCGGCCCAGGTGGTGGCGAGCGGGCCGCTGAACCACTGCACCCGGGTGAGCAGCAGCCCTGCCACCAGGCCGGCGGACCAGGCGGCCACGGCCGGTACGGCGAAGCCCCGGGTGTACCAGTAGGCGCTGGACGGGGTGGTGTCCAGGAGCGCCGCCGGGTCGTACACCCGGCCCCGCAGCAGGTCCACGGCGAAGACGCCGATCCAGGCGGAGAACGTCACGGCGAGCAGCGTCAGGAAGGAGACGAACGCGTCCAGGAAACCGGCCGCCGTGAACATCAGCCAGACCCCCAGACCCAGGCTGATCAGGGCGTTCATCCCGACCGCCCGGGCGCGCGGGACCCGGAACCCCAGCGTCTGTGCGGTGAACCCGGCCGAGTAGAGCGACATCGCGTTGATCAGCACCATTCCGGCCATGACGAACAGCAGATACGGCACCGCCAGCCACCCCGGCAGCAGTGGGCCGATGAACGCGACCGGATCGCGGGCGGCGGCCAGCCCCGGTTCGGCGACCGCCATCACCGCCCCCATCGCCACCATCGGCAGATAGACGAGGGCGGCACCGGCCACGGTCGCCCCGGTCATCGCCCAGCCGGACGCCGTACGCGGCAGGTAGCGGGCGAAGTCCGGGCTCGACGGGGCCCAGCTGATCCCGCCCGCCGCCAGCGTGCCGACCCCCGCGACCACCATCGCCGCCGGACCGGCCGGCCGGGCGAGCACGGCGTGCCAGTCCGTCGTACCGGCCAGATGGACCAGCACGAGCACGCTGACGCCGCCGAAGAGATACGCCGACCAGGTGCAGCACACCCGCAGCGCCCCCATGCCCAGCCCCGACACCAGCCAGCTGCACCCCACGAAGGCGAGCAGGACCACCAGGGTGGTGCGCCGGCCGGCCGGGACGCCGAGGAGCCGGTCCAGCACCGCCAGCGCCGCGTAGCTGCCGGTGACCGCGTTCACCGTCTCCCAGCCCCAGCGGGCCACCCAGGTCAGCGCGCCGGGCAGCAGATTGCCGCGCTGTCCGAAGACGGCCCGGGAGAGCGCCATGCCCGGAGCCCCGCCCCGGCTGCCCGCGACCGAGACCAGGCCGACCAGCCCGAAGCCGAGCACCGAGGCCAGCGCCGCGACCGCCAGCACCTGCCAGAGGTTCAGCCGGTCGAGGACGACGAGCCCCGCGCCGATGGTGAGGAGGAGCACGGTCAGATTCGCGCCGACCCAGGTGGGGAAGAGGGTCCGGACCCGGCCGGTGCGCTCGCCGTCGGGGACGGGTTCCAGGCCGCGGGTCTCCACGGGCAGGATCGTACCTTTCCGCCCAAAGAGTGCATAACGATCGGGTGGGTGTCCGAGCGATCCTTCGGGACGGTCCCGCCGGTCGGACGTGACTGATACTGGGTGGGTTATGGAATTCGTCATCCTTGCTGTAGTCATCGCCCTGGTCGCGGTCGGCGTGATCAGCGGGCTCGTGGTCAGCGGCCGCAAGAAGAAGCAGCTGCCCCCGGCGCCGTCGAGCACGCCGACCATCACACCTCCCGCCGAGCCCCATGTCGGCGAGGAGGCCGAGACGCCGCGCGAGGAACCGCGCCGCACCATCGAGGAGGTCGGCCCGCCGGAGGCCGCGGCCCCCGTCGAGGAGGCCCCCGAGGCCGTCGAGCCGGAGGCGCCCGCCGCCCCGGCCATCGAGGTGCCCGAGCCCACCGCCGGCCGGCTGGTACGGCTGCGCGCCCGGCTCGCCCGCTCGCAGAACTCCCTCGGCAAGGGGCTGCTCACGCTCCTGTCCCGGGACAACCTCGACGAGGACACCTGGGAGGAGATCGAGGACACCCTCCTCACCGCCGACGTCGGCGTCGCCCCCACCCAGGAGCTGGTGGAGCGGCTCCGCGAGCGCGTCCGGGTGCTCGGCACCCGTACCCCCGAAGGGCTGCGCGCGCTGCTGCGCGAGGAGCTCCTCACCCTGCTCGGCACCGACTTCGACCGCCAGGTCAAGACGGAGAGCGGTCTCGACACCCCCGGCGTCGTGATGGTCGTCGGCGTCAACGGCACCGGCAAGACCACCACCACCGGCAAGCTGGCCCGGGTGCTCGTCGCCGACGGCCGCAGCGTCGTGCTCGGCGCGGCCGACACCTTCCGCGCCGCCGCCGCCGACCAGCTCCAGACCTGGGGCGAGCGCGTCGGCGCCCGCACCGTACGCGGCCCCGAGGGCGGCGACCCCGCCTCGATCGCCTTCGACGCGGTCAAGGAGGGCATCGCCGAGGGGGCCGACGTGGTCCTCATCGACACCGCCGGGCGGCTGCACACCAAGACCGGCCTCATGGACGAGCTCGGCAAGGTCAAGCGAGTGGTCGAGAAGCACGGTCCGCTCGACGAGATCCTGCTCGTCCTCGACGCCACGACCGGGCAGAACGGCCTGGTGCAGGCCCGGGTCTTCGCCGAGGTCGTGGACATCACCGGCATCGTGCTCACCAAGCTGGACGGCACCGCCAAGGGCGGCATCGTCGTCGCCGTCCAGCGCGAGCTGGGCGTGCCGGTCAAGCTGGTCGGTCTCGGCGAGGGCCCGGACGACCTGGCCCCCTTCGAGCCGGAGGCGTTCGTCGACGCCCTGATCGGCGACTGACCCCGTCCTCACCCGCCCGAGGGACACGTCCGGGAGCCCGACCGCACGGCAGTGCAGCGGTCGGGCTCCCGGCGTCGAGGGGGCCGGCCCGGTGGCCCCGGGTCAGCCGCAGAGGGGGGCGCGGTGGCAGCTGTACGCCAGGGTGCCGAGCAGCAGCCGGGCCTGTGGCGGGGCGGCCGCCGTGTCCAGCACCGGGGGGCGCAGCCAGCGGACCGGGCCCAGGCCGCCCTCGTCGGAGGGCGGGGCCGTGATGTGGCAGCCGGGCCCGAGCGCCTTCAGGTCCAGCCCGGCGTCGTCCCAGCCCATCCGGTACAGCAGCTGGGGGAGTTCGGCGGCGGCCCCGGGGGCCACGAAGAACCGCGCCCGCCCGGCCGGGGTCACCGCGACCGGGCCGAGCGGCAGCCCCATCCGCTCCATCCGCACCAGCGCCCGGCGCCCGGCCGCCTCCGCGACGTCCAGCACGTCGAACGTACGGCCCACCGGCAGCAGCATCGTGGCGCCCGGCACCCGGGCCCACGCACGGGCCGCCGCGTCGAGCGTGGTGCCCGCGGGGATCTCGGGGGCGCGGTCCAGCGGATGGTCGCCGGGGGAGGGGCAGCCGGCCTCGCCGCAGGAGCAGCGGCCCGCCGCGGCCCGCGCCCCCGGAACGACCGCCCAGCCCCACAGCCCGGTGTACTCGGCCAGTGCCGTGCACTCGGCGGCACGGCCGCGACGCCGTGAGCCGGTGCGGATCTCGCGGATGCCGCCGATCGTGAAGCCCATACCCCCTCCAACGGGTCCGACTCGCCGGTGGTTACGACGGCCACGGCACGGCCGGGGCGCGCCGCGCGGCCCCGCCGTCGTCGTCGGTCCGGAGTGCGCCCGGTGGCATCCGGGAGCGCGCGATTCCGCCCGCGCCCCGGTCCGCATCACCGCGCCCCCTGGTGATCGTGTGCGTCAAGTGAATCGCGCCCGATGCGGGTGGTGTTCATTCGAAGGGGTGGCGAATGGTGGCGATTCCGTAATCCCTCTCGCCCAGGGGGTGATCGTAGGATTACCGTCGGTACACGAACCATGGAAGTATGTGCGCCCACGGGTATGCCGGAGGCAAGTCGACTACTCGTTCGCTGGCGCATTCTCTCCGTAGCGGCGCCATCGGCTCAGGACATTCTGGTAGTGGTTCGCGCGACAGGTATCCAGCGGGATGGGGGCGTTCCAGTGAGTGGCAGCGGCGCAGGCGTTTCGAGTGCCGGAAAGCGCCCCAACGCACAACTGAGCTCGTGGTTCGTGCGCAGCGGCTGGTCCAAGGGAGAGCTGGCCCGCCAGGTGAACCGCCGGGCGCGCCAGATGGGCGCCCACCACATCAGCACCGACACCTCCCGGGTACGGCGCTGGCTCGACGGAGAGAACCCGCGCGAGCCGATCCCGCGCATCCTCTCCGAGCTCTTCTCGGAACGCTTCGGTTCCGTCGTCGCCGTCGAGGACCTGGGGCTGCGCTCCGCGCACCAGTCACCCTCGGTCGCCGGGGTCGACCTGCCCTGGGCGGGCCCGCAGACCGTCGCCCTGCTCAGCGAGTTCTCCCGCAGCGACCTGATGCTCGCCCGGCGCGGATTCCTGGGCTCCTCGCTCGCCCTGGCCGCCGGGCCCGCGCTGATCGAGCCCATGCAGCGCTGGCTGGTGCCCGTCCCCGCCTCCGCCCGGACCGCACCGGAGCCCGCGGCCCCGTCCCACCGCCCGTCCCGGCTCTCCGGCCCCGAGCTCGACCTGCTGGAGTCCACCACCGCGATGTTCCGCCAGTGGGACGCGCAGTGCGGTGGCGGTCTGCGCCGCAAGGCCGTCGTCGGACAGCTCCACGAGGTCACCGACCTGCTCCAGGAGCCGCAGCCGGAGGCCACCGCCAAGCGGCTCTTCCGGTGCGCCGCCGAGCTGGCCGAGCTGGCCGGCTGGATGAGCTACGACGTGGGGCTCCAGCCCACCGCCCAGAAGTACTTCGTGCTCGCCCTGCACGCCGCCAAGGAGGCCGGTGACAAGCCGCTGGGCTCGTACATCCTCTCCAGCATGAGCCGCCAGATGATCCACCTCGGGCGCCCCGACGACGCCCTGGAGCTGATCCATCTCGCGCAGTACGGCGGCCGGGACTGCGCCACCCCGCGCACCCAGGCCATGCTGTATGCGATGGAGGCCCGCGCGTACGCCAACATGGGCCAGCCCAGCAAGTGCCGCCGGGCCGTCCGGATGGCCGAGGACACCTTCCTCGACGTCGGACTCGACGGCGAGCCCGAGCCCGACTGGATCCGCTTCTTCTCCGAGGCCGAGCTCAACGGCGAGAACTCCCACTCCTACCGCGACCTCGCCTACGTGGCGGGCCGCAGCCCCACGTACGCCTCGCTCGCCGAGCCCCTGATGGAGAAGGCCGTCCAGCTCTTCGAGGAGGACGACGAACACCAGCGGTCGTACGCGCTCAACCTGATCGGCCTCGCCACCGTCCACCTCCTCAAGCGCGAGCCGGAGCAGTCCACCGTCCTGGCCGAGCGGGCCCTGAAGGTCGCCCGGAAGGTCCGCTCCGAGCGGGTCAACACCCGCCTCCGCAAGACCGTCGACACCGCCGCCCGCGACTTCGGGGACATCCCCGAGGTCGCCCGGCTCACCGACCTGCTCACCGAACAGCTGCCGGAGACCGCGGAAGCGGTCTAGCCACTCCGAGCGGCACCCCGACCCCGGCCACGCCGGCCACCCCGTACCGACCGACTTCGGCTCCCCCCATTGCCAGGTCAGCGGGTGGCCGACGTGGCCGGTCCGCGTCCGCGTACCCCTCGGTGCCCCCGTCAACTCCCGGTTCATGACGGCGTAACACGCCGGACCTCTTCGTCACCGCCGCGAAACACCGTGCGGCATCGGTGGAAACCGCGCTGGGCGAATCTCGTGGCCACAACCGGCCCGCACCCTTCCCCAGTGGTCCCGCACGTGGTGCCGCTCCCCACCGCCCGCACGCGGCCGCTTCGACGACGAGGAGACGCCGATGCCCCCAGGCATCACGACGCTTGCCGCAGACACCCCGACGCTGTCTGCCGCCAACACCGGGTTCATGCTGATCTGCTCCGCCCTGGTGATGCTCATGACCCCCGCCCTGGCCTTCTTCTACGGCGGCATGGTCCGGGTCAAGAGCACCCTCAACATGCTGATGATGAGCTTCATCAGCCTCGGGATCGTCACGGTCTTGTGGGTGCTCTACGGATTCGGCCTCGCCTTCGGCACCGACGTCGGCTCCGTCGTCGGCTGGAGCTCCGACTACCTCGGACTCAGCGGCATCGGCGTCACCCAGCTCTGGGACGGCTACACCATCCCGGTCTACGTCTTCGCCGTCTTCCAGCTGATGTTCGCCGTACTCACCCCGGCCCTGATCAGCGGCGCCCTCGCCGACCGGGTGAAGTTCACCGCCTGGGCCCTGTTCATCACCCTCTGGGCCACCGTCGTCTACTTCCCCGTCGCCCACTGGGTCTGGGGCACGGGCGGCTGGCTGTACGAGATGGGGGTCATCGACTTCGCGGGCGGCACGGCCGTCCACATCAACGCCGGGGCCGCGGCGCTCGGCGTGATCCTGGTCATCGGCAAGCGGGTCGGCTTCAAGAAGGACCCGATGCGCCCGCACAGCCTGCCGCTCGTCATGCTCGGCGCCGGGCTGCTCTGGTTCGGCTGGTTCGGCTTCAACGCCGGCTCCTGGCTCGGCAACGACGACGGCGTCGGAGCGGTGATGTTCGTCAACACCCAGGTCGCCACCGGTGCCGCGATGCTCGCCTGGCTCGGCTACGAGAAGCTCCGCCACGGTTCCTTCACCACCCTCGGCGCGGCCTCCGGCGCGGTCGCCGGACTCGTCGCGATCACCCCGTCCGGCGGCGCGGTCAGCCCGCTCGGCGCGATCGCGGTCGGAGCGGTCGCCGGGGTGCTCTGCGCCATGGCCGTCGGCCTGAAGTACCGCTTCGGCTACGACGACTCGCTGGACGTGGTCGGCGTCCACCTGGTCGGCGGGATCGTCGGCTCCCTGCTCGTCGGATTCCTCGCCACCGGCGGAGTCCAGTCGGACGCCAAGGGCCTCTTCTACGGCGGCGGCCTCGACCAGCTCGGCAAGCAGACCGTCGGCGTCCTCGCCGTCCTCGCGTACTCCCTGGTCGTCTCGGCGGCCCTGGCCCTCCTGCTGGACCGGACGATCGGCATGCGGGTCACCGAGGACGACGAGGTCTCCGGCATCGACCGGGTCGAACACGCCGAGACCGCCTACGACCACAGCGGAGCGGGCGGCGGCTCCGCCCCGCGCACCACGGCGGACCCCGCCCCCGGCACCCCGGCGGCGAAGACGGAGAAGGTGGACGCATGAGACTCATCACCGCGGTCGTGAAGCCCCACCGGCTCGACGCGATCAAGGAGGCACTCCAGGACTTCGGCGTCCAGGGCCTCACGGTCACCGAAGCGAGCGGATACGGCCGCCAGCGCGGCCACACCGAGGTCTACCGGGGCGCCGAGTACACCGTCGACCTCGTCCCCAAGATCCGCATCGAGGTCCTGGCCGAGGACGCGGACGCCGAACAGCTCATCGACGTCGTCGTCGAGGCCGCCCGCACCGGCAAGATCGGCGACGGCAAGGTCTGGAGCGTGCCGGTGGAGACCGCCGTACGGGTCCGGACCGGCGAACGCGGCCCGGACGCCCTCTGACCGGGGCCGGCCCGGACCCGTACGGCCCGCGGCGGCCTCCCCCTGGGCCCCGCGGGCCGGACGTCCCGGGCCGGCTTCCTCCGCCGGCCCCCGGGCCCCGTACGACAACCCCCAGACGAAAGGCAGCCGGGTGACGAGCACCGAACCGACCACCGGACCGGCGGACCCGGAGCCCGGCGGCTACCCGGCGGCCCGGCTGCGCCTCCTCCAGGGCACCGGGCCGGCCGGGCCGCCGCGCCGCGCCGCGCTCGCCGCGCTCACCGACGACTGGCTCACCGCCCTGTTCACCGCCGCCGCCCGGCACACCGGCGTCCACGGCGCCGCCCTCGTCGCCGTCGGCGGCTACGGCCGCGGCGAACTCTCCCCGCGCAGCGACCTCGACCTGCTGCTCCTGCACGACGGCAAGGCCGGCCCCACCGCCGTCGCCGCGCTCGCCGACCACCTCTGGTACCCCGTCTGGGACCTGGGCATCGCCCTCGACCACTCCGTACGCACCCCCGCCGAGGCCCGCCGGGCGGCCGGTGCCGACCTCAGGGTCCAGCTCGGGCTGCTCGACGCCCGGCCCGTCGCCGGGGACGCCGCACTCGCCGCCGCGCTGCGCACCGCCGTCCTCGCCGACTGGCGCGCCCAGGCCCCCGCCCGGCTGCCCGCCCTCGACGCGCTCTGCCGCGAGCGCGCCGCACGCCTGGGCGAGCTGCGTTTCCTCCTCGAACCCGACCTCAAGGAGGCCCACGGCGGACTGCGTGACACCACCGCGCTGCGCGCCGTCGCCGCCTCCTGGATCGCCGACGCGCCCCGCGAGGGGCTCGCCGAAGCCCGCCGCGTCCTGCTCGACACCCGCGACGCCCTCCACCTCACCACCGGCCGCGCCACCGACCGGCTCGCCCTCCAGGAACAGGACCAGGTCGCCGCCGCCCTCGGCCTGCCCGACGCGGACGCCCTGCTCCGCCGGGTCTACGGGGCCGCCCGCACCGTCGCGTACGCCGCCGACGTCACCTGGCGCGAGGTCGGGCGGGTGCTGCGCGCCCGGTCCGCCCGGCCCCGGCTGCGCGCCGTGCTGGGCGGCGGACGCATCACCGCCGAGCCCCGCACCCCGCTCGCCGAGGGCGTCGTCGAGGCCGGCGGCGAGGCGGTCCTCGCCCGCACCGCACGCCCCGAACACGACCCGGTGCTCCCGCTGCGCGCCGCCGCCGCGGCCGCCCGGGCCGGACTGCCGCTCTCCCGGCACGCGGTGCGCAGACTCGCCACCGCCGGGCGCCCGCTGCCGGTGCCCTGGCCCGCCGAGGCCCGCGAGCAACTCGTCACCCTGCTCGGCGCGGGCGCCGCCACCGTCCAGGTCTGGGAGGCGCTGGAGGCCGAGGGACTGATCACCCGGTCCCTCCCGGCCTGGGAGCACGTCCACTGCCGGCCCCAGCGCAACCCCGTCCACACCTGGACCGTCGACCGCCACCTCGTCGAGACCGCCGTGCGCGCCTCGGCCCTCACCCGGCGCGTCCACCGCCCCGACCTCCTCCTGATCGCGGCCCTCCTCCACGACATCGGCAAGGGGACGCCCGGCGACCACGCCGTGACCGGCGCGGCCGTCGCCCGGGACACCGCCGTCCGGATCGGCCTCGACCGGCACGACGCGGACCTCGTCGCCACCCTCGTCCGCCACCACCTGCTCCTCGTCGAGACCGCCACCCGGCGCGACCTGGACGACCCGGCGACCGTCCGCCTCGTCGCGGACGCGGTCGGCGGCGTCACCGCGCTGGAGCTGCTGCACGCGCTCACCGAGGCCGACGCCCTCGCCACCGGGCCCGCCGCCTGGTCCGCCTGGCGCGCCTCGCTCGTCGCCGACCTGGTGGAACGCGTCGCCGCCGTACTCGCCGGGCGCGCCCCCGAGGAGCCGGAACCGGCCGCCCCCGGCGCCGAGCAGGAACGCCTCGCCGTCGAGGCCCTGCGTACCGGAGGCCCGGTCCTCGCCCTGCACACCCGCACCGGACCCCCCGGACCGGAGGACGGCCCCGAGCCCGTCGGCGCGGAACTCCACATCGCGCTGCCCGACCGGCCCGGGGTGCTGCCCGCCGCGGCGGGCGTCCTCGCCCTGCACCGCCTCACCGTGCGCTCCGCCGAACTGCGCACCCTGGAACTCCCCGGCGGGCTCGGCGGCTTCGGCGAGGTGCTGCTGCTCGGCTGGCGGGTGGCGGCCGAGTACGGCCCGCTGCCCCGGGCCGACCGGCTCCGCGCCGACCTCGTCCGCGCGCTGGACGGCACCCTGGACGTCACGGCCCGACTCGCCGAACGCGAGGCCGCCGCCCGGCCCCGCCGAGGTGTCCAGGCCCCGCCGCCGAGGGTGACCGTCGCGGAGGGCGGCTCCCGGCGGGCGACGGTGATCGAGGTGCGCGCCCAGGACGCCCCGGGCCTGCTGCACCGGATCGGCCGGGCGCTCGAAGGCCATGGGGTACGGGTGCGCAGCGCGCACGTGTCGACGCTGGGCGCCAACGCGGTGGACGCCTTCTACGTCACCGACCCGGACGGGAAGCCGCTGCCCGGGGAGCGGGCGACGGCGGTGGCCGGCACGGTCGAGGCCGCGCTGCGGGCCTGAGCGGCCGCGCCGCGGAATTCCCGGGCAGGGGTCGTCGTCACGGCCGGGCCGGATACCCTGGGGTACCGAATCCACTTTGCCCCCGACCCTGAGGACCGACGAGCGCCGTGTTCGATACTCTCTCCGACCGCCTTGCCGCGACTTTCAAGAACCTCAGGGGCAAGGGCCGCTTGTCCGAGGCGGACATCGACGCCACGGCTCGCGAGATCCGTATCGCCCTGCTCGAAGCGGACGTCGCGCTTCCGGTCGTCCGTGCCTTCATCGCCAGCGTCAAGGAGCGGGCGCGCGGCGCCGAGGTCTCCCAGGCGCTGAACCCGGCGCAGCAGGTCGTGAAGATCGTCAACGAGGAGCTCGTCGGCATCCTCGGCGGCGAGACCCGACGGCTGCGGTTCGCCAAGAACCCGCCCACCGTCATCATGCTCGCCGGTCTCCAGGGTGCCGGTAAGACCACCCTCGCCGGAAAGCTCGGCCTCTGGCTGAAGGGCCAGGGCCACTCCCCGCTGCTCGTCGCCTGCGACCTCCAGCGCCCCAACGCCGTCAACCAGCTCAGCGTCGTGGCCGACCGCGCCGGTGTCGCGGTGTACGCCCCCGAGCCGGGCAACGGTGTCGGCGACCCGGTCCAGGTCGCCAAGGACTCGATCGAGCACGCGCGGTCCAAGCAGTACGACGTGGTGATCGTCGACACCGCCGGCCGCCTCGGCATCGACCAAGAGCTGATGCAGCAGGCCGCGGACATCCGCGACGCCGTCAGCCCGGACGAGATCCTCTTCGTCGTCGACGCGATGATCGGTCAGGACGCGGTCAACACCGCGGAGTCCTTCCGCGACGGCGTCGGCTTCGACGGCGTGGTGCTCTCCAAGCTCGACGGCGACGCCCGCGGTGGCGCGGCCCTGTCGATCGCCCACGTCACGGGCAAGCAGATCATGTTCGCGTCGAACGGTGAGAAGCTCGAGGACTTTGACGCCTTCCACCCCGACCGCATGGCGTCCCGCATCCTCGACATGGGTGACCTGCTCACCCTGATCGAGCAGGCGGAGAAGACCTTCAGCCAGGAAGAGGCCGCCAAGATGGCCTCCAAGCTGGCGTCCAGCAAGGGCAAGGACTTCACGCTCGACGACTTCCTGGCCCAGATGGAGCAGGTCAGGAAGATGGGCTCCATCTCCAAGCTGCTCGGGATGCTGCCCGGCATGGGGCAGATCAAGGATCAGATCAACAACATCGACGAGCGCGACGTGGACCGCACCGCCGCGATCATCAAGTCGATGACCCCGAAGGAGCGCGCCGAGCCGACGATCATCAACGGTTCGCGCCGGGCCCGTATCGCCAAGGGCTCCGGTGTCGACGTCAGCGCCGTCAAGAACCTGATCGAGCGGTTCCTCGACGCGCGCAAGATGATGTCGAAGATGGCCCAGGGCGGCGGCATGCCGGGAATCCCCGGGATGCCGGGCATGGGCGGTGGCCCCGGCCGGCAGAAGAAGCAGGTCAAGCAGGCCAAGGGCAAGCGCAAGAGCGGCAACCCGATGAAGCGCAAGGCCGAGGAGCAGGCCGCGGCGGCCCGCCGGGCCCAGGCGGCGCAGGGCGGCGCGCTCGGACTGCCCGCGCCGGAGGACAAGAACTTCGAGCTCCCGGACGAGTTCAAGAAGTTCATGGGCTGACCCGCC
Source organism: Streptomyces sp. NPDC001108 (assembly GCF_053598535.1). Lineage (NCBI taxonomy): Bacteria > Bacillati > Actinomycetota > Actinomycetes > Kitasatosporales > Streptomycetaceae > Streptomyces > Streptomyces sp. NPDC001108. Next base: position 115,269 of record NZ_JBSFKL010000011.1, read on the forward strand.
CGCACTCCGGGCCGGTGACGGCCCGACGGTGTCCCGAGGGGGCGCCCGCCACCCCGGCGGGCGCCCCCTCGGCGCGTACGGCCCCGTGCCCCGTCCCTCCAAGAGCCCAGCGGGACACCCCTTCGGAGGGCTCTGCCCGCATTCCTCACTTAATGTCGCATCAACGGCTGTCGGCAGAGGAGTGCGCGTGACCAACCCCGTACCTCCCCGCGACCGGACCGACCAGCCCTGGCGCTCCGAGGGCGCCCCGCCGCCCCCGTCGCCCGGCCGGAAGATGCCGGGCGGCTGGAGCGGGCTGCTGCTCACCGCGCTCGCCGTCTACCTGGTCGCCAACCTGGTGCTCTCCTTCTTCAACGGGAAGGAGGAGCGAACGGTCTCGTACACCGAGTTCAGCAAGCAGGTCACCTCGGGCAACGTCGAGAAGATCTACTCCAAGGGCGACGCCATCGAGGGGCGGCTCAAGAAGGAGGCGAAGGTCCCGGGGAGCGACAAGAAGTACACCAACTTCGTCACCCAGCGCCCCGCCTTCGCGGACGACAACCTCTGGGCCGAACTGGTCAAGGACAACGTCACGGTCACCGCCGAACCCGTCGTCCAGCAGCGCAGCTTCCTCGCCAACCTGCTGATCTCGCTCGCGCCCATGCTGCTCCTCATCGCGCTCTGGGTGTTCATCGCCCGGCGGATGGCCAGGGGCATGGGCGGCGGGATGGGCGGCTTCGGCCGCAAGCCCCCGCCCAAGCCCGTCGAACTGGAGGGCGCCAGGCGCACCACCTTCGAGGACGTGGCCGGGATCGACGAGGTCGAGGGCGAACTCAACGACGTCGTGGACTTCTTGAAGAATCCGCAGGCGTACCGCCGCATGGGTGCCCGGATGCCCGGCGGGGTGCTGCTCGCCGGGCCGCCCGGTACCGGGAAGACCCTGCTGGCGCGGGCCGTCGCGGGCGAGGCGGGGGTGCCGTTCTTCTCGGCGTCGGCCTCCGAGTTCATCGAGATGATCGTCGGCGTCGGCGCCGGCCGGGTCCGGGAACTCTTCGCGGAGGCCCGCAAGGTCGCCCCGGCCATCATCTTCATCGACGAGATCGACACCATCGGCCGGGCCCGCAGCGCCGGCTCCGGCATGGGCGGCCACGACGAGCGCGAGCAGACGCTCAACCAGATCCTCACCGAGATGGACGGCTTCTCCGGCTCGGAGGGCGTCGTCGTGCTCGCCGCCACCAACCGCGCCGACGTGCTCGACCCGGCGCTCACCCGGCCCGGCCGATTCGACCGGATCGTGCAGGTCAGCCCGCCGGACCGGAGCGGCCGGGAGGCGATCCTGGAGATCCACACCCGGCAGATCCCGCTGGCCCCCGACGTCGACCTGGCCCAGGTCGCCGGGACCACCCCCGGGATGACCGGCGCGGACCTGGCCAACCTGGCCAACGAGGCCGCGCTGCTGGCGGTCAAGCGACACCAGTCCGCGGTCACCCAGCCCGACTTCTCCGACGCCCTGGAGAAGGTCCAGCTCGGCGCCGAACGCTCCCTGGTCATGTCCGACGAGGAGCGCCGCCGGACCGCGTACCACGAGAGCGGCCACGCGCTGCTCGGCATGGTCCAGCCCGGCGCCGACCCGGTCCGCAAGGTGACGATCGTGCCGCGCGGCCGGGCGCTGGGCGTCACGCTCTCCACCCCGGACGCCGACAAGTACGCGTACACCGAGGAGTACCTGCGCGGCCGGATCGTCGGGGCGCTCGGCGGGATGGCGGCCGAGCAGGTGGTCTTCGGCGTGATCACCACCGGCGCCGAGAGCGACCTGGAGCAGGTCACCAACCTGGCCCGGGGGATGGTCGGCCGCTGGGGCATGAGCCACAGGGTGGGCAGGCTGACGGCGATCCCGGCCGACGCCCAGCAGGCGTACGGCCTGTCGGCGGCGCCCGCCACCCTCGACGCGGTCGACGACGAGATGCGGCGGATCGTCGACGAGTGCTACGAGGTGGCCTGCCGGCTCCTGCGGGAGAACCGCGAGCGGCTGGACGCCCTCTCCGCCGCGCTGCTGGAGCACGAGACCCTCGACGAGGACGCGGCGTACCGGGCGGCCGGGATCACCCGGCTGGCCAAGTGACGGGAGGCCCGCGCGGTCCGCGCGGGCCTCAGACGGCGCACACCAGATAGCGGAAGACGTTCGGCAGCCACACCGTGCCGTCCCCGCGCCGGTGCGGCCGCAGCGCCCGCGCGGCCTCCCGTTCCACCCGGGCCCTCCCCGTCGCCCGCACCGCCGCGTCCAGCAGCCCGGTGCAGGTCAGCGCCCGCACCGCACTCCCCAGGTCCGGATAGGCGAACGGGCAGGCCACCCGGCCCGAACCGTTCGGATTCAGTCCGGCCCGCACGGCCAGCTCCTCCAGGTCGTCCCGCCCGGAGAGCCGCCCCGCCACTCGCAGCACGGGCGCCGCCGCACACCGCTCCGGCGGACCCCAGCCGGTGAGCACCACCGTGCCGCCCCGCGCGGCCAGCCCCGCCGCCGACCGCACCGCGGCCGCCAGCTCCGCACCGCCCTCGGAGGCGCAGCCGGCCGGGGCGAACGCGGTGACCAGGTCGTACGGCACCCCGTCGGACGGCCGGGCCAGCGCCAGCCGTTCCGGATCGCCGTCCACGCCGGTGACCCGCGCCCCGCGCGCCGCCGCCAGCAGCAGCGCCGGGCCCGTCGCGTGGCCGAGGGAGAGCAGCCGGGTGCCGGTGCCCACGTCCAGGCGCTCGTACACCGCTTCGTACAGCGGCGTGAGCATCCGCTCCTGGAGTCCGTCCCGGTCGGGTTCCCGGTCCCGCTCGCGATCCCGCTCCCGGTCGTCCCGTTGACGGTCCTGCCGTTCCCGGCCCCGATCGGGGCCGGGGTCCCGCTTCCCGTCCCGGGCGTGGCCGCCCGGCCTCGGGTGTCGTGCGGGTGCCTCCGTGCGGCTGCGGTGCCGGACGAGCGTACGTGTCATGGAAAGCGCCCCAATCCGCCGGTTCCCGGCCGTGTTCCGATCGGTACTCCCCGAGTACGTGCTCCGGGCACGTGATGCCCCCCGCGCGCGCATGCCCGCCCCCGCCCGCGACGCGCGCTCCGCGCCTCGCCCCAGTCTCACCCGACACGCCGGACCGGGCACGTCGAGCGCCCGGCGCCCCGGCGACGGCGGCACGGGCCGGTGTCAGGTCCATACCGCGCGCCCGGTATCGTCGCCCCCGGTGGCAGCCGCCCACCGGCGCCGGGGCCCGCCGCGATCGAGCCGCCCGCCCCCGCCGCCCGGCCCGGATCCGCGGGTCCGGCGTACGCGCGCTACGTACCACCTTGAGGCGAGCTGCGCGGCTTCTCCGCAGTTCTGCGCACCCGCCCTCGTCGGGACGCATCACTGAGCAACTGACTGGTACGTGCAAATTATTTGGGATGGCCCGGAATCGGAACACCGGGGCACTCGTGCTCGTTGGTCACGACGTGAGCACGACACCACCTGTACTTGCCGCAGAGCTGGCACAGGCGTGGGCCGACATTCAGCGGTACCACCCCGAGCTGCCTGATCTGGCCGCGCCCGAGTCCCTGATCGGAGAATCCTCGTCCGCCTGTGGCGCCGAGCTCTCCTTCGAACGACTGCTCCACGAGGCAGTCCATGGCATCGCCGCCGCGCGAGGCGTCCGCGACACCTCGCGCGCGGGCCGCTACCACAACCGCAGATTCCTCGCGATCGCCGAGGAGCTGGGCCTCGACCACGTCGAGGAGCCCCACCCCAGCAGCGGCTTCTCGCTGGTCGCCCTGAACCCCGAGGCCAAGCGCCGGTACCGGCCGACGATCGAGCGGCTGCAGCGCGCCCTCAAGGCGCACACGGTCGCCACCGCCGCCGACACCAAGCGTTCCTTCCGCGGGCCGGCCGCCCGGCACGGCTCCTCCGGCGGGGGTGTCCGGGTCAAGGCCGTGTGCGACTGCGGACGCAACGTCCGGGTCGTGCCGTCGGTCCTGGCGCAGGCGCCGATCGTCTGCGGAGGTTGCGGCAAGCCCTTCCGTATCCCGGAAGCCGCGGTCGCGGTGGGGTGACCCGATGCGGTGTGGCACAATGGCTAGCTGTACTCGACAGTCGCACAGGACCCCTCTCTCCTCCGGCTGACGCGTCCATCGGGCACCCGAGTACCGCAACCCCACGTGGCATCTTCGTTGTGCCCAACCACGTCATAGACCAGGAGACACCACTCCCGTGGCAGTCAAGATCAAGCTGAAGCGTCTGGGCAAGATCCGTTCGCCTCACTACCGCATCGTCGTCGCCGACTCCCGTACCCGCCGTGACGGCCGGGCCATCGAGGAGATCGGTCTGTACCACCCGGTGCAGAACCCCTCGCGCATCGAGGTCAACTCGGAGCGTGCGCAGTACTGGCTGTCCGTCGGCGCCCAGCCGACCGAGCCGGTCCTCGCGATCCTGAAGCTCACCGGTGACTGGCAGGCGCACAAGGGCCTCCCGGCCCCCGCGCCGCTGCTGCAGCCCGAGCCGAAGGCCGACAAGCGGGCCCTCTTCGAGAGCCTGGGCGACGGCGAGGAGGCCAAGGGCGAGGCCATCACGCAGAAGGCGAAGAAGTCCGACAAGAAGGCTGACGAGGCTGCCGACGCGGCCGAGTCGACCGAGGCCTGAGCATGCTCGAGGAGGCTCTCGAGCACCTCGTGAAAGGCATTGTCGACAACCCCGACGATGTGCAGGTCGCCTCACGCAACCTGCGCCGCGGCCGCGTGCTGGAGGTCCGGGTCCACCCCGACGACCTCGGCAAGGTGATCGGCCGTAACGGCCGCACCGCCCGCGCGCTGCGTACCGTCGTGGGCGCCATCGGCGGCCGTGGCATCCGCGTCGACCTCGTCGATGTGGACCAGGTTCGCTGACAGAGTTGAACACCGGCACGGGCCGGGGAGGGCCATGAGCCCGCCCCGGCCCGTCGTCGTATGACAGGAGAGACACAAGGTGCAGTTGGTAGTCGCGCGGATCGGCCGTGCCCACGGCATCAAGGGCGAGGTCACCGTCGAGGTCCGTACGGACGAGCCGGAGCTGCGGCTCGCCCCCGGGGCCGTGCTCGCCACCGAACCGGCGGCCACCGGACCGCTGACGATCGAGACCGGACGCGTGCACAGCGGGCGGCTGCTGCTGCGCTTCGAGGGCGTGCGCGACCGTACGGCCGCCGAGGCCCTGCGCAACACGCTCCTGATCGCCGAGGTCGACCCGGCCGAACTCCCGGAGGACCCGGAGGAGTTCTACGACCACCAGCTCATGGACCTCGACGTGGTCCTGGCCGACGGCACCGGGATCGGCCGGATCACCGAGATCACGCACCTGCCCTCGCAGGACCTCTTCATCGTCGAGCGGCCGGACGGCAGCGAGGTGATGATCCCGTTCGTCGAGGAGATCGTCACCGAGATCGACCTGGACGAGCAGCGCGCGGTGATCGATCCGCCGCCCGGTCTGATCGACGCCGACCAGGCCGTGGTCGCCTCCGCCCGGGACGAGGCGGGCGACGGCGCCCCGGCCGAGGGGGAGGACCGCTGATGCGGCTCGACGTCGTCACGATCTTCCCGGAGTACCTGGACCCGCTGAACGTCTCCCTGGTCGGCAAGGCCCGCGCGAGCGGCCGCCTCGGCGTCCACGTGCACGACCTGCGCTCCTGGACCCACGACCGGCATCACACGGTCGACGACACCCCGGCCGGCGGCGGACCCGGCATGGTCATGAAGACCGAGCCCTGGGGCGAGGCGCTGGACGACGTGCTGGCGGACGGCTACGAGGCCGGGGCGCACTCCCCGGTGCTGGTGGTACCCACGCCCAGCGGCCGCCCCTTCACCCAGGAACTCGCCGTCGAACTCTCCGAGCGCCCGTGGCTGATCTTCACCCCGGCCCGTTACGAGGGCATCGACCGGCGGGTGACGGAGGAGTACGCCACCCGGATGCCGGTCGTCGAGGTCTCCATCGGCGACTACGTGCTGGCCGGCGGGGAGGCCGCGGTCCTGGTCGTCACCGAGGCGGTGGCCCGGCTGCTGCCCGGCGTGCTCGGCAACGCCGAATCGCACCGGGACGACTCCTTCGCCCCCGGCGCCATGGCCAACCTGCTGGAGGGGCCGGTCTACACCAAGCCGCCGGTGTGGCGTGGCAGGGAGATCCCCGAGGTGCTGCTCAGCGGCCACCACGGGAAGATCGCCCGCTGGCGGCGGGACGAGGCGTTCCGCCGTACCGCCCTCCACCGGCCCGATCTGATCGAGCGCTGCGACGCCGCGGGCTTCGACAAGAAGGACCGCGAGATGCTCTCCATCCTCGGCTGGTCGCCCGCCCCGGACGGCCGATTTTGGCGCAGGCCCGAGGCCGTGGAAGAATAGGCCGCTGCTGTACGTCCGGCGTGCGCCCCTGCCACAGGGGGAACCCCGACCATCCCCACGCGAGCGGGGATGGTCCCGACGCCCGTCCGACGCGATCAGCACCTCCGTTCCTCCCTAGTTCCCGTCGATGACCTGTGGCATCGGCGAAGAAAGCAGACAACATGGCTTCCCTGCTCGACGACGTCAATGCCGCGTCGCTGCGTACCGACGTCCCGTCGTTCCGCCCCGGTGACACCGTCAACGTCCACGTCCGCGTGATCGAGGGCAACCGCTCCCGTATCCAGCAGTTCAAGGGCGTAGTCATCCGCCGCCAGGGTGCGGGCGTCAGCGAGACCTTCACGGTCCGCAAGGTCTCCTTCAGCGTCGGCGTCGAGCGCACCTTCCCGGTGCACAGCCCGATCTTCGAGAAGATCGAGCTCGTCACCCGCGGTGACGTCCGTCGCGCCAAGCTGTACTACCTCCGTGAGCTGCGCGGCAAGGCCGCGAAGATCAAGGAGAAGCGCGACAACTGAGCTGCCTCCCTGGTCCACAGGATGGCCGGATAGGCTCTGGCCCCGATGGACACGGAAGCTGAGCTCTCGGAGCGCGATCCCTCCTCCGCACCCACGACGGTGCCGGGGGAGGGATCGCGCTCCTTGCGTATTCCGGACCGGCCCGACGGTCCGACGAACTGGACCTGGCGGCGGACCGCCCTCCTCGGGGCCGTCTGCGCGGTCTTCGTGCTGCTCCTGAGCAATTACGTGGTGCAGCCGTATCAGATCCCCAGCGGCTCGATGGAACCGACGCTGGAGGTGGGGGACCGGGTGCTGGTCAACAAGCTGGCGTACCGTTCCGGCTCCGGGCCGCACCGCGGTGACGTGGTGGTCTTCGACGGCACCGGATCGTTCGTGCAGGAGCCCCCGGAGGAGAACCCCGTCGCCGCCCTGGTGCACTCGGCGGCCGCCTCCCTCGGGCTGGCCGGGCCCGAAGAGACCGACTACGTGAAACGCGTGGTGGGCGTGGGCGGTGACCGGGTGGTCTGCTGCGACAGGAAGGGCCGCATCGAGGTGAACGGGCGGCCGGTCACCGAGGACTACCTGTACCCGGGGGACGCGGCCTCCCGGGTGCGCTTCGACATCGTCGTCCCCGACGGCACCCTCTGGATGATGGGCGACCACCGCAGCAACTCCCGTGACTCCCGCGACCACCTCGGGGAACCGGGCGGCGGGATGGTCCCGGTCGACAGGGTGATCGGCCGGGTGGACTGGATCGGCTGGCCGCTCGGTCGGCTGGGCTCGCTGCCGGGCGCGGGCCATGGGTAGCCGCGGCCGCGGCCGGAGCGGGGGCGGCCCGGAGGACGACGGTCCGCCGGCCGCGCGCACGCCACGCACCCGGGTGGAGCGGCGGAAGCTGGCGCGCCGGGTCAAATGGCGGCGGCGGGGCTCCGCCGCCCGGGAGATCCCGCTGCTCGCCATGGTGGCGGTGCTGATCGCACTCGTCCTCAAGACCTTCCTGGTACAGGCGTTCGTGATCCCCTCGGGATCGATGGAGCAGACCATCAGGATCGGCGACCGGGTGCTGGTGGACAAGCTGACGCCGTGGTTCGGTTCCCGGCCCGAGCGCGGCGACGTCGTCGTCTTCCGCGACCCCGGGGGCTGGCTGAGGAAGGAGAGCGGCGCCAAGAAGGAGTCGCCGGTCGTCGTGAAGCAGGTCAAGGAGGTCCTGACCTTCATCGGGCTGCTGCCCTCGGACGACGAGCAGGACCTGATCAAGCGGGTCGTCGGGGTCGGCGGCGACACGGTGAAGTGCTGCGGCAAGGACGGCCGGATCACCGTCAACGGCGTACCGCTGGACGAGCCCTACCTCTACCCGGGGAATCCGCCCTCCCTCATCAAATTCGAGGTAAAGGTTCCTGAGGGCCGGATCTTCGTGATGGGCGACCACCGATCGGATTCGGCCGACTCCCGCTACCACCTGGACGACCCGGGACACGGCACGGTCTCCGAGGAGCAGGTCGTGGGGCGCGCCATGGTGATCGCCTGGCCGGTCGGCCACTGGCGAGAACTGGACGAACCGGGGACCTTCTCACAGGTTCCGCGGGCACGCGCCGGAACGACCGGCGCACCAGGCCCGTCGCATACGGTGGCGTCCCCCGATCTCAACGGATTGGCTCCTCTCCCGAGCCCTGCGGAACTTCCGCTCGTTATGGGAGTGGTGGGCCTGCACCGGCTAGGGAGCAGGCGGTGGCACGGAGTAAGGAGTGGATGTGGGGGATTTGGCCGTCGGCGCACGATCCGGACACGAGGAACCCGAGGACCGGCCGGGCCGTTCGGGCAACGCCGAGTCCGCCGGGGCGGCGGGTCACGCGGGGATCGACGGTGAGACTCCGGACGGCGGCGGGGCGGTGAAGAAGCCGCGCTCCTTCTGGAAGGAGCTGCCCCTGCTCGTCGTCATCGCGCTCGTTCTCGCGTTGCTGATCAAGACGTTCCTGGTGCAGGCGTTCTCGATTCCCTCGGATTCGATGCAGAACACCCTCCAGCGGGGCGACCGGGTGCTGGTGGACAAGCTGACGCCGTGGTTCGGTTCGGAGCCCGAGCGCGGCGAGGTCGTCGTCTTCCACGACCCGGGCGGCTGGCTGGACGACACCCCCGAGGTCCACCCGAACGCGGTCCAGAAGTTCCTCAGCTTCATCGGCCTCATGCCCTCCGCCGAGGAGAAGGACCTGATCAAGCGGGTCATCGCGATCGGCGGCGACACGGTGGAGTGCAAGGAGAACGGCCCCGTCGTGGTCAACGGCAAGGCCCTGGACGAGAAGTCCTTCATCTTCCCCGGGAACACGCCCTGCAACGACGATCCGTTCGGCCCGATCAAGGTGCCCGAGGGCCGGATCTGGGTGATGGGCGATCACCGCCAGGACTCCCGCGACTCCCGCTACCACCAGGAGCTGCCGGGCAACGGCACGGTCTCCAACGACGAGGTCGTCGGCCGCGCCTTCGTCGTGGCCTGGCCGATCAACCGCTGGGCGACGCTGCCCATCCCGAAGACCTTCGACCAGCCGGGTCTGAACGCGGCGCTGGGAGCGGCCCCCGGAGTGCTGGGTCTCGCCGGTGCCGTGCCGTTCGTCCTGTGGCGGCGCAGGCGGGCCGTCCTGGCCGGCCGGCACACCACCCCGGCAGGCAGCACGCCGTGATCCGTCGCGCCGTGCCGGGCCCGCGGACCCGGCGGGCTGTGCCACGGCCCGGGTCCGCGATATGAAGGACACCGGTGCTCCGGAACGGCGCACCGGGTGATACGGATGAACCGCCCTCCGGTTGTTCGGCGAGTACGCCGAACAACCGGAGGGCGGTTGCCGTGCGGCGTGCCCCGGACTCCGGGGACCCGTCCACGGCGATGCGGCCGGGAACGAGCAGCGGCACTGCGGAACTCCCGTTCGTTGTTCGGGGCAGTGGGCCTGAACGGACAGGGCCCCGGAGCAGGCGGGGCGCAGAGTGAGGACTGGATGTGAGTGACGTGGCTGCCGGTGCACGATCTGGACATGGAGAGCCCGCGGAGAGGCCCGGCCCGCCCGCCGACGCCGTCCCCGGACCGCCGGAGCAGGCGGCGGACCCGGCCGCACCCGGGGCGGAGCGACCCGAGGACGGGGACCTCGACGGCGAGGGGACGGGGAAGCCGCAGCGGCCGTTCTGGAAGGAGCTGCCGCTGCTCATCGTGGTCGCCCTGGTCCTGGCCCTGTTGATCAAGACGTTCCTGGTGCAGGCGTTCTCGATTCCCTCGGATTCGATGCAGAACACCCTTCAGCGGGGTGACCGGGTGCTGGTGGACAAGCTGACGCCGTGGTTCGGTTCGGAGCCCGAGCGCGGCGAGGTCGTCGTCTTCCACGACCCGGAGAACTGGCTGGCCGGCGAGCCGACCCCCGAGTCGAACGTGGTGCAGGACGTGCTGAGCTTCATCGGCCTGATGCCCTCCTCCAAGGAGAAGGACCTGATCAAGCGGGTCATCGCGGTCGGCGGCGACACCGTGCAGTGCGCGAAGGGCGGCCCGGTCAAGGTCAACGGGAAGGCGCTCGACGAGCCGTACATCTTCCCGGGCAACTCGGCCTGCGACGACAAGCCCTTCGGACCGTTCACGGTGCCCGACGGCAAGATCTGGGTGATGGGCGACCACCGGCAGAACTCCTGGGACTCGCGCTACCACATCGACGAGAAGACCAAGGGCTTCGTGCCCGTCGACGAGGTCGTGGGCCGGGCCGTCGTCGTCGCCTGGCCGATCAACCGCTGGTCGACGCTGCCCGTCCCGGACACCTTCGACCAGCCGGGGCTGAGCGCCGCCGCGGCCGTGGCCCCCGGCGCGATCGGCCTGGCCGGGGCGGTTCCGCTGGTGCTGTGGCGCCGCCGCAGGCTGACCGGTGGGCGTACCGCCGGGTAGGGTGCCGACTCGGATCGGCGATCGCCGAGGCGGGGAGGCTGGGATGAGCGGTCAAGGACGTACGGGCGACGGCCGGAGCCGGCTCGGCGGTGTGCTGTCGGGTCTGGCCGTGGCCGTCGGCTGCGTGCTCTTCCTGGGCGGGTTCGCCTGGGGCGCCGTGGTGTACGAGCCGTACACGGTGCCGACCCAGTCCATGACCCCCACCGTGAACGCGGGCGACCGGGTGCTCGCGGAACGGATCGACGGCGGTGAGGTGCGCCGCGGCGACGTGGTGGTCTTCACCGATCCCGCCTGGGGCGACATGCCGATGGTGAAGCGGGTCGTCGGGATCGGCGGCGACCGGATCTCCTGCTGCGGCAAGGACGGCCGGCTCCGGATCAACGGCCGGCCCCTCGAAGAACCGTATCTGCGGTACAAAGAGCGGGCCTCGGTCGAGGACTTCACGGCCGAGGTGCCCGAGGGACAGCTCTTCCTGCTGGGCGACGACCGGACCGCCTCGCTGGACTCCCGGGTCCACCTGGAGGACGCGGGGAAGGGCTCGGTCCCCCGCTCCGAGGTGCGGGCCCGGGTGGACGCCATCGCCTGGCCGATGAACGGCATGGTGGACCGGCCGAGCGCCTTCGCCGGTCTTCCCGGCGGGATCTCCTCGCCCGGACCGCTCCGGACCCAGCTCTGGGCCGTTGCCGTGGGCGTGGTGCTCATCCTGGGCGGCGCGGCGTACGGGCCGGTCGAGACGCTGCTCACCCGCTCGGCGCGGAACGGGCGGGAGAGGCGGCCCGCCGATGCGCACTGAACGACGCAAGGTCGCCCGCGTGGTGCTCCTGGACCCCGACGACCGCATCCTCCTGCTGCACGGCTTCGAGCCGGACGACCCGCGGCGCGACTGGTGGTTCACCCCCGGCGGCGGTCTGGAGGGCGACGAGACCCGGGAGCAGGCCGCCCTGCGCGAACTCGCCGAGGAGACCGGGATCACCGCGGTCGAGCTGGGCCCGCTGCTCTGGCGGCGGATGTGCTCGTTCCCGTTCGACGGCCGCCGCTGGGAGCAGGACGAGTGGTACTACCTGGCCCGCACGGACCGGACCGACACCGACACCAGCGGACAGACCGGTCTGGAGCGGCGCAGCGTCTCGGGGCTGAGATGGTGGACCTCCGCCGAACTGTCGGCGGCGCGTGAGACGGTGTACCCGACCAGGCTCGCCGGGCTGCTGCGCACGCTGCTCGACGAGGGTCCCCCGCGAACGCCACTGGTTCTCGACCCCGAAATCGCTTAGAGGCCGGGGGCCTGGCGCACAATGGGGGGACGCACGGCTGAAGGGGAACATGCCAATGAGCGCCGAGGACCTCGAGAAGTACGAGACCGAGATGGAGCTGAAGCTCTACCGGGAGTACCGCGACGTCGTCGGTCTGTTCAAATACGTGATCGAGACCGAGCGGCGCTTCTACCTCACCAACGACTACGAGATGCAGGTGCATTCGGTCCAGGGCGAGGTGTTCTTCGAGGTGTCGATGGCGGACGCCTGGGTCTGGGACATGTACCGGCCCGCGCGGTTCGTCAAGCAGGTACGGGTGCTGACGTTCAAGGACGTCAACATCGAGGAGCTCAACAAGAGCGATCTTGAGCTTCCGGGCGGCTGATCCCGCCTGATCCCGCCTCAAAAAGGGGACTGATTCCCTCTTCCGGGTGGCCGGGTTGTCCACAATCCCGGAGTTGTCCACCAAGATCCACAAGCCGGGGCCGAAGGCGTCAGAGTCGGTCCCGGAGGTGGTGCCGAAATGAACGCACGGGGGGCACTCGGGCGGTACGGCGAGGATCTGGCGGCGCGGCTGCTGGCCGAGGCCGGCATGTCCGTACTGGAACGGAACTGGCGCTGTCGCGCCGGTGAGGTCGACATCGTCGCGATGGACGGCGACGCGCTCGTTCTCTGCGAGGTGAAGACCCGCAGGGCGGGCGCGTTCGAGCATCCGATGGCGGCCGTCACGCCGGTGAAGGCGGAGCGGCTGCGGAGGCTGGCCGGCATCTGGCTGGACCGGCACGGCGGCCCGCCGCCCGGCGGGGTCCGGATCGACCTGGTCGGGATCGTGCTGCCCAGGCGCGGGGCGCCCGTCGCGGAGCATGCGCGGGGGGTGGCCTGAGATGGGGTTCGCACGGGCCTGTTCGGTGGCGCTCGTCGGCGTCGAGGGCGTGGTGGTGGAGGTCCAGGCGGACCTGGAGGCGGGGGTGGCTGCGTTCACCCTGGTCGGGCTGCCGGACAAGAGCCTGGTGGAGAGCCGGGACCGGGTCAGGGCCGCGGTGGCGAACTCGGGGGCCGAGTGGCCGCAGAAGAAGCTCACGGTGGGCCTGTCGCCCGCCTCCGTGCCCAAGAGTGGTTCGGGCTTCGACCTCGCCGTCGCCTGCGCGGTGCTCGGGGCTGCCGAGCGGATCGACCCGGCGTCGATCGCCGATGTGGTGATGATCGGTGAGCTGGGACTCGACGGGCGGGTCAGGCCGGTACGCGGGGTGCTCCCGGCCGTGCTCGCCGCCGCGGAGGCCGGGTACCGGCAGGTCGTCGTGCCCGAGCAGACGGCGGGGGAGGCCGCGCTCGTCCCCGGGGTTTCCGTCCTCGGGGTACGGAGCCTGCGGCAGCTGATCGCGGTGCTCTGCGAGGAGCCCGTCCCCGACGAGCCGGAGCCTCGCGAGGAGGGCCGGCCCGACACCATGCTGGCCGGGCTGATGGTGCCCGGCGAGGGCGTCGGCACCGGGCTCGCCCGCACCGCCGGGCAGGGCGGGGGAAGCGCGCCGGACCTGGCGGACGTGGCGGGGCAGCCGCTGGCCCGCATGGCCCTGGAGGTCGCGGCGGCCGGAGGCCATCATCTGCTGCTCTCGGGGCCGCCGGGCGCGGGCAAGACCATGCTGGCCGAACGGCTTCCCGCGATCCTGCCCCCGCTGACCAGGCAGGAGTCCCTGGAGGTGACGGCGGTCCACTCGGTGGCGGGCATCCTTCCGCCGGGCGAGCCCCTGGTCGCCCGGCCGCCCTACTGCGCGCCCCACCACTCGGCGACCATGCAGTCGCTGGTCGGCGGGGGCAATGGGCTGCCGAGGCCCGGCGCGGTCTCGCTGGCCCACCGTGGAGTCCTCTTTCTCGACGAGGCACCGGAGTTCTCGGTCCGGGTACTGGACGCGCTGCGCCAGCCGCTGGAGTCGGGCCATGTCGTGGTGGCGCGCAGCGCCGGGGTGGTGCGGCTGCCCGCCAGGTTCCAGATGGTGCTGGCCGCCAACCCGTGCCCGTGCGGACGGCACCGCCTCAACGGGGAGGGCTGCGAATGCTCGTCGGCCACGGTCAGGCGCTATCAGTCGAGACTCTCCGGGCCGCTGCTCGACCGGCTGGATCTGCGGGTCACCGTCGCCCCGGTCCGGCGCGAGGACCTGATCGGCCAGGGTGGCCGGGGCGAGCCGACCGCCCTCGTCGCGGCCCGGGTCCGGGAGGCCAGGGCGCGGGCCGCGAAGCGGTTGGCGGGGACGGGCCGGTCGACCAACAGCGAGGTGTCCGGCCATGAGCTGCGTACCGGCCTGGCCGCCGCCCCGGGCGCGCTCGCCGAGGCCGAGCGGGACCTGGCCCGGGGCATGCTCACCGCCCGGGGGCTGGACCGGGTGCTCAGGGTGGCGTGGACCGTCGCGGACCTGCGCGGGGCCGAGCGCCCGGAGGCGTCCGACGTCGCGCAGGCACTGGAGTTGCGCACCGGTGTTCCGAGGGGCGCCCGGACGCGCGCCGGAGCGTCATGAACCGGGCGGTGGCGAAGGAGCCGGAGGAGGGCGGCCGGGGGCCGGGAGCGACGGTCGGACCGGGCGGGGCGGTGAGCGCCGAGGAGAGGCTGGCGCGGGCGGCTCTGACCCGCATCGTCGAGCCCGGGGACGAGCGCGGCGGGCGCTGGCTGCGCGAGTACGGTGCCGTCGAACTGGTGCGGCGCCTCACCGGCACGGACGGCTCGGCGGAACGGCTCGGCGGCATGACCCCGAAACGGCTCGCCGGGTACCGGCTGCGGGCGGAGAGGGCCGAGCCGGAACGGGACCTCGCGGCGATCGCCGCCCGCGGCGGACGGTTCGTCTGCCCCGGGGACCGGGAGTGGCCCAGCCAACTGGACGACCTCGGGGACGCCCGGCCGACCGGACTGTGGGTGCGCGGCCCCCGTGACCTGCGGCTCTGGGCACTGCGCTCGGTGGCCGTGGTCGGCGCACGGGCCTGCACGCCCTACGGATCGCACATGGCGGCCGGTCTCGGCGCGGGACTCGCCGAGCTGGGCTGGGTGGTCGTGTCAGGCGCCGCCTTCGGGGTCGACGGAGCGGCACATCGCGGCGCGCTCGCCGTGGGCGGGGCGACGGCGGCGGTCCTGGCCTGCGGGGTGGACGTCCCCTACCCCCGGGGACACGCCGAGCTGATCGGGCGTATCGCGGAACAGGGGCTCGTCATCGGAGAGTTGCCCCCGTCCGATCATCCGACCCGCGGCAGATTCATCCAGCGCAACCGGGTCATCGCGGCGTTGACGCGCGGCACGGTCGTCGTCGAGGCGGAGTACCGCAGCGGTTCGCTGGTCACCGCCCGCTGCGCGCAACGGCTCGGCCGCCTGTCGATGGGGGTGCCCGGCCCCGTGACCAGCGGCCTCTCGGCAGGGGTGCACGAGCTGCTGCGCGGCGAGGCGGTCCTGGTGACCGATGCCTCGGAAGTCGTCGAACTGGTCGGGGACATGGGGGAGCTGGCACCGGCCAGAACCGGCCCCGTACACCCCCGGGACCTGCTGGACCCGGTCACCGCCCGCGTCCTGGACGCGCTGCCGGGGCGGGGCGCGGCCGACGGACGCGAGGTGGCGCGCGCCGCCGGGACCAGCGCCGACGAAGCGCTCGGCCGACTGTACGAACTGCACTCACTGGGGTTCGTCGAACGGGATGGCGAGGGATGGCGGTTGGCGCCGCCGGCGACTCGCCGTGACGACGCGCGGCGGGGCGGTGCTTGACCTGGGGCATTCGGGTGAAAAGGTGATGCCGATGACCTCGGTGGATCCCTCGGAGACGCCTCCGGGGCCGACGCGCGCCGCGACGGCCCCGGATCCCATTCATGTCGGAATTCATGGCGGATCGGCCGGATTCGCGGAGCGCCGATCCCTTATCCTGCGCGGACCGCTACCTCACGGTCACGCTACGCTCACGAGGACCCCGACTCAGACATACGTCCCAGCACCCACAGCAGAACGGCTCAAGGCACCACATGCCCCAGCACACCTCCGGGTCTGACCGCGCGGCAGTACCACCGGCTGCGCGTGGCACTGTGCGCCCCCCTGCGCCCTCCTCGCTCGACGAGCTGTGGCGTTCGTACAAGTCCACCGGCGACGAGCGGCTGCGGGAGCAGTTGATCCTGCACTACTCGCCGCTGGTGAAGTACGTCGCGGGCCGGGTGAGCGTGGGCCTGCCGTCCAATGTCGAGCAGGCGGACTTCGTCTCCTCGGGGGTCTTCGGACTGATCGACGCGATCGAGAAGTTCGACATCGAGCGTGCGATCAAGTTCGAGACGTACGCCATCACCCGCATCCGCGGCGCGATGATCGACGAACTGCGGGCGCTGGACTGGATCCCGCGCTCGGTGCGGCAGAAGGCGCGGGCGGTGGAGCGTGCCTACGCGACGCTGGAGGCGCAGTTGCGGCGCACCCCCTCCGAGGCGGAGGTGGCCGCCGAGATGGGGATCGCCCTGGAGGAACTGCATGCTGTTTTCAGCCAGTTGTCGCTGGCCAACGTGGTCGCCCTGGAGGAGCTGCTGCACGTCGGCGGCGAGGGCGGCGACCGGCTCAGCCTCATGGACACGCTGGAGGACACCACCGCCGACGACCCGGTCGAGGTGGCCGAGGACCGCGAGCTCAGACGGCTGCTCGCACGCGCCATCAACACCCTCCCGGAGCGTGAGAAGACCGTCGTGACGCTCTACTACTACGAGGGCCTCACCCTCGCCGAGATCGGCAACGTCCTCGGGGTGACCGAGAGCAGGGTCAGCCAGATCCACACCAAATCGGTGCTGCAACTCCGCGCGAAACTGGCCGACGCCGGGCGCTGAACCGCATCCGCCGCAGCGTGGCTTCGGCCACGCGCCAGGGCCGTACGCTCCCTCTCGAACACCCTCGCCGTAGAGTGGACACGTGCCCAGGATTCGAGCGGCCTCGGTGGCCGAGCACCGGACGATGCAGCGCGGCGCCCTCCTGGACGCCGCCCGCACCCTGCTGTCCGAGGGCGGCACGGAGGCGCTGACCTTCCCCGCCCTCGCCGAGCGCACGGGCCTGGCCCGGTCCTCGGTGTACGAGTACTTCCGCTCCCGTGCGGCCGTCGTCGAAGAGCTCTGCGCCGTGGACTTCCCGGTCTGGGCGGCCGAGGTCGAGCACGCGATGGAGCAGGCCACGACGCCCGAGGAGAAGATCGAGGCCTATGTGCGCCGCCAGCTCGACCTGGTCGGCGACCGGCGCCACCGGGCGGTCGTCGCCATCTCCGCGAGCGAGCTGGACGCCGGGGCGCGGGAGAAGATCAGGGCCGCCCACGGCGGGCTGATCGCCATGATCGTCGAGGCGCTCGGCGCGCTCGGCCACAGCCGTCCGAGGCTGGCGGCGATGCTGCTCCAGGGCTCGGTGGACGCCGCGGTGCGGCGGATCGAGCTGGCGGCGGCCGAGGAGCCGTCCGCGATCGCGGACACCGCCGTCGCCATGATCCTCCACGGCGTACGGGGCGCACAGGGCTGACCTGGCGCGGCCTTTGGGGTGCCGCCCCGGGGCCTCCCTCCCTACCGCTCGGGTTCGGGGACGCCGAACACCGGGAGCAGCCGGGACGGTCCTCCGCGCAGCAGCCGGGGCGGCAGCAGTGACATCGGGTCCAGGTAGGTGTCGCCGCGCCGCAGTCCCCAGTGCAGACAGCCCGAGGCGCAGTGGAACGGCCCCGCCTCCAGGGCGGCCACCTCCTGCCCCGCCACCACCTCGCCGCCCTCGGGAACCACCGCCCGCACCGGCTCGTACGTGGTCCGCAGCGGCGGATCACCACTGCCGGACACCTCGATCACCAGCACTCCCCGCCCCGCCACACGCCCCGCGAACGCCACCTTTCCCGGTGCCGCGGCGAGCACCCGCGCCCCCGGAGCGGCGGCGAGGTCGACACCGCGATGGCCGCGCGCGTAGGGGCCGGCCGGGGGTTCCCAGCCCCGTACGACCGAGGGCCGCCCGGCCAGCGGCCAGCTCCGCGCACCGTCGGCCCCCGTGCCCGGGGAGGGAGCCGGCGCCGGCTGCGGAGCCGGTGGGCGCACGGAATCGGGTGCGCGCGGCGGGGCGCCTGCCGTGGCGGCCGACGGGCCGCACACCACCGCGAGCAGCCCCGCCACCGCGGCCACCAGCACCCCGCGCACCCGTCTCCGCCCGGCCCCGGTCCGGAGAAGGGCAGCAGCCGGTGCGGACCGGGCATCCGGTACGGACGGGGCCCCCGGGGCCTTCGGATCAGTCGTGCATCGCATGGCGGAACCGTCCCGCGATCCACCGATCCGCGGGGATCTTGGCCTGGATCTGTGGACGACGGACCCGTTGTGGACAGCGCCGTCACCCGGCACCCGGACCGTCCCGTACACTTCATACGGCGATCCGGGCCACCGGGTCGACTTCGCACGCCCCGCCACCTCCCTCTTCGCGGATGGTGGCCGCGCTCCTCGGTCCTTCGGGCACGGCGCGTCGGGGCGTCAGGCGCGACAGCAATCCTGCGGTCGCGACAACCGAGCACCTCAAGGAGTACGGCCATGGCCGTCGTCACGATGCGGGAGCTGCTGGAGAGCGGCGTCCACTTCGGTCACCAGACCCGTCGCTGGAACCCGAAGATGAAGCGCTTCATCTTCACCGAGCGCAACGGCATCTACATCATCGACCTGCTCCAGTCGCTGTCGTACATCGACCGCGCCTACGAGTTCGTCAAGGAGACCGTCGCCCACGGCGGCTCCATCATGTTCGTGGGTACCAAGAAGCAGGCCCAGGAGGCCATCGCCGAGCAGGCGACCCGCGTCGGCATGCCGTACGTCAACCAGCGCTGGCTGGGTGGCATGCTCACCAACTTCTCCACCGTCTACAAGCGCCTTCAGCGTCTGAAGGAGCTCGAGCTCATCGACTTCGAGGACGTGGCCGCCTCCGGCCTCACCAAGAAGGAGCTCCTGGTCCTCTCCCGCGAGAAGGCCAAGCTGGAGAAGACCCTCGGTGGTATCCGCGAGATGCAGAAGGTGCCGAGCGCCGTCTGGATCGTCGACACCAAGAAGGAGCACATCGCCGTCGGTGAGGCGCGCAAGCTCCACATCCCGGTCGTCGCGATCCTCGACACCAACTGCGACCCCGACGAGGTCGACTACAAGATTCCGGGCAACGACGACGCGATCCGCTCCGTCACCCTGCTCACCCGCGTGATCGCCGACGCCGTCGCCGAGGGCCTCATCGCCCGTTCCGGTGCCGCCACCGGTGACTCGAAGCCGGGCGAGAAGGCCGCCGGCGAGCCGCTCGCCGAGTGGGAGCGCGACCTGCTCGAGGGCGACAAGAAGGCCGACGCCGAGGTGCAGTCCTCCGCCGAGACCGAGAAGGCCGCCGAGGCTGAGAAGACCGAGGCCCCGGCCGTCGAGGCCGAGGCTCCGGCCGCGGACGCCGAGCAGGCCTGACACCCGTCACGGCTGCGGACGGCGGGGGCGGGTGCCACAAGCACCGCCCCCGCCGTCCACCCGTAGATCTTTCAGACTTCGAGAGAGAAACACAGACTCATGGCGAACTACACCGCCGCTGACGTCAAGAAGCTCCGCGAGCTGACCGGCGCCGGCATGATGGACTGCAAGAAGGCGCTCGACGAGGCCGAGGGCAACGTCGACAAGGCCGTCGAGGCGCTCCGCATCAAGGGCCAGAAGGGCGTCGCCAAGCGCGAGGGCCGTTCTGCCGAGAACGGCGCCGTCGTCTCCCTCATCTCCGAGGACCAGACGTCCGGCGTTCTGCTGGAGCTCAAGTGCGAGACGGACTTCGTCGCCAAGGGCGAGAAGTTCCAGAGCGTCGCGAACACCCTCGCCGCGCACGTCGCCGCGACCTCCCCGGCCGACCTGGAGGCGCTGCTCGCCTCCGAGATCGAGGCCGGCAAGACCGTCCAGGCGTACGTCGACGAGGCCAACGCCAACCTCGGCGAGAAGATCGTCCTGGACCGCTTCGCGCAGTTCACCGGCGCGTACGTCTCCGCGTACATGCACCGCACCATGCCCGACCTGCCGCCGCAGATCGGTGTCCTGGTCGAGCTGGACAAGGCCGACGCCGACCTGGCCAAGGGCATCGCGCAGCACATCGCCGCGTTCGCCCCGAAGTACCTGTCCCGCGAGGACGTCCCGGCCGAGGTCGTCGAGGCCGAGCGCCGCGTCGCCGAGGAGACCACCCGCGCCGAGGGCAAGCCGGAGGCCGCGCTCCCGAAGATCGTCGAGGGTCGCGTCAACGGCTTCTTCAAGGAGGCCACCCTCCTGGGCCAGCCGTACGCGCTGGACAACAAGAAGTCCGTTCAGAAGGTCCTGGACGAGGCCGGTGTCACCCTGAAGCGCTTCACGCGCATCAAGGTCGGCATCTGAGTCCGTCCGCGAACAACGGTGGACCCCGCGATAGGGTCTAGTGCAGTCGTCGGCCGCACTCACGCCGTACGACCGCAGATCTGACGAGGAGGCCATTGCCGCTGAGGGACACCAGACCCACCGGCAATGGCCTTCTTCGTATGTGCACGAGGAGAATCTCCATGAACAAGGGCGCGGACGCCGCCACAGGCGACCACAAGCGCGAGGACGGCAAGGCGGCCGGACGCTTCATGCTGAAGCTGTCCGGAGAGGCATTCGCCGGCGGCGGGGGCCTCGGCGTCGACCCCGACGTCGTACACGCCATCGCCAGGGAAATCGCGGCGGTCGTCCGCGACGGCGCGGAAATCGCGGTCGTCATCGGCGGCGGCAACTTCTTCCGCGGTGCCGAGCTCCAGCAGCGCGGTATGGACCGGGCCCGTTCCGACTACATGGGCATGCTCGGCACGGTCATGAACTGCCTGGCCCTCCAGGACTTCCTGGAGAAGGAGGGCATCGACTCCCGCGTCCAGACCGCCATCACCATGGGGCAGGTCGCGGAGCCGTACATCCCGCTGCGCGCCGTTCGCCACCTGGAGAAGGGGCGCGTCGTCATCTTCGGCGCCGGTATGGGAATGCCGTACTTCTCCACCGACACCACCGCCGCCCAGCGCGCCCTGGAGATCGACGCAGAGGCACTCCTGATGGGCAAGAACGGGGTGGACGGGGTCTACGACTCCGACCCGAAGCGCAACCCCGACGCGGTGAAGTTCGACGCACTTGAGTACGGCGAGGTTCTCGCCCGCGATCTCAAGGTCGCCGACGCCACCGCCATCACGCTCTGCCGTGACAACGACCTGCCGATCCTCGTCTTCGAGCTCACCGCCACCGGCAATATCGCCCGCGCGGTCAAGGGTGAGAAGATCGGCACGCTCGTGAGTGACCGGAGCACCCGGCTCGGATGACCCCGGGCGCCTCCCCGGCGTACGGCGGGGAGATACGGGCCGCCCTGGAATCCACCGGGACCGGTCCGGAGGATGGACAACGGCCTGCCGGTCGGACACCGTGCAGGTGAGGACGCGACGCAGGACCCGCCGGGCCCGAGTACGACGGGCCCACTCAAGACACGCAGGAGCACGTGGTGATCGAAGAAATCCTCCTTGAGGCCGAGGAGAAGATGGAGAAGGCCGTCGTCGTCGCGAAGGAGGACTTCGCCGCGATCCGCACCGGCCGCGCGCACCCGGCGATGTTCAACAAGATCGTCGCCGACTACTACGGCGCGCTGACCCCGATCAACCAGCTGGCCTCGTTCTCGGTTCCCGAGCCGCGCATGGCCGTCGTGACGCCGTTCGACAAGAGCGCGCTGCGCAACATCGAGCAGGCCATCCGCGACTCCGACCTCGGCGTCAACCCGAGCAACGACGGCAACATCATCCGGGTGACCTTCCCGGAGCTCACCGAGGAGCGCCGCCGCGACTACATCAAGGTCGCCAAGGGCAAGGCCGAGGACTCCAAGATCTCCATCCGCGCGGTGCGCCGCAAGGCCAAGGAGAACCTGGACAAGCTGGTCAAGGACAAGGAGTCGGGCGAGGACGAGGTCCGTCGTGCCGAGAAGGAGCTCGACGACACCACCGCGAAGTACGTCGCGCAGGTCGACGAGCTGCTGAAGCACAAGGAAGCCGAGCTGCTCGAAGTCTGATGAACGACTCTTCCCGGGGCGTCCCGCAGGCGGTCGGCCACTGGGGCGCGCCCGAGATGCGGGCCGCTCCGGTGGGTCCTGCTTACGATGTGCGTGTGCCGGACGTTCCCGGCGCAGGCAGAGACGCCGACGACCGTGATGACCGGGACCAGGGGGCCGGACGCCTGAGCGGCGGCCCCCTGTTCCGTGACGAGATCCCGCAGGAGCCCATGTCCACCGCGCCGCCGTCCCCGCAGAAGAAGCGTGCGGGCCGTGATCTGCGAGCTGCCATAGGGGTCGGTGTGGGGCTCGGCGCCGTCATCGTCGCCTCGCTCTTCATCGTGAAGGCCGTCTTCGTCGCCGTCATCGTCCTCGCCGTCGTGGTGGGGCTGTGGGAGCTGACCTCCCGGCTCCAGGAGCGCAAGGGCATCCGGGCGCCGCTGATCCCGCTGGCGGTGGGCGGCGCGGCGATGGTGGTGGCCGGTTACGTGAAGGGCGCCGAAGGCGCCTGGGTGGCGACGGCGCTGACCGCGCTGGCGGTGCTGGTCTGGCGGATGGCCCAGCCGCCCGCGGACTACCTCAGGGACGTCACGGCCGGTGTCTTCGCCGCGTTCTACGTGCCGTTCCTCGCCACTTTCGTTGCCATGCTCCTGACCGCCGACGACGGACCGCAGCGGGTGCTCACCTTCCTGCTGCTGACCGTGGTCAGCGACACCGGCGCGTACGCCGTCGGCTGGCGGTTCGGGAAGAACAAGCTCGCGCCGCGCATCAGCCCCGGAAAGACCCGGGAGGGCCTGTTCGGGGCCGTCGCCTTCGCGATGGTCGCCGGGGCGCTGTGCATGCAGTTCCTGATCGACGGCGGGTCCTGGTGGCAGGGGCTCCTGCTCGGGCTCGCGGTCGCGGCCAGTGCCACCCTGGGCGACCTGGGCGAGTCGATGATCAAGCGGGACCTCGGGATCAAGGACATGGGCACGCTGCTGCCGGGGCACGGCGGCATCATGGACCGGCTGGACTCGCTGCTGCCGACCGCGCCGGTGGTCTGGCTGCTGCTGGTGCTGTTCGTCGGCTCCGCCTGATCAACACCCCCGCTGACCTGCTATTTCACCGGTGAGGGCCCGCTGTCCACAGGACGGCGGGCCCTCACCGTTCTGTCTGCGACACTGGAAGAACCATGCCTAAGCCCGGAGAACTCACTTTCGTCGCGCCCCGCGGAGCCAAGAAGCCGCCGCGGCACCTCGCCGACCTCACGCCCGCCGAGCGCAGGGAGGCCGTCGCCGCGATCGGCGAGAAGCCGTTCCGCGCCCAGCAGCTCTCGCAGCACTACTTCGCGCGGTACACGCACGACCCCGCCGGGTGGACCAACATCCCCGCCGGTTCGCGGGAGAAGCTCGCCGAGGCGATGTTCCCCGACCTGATGTCGGTGGTCCGCCACATCAGCTGCGACGACGACACCACCCGCAAGACGCTCTGGAAGCTCCACGACGGGACGCTCGTGGAGTCCGTCCTGATGCGCTACCCCGAGCGCGTGACGATGTGCATCTCCTCGCAGGCGGGCTGCGGGATGAACTGCCCGTTCTGTGCGACCGGGCAGGCCGGGCTCGACCGCAATCTGTCCACCGCCGAGATCGTCCACCAGATCGTCGACGGCATGCGGGCGCTGCGGGACGGGGAGGTCCCCGGCGGTCCGGCCCGGCTCTCCAACATCGTCTTCATGGGCATGGGCGAGCCGCTCGCCAACTACAACCGGGTGGTCGGCGCGATCCGTCGGCTGACCGACCCGGAGCCGGACGGACTGGGGCTCTCGCAGCGGGGGATCACGGTCTCCACCGTGGGCCTGGTGCCGGCGATGCTCCGCTTCGCCGACGAGGGCTTCAAGTGCCGGCTCGCCGTGTCGCTGCACGCGCCGGACGACGAGCTGCGCGACACCCTCGTGCCGGTGAACACCCGCTGGAAGGTGGCCGAGGTGCTGGACGCCGCGTGGGAGTACGCGGAGAAGTCCGGCCGTCGCATCTCCATCGAGTACGCGCTCATCCGGGACATCAACGACCAGGCGTGGCGC
Organism: Streptomyces sp. NPDC001108; assembly: GCF_053598535.1. Lineage (NCBI taxonomy): Bacteria > Bacillati > Actinomycetota > Actinomycetes > Kitasatosporales > Streptomycetaceae > Streptomyces > Streptomyces sp. NPDC001108. The sequence goes on from NZ_JBSFKL010000011.1 coordinate 139,349, forward strand.
GGCGACCGGCTGGGCCGGCTGCTCAAGGGCAAGCGCGTACACGTCAACCTGATTCCGCTGAACCCCACGCCCGGCTCCAAGTGGACCGCCTCGCGGCCCGAGGACGAGCGGGCCTTCGTCGAGGCGATCGCCGCCCACGGGGTGCCGGTGACCGTACGGGACACCCGGGGCCAGGAGATCGACGGGGCCTGCGGGCAGCTGGCGGCGTCCGAGCGCTGAATGCGCCGGGGTGTCCGGTCCGGTGGGGGACGGCCGGAACGGACACCCCCCGGGGTGGCCGTCGGGGCCCGTGTACTCTGTGCCCGAAATCAACTTCATATTCCGACAGGGGAGCGCCACAGCGCTGAGAGTGCGGCACCGAGGACAGGTCGGCCGCAGACCCTCTGAACCTCGCCCGGGTCATTCCGGGTAGGAAGTTCGGTCATCAACTCATGCTGTTGCGCCCTGCCCGCTTTCCGCGGGTGGGGCCGCGTCTCTTCCTGGCCAAAACCCAGGAGGAATTCACAATGAGCACCACACGCAGGACCGGCCGGCTCGCGGTCTCGGCCCTCGCCGCCGCGGTCGGCGTCACCGCACTCGCCGGATGCGCAGGTTCCGACGACACGTCCGCCGGCTCCGGCGGCACCAAGGGCCCCGGCTCCAAGACCGTGACGCTGGTCAGCCACGACTCCTTCAACGCCTCCAAGGAGGTCCTGGCGGAGTTCACCAAGGAGACCGGCTACACCGTCAAGGTACTGAAGAGCGGGGACGCGGGCGTCGCGCTCAACCAGGAGATCCTGACCAAGGGCTCGCCCCGTGGCGACGTGTTCTTCGGCGTCGACAACACCCTGCTCTCCCGCGCCCTCGACAGCGGGCTCTTCACCCCGTACGAGGCCAAGGGCCTCGACCGGGTCGCGAAGGACACCGTGCTCGACGCCGAGCACCGGGTCACCCCGGTCGACACCGGCGACATCTGCGTCAACTACGACAAGAAGTACTTCGCCGACAGGAAGCTCGCACCGCCGGCCAGCTTCGACGACCTGGCGAAGCCCGCGTACAAGAACCTGCTGGTCACCGAGAACGCCGCGACCTCGTCGCCCGGTCTCGGCTTCCTGCTCGGCACCGTCGCGGCCTACGGCGAGGACGGCTACCAGGACTACTGGAAGAAGCTCAAGGCCAACGGCGTCAAGGTCGTCGACGGCTGGGAGCAGGCGTACAACGAGGAGTTCTCCGGTTCGGCGGGCGGCAAGAAGGCCAAGGCCGACCGGCCCCTCGTCGTCTCGTACGCCTCCAGCCCGCCCGTCGAGGTGCTGTACGCGAAGCCGCAGCCGGCCCAGGCCCCGACCGGCGTGGTCACCGGCGCCTGCTTCCGGCAGATCGAGTTCGCCGGGCTGCTGGACGGGGCGCCGAACGAGAAGGGCGGCAAGGCCCTGCTGGACTTCCTGATCAGCAAGAGGTTCCAGGAGGACATGCCGCTCAACATGTTCGTGAACCCGGTCTCCGGGGACGCGAAGCTGCCGGAGCTGTTCACGAAGTTCGGCGCCACGGTGGACCGGCCCGGGACCGTCGCCCCGGAACTGATCGCCAAGAACCGTGAGCAGTGGGTCCAGTCGTGGTCCTCGCTCGTCGTGAAGTAACGAGGACCGCGGGACGCGGGCCGGGACCGGGCGGCGGAGCCGTGCGCCAGGCCCGCGGTCCGGCCCTGCGGCGGGGCGCGACGCGGTTCGGTCTGATGGCCGTGCCCGTCGCGTTCTTCGCGCTGTTCTTCGCCTACCCGGTCGCCGCGATCGTCGGCCGGGGGCTGAAGGCGGACGGCGTCTGGCAGTTCGGGCGGATCGGCGAGGTGCTGGGCCGGCCGGAGATCCGCGAGGTGCTCTGGTTCACCTGCTGGCAGGCGCTCGCATCGACCGCCCTGACCCTGCTGATCGCGCTGCCCGGCGCCTATGTCTTCGCCCGCTTCGACTTCCCCGGCAAGCAACTGCTGCGGGCGGTCGTCACGGTGCCGTTCGTGCTGCCGACCGTCGTCGTCGGGACCGCCTTCCTGGCCCTGCTCGGGCGCGGCGGATTCCTCGACGAACTCTGGGGCGTACGGCTCGACACCACCGTCTGGGCGATCCTGCTCGCCCATGTCTTCTTCAACTACGCGGTGGTCGTCCGCACGGTCGGGGGGCTGTGGGCCCAGCTCGATCCCCGGCAGGAGGAGGCCGCCAGGGTGCTGGGCGCCGGACGGTTCGCCGCCTGGCGCCGGGTCACGCTGCCCGCGCTGGCCCCCGCCGTGGCCGCCGCCGCGCTGATGGTCTTCCTCTTCACCTTCACCTCCTTCGGTGTCGTGCAGATCCTCGGCGGTCCCGGCTTCGCCACCCTGGAGGTGGAGATCTACCGGCAGACCGCGCAGCTCCTCGCCCTGCCGACCGCCGCCGTGCTGACCCTGGTGCAGTTCGCCGCGGTCGGTGCGATCCTCGCCGTGCACGCCTGGACCGTCCGGCGCAGGGAGAGAGCTCTGCGCCTGGTCGACCCGGCGCGCACGGCGCACAGGCCGCGCGGTGCCGGGCAGTGGGCGCTGCTGGGCGGGGTGCTGCTGACCGTACTGCTGCTGATCCTGCTGCCCCTCGGGGTGCTCGTGGAGCGCTCCGTGAACACCGGGGACGGCCATGGGCTCGACTACTACCGGGCTCTGGGATCGGCGGACGCGAGCGGCGGTACCTTCCTGGTCGCGCCGCTCGAAGCGGTCGCCAACTCCCTCCAGTACGCCTTGGTCGCCACGGCCATCGCGGTGGTGATCGGCGGGCTCGCCGCCGCGGCGCTGACCCGTCGGGCGGGCCGGCTGGCGCGCGGATTCGACGCGCTGCTGATGCTGCCGCTCGGGGTCTCCGCGGTCACCGTCGGCTTCGGCTTCCTGATCACCCTGGACGAGCCGCCGCTGGACCTGCGGACCTCCTGGATCCTGGTGCCGCTCGCCCAGGCGCTGGTCGGGGTGCCCTTCGTCGTACGGACGATGCTGCCGGTGCTGCGCGCGGTGGACGGGCGGTTGCGGGAGGCGGCGGCGGTGCTCGGGGCCTCGCCGCTGCGGGCCTGGCGGGAGGTCGATCTGCCGCTGGTACGGCGGGCGCTGCTGGTCGCGGCCGGTTTCGCCTTCGCCGTCTCGCTCGGCGAGTTCGGCGCGACGGTGTTCATCGCACGGCCCGACCGGCCGACGCTGCCGGTCGCCGTGGCTCGGTTGCTTGGGCGGGCCGGGGAGCTGAACTACGGCCAGGCGATGGCGCTCAGCACCCTATTGATGGTGGTCTGCGCCGTCTCGCTGCTGCTGCTCGAACGGGTCCGTACGGACCGGACCGGGGAGTTCTAGAGATGTCCGGGGAGTTCTGGAAATGCTGACACTGGAATCGGCCACCGTCCGCTTCGGCGGGCGGGCGGCGCTCGACGCGGTGGACCTGGCGGTCGCCGAGCACGAGATCGTCACCGTGCTGGGGCCGAGCGGAAGCGGCAAGTCCACCCTGCTGCGGGTGGTCGCCGGGCTCCAGCGCCTGGACGGCGGCCGGGTGCTGCTGGACGGTGCGGACCAGTCCGGGGTGCCGGTGCACCGGCGCGGCCTCGGCCTGATGTTCCAGGACCATCAGCTCTTCCCGCACCGGGACGTCGGCGCCAACGTCGCCTTCGGGCTGCGGATGCGCGGAGCCTCCCGCCGCGACCAGGAACGCCGGGTCGGTGAACTCCTCGACCTGGTGGGCCTGCCCGGGGCCGAGCGGCGCGCCGTCGCCACGCTCTCCGGCGGCGAGCAGCAGCGCGTCGCCCTCGCGCGGGCCCTCGCCCCGCGCCCCAAGCTGCTGATGCTGGACGAGCCGCTGGGCCAGCTCGACCGGGGGCTGCGCGAACGGCTCGTCGTCGAACTGCGTGCGCTCTTCCGGAAGCTGGGCACGACCGTGCTCGCCGTCACGCACGACCAGGGCGAGGCGTTCGCGCTGGCCGACCGGACGGTGGTGATGCGCGAGGGCCGGATCGCCCAGGTGGGCACCGCGCTGGAGGTGTGGCGGCGGCCCGTCTCCGCCTTCGTGGCCGGTTTTCTCGGCTTCGACAACGTGGTGGCGGCGACGGTGACCGGTGGGGTCGCCGACACGGTGTGGGGCAAGGTGCCGGTGCCGGAGGACTCGCCGCAGGGGGCGTGCGAGCTGCTGGTACGGCCGGCCGGGGTACGGATCGGCTCCCCGGAGCAGGGGCTGCGCTGCGTGGCCGGCGGGCGGACGTTCCGCGGCAGCCGGGTCATGGTGCGGCTGACCCCGCCGACCGGCCCGGAGCTGGAGGCGGAGTGCGCGCCCCGGGACGCCCCCGAGGAAGGGGCGGCGGTCGGCGTCGGATTCGACGCGGCGGAGGTCGTCGTCCTGGAGCCCGCCCGCTGATCCGGCCCCGGGGCGTGGGCCGTCCCTTCCGGACCGTGCCGGACTCGCGATCCGGCCCGCCCGGAAGAACGGTCGGGAGGAAACGGCCCGGAGGAAACGGTTCGGCCCGGAGGAATTGGCCTGCGGGTTCGGCTCAGGCGGACAGCGGGAGCGCGGCCAGCTCGGCGACCAGCCAGGTCAGCGGGGCGAAGACCAGCAGCAGGGCGGTGGCGCGCAGCGCGGTCGCGGCGCGCAGGGCCGAGGCGGGGGCCCCGAGCCGCAGCAGCGCGCGTGCCGTCCGCGCCCGGTCCTGCCGGGCCTCCAGCGCCGAGGTCAGCAGGGTCGCCGTCGTACAGCCGAGCACCAGCACTCCGCCCAGTGCCGCCAGCGGGCCGGGCGGACCGGTCCCGGTCCCGTACAGCGCGTAACCGGCGACCGCGGTGGCGAGCACCGCGCACACCACGCCGAGCGGACGCCCGATCCGGCGCGCCTCGTCCATCAGCACCCGGCCCGCCAGCAGCCGTACGGCGCCGGGGCGCACCGCCTGGAGCAGCCGTCCGCAGAGATGGGCCAGGCCCGGTCCCGCCACGGCCAGCCCGATGGCCGCCAGCGTCCAGCCCGCCAGCACCCCGGCCGGGGTGGCTTCCGTCCGGCCGGGCAGCGGGAGCACGCCGCGCCCGCCGCCGCGCGCCATGTACGCCTCGATGGCGAGACCGGCCGAGGCCAGCGCCACACCCCACGGCAGCCCCGCCGGGGGTGCCGCCGGGTCGGGCGGTTCCGGTTCGGTCAGGACGTCCGGGTCGGGGACCTTGGGGGAGACCGGCGCGGGGGTCCGCTCGGCGCGCAGCGCGTAGGCGCTCAGCCCGGCCGCGCTCACCGGGACCAGGGCCAGCAGCACCAGCGCGGCGGCGAGTGGCAGCGGGGCACCGGCGTCGAGCAGCCCGGCCGCCGCGCCGTCGAACGGAAGTCCGGACAGGTCGCCGCGGAGATGCAGGAAGAAGAGCAGCGCCAGGGCGGAGCCGAGGGTGCAGGAGACGGCGGTGGAGACCGCGCCGAGCACGGCGAGCCGGACCGGCCCGAGGCCCACGGCGGAGAGTCCGGAGCGGGGCCGGGTGCTCGGGTCGGTGCGGGTGACAGCGACCGCGAACTGCACGGCGGCGGCGAGCGGCACCAGGCACCACAGCAGGCGCGGCACGGCCGCGTCGGCGTGCTCCGGATGCGCGGCGGCGTGGCTGAGCGTGCACAGCAGCAGGAAGCCGACCCCGGCGGAGGCGGCGGCGACCAGCAGCCGCCGCAGCAGGACCAGCGGGTGGGAGCCCCGGGCTAGACGGAGAGCGAGCACGCCGGCCGGCCTTCGGTGTCGGAGCTGTCGGGCAGGGCGACGGTGGCGACCCGGCGGCCGTCCAGCAGCGGGATCGCGCGGTCGGCGAGGGCGGCGATCTCCGCGTCGTGGGTGGCGAGCACGATCGTGATGCCGTGCGAGCGGGCCGCGCTGGTGAGGGTGCGCAGGACGTGGGTGCGGTCGTCGCGGTGCAGGGTCGCGGTGGGCTCGTCGGCGAAGATCACGGTGGGGGCACCGGCGAGGGCGCGGGCCACGGCGATCCGCTGGCGCTGGTTCTGGAGCAGGGTGTGCGGCCGCTGCCGGGCGCAGCCGCCGATGTCGAGCCGTTCCAGCCATTCCAGGGCGGTCCTCTTCGCCTCGCGGCGCGGGGTGCCGCGCAGCAGCAGCGGGAGGGCGGTGTTCTCCCAGGTGTTCAGCTCGGGCACCAGCTGCGGCTCGGGGGCGATCCAGCCGAAGCGGTCGCGGCGCAGCCGCTCGCGCAGCCGGGGGCCCATGGTGTGGACGGGCACGCTGTTGAACCACACCTCGCCCTGCTCGGGCACCAGCTGACCGGACAGACAGTGCAGCAGGGTGGTCTTTCCGCAGCCCCGGGGGCCGGTCACGGCAAGGATCTCGCCGTCGCGGACCCCGATGGAGACGCCGCCGAGGGCGGGCGATCCGTTGTGGGAGTGGTGCAGGGAACGCGCCCAGATCACATCGTTGTCCGGCGGGGCCACCATGGCGTACACCTCGGTTCAGATCGAAATTCCCGTCCCTCGTACGGGGGAACGAAAACAAGGCCGATCGGTCACCGGCACCGTAAGGATTCGAACCGCGGTGAGCGCACAGCACACGGCCCGGATGCGTCCCTCCCACTCGATTGGGCGCATCCGGGCCGTAGGGACCGTGCGTGGGCGACGGCCGGCGATCCGTGGTCGGCCGGCCGTCGCGGAGGTGGTTACAGCTTGGTCCAGGCCTCCGTGAGGACGTTGCGCAGGATGCCCTCGATCTCGTCGAACGTCGACTGGTCGGAGATCAGCGGCGGCGCGAGCTGGACGACCGGGTCGCCACGGTCGTCGGCCCGGCAGTACAGGCCGTTCTCGTACAGTGCCTTGGAGAGGAAGCCGTACAGGACGCGCTCGGTCTCCTCGTCGGTGAAGGTCTCCTTGGTGGCCTTGTCCTTCACCAGCTCGATGCCGTAGAAGAAGCCGTTGCCGCGGACGTCGCCGACGATCGGCAGGTCGAGGAGCTTCTGCAGCGTGGTGAAGAAGGCGTTCTCGTTGTCCAGCACGTGCTGGTTGAGGCCCTCGCGCTCGAAGATGTCGAGGTTGGCGAGGCCGACCGCCGCGGAGACCGGGTGGCCACCGAAGGTGTAGCCGTGCAGGAAGGTGTTGCCACCCTCGTAGAACGGCGCGGCGACGCGGTCGGAGACGATGCAGGCACCGATGGGGGAGTAGCCCGAGGTCATGCCCTTGGCGCAGGTGATCATGTCCGGCACGTAGCCGAACTTGTCACAGGCGAACATCGTGCCGAGGCGGCCGAAGGCGCAGATGACCTCGTCGGAGACGAGCAGCACGTCGTACTTGTCACAGATCTCGCGGACCCGCTGGAAGTACCCGGGCGGCGGCGGGAAGCAGCCACCGGCGTTCTGCACCGGCTCCAGGAAGACCGCGGCGACGGTCTCCGGGCCCTCGAAGAGGATCTCCTGCTCGATCTGGTCGGCGGCCCAGCGGCCGAAGGCCTCGGGGTCGTCGCCGTGGATCGGGGCGCGGTAGATGTTGGTGTTCGGCACCTTGTGGGCACCGGGGACCAGCGGCTCGAAGGGGGCCTTCAGGGCCGGCAGACCGGTGATGGACAGGGCGCCCTGCGGGGTGCCGTGGTAGGCGACCGCGCGGGAGATGACCTTGTACTTGGTCGGCTTGCCCTGCAGCTTGAAGTACTGCTTGGCCAGCTTCCAGGCGGTCTCCACGGCCTCGCCGCCACCGGTGGTGAAGAAGACCTTGTTGAGGTCGCCCGGCGCGTAGTCGGCGAGGCGCTCCGCCAGCTCGACGGCCTTCGGGTGGGCGTAGGACCACACCGGGAAGAAGGCCAGCTCCTGGCCCTGCTTGTACGCCGTCTCGGCGAGCTCGTGACGGCCGTGACCGGCGTTGACCACGAACAGGCCGGACAGGCCGTCCAGGTAGCGCTTGCCCTGGTCGTCGTAGATGTAGGTGCCCTCACCACGGACGATGGTGGGAACGGGCGCGGTCTCGTAGTCCGACATGCGGGTGAAGTGCATCCACAGGTGGTCGTACGCGGTTCGGCTGAGGTCCTTGCTCACGGCTATCGGGTTCCCCACATATAGGTCTGCTTCTTGAGCTTCAGGTAAACAAAGCTCTCGGTGGAGCGCACACCGGGCAGGGCCCGGATGCGTTTGTTGATCGTGTCCAGCAGGTGGTCGTCGTCCTCGCAGACGATCTCCACCATCAGGTCGAAGGAGCCCGCGGTCATCACCACGTACTCGCACTCGGCCATGGCCGAGAGTGCCTCGGCGACGGGGTCGAGGTCGCCCTCGACATTGATGCCGACCATCGCCTGGCGCCGGAACCCCACGGTGAGGGGATCGGTGACGGCGACGATCTGCATCACGCCCTGATCCAGCAGCTTCTGGACGCGCTGCCGCACGGCTGCCTCGGAAAGGCCGACGGCCTTGCCTATGGCGGCGTACGGGCGGCGCCCGTCCTCCTGGAGCTGCTCGATGATGGCGAGGGAGACGGCATCGACCGCTGGTGACGATCCGTTCCCGGTCCTGGAGTCTGCGCTGCGACTGGCCACGCATCCACTGTGCACGGGACTCGTCCGTCTGGCAACCCCAGATCGATGAAATCCGTTGTTTGAGGGTCTCGATCTCACTGAATCCGAAGTTCGCGGCGGGTAGGCATGTCGAAAGCGACACCCGAACCACTACGCTGGGGATCTCACCCATTGACGTGTGACAGGAGGGGTGGTTGTGACCACCGAGGTGCGCCGTCTGCGCAACTACATCAACGGAGAGTTCCGGGACGCCGCTGACGGGCGGACCATCGACGTGGTCAACCCGGTGACGGAAGAGGTCTACGCGACCTCGCCGCTCTCCGGCCAGGCCGATGTCGACGCCGCGATGGAAGCCGCCGCGGCCGCGTTCCCCGCCTGGCGCGACGCCACGCCCGCCGAGCGCCAGAAGGCCCTGCTGAAGATCGCGGACGCCTTCGAGGAGCGCGCCGAGGACCTGATCGCCGCCGAGTCGGAGAACACCGGCAAGCCGATCGAGCTCACCCGGGTCGAAGAGGTCCCCCCGATGGTGGACCAGATCCGCTTCTTCGCGGGCGCCGCCCGGCTCCTGGAGGGCCGCTCCGCCGGTGAGTACATGGAGGGTCTGACCTCCATCGTCCGGCGCGAGCCGGTCGGCGTCTGCGCGCAGGTCGCGCCGTGGAACTACCCGATGATGATGGCGGTCTGGAAGTTCGCCCCGGCGCTCGCCGCGGGCAACACCGTCGTCATCAAGCCGTCCGACACCACGCCGGCGTCGACGGTGCTGATCGCCGAGATCATCGGCCAGATCCTGCCCAAGGGCGTCTTCAACGTCATCTGCGGCGACCGGGACACCGGCCGCGCGATGGTCGAGCACCGGACCCCGGCGATGGCCTCCATCACCGGCTCGGTACGGGCCGGCATGCAGGTCGCCGAGTCCGCCGCCAAGGACGTCAAGCGCGTCCACCTGGAGCTCGGCGGCAAGGCCCCGGTCGTCGTCTTCGAGGACGCCGACATCGCCACGGCCGTCGAGGGCATCGCCGGCGCGGGCTACTTCAACGCCGGCCAGGACTGCACCGCAGCGACCCGCGTCCTGGTCCACGAGTCCATCCACGACGAGTTCGTCGCCGAGCTCGCCAAGGCCGCCGCCGACACCAGGACCGGTCTGCCGGACGACGCGGACGTGGCGTACGGGCCGCTCAACAACGCCAACCAGCTGAAGCAGGTCAGCGGCTTCATCGAGCGTCTGCCCGCCCACGCCAAGGTCGAGGCGGGCGGCCACCGCGTCGGCGAGAAGGGCTACTTCTACGCCGCGACGGTCGTCTCCGGCCTCAAGCAGGACGACGAGATCATCCAGAACGAGGTCTTCGGCCCGGTCATCACCGTCCAGAAGTTCTCGGACGAGGCCCAGGCCCTGGAGTACGCCAACGGCGTCGAGTACGCCCTGGCCTCCTCGGTGTGGACCAAGGACCACGCCCGCGCCATGCGCATGTCCAAGAACCTCGACTTCGGCTGTGTGTGGATCAACACCCACATCCCGCTCGTCGCCGAGATGCCGCACGGCGGCTTCAAGAAGTCCGGCTACGGCAAGGACCTCTCCGCCTACGGCTTCGAGGACTACACCCGCATCAAGCACGTCATGACCTCCCTCGACGGCTGACGAGCGGACACGGCCGGCGAACAACCGGCAGTCACGGCCCCGGGCGCATGCCCGGGGCCGTTCCCGTTTCCGTTCCCGGGTACCGGCGGCGGACCTCGGACGGATCGACAGGGTGTGCGGCGGGTGCCGCCGCCGCTGGACGGTTGGTCCATTGCCCGTCCGGCGGCCCGCCCGGCATCCTTCGCTGGTGCGAGCAATTGCGAAGAACCCCATGTCCCGCCGCTCCCTGCTGCGCGCCCTCGGAGCCACGGCGGCCGGTACCGCGCTGGCCGGGTGCGGTGTGCCCGCCGCCTACGTGGCGCCCGGTGACCGCGCCGGGCGCGACACCTCGGCGAGCGACCACAGCCTGCACTTCGCGAACTGGCCGCTCTACATCGACACCGACGACGAGAACACGTCGAAGCGGCCCACCCTCGACGCCTTCTCCGAGCGGACCGGGATCTCCGTCACGTACACGGAGGAGATCAACGACAACGACGAGTTCTTCGGGAAGATCAGCCCGGCGCTGATGAACCACCAGCAGACCGGCCGCGATCTGATCGTGATCAGCGACTGGATGTCCGCCCGGTTCGTCCGGCTGGGCTGGGTGCAGGAGATGGACCGGGCGAAGCAGCCGAACGTCGCCAAGTACCTCGACCCGCAGCTGCGGTCGCCCGCCTTCGACAAGGGCCGCCTGTACAGCGTCCCCTGGCAGTCCGGGATCACCGGCATCGCGTACAACCGCAAGAAGCTCGGCCGCGAGATCAAGCACCTGAGCGATCTGTGGGCGGACGACCTGCGCGGCAAGGTGACGCTCATGTCCGGGCTCGACGAGTCCATCGCCCTGCTGATGCAGGGCAACGGCGTCGACGTCACCCGCTGGCAGCGGGACGACTTCTTCCTGGTGTGCGAGCAGATCGAGAAGCTGGTGAAGAAGCGGCACATCCGCCGCTTCACCGGCAACGACTACATCAAGGACCTGTCCACCGGCGACGTCCTGGCCTGCCAGGCCTACTCCGGCGACGTCATCCAGCTCCAGGCCGACAACCCCGAGATCGAGTTCGTGGTGCCCGAGGAGGGCGCCGAGCTCTGGGCGGAGTCGATGATGATCCCCAACCTCGCCCGCCACAAGCGCAACGCGGAGCGGATCATCGACTACTACTACGAGCCGGAGGTCGCCGCCGAACTGGCGACCTGGGTCAACTACGTCTGCCCGGTGCCCGCCGCCCGCGAGGTGCTCGCCTCCGCCAAGGACAAGGAGACCGCCGAACTCGCCGAGGACCCGCTGATCTTCCCCGACGACGACATGCGCAAGCGGCTCGCCATCGCCCGCGACGTCACCTCCGAGGAGCGCACCGAGTTCGCCAAGAAGTGGAACGGCATCGTCGGTCTCTGAGCGGCGGGGCCGGGCCGGGAGGCGCACCCCTCGGGTGTCCCGGGCCGGACCGGGGGCGGCCCTGGAGGGCCGTGAACACGGGCGTACGCTGCGGGACATGAGCGAGCGAAGAGCCCTGCTGAGGCGCATACGCGTGTGGTTGGCCGTCTTTGTCGTCTGTCTGATCTTGAGCGGGGTGACCGCCTTTCCGCTCGTGCACGAACTCCATTGGGCCGAGGACCTGTTGAGGTCCTCGGCCTCTCCCGTCCCGGAGCACTTCCCGGCACTGATGGAGTGGATCACCAAGGTCCGCACCGGTCTCGACGAGGCCGACGCGAAGTACCCCTTCGTGCTGTACGGCACCGACTGGCTCGCCTTCGCGCATCTCGTCATCGCGGTCGCCTTCTACGGCCCCTACCGCGACCCGGTCCGCAATATCTGGGTCATCGAGTTCGGCATGATCGCCTGCGCCGGGATCATCCCGCTCGCGCTGATCTGCGGCCCCATCCGCGCCATTCCCTTCTGGTGGTCCGTCATCGACATGTCGTTCGGCGTGTTCGGCGTGATCCCGCTGCTCGTGGTGCGCCGCATGATCAAGCGGCTGGAGTCGCTGGAGCGGATTGCGCTCCCCGGTCCGGCCGCCACGGCCACGCCGGCGGTACCGGCCGTCCCGGTCGACTGACCCGCCGGAACCCGGCCGGGGCCCCGGGCCCCGGCCGGCCGACCGGCGGGCCCGGTGCTCAGCCGGCCGACGGGGCGCCGAAGGCGGCGACCACGATGCCCAGCGCCGTCGGGTTCATCCCCTCGCCCTTCGCGTCCGTGGAGTTGACGCTGTAGACGAGCGTCCGGGAGAGGTCGCGGGTGGCCGCGATCACCGTGTTGTACCCCCAGCGGCCACCCGTCTTCCCCCAGACGTCACGCCCGCCCAGCCGCATCACCGACAGGCCCGCGCCGTACGCGGCGGGCTTGCCCGTGCCGTACTCGCGGACCGCGTCGCCGGGCAGCGTGAACATCGCCTCCAGCAGTGGACCGCGCACCACCCGGCCCCCGAACAGCGCCCGGGTGAACCGCTCCAGGTCCGCGGTGGTCGATATCAGGTCGCCCGCCGCCCACGCGTCCGTCACCCCCCACACCGTCACATCGCGCAGATCGCCCGCGCCGAAGACCTGGTACCCGTGGTTGTGCGGACCCCGGATCGTCGGGTCGGCCCCCGGGAAGTACGTGTCCCGCAGACGCAGCGGCTCAAGGATGCGGCGGGAGACCTGCGCGGCGTACGCCTCGCCCGTGACCCGCTCGATCAGCAGCCCCGCCACGGTGTAGCCGATGTTGTCGTAGTGCTGCTGGGTGCCGGGCGCGAAGTCCGGCTCGTGCGAGGTGGCCTCGCGCACGGTCCGCACCGGATCGCGCCGGTCGAAGCGGTGCGCGTACCAGTCCTCCAGCGTGCCGCCGTCCCCCACGGACGGGATGCCGCTCGTGTGGTCCAGGAGCTGGCGCACTGTCACCGCCCCGTACGTCGCCGGGATCAGGTCCGGCAGATACCGCCGCACCGGGGCGTCCAGCCCGATCCGCCCCTCCCCGGCCAGCTGCAGCACCACCGCGGCGGTGAAGACCTTGGTCACCGATCCGGCCCGGAAGCGCCCGCCCGGGTCCGCCGGCCGCCCGGAGGCCAGATCGTGGACACCGGCGCTGCCCCGCCAGGAGCCCCCGGTGCCCGAGACGCGGACCAGCGCGGCGGTCGCGTCGTCCCTCGGCAGCCCGGCGAGCGCGGACCGCAGCGCCCCGGCGTCCGGCGCCCGCCCGGTGACCGCCCGCTGTGCGGTGGCTCCTGCGGCGGGCGGGGCGCCGGGCGCCGCCAGGGCCGGGACGGCGGGGCCCGCCGCGATACCGAGAGCCAGCGCTGCCGCGACGGCGGTGCGGGACATGCGTGCGTTCATCTCCGGTGCCTCCTGGACGTGGAACCTCGACTGCTGTCGGATTCCATCCTGTTGAAGGCAGCCTCCGGGCGGATCACCCGACCGAGGGGTCATGGGAGGGAGACGCCCTCGCTCGCGCGGGGGAGGGGAGCGCCACGCCTCCCTCCCCCGGGGGACTCAGCCCGTCGAGGGAGTCACCAGACCGCACTCGTACGCGCAGATCACCGCCTGGACGCGGTCGCGCAGCCCCAGCTTCGACAGCACATTGCCGACATGGGTCTTCACCGTGTGCTCGCTGACCACCAGCGCCGCCGCGATCTCCGCGTTCGACAGCCCGCGGGCCAGGTGCAGCAACGTCTCGCGCTCCCGGCCGGTCAGCACCTCCAGCCGGGCCGAGGGCGCCGCGGCGGCCGGCCGCGCCGTGTACTCGGCGATCAGCCGCCGCGCCACCGACGGCGCGAGCAGCGACTCCCCGGCCGCCACCACCCGTACCGCGTGCACCAGGTCGTCCCGGCGGACGTCCTTGAGCAGGAAGCCGCTCGCACCCGCGCGCAGCGCCTCGAAGACGTAGTCGTCGGAGTCGAAGGTGGTCAGCATCACCGTCCGGCAGTCGGTCCCGGCGCTGAGGGCGCGGCAGGCCTCGATGCCGTCCGTGCCGGGCATCCGGATGTCGAGCAGCGCCACGTCGGGCGCCAGCCGCCGTACCGCCGCCACCGCCGCGTCCCCGTCGCCGACCTCGGCCACCACCTCGATGTCCGGCTGCGCGTCCAGGATCATCGCGAAGCCGCTGCGGACCAGCTCCTGGTCGTCGGCCACCACCACACGGATCGTCACCGTGCCTCTCCCCCCACTCGTTCGCTCCCGGCACCCGGGGCGGTCCACGGAATCGTCACCCGCAGCCGGAACCCGCGCCCGTCCGGGCCGGGGCCGGAGGCGGCCGTACCGCCGTGCGCGGTCGCCCGCTCCCGGATGCCGACCAGCCCGAGCCCGGCTCCGGGGCCGTCGCCGGGGCCCCGTCCGTCGTCGGTGACGGTGAGGACCAGCGCCTCGGTTCCGTGGTCCAGCAGGACATGGACCATGTCGGCGTCCGCGTGCTTGACCACGTTGGTCAGGGCCTCCTGCACGATCCGGTAGACGGTGGCGCCGACCGCCGGGCCGGGCTCCCGGGGATCGCCCGTCACCCGGTACGAGACGGCGAGTCCGCTGTCGCGCACCCGCTCCACCAGTCCGGGCAGCGCCGCCGTCCCGGGCTGCGGCGCGCGCGGCGCGTCCGGCGAGGCGTCCGGCTCCCGCAGCAGACCGAGCATCCGGCGTAGCTGCACCATCGCGTCCCGGCCCGTCTCCGAGATCGCCTCGAAGGCCGCCTCGGCGCGCTCGGGCGCCGTACGCACCGCGACCGGACCCGCTTCCGCCTGCACGATCATCAGGCTCACCGCATGGGACAGGATGTCGTGCATCTCCCGGGCGATCCGGGCCCGTTCGCGGGTCACGGCCCGCTCGGCCTCGATCCGGCGCGTCAGCTCCAGCTGCCGGGCCCGGTCCTCCACCGCGCGCAGATACGCCTGGCGCACCACCGTGAGCCGTCCGAAGACGTACGTCGCCGCGAACACGAACAGCGAGAAGAGCAGCTCCCGCAGGTCCTGGCCGTCCAGCCCCACCGAGACCAGCACGGCCACCGCCGTCAGCACCAGCACCCCGATCCGCTTCGGCGGCGGGGACAGCTCGGCCACGGTGTAGACGGCCACGATCCCGGTGTACGGGAGCGGCTGGCCCGGCCCGTCCAGCACGGTCTTGTACAGCGCTCCGGTCGCGAGCACCGTGAGCAGCACCAGGACCGGCGCCCGCCGGCGCAGGAGCAGCGGCACCGCCGTCAGCGTGGTCAGCCCGTACGCCGTCCAGGTCGCGGGCGGCAGGTCCGGGGCGCGCGGCACCACGAACGGCATCGTCATGACCGCCTGCACGAGCAGGACGACGAGCAGGTCGACGGTGCGGGGACCGAGGCGCCTGGCACCGGGACCCCTGGCGGGGTGCGGCCCCGGGGCCGCACCGTCCGCGGCCCGGACCGGCCCCGAGGGAACGCCCTCGGTCATATCGCCGTTTCCCCCGCCGGGCGGCCGAGGACCCCGCGCAGGACGTCGACCCGGTTGGTGGTGACCGAGTCGACGCCGTGCCGGACCAGACGGCGCATGGTCCGCCGGGTGTCGGCCGTCCAGGCGGAGACCAGCAGCCCGTCCCGGTGCGCCCGGTCCGTCAGCTCCCGGTCCACCAGCCCGAACCGGTAGTTCAGCCAGCGCGGCCGCACCGCGTCGAGCAGCACGGCGCGCGGTGGCGCGGCCGTCGACCAGGTCAGCGCGGTCTCGGCCCGCGGGTCGGCGGCCCGTACCCGGAGCATCGCGGCGGGGCCGGCGCAGTAGTAGACCCGCTCACCGGCCCCGGCCTCCCGGACCGCGCCGACGACCGCCGGGACCGAGGCGTCGGTGGAGCCCGGCAGGTCGATCATCAGCCGGTGCGCCCCCGCGGCGTCCAGCGCCTCGTGCAGCGTGGGCACACCGCCCCCGGTCAGCCCGGCGAGCTCCCGGTGGGTCAGCCGGTCGAGCCGGACGTCGTGCCCCCACAGCCGCTTCAGCGTGGCGTCGTGCAGCAGGACGGGCACGCCGTCGCGGGTGACCCGTACGTCGATCTCGACCGCGTCCGCGCCCCGGCCGAGCGCGGAACGGATCGAGGCGAGGGTGTTCTCCCGGACCCGGTACGGATCGCCGCGGTGGGCCACGGCGGTGACTGTGGTGACCATGAGGTCATTGTGACCGCCAGACCCCCTACCGCCCGGCCCCCTACCGCCCGGCCCCCTACCGCCCGGCCCCCGACCGGTCGACCCTCAGCCGCCCCGCCCCGCCCCGCCCCGCCGCGCCCGTCCGGTGTTCAGCCCCGCCGCAGCCAGTCCGCCGTGTACGTGTCGATCTCGGAGGCCAGCGCCCGCTTGCCGGCCGGGTCCAGGTAGGAGGCCTCGACCGCGTTCTTCGCCAGCTCCGCGAGGCCGCGCTCGTCCAGCGCGAGCAGCCGGGCCGCGACCGCGTACTCGTTGTTGAGGTCGGTCCCGAACATCGGCGGGTCGTCGCTGTTGATCGTGACCAGCACACCCGCGTCCACCATCGCGCGCACCGGGTGCCGCTCGATGTCCGGCACCGCGCGGGTCGCGACGTTCGACGTCGGGCAGACCTCCAGCGGGACGCGGTGCTCGGCGAGGTGGGCCAGCAGCTCCGGGTCCTGGACGGAGCTGGTGCCGTGGCCGATGCGCTCGGCGCGCAGGTGGGTCAGGGCGTCCCAGACGGTCTGCGGCCCGGTGGTCTCCCCGGCGTGCGGCACGGAGTGCAGGCCCGCGGCGATCGCCCGGTCGAAGTAGGGCTTGAACTGCGGGCGGTCCACGCCGATCTCCGGGCCGCCGAGCCCGAACGAGACCAGCCCCTCGGGCCGCAGGTCCACGGCGAGCCGGGCGGTCTCCTCCGCGGCCTCGTGCCCGGCCTCGCCCGGAATGTCGAAGCACCAGCGCAGCACCACCCCGAGCTCGGACTCGGCGGCCGTGCGGGCGTCCTCTATCGCCTCCATGAACGCCTGCTCGGGGATGCCGCGCCGGGTCGAGGAGTACGGCGTCACCGTCAGCTCCGCGTAGCGGATGTTCTGCCGCGCCATGTCACGGGCGACCTCGAAGGTCAGCAGCCGGACGTCCTCCGGCGTGCGGATCAGGTCCACGACGGAGAGATACACCTCGATGAAGTGCGCGAAGTCCGTGAACGTGAAGTAGTCGGCGAGCGCCTCGGGATCCGTGGGGACCTTGGAGTCGGCGTGCCGGGCGGCCAGTTCGGCGACGATACGGGGGGAGGCGGACCCGACATGGTGGACATGCAGCTCGGCCTTGGGCAGTCCCGCGATGAAGGGACGGAGATCGGACATCGGGTGCTCCGGGGCGTGGACGGCTCGGCTGCCGGGCTCGGTCGGCCGGGCAGGGGGACGGGGATCATCGTAGGCCGCGTCGGTCCGCCGGATCCGGGGCCGTAGCATGACGGGACACGATGGGGGAGGCACATGTCAGACAGCACAGAGCGGCCCGAGGGCGGGGGCGCGTCGAGCGACCCGTGGGCCCCGCCGGAGAACAGAGCCGCGCTGCCGGAGAACAAGGTGCAGTTGGAGAAGCCGGCCGCCGCGCACCAGCAGCCCGAGGCAGGGGACGGGGAGAGCCCCGCGCCGTCCGACGCACCGCCGGCGCCGGGATTCGGGGCTCCGGTGCCGACCGCCCCGGAGCCCGCCGCCGGTGACGTACCGCCGCCGCCGGTCGGACCGAACGGGCCGGGCCAGCAGATGCCGCCGTCCGCCGGACCGTACGGCTATCCCGCCCCGCAGCCCGCGCCGCCGTACGGCGGCTACCCCTCCTACCCCGGCTACGGCCAGACGGCCTGGGGCGTCGCGCCGCCCTCCAACGGCCTGGGCACCGCGGCCATGGTGCTGGGCATCCTGGCGGTCTGCCTGTTCTGCGTCTACGGCATTCCCAGCCTGATCCTGGGCACGCTCGCCCTGATCTTCGGCATCCTGGGGCGCAAGCGGGCACAGCGCGGTGAGGCGACCAACAGCGGCCAGGCGCTCACCGGGATCATCCTGGGGTCCATCGGCATCACCCTCGGCGTGGTGATCATCAGCTTCTTCGTCTGGATCATCGCCGCGAACATCGACGAGTACGAAGAGGACGGCACGTACAACGACGACCCGTTCGCCACCTCCCTGGTCGTCGACACCCACCGCTGACGGGCCCGGCCCTCGGCACCACACCGCACGCCCGCGGCCCGGCGGGGGACCGGAACCATGGTCCCCCGCCGGGCCGCGGGCATGTCCGGGCCCGCTCAGGCGGCCGCGCGCAGCTCCGCCCGCGCGTCCATCAGCGCGAAGCCCAGCAGGTTCAGCCCCCGCCAGCCCGCCGGGCTCGCCGCCCGCGGATCGTCCGCCGCCAGCCCGATGCCCCAGACCCGGTCCATCGGGCTCGCCTCGACCAGCACCCGCTCCCCGGTGTTCACCAGGAACTCCCGCAGTTCGGGATGGGCCCGGAACTTGTGCACGCTGCCGGCCGTCACGAGGGCGAACCGCTCGCGCTCCCATATCGCCTCGTCGAATCCGCGCACCAGCCGGCCCACTTTCTTGGCCTCGGCCGGACTTCTCGCCGCAACGGCGGCCGCCTCCGATTCCGCATCGCCGAACAGACGGGCCTTCGCGGCCATCATCCAGTGCTCGGCCGAGGCGTACCGCACACCGTCGACGGTGAAGGGCGAGGGCCACCACTGGCTCAGACAGCTCGCTCCGACCCGACCGTCGGGCCGGGGGCGGTGCCCCCAGAAGTGCAGGTACTTCACCTTCTCGCCGCGAGCGGTCCGGGCGAGGAGATCGACCATGTGTTCCATGGCATGCGATTCTGGCATCCGCCACTGACACTCCGTACGGGTAATTCCGCGCCGACGCGACACATGGTCAATAGATTCCGTCGCGTAACCAAAAGGCAACAACGGAATCACTTGTTGGGGTTACTCCCCTCTGTCAGGATCGGCACTCAAATCGAGCAGAAGCTACGCCGCCCCCGAATGAGGGGTCAGCGGCGGAGGAGAACGTCATGGGCAACGGCATCCAGGTGCGGGACCGCTTCGCGGACGGCGCACAGTACATCGGCGGAAAGCTGCGGTCCGGAACCTCGGGACACCACCACGACGTGGTGGACCCGGCGACGGGCGAGACCGTCTACACCTACGAGCTGGCCGGTACGGCCGACGTGGACGCCGCCGTGGCGGCCGCGAAGGAGGCGTTCCCCGGCTGGTCGGGCGCGACGCCCGCCGAGCGGGCCGAGGCGATGCACCGCTTCGCCGCCGTCCTCGCCGAGCAGGCCGAGGACTTCGCGCGGGTGGAGTCCCTCCAGTGCGGCAAGCCGATCAAGCTCTCCACCGAGTTCGACGTCCCGGGCACCATCGACAACACCTCCTTCTTCGCCGGGGCCGCCCGGCACCTGGAGGGCAAGTCGGCCGGTGAGTACGACGGCGACCACACCTCCTACGTGCGCCGCGAGGCGATCGGTGTCGTCGGCTCGATCGCGCCCTGGAACTACCCCCTCCAGATGGCCGCCTGGAAGGTCCTCCCTGCCGTCGCCGCGGGCAACACCATCGTGCTGAAGCCCGCCGAGATCACCCCTCTGACCTCGCTGATGTTCGCCCAGGCGGCCACCGAGGCGGGCATCCCCGACGGTGTGATCAACATCGTCACCGGCGCGGGCAAGGTGGCCGGTGAGCACCTGGTCGGCCACCCCGACGTGGTCATGACCTCCTTCACCGGCTCCACCGCCGTCGGCAAGCGGGTCGCGGAGATCGCCACCGCCACCGTCAAGCGCCTCCACCTGGAACTCGGCGGCAAGGCCCCCTTCGTGGTCTTCGACGACGCCGACCTCGAAGCCGCGGTCCACGGCGCCGTCGCCGGCGCGCTCATCAACACCGGCCAGGACTGCACCGCCGCCACCCGCGCCTACGTCCAGCGCCCGCTGTACGACGCCTTCGTGCAGGGCGTCGCGGAGCTCATGGAGACCGTCCGGCTCGGCGACCCCTCCGACCCGTCGACCGACCTCGGCCCGCTGATCAGCCACGCCCAGCGCGACCGGGTCGCCGGATTCGTCGAGCGCGCCCGCGCCTACGCCACCGTCGTCACCGGCGGGGAGGCACCCGGCGGCGAACTGGCGGCGGGCGCCTACTACCGGCCGACGCTGGTCGCCGGGGCCGCCCAGGACAGCGAGATCGTCCAGTCCGAGATCTTCGGCCCGGTCCTGGTCGTGCTGCCCTTCGACACCGACGACGAGGGCCTGCGGCTCGCCAACGACACCCCGTACGGCCTCGCCGCCTCGGCCTGGACCCGCGACCTGTACCGCGCCAACCGCGCCACCCGCGAGATCAAGGCCGGCTGCGTCTGGGTCAACGACCACATTCCGATCATCAGCGAGATGCCGCACGGCGGATACAAGGCCAGCGGCTTCGGCAAGGACATGTCGGCGTACTCCTTCGAGGAGTACACGCAGGTCAAGCACGTCATGTACGACAACACCGCGGTCGCCCGCAAGGACTGGCACCGCACGATCTTCGGGGACCGATAATCCGGCCGACCCCGGCCTTCACACCCGAAAGGGAAACGCGCATGGAGCAGTACGAGCCGGAGCGGCTCTCCGCGGCCCAGATCGCCGCGATGCGACGCAGTCTCACCAGTGGCCGGGGCGCCCTGACCCGCCGATCGCTCCTCCGCGCCTCCGGCATGGGGGCGCTGGCGATCGGCGGGCTGGGCACACTGAGCGCTTGCGGTATTCCGCCCGCGCAGCGGGAGGGCGACGCCGCCGCGGCCTCCGACGACCACTCGGCCCAGGAGAAGCAGGTCAACTTCTCCAACTGGACCGAGTACATGGACATCGGCGAGGACAAGAAGAGCCGGCCCACCCTGGAGGCGTTCACCAAGCGCACCGGGATCAGCGTCAAGTACACCGAGGACATCAACGACAACGTCGAGTTCTTCGGCAAGATCAAGCCGCAGATGGCGGCGGGCCAGGACACCGGCCGCGACCTGATCATCGTCACCGACTGGCTGGCCGCCCGCATCATCCGGCTCGGCTGGGCCCAGCGGCTCGACGCCTCGAACCTGCCGCACGCCTTCGCCAACCTCTCGGCCCAGTTCCGCACCCCGGACTGGGACCCCGGCCGCGCCTACTCGTACCCCTGGACCGGCATCCCCACCGTCATCGCCTACAACTCCAGGGCGACCGGCGGCCGCAAGGTCGACTCCGTCACCCAGCTCCTGGACGACCCCGCGCTCAAGGGGCGGGTCAGCTTCCTCTCCGAGATGCGCGACACCATCGGCATGACCCTGCTCGACCAGGGCAAGGACCCGGCCTCCTTCACCGACGCCGACTACGACGCCGCGATCAACCGGCTCCAGAAGGGCGTCGACAAGAAGCAGATACGCCGCTTCACCGGCAACGACTACACCGCCGACCTCGACAAGGGCGACATCGCCGCCTGCGTCGCCTGGGCCGGCGACATCATCCAGCTCCAGGCCGGGAACCCGGACATCAAGTACGCCATCCCGGCCGCCGGATACATCACCTCCAGCGACAACATGCTGGTCCCGGCCAAGGCACGGCACAAGACCAACGCCGAGAAGCTCATGGACTACTACTACGAGCCGCCGGTCGCCGCCCGCCTCGCCGCCTTCATCAACTTCGTCTGCCCGGTCGACGGCGTCCGCGACGAACTCGCCCGGATCGACGAGAAGATGGCCGCCAACACCCTGATCCTCCCGGACAGGGAAATGGCCGCCCGGTCGCACT
Source organism: Streptomyces sp. NPDC001108 (assembly GCF_053598535.1). Taxonomy (NCBI): domain Bacteria; kingdom Bacillati; phylum Actinomycetota; class Actinomycetes; order Kitasatosporales; family Streptomycetaceae; genus Streptomyces; species Streptomyces sp. NPDC001108. The sequence goes on from NZ_JBSFKL010000011.1 coordinate 161,101, forward strand.
CCTTCCGCTCCCTGAGCACCAAGGAAGAGACGGCGTACGAGGAGAAGTTCGCCAAGCTCATCGGCGCCTGACCGCACGGCCCGCCCCGGCCCGCTTTCTGCTCACCCCCACCGCACATCGATCCTCGGGATCTCTCCCGCACCCTTGATCGTCGCGATCTCCCGATCCCCCGATCTCCCCCAGATCCCCCTCTGACACCACTGGGACCGCGCTCCATGACACAGCAGCAGACCGGCGGCGACGTCCGCCTCACCGGGATCAGCAAGTCCTACGGCTCCTTCAACGCCGTCCAACCGCTCGACCTGACCGTTCCGCAGGGCTCCTTCTTCGCCCTGCTCGGCGCGTCCGGCTGCGGCAAGACCACCACCCTGCGGATGATCGCCGGCCTGGAGGAGGCCACCACCGGCACGGTCTTCCTCGGCGACACGGACATCACCGCCCTCCCGCCGTACAAACGGCCGGTCAACACGGTCTTCCAGAGCTACGCGCTCTTCCCGCACCTCGACATCGCGGAGAACGTCGCCTTCGGTCTGCGCCGGCGCGGCATCAAGTCGGTGAAGAAGCAGGTCGACGAGATGCTGGACCTCGTCCAGCTCGGCGACTTCGCCAAGCGCAAGCCGCACCAGCTCTCCGGTGGCCAGCAGCAGCGCGTCGCCGTCGCCCGCGCCCTGATCAACCACCCCCAGGTCCTGCTGCTCGACGAGCCGCTCGGCGCCCTCGACCTCAAGCTCCGCCGCCAGATGCAGCTGGAGCTCAAGCGCATCCAGACCGAGGTCGGCATCACCTTCATCCACGTCACCCACGACCAGGAGGAGGCCATGACCATGGCCGACACGGTCGCGGTGATGAACGGCGGCCGGGTCGAGCAGCTCGGCGCCCCCGCCGACCTGTACGAGAACCCGCGGACGACCTTCGTCGCCAACTTCCTCGGCACCTCCAACCTCATCGAGGCCGAGACCGTCTCCGCCGGCAGCGACGAGCTGGTCGTCTCCGCGGGCGGCGGGAAGCTCCGGCTGCCCGCCGGGCGATGTACGGCCCCGGTCAAGGACGGCGGCAAGCTGCTCGTCGGCATCCGCCCCGAGAAGATCTCGCTGATCCGCGCCGAGGACGCCGACACCGTCGCCGACGGCCGCAACCGGGTCACCGGCCGGATCGTCGACACCAGCTTCATCGGGGTGTCCACCCAGTACGTCGTGGAGAGCCCGGCCGGCAAGGCGCTCCAGGTCTACGAGCAGAACATCGAGCGCGACTCCCGGCTCGCGCCCGGCGCCGAGGTCGTGCTGCACTGGAACCCCGCGCACACCTTCGGACTGGACGCGGCCCAGGACATCGACGCCGGTGTGGAGACGGTGGAGGACGCGGCGTGACCGTCATCCAGGAGGCGCCACCGGCGCCCGTCACCGAACCGGAGATACGCAAGCCCTCCACCCGCAAGCGGCTCGTCCCCTACTGGCTGCTGCTCCCGGGCATCCTGTGGCTCGTCGTCTTCTTCGCGCTCCCGCTGGTCTACCAGGCCTCGACCTCCGTCCAGACCGGATCCCTGGAGAAGGGGTTCGAGGTCACCTGGCACTTCCAGACCTACTGGGACGCGCTCGCCGAGTACTACCCGCAGTTCCTGCGCTCCCTGATGTACGCCGGCACCGCCACCCTGCTGTGCCTGCTGCTCGGCTACCCGCTCGCCTACCTCATCGCCTTCAAGGCGGGCCGCTGGCGCAACGTCCTGCTGGTCCTGGTCATCGCCCCGTTCTTCACCAGCTTCCTGATCCGCACGCTCGCCTGGAAGACGATCCTCGCGGACGGCGGCGCGGTCGTGGACGTACTGAACACGCTGCATGTCCTGGACGTGACCAGCTGGCTGGGCTGGACCGAGTCCAACCGCGTGCTGGCCACTCCGATGGCGGTCGTCTGCGGCCTCACGTACAACTTCCTGCCGTTCATGATCCTGCCGCTCTACACCTCGCTGGAGCGGATCGACGGCAGGCTGCACGAGGCGGCCGGCGACCTGTACGCCACCCCCGCCACCACCTTCCGCAAGGTGACCTTCCCGCTCTCCATGCCGGGCGTCGTCTCCGGAACCCTGCTCACCTTCATCCCGGCCAGCGGTGACTACGTCAACGCGGAACTGCTGGGATCCACCGACACGAAGATGGTCGGCAGCGTCATCCAGACCCAGTTCCTGCGGGTCCTGGACTACCCGACGGCGGCCGCGCTCTCCTTCATCCTCATGGCGGCCGTCCTGATCATGGTCACCGTCTACATCCGCCGCTCCGGGACGGAGGACCTGGTCTGATGCCCGTACTGCGCTGGATTCGCCGGAACCTGATCGTCCTCGCGGGTCTGCTGACCCTCGCGTACATGATCCTTCCGAACGTCGTCGTCATGGTGTTCTCGTTCAACAAGCCGAACGGGCGCTTCAACTACGCCTGGCAGCGGTTCTCGCTGGACGCCTGGAAGGACCCCTGCGGCGTCGCCGACATGTGCGGCTCGCTCTCGCTCTCCCTCCAGATCGCGCTCTGGGCCACCATCGGCGCGACCGCGCTCGGCACGATGATCTCGTTCGCGCTGGTCCGCTACCGCTTCCGGGCGCGCGGCGCGATCAACTCGCTGATCTTCCTGCCGATGGCGATGCCCGAGGTCGTCATGGCCGCCTCGCTGCTCACGCTCTTCCTCAACATGGGCGCGCAGCTGGGCTTCTGGACGATCCTCATCGCGCACATCATGTTCTGCCTCAGCTTCGTCGTGACGGCGGTGAAGGCACGCGTGATGTCGATGGACCCGAGGCTGGAGGAGGCCGCCCGCGACCTGTACGCCGGCCCCGTGCAGACCTTCCTCCGGGTGACCCTGCCGATCGCCGCCCCCGGAATCGCGGCGGGAGCGCTGCTGGCCTTCGCGCTCTCCTTCGACGATTTCATCATCACCAATTTCAACGCGGGCTCCACCGTGACCTTCCCCATGTTCGTCTGGGGATCGGCACAGCGCGGCACGCCCGTGCAGATCAACGTCATCGGTACGGCGATGTTCGTCATCGCGGTGCTGGTGGTGGTCGTCGGTCAGCTCATCGCCAACCGGCGCAAGAACAGCACACGCTAGAAAGCTCTGAAGGAGTTGGAAACCATGGCCCCAGTTGCCATGCGTATCGCCGCCCAATCACTCTCCGACGCGAAGCCCGTGTCGTTCTGGCTGGACGACCCCGGCAAGCCCGAGGCACTGCCCGCGCTCACCGGGGACGAGCACTGCGACCTGCTGGTCGTCGGTGGCGGCTACAGCGGTCTGTGGACCGCGCTGATCGCCAAGGAGCGCGAGCCGGAGCGGGACGTCGTCCTGATCGAGGGGCACGAGGTGGGCTGGGCCGCCTCGGGCCGCAACGGCGGCTTCTGCGCCGCCTCCCTCACCCACGGCCTGCCCAACGGTGTGGAGCGCTGGCCGGACGAGATCCACAAGCTGGAGGAGCTCGGCGAGCGCAACCTCGACGCCATCGAGGACGCCGTCGCCCGCTACGGCATCGACTGCGAGTTCGAGCGCACCGGTGAGATCGACGTCGCCACCGAGCCCTACCAGCTCGAAGAGCTCCAAGAGTGGCACGAGGAGATGACGAAGCTCGGTTTCACCGGGACCGACTTCCTCGACGGCGACGCGCTGCGCGCCGAGGTCGACTCGCCGACCTTCCTGGGCGGTCTCTGGGACCGCCGGGGCGTGGCCATGCTCCACCCCGCCAAGCTGGCCTGGGGCCTGAAGCGGGCCTGCCTCGACCTGGGCGTGCGGATCTACGAGCACACCCGGGGCCTCGAACTCGCCCGGTCCTCCCGGGGGATGGCCGTCCGCACCCCGTACGGGCGGATCTTCGCCCGCCGGGTCGCGCTCGGCACGAACGTCTTCCCGTCGCTGGTCAAGCGGGTCCGCCCGTTCACCGTGCCGGTCTACGACTACGCGCTGATGACCGAGCCGCTCACCGCCGGCCAGCTCGCCTCCATCGGCTGGAAGAACCGGCAGGGCCTGGGCGACAGCGCCAACCAGTTCCACTACTTCCGGCTGTCGGCCGACAACCGGATCCTGTGGGGCGGGTACGACGCGATCTACCCCTACGGCGGCCGGGTGAGCGCCGAACTCGACCAGCGGCCGGAGACCTTCCTCAAGCTCGCGGCGCAGTTCTTCGACTGCTTCCCGCAGCTCGCCGGAGTCCGTTTCAGCCATGCCTGGGGCGGGGCGATCGACACCTGTTCGCGTTTTTCCGCGTTCTTCGGAACCGCCCATCAGGGGCAGGTCTCCTATGCCGCCGGATTCACCGGCCTGGGCGTCGGTTCCACGCGATTCGGGGCCGAGGTGATGCTCGACCTGCTGGCGGGCGAGCAGAACGAGCGGACCACGCTGGAAATGGTCCGCACCAAGCCCATGCCGTTCCCGCCCGAGCCGTTCGCCTGGGCCGGGATCGAGCTGACCAGGAAGTCCCTGGCCAGGGCCGACAACAACCAGGGCCGTCGCAACCTCTGGCTGAAGACGATGGACCGGCTGGGACTCGGCTTCGACAGCTGACCCCGGCATCACCGGTGACCCCGGGAACCAACGACCGACTCCGGGAATCACCTTCTGAATAACCCTCCGGGGTGTCTGAAAAAGGACCCTCCGGACCCCTGGCCCGGCCGCCCGCAGGCGGCCGGGCCGCTTTTTTCTGAATTTCTTTCCCGAAGCCGCGTCATAACCCGGCGACTCCGCTCTCTCACCCGTGTGTACGCGCCGGTAACCAAGGCCGGCGGGCACAGCAACACGGAAAAGGAGACAGGCCATGACCGGCACGGGGGTCGAAGCGGCAGTCGAATGGCTCGTATCGGTGGCGCCGGACCCGGACGCCTGCCGGTGGGTCTGGGAGCGCGACCCCCGAGGGGTCGCCCTCCTGCCCGCCGGGAAACGCTGGGACGTGCTGATCATCCCGGGGGAGCTGGGTCACCCCACCCTCGACGTCCTGACCCGGCTGATCGACCGGCCCGGCCCGGTGCTCGCCGGGTTCGGCGACACCCGGATGGGCTTCTTCGTGGCGCCGGGCACCGCCGGCCGCTGGGTCGGCACCGGGGTGCGCGGCGTGGGGCGGGGCACCTGGATCGTCGTACCCCACCCGGGCCGTCCCGCCCGGGACGGGGTGCGCTGGCTGATCCCGCCGGACGGCTCGGGAACCCTCACCGACGCGGCGCTGCTGGAGCTCGCGATGCACGAGGCGGCGGCCGGACGCGGAGGTCGCTGAGGGCCGTCGACGGCAGCGGGGGAGGCGCACGGGGCCGACCTGACGGAAGGTCCCGTGCTGCCAGAGGTCTTGACAACCTGATTGGTCTGGACCATGTTGTGGCCGCCGCACTCGATTCCCCCATGCACGGAGGCCGTTGTGGAACGTACGGGACCCCCCGCCCGCCTGACCGGTGTCGTGGCCGCCTTCTCGGCCGCCCTGCTCGCCGCCGGCGGGCTGACCGCACTCGCCCCGTCCGCCGCCGCGGCCGACGCCGAACTGGCCCGCAACGGCGGCTTCGAGGCGGGTCTGGACGGCTGGAGCTGCACCGCGGGCAGCGGAGCCGTCGTCAGCACCCCGGCACACGGCGGGACTTCGGCGCTGAAGGCCACCCCGGCCGGCGCCGACAACGCCAAGTGCTCCCAGACGGTGAACGTCCAGCCCGACTCCACGTACACGCTGAGCGCCTGGGTGCAGGGCTCGTACGTCTACCTCGGCGCGGAGTCCACCGGCACCACCGACGTCTCCACCTGGACCTCGTCCTCGTCCGACTGGAAGCAGCTCACCACCACGTTCAAGACCGGCCCGGCCACGAAGCAGGTCACCGTCTACACCCACGGCTGGTTCGGCACCCCCGCCTACTATGCCGACGACCTCTCCCTGACCGGCCCCGGCGGCGCCCCGGTCGAACTCCCGGCCGTCCCCACCGGGCTGAAGGCGGGGACCGCCACCGCCTCCACCGTCGACCTCTCCTGGACCGCCTCCCCGGGCGCCACCGGCTACAACGTCTACCGGGGCGGCACGAAAGTCCTCTCCGCCACCGGCACCTCCGCCACCGTGACCGGCCTCACCGCGTCGACCGCGTACAGCTTCCAGGTCGCCGCGGTCAACGCGGCGGGCGAGTCCGCCAAGTCGGCCGCCGTCCAGGCCACCACCACGGCGGGCGGCGGAGGCGGCGACGGCAAACTGCCCGCCCACGCGCTCGTCGGCTATCTCCACGCCAGCTTCGCCAACGGCTCCGGCTACACCCGGATGGCGGACGTGCCCGACTCCTGGGACGTCATCGACCTCGCCTTCGGCGAACCGACCTCGGTCACCTCCGGCGACATCCGCTTCTCCCTCTGCCCGGTCGCCGAGTGCCCGAACGTCGAGTCGGCGGCCGAGTTCAAGGCCGCCATCAAGGCCAAGCAGGCCAAGGGCAAGAAGGTGCTCATCTCCATCGGCGGCCAGAACGGCCAGGTGCAGCTCACCACCGCCGCCGCCCGGGACACCTTCGTCTCCTCGGTCAGCAGGATCATCGACGAGTACGGGCTGGACGGCCTCGACATCGACTTCGAGGGCCACTCCCTCTCGCTGAACACCGGGGACACCGACTTCCGGAACCCGACCACCCCGGTCGTCGTCAACCTGATCTCCGCGGTGAAGACCCTCAAGGCCAAGTACGGCGAGAAGTTCGTCCTGACGATGGCCCCGGAGACCTTCTTCGTCCAGCTCGGCTACCAGTACTACGGCTCGGGCCCCTGGGGCGGCCAGGACCCGCGGGCGGGCGCCTACCTCCCGGTCATCCACGCGCTGCGCGACGACCTCACCCTGCTGCACGTCCAGGACTACAACTCCGGCTCCATCATGGGCCTGGACAACCAGTACCACTCGATGGGCGGCGCCGACTTCCACATCGCCATGACCGACATGCTGCTCACCGGCTTCCCGGTGGCGGGCGACCAGAGCAAGGTCTTCCCGCCGCTCCGCCCCGAGCAGGTCGCCATCGGGCTGCCGGCCTCCACCCAGGCGGGCAACGGCCACACCTCGCCCGCCGAGGTCACCAAGGCGCTCAACTGCCTCACCAAGAAGACCGACTGCGGCTCCTACGCCACCCACGGCACCTGGCCCGCCCTGCGCGGACTGATGACCTGGTCGATCAACTGGGACCGGTTCAACAACGGGGAGTTCTCGAAGAACTTCGACGCCTACTTCAAGCGCTGAGGACTCCGTACCCCACCGGGACGCAGCGGCAGCAGCACCGCACCGAACAGGAGCCAGCTGCCCAGCACGTCCAGCGGCCAGTGGTAGCCGCGCAGCACCAGACCGATGCCCGTCGCCGTGGCCAGCAAGGCAGCGGCGACGGGCATCATCCACGACCACCACCGCCCCGGGTGCGCCGCCAGCACCGCCGCGGCCCCGTACGCCACCAGGGCCGTCGCCGCGTGACCGGACGGGTAGTAGCCGGTGGCCTCCGTCAGCGGCCCCGGGCGGGCGATCCACGCCTTCAGCGGTACGGCGAGCAGGGGCACGGCGGCCATCGCGAGCGCCGCGTACAGCGCCCGACGGCGCGCGCCGCGCACCAGGGCGAGGACGATCGCGCAGCCCAGCACCGGGAGCGCCACCTGCGTGTTGCCGAGATCGGCGAGGAGTTCGGTGAGCCCGGCCGGGCCGTGCCCGACGACGGCCCGGCCGGCCCGCTCGTCGAGCCGGCGCAGCGGGCCGTCGGCCGCGACCTGCCAGGTGACCAGTGCGAAGAGGGCGAGCGGGAGCAGCGCCCACAGCGCCGGGGAACGCGAAAAAGCCGGCCGCCCGGGAACCGGGGGGGTGGTTCCGGGGCGGCCGGTCGGACCGGTTTGCCGCACGCCCCGGGGGGTCTGGGGCGAGCGGCCATCCGATCGGTGAGGAGTTCCGGAGCCGGAGGCTCCACCGGCGTGCGCGAAGGCACGGCCGGAACGGTGCCGGGAACGGCCCGAACCGGCATCGCCCGAAGTCCCCTGCGGGCGGGGTGTCTCTCTCATCTGCGGAAACCGTACGGCAGCGGCAGAGGGACCGACAGCGGGAAACGTATCCCGCCATCGGCCCCGCACACCTTCTTCACAGGCCCTCACGCGGGCCCCGCGAGCGTGTGTTCCGGGGGTGCCGGAGCTCGCACAGGTCAGATCGTGGCGAACGCCTGCTCGATGACGTCGAGCGCCTCGTTCAGCAGGTCCTCACCGATCACCAGCGGCGGCAGGAAGCGCAGGACGTTGCCGTACGTGCCGCAGGTCAGGACCAGGACGCCCTCCGCGTGGCACGCCTTGGCGAGCTTGGCGGCGGCCTCCGGGTTCGGGTCCTTCGAGCCGGACTTCACCAGCTCGATCGCGATCATCGCGCCGCGGCCGCGGATGTCGCCGATCACGTCGCCGTTGGGCAGCTTCGCCTGCATCTCGGCGAGGCGGCCCTTCATGATCTCCTCGATGCGCTTGGCCTTGCCGTTCAGGTCCAGCTCGCGCATCGTCTCGATGGCGCCGAGGGCACCGGCGCAGGCGACCGGGTTGCCGCCGTAGGTGCCGCCGAGGCCGCCGGAGTGGGCGGAGTCCATGATCTCGGCGCGGCCGGTCACGGCGGAGAGCGGGAGGCCGCCCGCGATGCCCTTGGCGGTGGTGATCAGGTCCGGGACGATGCCCTCGTCCTCGCAGGCGAACCACTGGCCGGTGCGGCAGAAGCCGGACTGGATCTCGTCCGCGACGAAGACGATGCCGTTGTCCTTGGCGAACTGCGCGATGGCCGGGAGGAAGCCCTTGGCCGGCTCGATGAAGCCGCCCTCGCCGAGCACCGGCTCGATGATGATCGCGGCGACGTTCTCGGCGCCGATCTGCTTGTTGATCTGCTCGATGGCCTGGGCGGACGCCTCGGCACCGGCGTTCTCGGCACCGGTCGGCCAGCGGTAGCCGTACGCCACCGGCACCCGGTAGACCTCGGGCGCGAACGGGCCGAAGCCCTGCTTGTACGGCATGTTCTTGGCCGTCAGCGCCATGGTGAGGTTGGTGCGGCCGTGGTAGCCGTGGTCGAAGACGACGACCGCGGTGCGCTTGGTGTGGATGCGGGCGATCTTCACCGCGTTCTCGACGGCCTCGGCGCCCGAGTTGAACAGCGCGGACTTCTTCGGGTGGTCGCCCGGGGTCAGCTCGGCGAGCTGCTCGCAGACCTCGACGTAGCCCTCGTACGGCGTGACCATGAAGCAGGTGTGGGTGAAGTCGGCGAGCTGCGCGGAGGCGCGGCGCACCACGGCCTCGGCGGAGGCGCCGACCGAGGTCACGGCGATGCCGGAGCCGAGGTCGATCAGGCGGTTGCCGTCCACGTCCTCGATGATCCCGCCACCGGCACGGGCGGTGAACACCGGCAGGGTGGAGCCCACGCCGGCGGCCACCGTGTTCAGCCGGCGGGCCTGAAGCTCCACCGACTTCGGGCCGGGGATGGCCGTGACGACGCGTCGCTCCTGCGGGATTTCGGTCATGTGGGGCTCCTGGGGGGATGTTTCGGACGCTTCCCCTGCAGGCTAGGGGCGGGGCCGGGGGTGCGGCATGTTCCGTTCGGGAGTGGTGGTCGGGCGGGGTTGTCCGTGGTGGACATGGCGGGGCGGTGCGCGGGACCGGGACGCCGGTGCGTCCGGACCGGGGAGCCTGCTGAACCCGCCCTGTCCTCGCACTAGATTGAGGGCTTCGGGCATCCGTGCCCGGTCATCCGGTCGGCGCTGGTCAGGGGACGAGGGACAGCACATGGACACCGAGGGCACGCACGACGCACGTTCCACCCGCTCGGGTCATCCGGTGCCGCGCCCGGCCCCGCCGGGAGCGCCGCCCAGGCCCGGGCACGCGCCCACGGCCGGCCCCCCGGTCGACACCTGGCTGCGGACCCGGCGCGCGGCGGCCGAGCCCGGCCTGTGGCGGCTCGGCCACGCACCCAGGCCCGAGGCCGACCCGGACCGGGTGCCCGACCGGGCCCTGATCGGTGGGGCGGTGGTGGCCCTGCTGGCCGCCCTGCTGGTCTGGTCGCTGTGGCGCAACGGCTATGTGCCCCACAGCCGCATCCTGCTGGAACTGGTCACCCCGTCCGACTGGTGGGGGCTCGAACGCCCGATGGCGGCCGTCACCGCCCTGTCCGCCTACAACAGCCTGTTCGCGGTCCTGGTGATCTGGGGCTTCGGCCGGATCGGCAACTGGACCGGGGTGTTCCGCCGCTACGCCGCCGACCACCCCATGCCGGGCCGGGCGGTGCGGACCGGGCTGGCCGCGGCCGTCCTGATCCTCTGCTTCGTGAACGCCGACGGGCTGCTGCCCTTCGACGACCTCGTACTGGGGCTCACCCCTTACTCCTGGCTGTACCACGGCACCGCCCAGGAGATCGCGGACCGGGTCGAGACCTTCACGACCGTCTACCACCTGACGGGCGCCGCCGTGATCCTGCTGGTGATCGGACGGGCCGGGAACTGGCTCGGCGCCTTCCGCGAACTGCGCGGCGGCCGGGGGAGCGTCCCGGAGCAGCAGAAGGCCCCCGCCGCGGACCCGGCCGACTGGCCGCGGCTGCGCGCCGCGGGCCAGCAGGGCGCCGCCGACCGGCTGGTCGCCGAACAGCGCGCCGGACGCATGAACGATGTCGACTGGGTGCGCATCCGGCGCGCCTGGAGCAGCGTGGAGGCCGACCCCGCCCGGCTCGGCCCGTTCGTCGACTCCGTGCTCACCCGGGGCGCGGGGGCCTGCCCGCACCCCTCGGGCGCCCGGGACCTGCCGGCCCGCTCCGCCACCCACGACCTGCTCACCTCCCAGGTCCGGCTCGGCCGCTGCCCGGACCACGACCGCAACCCGGCCGCCCGGCGGGGCGCGGGCGCCGCCGTCGATCCGGCGGTGCTGGGCGCCTCCCTGCTGGCCGTCGGCCCCTTCGGCGCGGGCAAGACCCGGCACGTGGTGCGGCCCGTCGTGGAGTCGCTCGCCCTCCAGGCCCTCGCCGGGAAGGCCGTCGTCATCGCCGTCTGCGCGGCCGGCACCCCGCTCGGGGCCGACGAGAGCTACGACGTGGTCATCGCCCCGGGCGACCCGTCCCGCACCCGCGACCTGGACCTCTACAGCGGGACCGACGACGCCGACGAGGCCGCCGCCCTGCTCGCCGAGGCGCTCGCCGGGGACCTGCCCGACGTCGACGCCCGGCGGGCCGCCACCGCGCTCGCCCAGCTCCTCGGCCCGTACCGGGCGGCCCACGGCCACTTCCCCTCCGTCCAGGCGCTGCGCGAGCTCCTCGACAACGCGCCCGACGCCCTCGCCGGGCTCCGGGCCCGGCTCGACGCCGACACGGACCGCTCCTACCTCCGCGAGCTCGACGCCCGGGCCCGGCAGGCGGGCACCCCCGGCGACCCGGGCGTCCGGCTCGCCGACCGGCTCGCGGCCCTGGACCGGCCGGCCTTCGCCGGGTTCTTCGACCCCGAGGCCGCCGCCCGCCCCTTCTCGGCGCGCACTCTCGAACACCCGCTGCGGGTCCGCGTCGACCTCCCCGAACGCGCCCACCCCGAGGCCGCCCGGCTGCTCACCCGACTGGTGCTCGCCCAGTTCACCGCCGGGGCGGCGGCCCGCACGGACCGTTCCCTGTTCGCCTTCCTCGCCCTGGACGACGCCACCCACACCGTCACGACCGAGTCCGTACGGGCCGTGCAGCGGCTGCGGAGCCGCAACGCCGGAGTGCTGCTCACCCTGCGCGGACTGGACGACGTCCCCGAGGCCCTGCACACGGCACTGCTCGGCTCGGTCGGCTGCCACATGGCCTTCTCCGGCGTCACCACCTGGGACGGGCGGCTCTTCGCGCAGGCCTGGGGCACCGAGTGGGTGGAGACCACGGAGGTCGCCAAGCACACGGTCTTCGCCGACCAGCCGCTCACCCGGGCCGTGCACGCCCTGCGCAAGCTCGTCACCGGCAAGGCGGTCACCACCGACGCGGTGACCGTGCGCAAGGTCGAGCGGGAGCGCTGGTCGGCCTCCGAGCTGGCCCGCCAGGTCCCGGCAGGCCACGCCGTGCTCTCCCTGACGACCGTGGACGGGGAGCACGCGCCGCCGCTGCTGGTGGATCTGAACGGCTGACCGGGCACCCCGCTCGTGGTCGTGGAGAACCAGGCCAGTCTGGCAGAATTGGGGGTAGTCGTTCATACGGGACGGCGAAAACCGACACCACGAGGTCCCGCGGTCGCCATGCCCCTCACTCTCGCCTCGCTCGTCCAGCGCCCCGCGCTCAAACTGATCGTGCGCGCCGGGGCGGACCGGCTCGACGCGCCCGTGCGCTGGGCGCACGCCAGCGAGCTGACCGACCCGGTGCCGTACATGGAGGGCGGCGAGTTCCTGCTCGTCACCGCCACCAACCTGGACGCCGAGAACCCCGAGGCGATGCGGCGGTACGTGCGGCGGCTGGCCGCCGCCGGCGTCACCGGGCTGGGCTTCGCCGTCGGCGTCAACTACGACGAGGTGCCGCGGGCGCTGATCGACGCGGCCGAGGAGGCCGGGCTGCCGCTCCTCGAAGTGCCGCGCCGCACCCCCTTCATCGCGATCGCCAAGGCGGTCTCCTCGGCCATCGCGGAGGACCAGTACCGGGCCGTGACGGCGGGCTTCGAGGTCCAGCGCGAGCTGACCCGGGCGGCGCTCTCCGGCGACGGCCCCGGCGAGCTGCTCACCCGGCTCGCCGCCCACCTCGACGGCTGGGCCGCGCTGTACGACGCGGCGGGCCAGGTCGTCGCCTCCGCCCCCGAGTGGGCCGCCCGCCGCGCCGCCCGCCTCACCCCCGACGTGGAACGGCTGCGGGACCGCGCCGCCCCCGCCAGCATGGTCGTCGGCAGCGCCGAGGACCGGGTCGAGCTCCAGTCCCTGGGCACCGGCCGCCAGGTCCGCGGCGCGCTGGCCGTCGGCACCGGCGCGGCCCTCGGCACCGCCGGGCGGTACGCCGTCCATTCCGCCGTCGCCCTGCTCACCCTGACCACCGCCCGCTCCCGGTCCCTCCAGGGCGCCGAACAGCGCCTCGGCGCGGCGGTGCTGCGGATGCTGCTGGCCGGCGAGTCCGACCACGCCCGCGCCGTCGCCGGGGATCTGTACGGCGGGCTGCTCGACGCCCCGTTCCGGCTGCTCATCGCGGAGGGCGCCGAGCCGTCCGGGCCCGCGGCGCTCGCCGAGGCGATGGAGACGGCGGCCCTGCGGACCGGCGAGACCCTGCTCTCCGTCCCCGAGGGCAACCGGCTCGTCGTCCTCGCCGCCGACGGCGGCGCGGCGGTCACCGCCTGCGCCGCGTACACCGGCGCCCAGGAGGCCCGGACCTCCGGCGAGGGCGTCAAACCGGAGGAGGGCGCCGTCGTCGTGGGCCTCTCCGCCCCGGCGGGCCCGATCGCCGTCTCCGCCGCGTACAAACAGGCCGAGCAGGCCCTCTCGGTGGCCCGCCGCCGGGGCAGGGCCCTGGTCGAGCACGAGGAGCTGGCGGCCGGCTCGGTGCTGCCGCTGCTCGCGGACGACGCGGTGCGGGCCTTCGCCGACGGAATGCTCCGCTCCCTGCGCGAGCACGACGCCAAGGGGCGCGGCGACCTCGTGGCCTCGCTGCGCGCCTGGCTCGCCCACCACGGCCAGTGGGACGCCGCCGCGGCCGACCTGGGAGTGCACCGCCACACCCTGCGCTACCGGATGCGCCGGGTGGAGGAGATCCTGGGCCGCTCGCTGGACGACGCGGACGTCCGGATGGAGCTCTGGCTGGCCCTGAAGGCGACCAGTACCCCCGCCCCGTAGCCCGCGCCCGTACCCCGCCGCGTCCGACAATCCGTAGCGTCCCCGGAGCGTACTGCTCCACCCCGGACAAACGCCGAAACGGCCGCGCGGCCCTACGGTGGGGGCAAGACACCCCCACCGCTCCGAAGGGCCGGAACCTCCATGACTTCCACCCACGCCTTCTGGCTGGCCGGCCGCCAGGCCACCGGCGAGGACAGCTTCGACGTCACCAACTCCTGGGACGGCCGTCTCGTCGGCACCGTCAGCGTGCCGACCGACGCCCAGATCGAGGAGGCCGTCGCGGCCGCGCACGCCGTGCGCGAGGAGTTCGCCGCGACCCCGGCGCACGTCCGGGCCGCCGCACTCGACCACGTCGTGCGGCGTCTGGTGGAGCGCACCGAGGAGATCGCCCAGCTGATCTCCGCCGAGAACGGCAAGCCCATCAAGTGGGCCCGGGGCGAGGTCGGCCGCGCCGTATCCGTCTTCCGGTTCGCCGCCGAGGAGGCCCGCCGCTTCAACGGGGGCGACGCCCAGCGCCTGGACACCGACGCCGGTGGCACCGGCCGCCTCGGCCTGACCCGGCGCTTCCCGCGGGGCACGGTCCTCGGCATCGCGCCGTTCAACTTCCCGCTGAACCTGAGCGCCCACAAGGTCGCCCCGGCCATCGCCGTCGGCGCCCCGATCATCCTGAAGCCGGCCCCGGCCACCCCGATCTCCTCGCTGGTCCTGGGCGAGATCCTGGCCGAGACCGACCTGCCGGCCGGCTCCTGGTCCGTGCTCACGGTCCCCAACGACCGGATGCCCGCCCTGGTCCAGGACGAGCGGCTGCCCGTGATCTCCTTCACCGGCTCCGGCCCGGTCGGCTACTCGATCATGGAGTCGGTGCCGCGCAAGCACTGCACCCTGGAGCTGGGCGGCAACGCCGCCGCGGTCGTCCTCGGCGACTACGCCTCCGAGGAGGACCTGGACTGGGCCGCGACCCGGATCGCGACCTTCTCCAACTACCAGGGCGGCCAGTCCTGCATCTCCGTACAGCGGGTCATCGCGGACGCCGCGGTCTACGACCGGCTGCTCCCGAAGATCGTCGCCGCCGTCGAGGCCCAGGTCACCGGCGACCCGTCGGACCCGGCCACCGAGGTCGGCCCGCTGGTCAGCGAGGACGCCGCCAAGCGCGTCGAGTCCTGGGTGGACGAGGCCGTGCAGGCCGGCGCCAAGCTGCTCGCCGGCGGCAAGCGCGACGGTGCCACCTACGCGCCGACCGTGCTCACCGAGCTCCCGGACGGCGTCACCCTCGCCGCCGAGGAGGTCTTCGGACCGGTCCTGTCCGTCCAGAAGGTGGACGGCGAGGCCGAGGCGTTCGAGGCCGTCAACTCCTCCAAGTACGGCCTCCAGGCCGGTGTGTTCACCCACGACCTGCAGACCGCCTTCCGCGCCCACCGGGCCCTGGAGGTCGGCGGCGTGATCATCGGTGACGTCCCGTCCTACCGCGCCGACCAGATGGCGTACGGCGGCGCCAAGCAGTCCGGCGTCGGCCGCGAGGGCGTCCGCTACGCGATGGACGACTACACCTACGAGCGCGTGCTGGTCCTCACCGGCCTCGCCCTGTAGCCACGAACCGGACCGGCCCGACCGGCCCGCCCATGTCGCCTGTGTTTCCGCCTGGACAGCACGAGAGCAGGTGACACGAGACGGCCCGAACCCACTGTGCGGGGGTTCGGGCCGTCCCGCGTTTCCCCGGAACGGGGCCGTCCGGCGCCCTTCCGTGCCCCGACGCCCCTTCGCGCAAGGGCCTTTCGGGCCGTCTCCCGGGACGCACTGTCCGCGCACACAGGTGTTGCGGCAACAATGGGGGGCATGAGCGACAGCCCTGCCCCCCTCGCCGATCCGCATCTCGTCTTCGACGCGACGGAAGGCCGACGGGATCTCGTCATCCTCGGCTCCACCGGTTCCATCGGCACCCAGGCCATCGACCTGGTGCTGCGCAACCCCGACCGTTTCCGCGTCACCGCGCTCTCCGCCGCGGGCGGACGGGTCGCCCTCCTCGCCGAGCAGGCGCGGCGGCTGCGGGTGCGCACCGTGGCCGTCGCCGACCCCGCCGCCGTACCGGCCCTGCGCGAGGCGCTGAGCGAGCAGTACGGGACGGGCGAGCCGCTCCCCGAGATCCTGGCCGGACCCGACGCCGCCGCCGAACTGGCCGCGAGCGACTGCCACACCGTGCTCAACGGCATCACCGGCTCCATCGGCCTCGCCCCGACCCTCGCCGCGCTCGAAGCGGGCCGCACGCTCGCCCTGGCCAACAAGGAGTCGCTGATCGTCGGCGGCCCGCTGGTCAAGGCCCTGGCGAAGCCCGGCCAGATCATCCCGGTCGACTCCGAGCACGCCGCCCTCTTCCAGGCCCTCGGCGCCGGCACCCGCGCCGACGTGCGCAAGCTCGTGGTCACCGCCTCCGGCGGCCCCTTCCGCGGCCGCACCAGGAGCGAGCTGGCCGACGTCACCCGCGAACAGGCCCTCGCCCACCCGACCTGGGCCATGGGACCGGTCATCACCATCAACTCCGCGACCCTGGTCAACAAGGGACTGGAGGTCATCGAGGCGCACCTCCTCTACGACATCCCCTTCGACCGGATCGAGGTCGTGGTCCACCCCCAGTCCTACGTCCACTCCATGGTCGAGTTCACCGACGGCTCCACCCTCGCCCAGGCCACCCCGCCGGACATGCGGGGCCCGATCGCCATCGGTATCGGCTGGCCCGGCCGCGTCCCCGACGCCGCCCCCGCCTTCGACTGGTCCACGGCGTCCACCTGGGAGTTCTTCCCGCTGGACGGCGAGGCCTTCCCGTCGGTCGGCCTGGCCCGGCACGTCGGCACGCTCGGGGCGACCGCACCGGCCGTCTTCAACGCCGCCAACGAGGAATGCGTCGACGCCTTCCTCGCCGGACAGCTGCCGTTCAACGGAATCATGGATACGGTCACCGAGGTGGTGACCGAACACGGCACCCCCGCCACGGGAACTTCGCTCACGGTCGCGGACGTCCTCGAAGCGGAGACCTGGGCACGCGCCCGGGCCCGTGAACTCTCGGCGAAAGCGACAGCGGAGGCGCGCGCATGAGTCTGACGACGGTCCTGCTGACGATCCTCGGCATCGCCGTGTTCGTCCTCGGCCTGCTCTTCTCGATCGCCTGGCACGAGCTCGGCCACCTGTCGACCGCGAAGCTCTTCGGCATCCGCGTCCCCCAGTACATGGTCGGCTTCGGCCCCACCATCTGGTCGCGCAAGAAGGGCGACACCGAGTACGGCATCAAGGCCATCCCGGCCGGCGGCTACATCCGCATGATCGGCATGTTCCCGCCCGGGGCGGACGGCCGGCTGGAGGCGCGGTCCACCTCGCCCTGGCGCGGCATGATCGAGGACGCCAGGTCCGCCGCGTTCGAGGAGCTGGAACCGGGCGACGAGAAGCGCCTCTTCTACACGCGCAAGCCGTGGAAGCGCGTCATCGTGATGTTCGCCGGACCGTTCATGAACCTGGTCCTCGCCGTCGTGATCTTCCTCGGCGTCGCGATGACCTTCGGCTTCCAGACCCAGACCACCGAGGTGGCCGGCGTCCAGAAGTGCGTGATCGACCAGAGCGAGAACCGCGACACGTGCAAGAAGTCCGACCCGGTCTCGCCCGCCCAGGCGGCCGGGCTCCTGAAGGGCGACCGGATCGTCGCCTTCGACGGGCAGAAGGTCGACGACTGGGACGCGCTCTCCGCCAAGATCCGCGACACCATCGGCCCCGCCACCCTCACCGTCCTGCGCGACGGTCAGGAGAAGACCCTCCACGCCGTGCTGGCGAAGAACTCGGTGGCCAAGAAGGACTCCAGGGGCGAGGTGGTCCCCGGTGAGTTCGTGAAGGCCGGCTACCTCGGCTTCGCCGCCCAGACGGAGATCGTCCCGCTCTCCTTCGGCGACTCGGTCGTCCGCATGGGAGACATGGTCGAGAACGGCGTCGAGTCGATCATCGCCCTCCCGTCCAAGATCCCGGACCTGTGGAACGCGGCCTTCGGCGACGGCGAGCGCGCCGCGGACTCCCCGGTGGGCGTCGTCGGCGCGGCCAGGATCGGCGGCGAGGTGATGACGCTGGACGTACCGGCGGAGAACCAGGTCGCGATGATGCTGTTCCTGCTCGCCGGGTTCAACCTCTCGCTCTTTCTCTTCAACATGCTGCCGCTGCTGCCCCTGGACGGCGGGCACATCGCCGGAGCGCTCTGGGAGGCCCTGCGGCGCAATGTCGCCCGGGTCTTCAGGCGCCCCGACCCCGGCCCGTTCGACGTGGCCAAGCTGATGCCGGTCGCCTATGTCGTCGCCGGTGTCTTCATCTGCTTCACGCTGCTGGTGCTGGTCGCCGACATCGTGAACCCGGTCAAGATCTCCTGATCCCGGCCCCCTCCACGCGTCACGGACGACGGTTTCCCCGGCACACGGTGTGTGCCGGGGTCGTCACGGCTTCGCGGCACTCCCGTACAGGTGTGCTTCCGCCCTCCGCCGGTGCCGTAACCTCGAAGCTCAAAGCCCGCCGTCTCGGGACCTTGATCCACACCTTGGGGATGCTCAGCGCATGACTGCGATTTCTCTCGGAATTCCGTCCGTTCCGACCAAGCTCGCCGACCGGCGGGTCAGCCGCAAGATCCAGGTCGGGTCGGTGGCCGTGGGCGGGGACGCGCCGGTCTCGGTCCAGTCGATGACCACCACGCGCACCTCGGACATCGGCGCGACGCTCCAGCAGATCGCCGAGCTGACGGCCTCGGGCTGCCAGATCGTCCGCGTGGCGTGTCCGACGCAGGACGACGCGGACGCGCTGGCGACCATCGCCAAGAAGTCGCAGATCCCGGTGATCGCCGACATCCACTTCCAGCCGAAGTACGTCTTCGCCGCGATCGACGCGGGCTGCGCGGCGGTGCGCGTGAACCCCGGCAACATCAAGCAGTTCGACGACAAGGTCAAGGAGATCGCCCGGGCCGCCAACGACGCGGGCACCCCGATCCGCATCGGCGTGAACGCGGGCTCGCTGGACGCGCGGCTGCTCGCCAAGTACGGCAAGGCGACCCCCGAGGCCCTGGTCGAGTCGGCGCTCTGGGAGGCGTCCCTCTTCGAGGAGCACGGCTTCCGCGACATCAAGATCTCCGTGAAGCACAACGACCCGGTCGTGATGGTCAACGCGTACCGTCAGCTGGCCGAGCGCTGCGACTACCCGCTGCACCTCGGAGTGACCGAGGCCGGGCCGGCCTTCCAAGGGACGATCAAGTCCGCGGTGGCGTTCGGCGCGCTGCTGTCCGAGGGCATCGGCGACACGATCCGGGTCTCGCTCTCGGCACCGCCCGCCGAGGAGGTCAAGGTCGGCATCCAGATCCTGGAGTCGCTCAACCTGCGCCAGCGCCGGCTGGAGATCGTCTCCTGCCCGTCCTGCGGCCGGGCCCAGGTCGACGTCTACAAGCTGGCCGACGAGGTGACGGCGGGCCTGGAGGGCATGGAGGTCCCGCTCCGGGTCGCCGTGATGGGCTGCGTCGTCAACGGCCCCGGCGAGGCCCGCGAGGCCGACCTGGGCGTCGCCTCCGGCAACGGCAAGGGCCAGATCTTCGTGAAGGGCGAGGTCATCAAGACCGTGCCCGAGTCGAAGATCGTCGAGACGCTGATCGAAGAGGCCATGAAGATCGCCGAGCAGATGGAGAAGGACGGCATCGCCTCGGGCGAGCCCGAGGTCTCGGTGAGCTGACCCGCCGCCCCTGGCAGCCGCGCCCCGCCGGACGGACACCGACCGGCGGGGCGCCGCCATGAGTGAACCCGTCGCGGCCACCGCCCACCGGCGGCATCACTGGGCCACTTCGGTTAAAGTGCGGAAATCAGCAGACCATATGGTGAGGCCCCCTCGTGTTGACGCAGACCACCACCCGGGTCCTCGAACCCGGCGACCTCGGTGCCGCTCTCGCCGTCCTGGAGAGCGAGCCCGTCGCCAACGCCTTCGTCACGTCCCGGGTCCGGATCGCCGGTCTCGACCCCTGGCGCCTGGGCGGTGAGATGTGGGGCTGGTACGCCGACGGGCGGCTCCGCTCCCTCTGCTACTCCGGCGCCAACCTCGTCCCGATCTGCGCCACCCCCGAGGCCGTCCGCGCCTTCGCCGACCGGGCCCGCCGGACCGGCCGCCGCTGCTCCTCCATCGTCGGCCCCGCCGAGCCCACCGCCCAGCTCTGGCGGCTGCTCGAACCCGGCTGGGGCCCCGCCCGCGAGGTCCGCGCCCACCAGCCGCTGATGGTCACCGAGAGCCTCTCCGCCGACATCACCCCCGACCCGCACGTCCGACGCATCCGCAAGGACGAGATGGAACTGCTGATGCCGGCCTGCGTGGCGATGTTCACCGAGGAGGTCGGAGTCTCCCCGCTGGCGGGCGACGGCGGACTCCTCTACCAGGCCCGCGTCGCCGAACTCATCGGCGCCGGCCGTTCCTTCGCCCGGATCGAGGACGGCGAGGTCGTCTTCAAGGCGGAGATCGGCGCCGCCACCCCGCAGGCCTGCCAGATCCAGGGCGTCTGGGTCGCCCCCGAGCACCGCGGCCGCGGACTCTCCGAGACCGGCATGGCGGCGGTCCTGCGCTACGCCCTGGCCGATGTCGCCCCCGTCGTCAGCCTCTACGTCAACGACTACAACACCCCCGCGCGCCGGGCCTACGCCCGGGTCGGCTTCCGGGAGACCGGCGCGTTCATGAGCGTGCTCTTCTGAGCCCGGAGCGGGCCGCACCCCGGTCCCGTACCCCGCACCCCGCCCCGGCCAGTAGGGTCGCCACATGGCAGCACACTCCGAAGGCGGCCCCGGCGTCCGGATCGGGCCCGTGGACCTCGCCGCCCGCGTGGACGAGGCACTCGCCGTGCAGGCCGTCGCCTTCGGGCTCGGGCCGGAGGAGGTCGAGGTGCGCCGCCACATCGTCCTGAGACACCTCGACCACCCCGAGGCCCGCGCCCTCGGCGCCACCACCGCGGCCGGACGGCTCGTCGGCTTCACCTACGGCATGCCCAACGAGCGCGGCCAGTGGTGGTCCACCGTCGTCGAGCCCTACCTCCGCGACACCGGCCGCGCCCACTGGCTCGACGACGCCTTCGTCGTCACCGAACTCCACGTCCTGCCCGGCTTCCAGAACCTCGGCATCGGCCGCGCGCTGATCACCACCCTCACCGACGCCGTCGGCCACCCCCGCTCCATCCTCTCCGCCATCGACACCGACAGCCCCGCCCGCGGCCTGTACCGCAGCCTCGGCTACCAGGACCTGGCGCGGCAGGTGCTCTTCCCCAGCGCCGCCCAGCCCTACGCGGTCATGGGCGCCCCGCTCCCGCTGCGCCGCCGCCCCCGGGACGGGTGATCACGGGGGTTATGGATTTCCGCCCACCCGCACCGCCCGGCTAACCTCCTGCACATCACCCTTCCAAGCAGGAGTTCACCATGGCCCAGGTCCAGCGCATGTCCCGGTTGATGATCAAGACACTGCGCGACGACCCGGCCGACGCCGAGACGCTCAACCACAAGCTGCTCGTCCGGGCCGGATACGTACGTCGCACCGCGGCCGGAATCTGGACCTGGCTGCCGCTCGGCAAGAAGGTCCTGGAGAACATCACCCGCGTCGTACGCGAGGAGATGGACGCCATCGGCGGCCAGGAGGTGCTGCTCCCCGCCCTGCTGCCCAAGGAGCCGTACGAGGCGAGCGGCCGCTACGACGAGTACGGCGACCTGCTCTTCCGGCTCAAGGACCGCAAGGGCTCCGACTACCTCCTGGGCCCCACCCACGAGGAGATCTTCACCCAGGTCGTCAAGGACATGTGCTCGTCCTACAAGGACCTGCCCGTGATCCTCTACCAGATCCAGACCAAGTACCGCGACGAGGCCCGCCCCCGCGCCGGTGTGCTGCGCGGCCGCGAGTTCCAGATGAAGGACTCGTACTCCTTCGACACCACCGACGAGGGCCTGGCCGAGGCGTACCGGCTGCACCGCGGCGCCTACATCCGGATCTTCGAGCGGCTCGGCCTCGACCACCGCATCGTCTCCGCCGTCTCCGGCGCCATGGGCGGTTCGGCCTCCGAGGAGTTCCTCGCCCCCGCCCCGGCCGGTGAGGACACCTTCGTCGACTGCCCCGCCTGCGACTACGCCGCCAACACCGAGGCCGTGACCTTCAACGCCACCGCGGCGGACGGCTCGGCGCACGGCCCCGTCGAGGAGCTGGACACCCCCGACACCCCGACCATCGAGACGCTCGCCGAGCACCTCGGCGTCCCCGCCTCCGCCACCCTGAAGAACCTGCTGGTCAAGGTGGACGGCGAGATCGTGGCCGTGGGCGTGCCCGGCGACCGCGAGGTCGACCTCGGCAAGCTCGGCGAGCACCTGGCGCCCGCCGTCGTCGAGCTGGTCACCGCCGAGGACTTCGTGGGCCGTCCCGACTTGGTGCGCGGCTACGTCGGCCCGCAGGGCCTGGAGAAGGTCCGCTACATCGCCGACCCGCGCATCGCCCCCGGCACCGCCTGGATCACCGGCGCCAACCAGGAGGGCAAGCACGCGAAGAACGTCGTCGCGGGCCGGGACTTCGAGGTGTCCGACTACCTCGACGTGGTCGTCGTCGAGGCGGGCGACCCCTGCCCCAAGTGCGGCACCGGCCTCCAGGTCGACCGCGCCATCGAGATCGGCCACATCTTCCAGCTCGGCCGCAAGTACGCCGACATCTTCCAGCTCGACGTCCTCGGCCAGCAGGGCAAGCCGGTCCGGGTCACGATGGGCTCGTACGGCATCGGCGTCTCCCGCGCGGTGGCCGCCCTCGCCGAGCAGACCGCCGACGACAAAGGCCTGTGCTGGCCCCGCGAGGTCGCCCCGGCCGATGTGCACGTCGTCGCGGCGGGCAAGGCGCTCCAGACCGAGCTGTCGCTCGACGTCTCGGAGAAGCTGAGCGCGGCGGGGCTGCGGGTCCTGGTCGACGACCGCGCGGGCGTCTCGCCCGGCGTGAAGTTCACCGACGCGGAGCTCATCGGCGTCCCGAAGATCCTGGTCGCCGGCCGCCGCTCGGCCGAGGGCGTCGTGGAGCTGAAGGACCGCCGCACCGGCGAGCGCGAGGAGCTCACGGTCGACGAGGCGATCGCCCGTCTCTCCGCCTGAGCCCCCGGACACCCGGCAGGCCCCCGCGCACCTCGCGCGGGGGCCTGCCGCGTACGCGCCCTCAGAGCCAGCTCGCGAACTCCAGCGTCAGCTCGCCCTCCTGGCGGCGGCCCGCCGCCAGCGCCCGGGCGCCCGACTCCACCGCGCGGAACAGCGTCCAGCCGCGCAGCCGCTCCCGGTCCACCTCCAGCGAGTCGGCGAGCTTCCCGATCCGCCGCCGGGCCGTCACCGCCCCGTTCGACGAGGCGATCAGGTCCTCCACGCGGTCGCGCACCAGCCGGGCCAGGTCATAGGCGCGCTCACCGACCAGCGGTTCGGGGCCGACCGTCAGCCACGGCACCCGCTCACCGGCGAGCACCTTGCTCTGCCGGAAGTTGCCGTGCAGGAGCAGCAGCTCCGTGGCGCCGGCGACCAGCTCCTCGCGGACCGCGAGCGCGGCCGAGACCAGCGGCGCCAGCTCGGGCTGGGCGCCGGCCAGCGCCCGCATCGCCCCGACCTGCTCCCCGGTACGCCCGGCGACCGTCTCGAAGGTGTGCCCGGCCGGCGGCTCGACCCACAGCCGACGCACCGTCCCGGCCGCCTCCAGCAGCGCCTTCGCCTCCGGCAGGGAGCGCAGCGACACCTCGGGGTGCAGCCGCTCCAGCAGCAGCGCGCCCGGGGCGTCTGCCAGGAGCAGCACGGCGCCCCAGCCGTTCCAGTGGACCAGCGCGGCCCGTTCCCGCTCCGGGGCGGCCGCGGGCGGCGCGAGCTTCAGCGCGGCCGGAGTGCCGTCGGCGCAGGTCACCAGCAGGACCAGGCTGCTGCGGCCGCCCGGTGCGGCGACCCGTTCGACGGCCGGTGCGCGCCCGGTGGCGGCCAGCGCCTCCTCGGTCAGCGCGGGTAGCCGGCCCAGCCAGTCGGCGGCGGACGTGTCCTCGTGCGACTCGCCCAGCGCCCGGACCAGACGCTGCGGCGGTTCAAAACCCATACGTGCTGTGTTCCCCTTCAGAGCCTGCTCAGTGCGGAGCACCCGGCCCGTTCGTCACATCGGCCCCGTGCGGGGCCGTACGGGCCCCGGTCTGCGCGGAGGCCCCGGCCCGAGTGCCGGCGGTGTCCCGCTCGACGAGCCCGGGAAAGGGTACGCCGCCGCCCCGCCAGCGGACCGCGCGCACCGCGGCCTCGCGCAGCGCGTCGGCCGCCTCCCGCCGCAACGGTCCCTCGGCGGCCCGGACGAGGTCGGAGTACACCCCGGCGACGCGGTCCTCCAGCACGGCCGCCAGCCGGACCGCCGCGGCCGGGTCCGGCACGGCGAACGGCAGGGCGTACGCGGCGCGGGCCGCCTCCGGCTCACCGCCCAGCCCGCGCACCGTCCGCACCAGCGCGTCGCGGCGGGCCCGGTGCGCGTGGTACGCGGCCGTGGCCTCGGCCCGGCGGCCCCCGGCGACCCGGCCGCCGACCACCCCGTAGCCGTACACCGCCGCGTGCTCGGCGGCCAGGGCCGCCTGGGCGGCCCCCAGCGTCCCGGCGCTCATGCCGCGACCTCCTTGGCGATCCCGGTCAGCAGAAAGGCGTGGGCCGCGTCGGCCGCGGCGACCGACGCCAGCAGCCGGGCCAGTTCCGGCGGGGCGGCCGCCAGGGCCGTCAGCCGGGCGTCCGACGCCCGGCGCTCCGCCGCGGCGAGCTCCTTCAGGGCGGACCGGGCGCTGTCCGGGGCAGCCGACGGGGACGGCGCGGCCGTGCCCCCGCCCGCACCGGCCGGGGCCAGCGCCTCGGCATGGGCCCGTACCGCGTCCCGCAACGGCGCGAGGGCGGCGGCGGCCGACGGATGGGCCGCCGCCACCCGCTCGTACCGGCCGAGCAGCTCCAGGCTGGTCCGGGCCTCGGCGGTCCGGATCCGCCGCTCCGCCCGTACCGCGGCGGCCTGCTCGGCCGCGGTCGCCGGGCCGGACCGGCCGGAGCCCTCCTCGCGCCCGCCACCGCAGCCGGCCAGCACCGCCCCGAGGGCGGCCGCTCCCGTCGCGGTGAGCGCCCCCCTGCGCGTCGTCCCCGTGCGCCGCACTGTTCTCCTCCGGGCCTGTACGTGTCTTGACTGGTTCTGTCCTGAAGTGATCACCGCAGGCGAGCGTACCCGCGGCGGGGGAGTGGGCGGACGGCAACACCCCTCGGGACCGGATACCCTTTGACCTGACACACGACGATCCCCACAACAGCACACGCGGCCGAGGAGTCACCCGGATGAGCACCACCCAGAGCGAGAGGCTGCGAGGGCTGCTCGAACCGCTCGTCAGCGCCGAAGGACTCGATCTCGAGGAGATCGATCTGTCCCGGGCCGGCCGCCGCCGCGTACTGCGTATCGTCGTGGACTCCGAGCAGGGCGTCGAGCTGGACGCCTGTGCCGAGCTGAGCCGCGCGATCTCCGAGAGGCTCGACGAGACCGACGCGATGGGCGAGGACGAGTACGTCCTCGAAGTCAGTTCCCCCGGTGCCGACCGTCCGCTGACGGAGCACCGCCACTACGTACGTGCCACGGGCCGCCTGGCCAAGCTCCAGCTGCGCGAGGGTGGCGACCTGGTCGCCCGGATCCTCGCCGTGGACGAGGAGGGCCTCGACCTGGAGGTGCCGGGCGTCAAGGGGCGCAGGCCCACCTCCCGCCGGGTCGCCTTCGACGAGATCGCCAAGGCGCGCGTGGAGATCGAATTCAACCGCAAGGACAAGAAGGAAGAGGAGGCGTAGCCGTGGACATCGATGTGAAGCTCTTGAAGGGCTTGGCGCAGGACAAGGAGATCCCCTTCGACGTGCTCGTCGAGGCGATCGAGTCGGCCCTCCTCATCGCCTACCACCGGACCGACGGGAGCCACCGCCGTGCGCGGGTCGAGATCGACGAGCGCGGCCATGTGACGGTGTGGGCGAAGGAGGACCCGGCCGACCTGGAAGAGGGCCAGGAGCCCAAGGAGTTCGACGACACCCCGTCCGGGTTCGGGCGGATCGCCGCGACCACCGCCAAGCAGGTCATCCTCCAGCGGCTGCGCGACGCGGAGGACGACAAGACCTTCGGCGAGTACGCGGGCCACGAGGGCGATGTCGTCACCGGTGTCGTCCAGCAGGGCAAGGACCCGAAGAACGTCCTCGTCGACATCGGCAAGCTGGAGGCCATCCTGCCGGTGCAGGAGCAGGTCCCGGGCGAGGAGTACACCCACGGCCTGCGGCTGCGCACCTATGTCGTGCGGGTCGCCAAGGGCGTGCGCGGCCCGTCCGTGACGCTGTCGCGGACCCACCCCAGCCTGGTGAAGAAGCTCTTCGCGCTGGAGGTCCCGGAGATCGCCGACGGCTCCGTCGAGATCTGCGCGATCGCCCGCGAGGCCGGCCACCGCACCAAGATCGCGGTCCGGTCGACCCGCTCCGGGCTGAACGCCAAGGGCGCCTGCATCGGCCCGATGGGCGGCCGGGTGCGCAATGTGATGGCCGAGCTGCACGGCGAGAAGATCGACATCGTGGACTGGTCGGACGACCCGGCCGAGATGGTCGCCAACGCGCTGTCACCCGCGCGGGTGAGCGAGGTCGAGGTCGTCGACCTCGGTGCCCGCTCCGCCCGGGTCACCGTGCCCGACTACCAGCTGTCGCTGGCGATCGGCAAGGAGGGCCAGAACGCCCGCCTCGCCGCCCGGCTCACCGGCTGGCGGATCGACATCCGTCCGGACACCGAGACCGACGACGAGCGCGACGCGGCCGACCGGGAGCGTGCCGAGCGGGCCCGCGAGCGGTCCGAGCGCCGCTGACCCGGTCCGTCCGGCAGGGAATACGTCTCGGCACCGAGTCGCTGAGATCACGACAACATCCGTTCGATTCTTGCCCCAAAGGGGTGAGGTCGATGCGGGGAGGTAGACTTAGCCGTGTCTGGCCGAACGCGAGCCCGCGCTTGCCCTGAGCGAACCTGTGTGGGATGCCGGGAGCGGGCGGCCAAGAGCGAGCTGCTGCGCATCGTCGCGGACGGGGACACCTGTGTTCCCGATCCTCGCGGTACGCTGCCCGGCCGGGGTGCCTACGTACACCCCGCCTCCGTCTGTCTGGACCTGGCGGTTCGCCGCCGGTCCTTCCCCCGGGCCTTCAAGGCCAAGGGACCGTTCGACCCCGCCGAGGTACGGCGGTTCGTCGAACGGGGGACACCGTAAGAGAACGAACGGCACGGAACCCCGTGCGGTCAGGTACCTCGCGAGTTGGAAGTAGGTCGAGATTGCGATGAGCACTCGATGAGTACGCGATGAGTACGCCCATGAAGTAGCGACGGTCCGGCGGTAACCCGGACCTAAAAGGAGCGAAGTGGCTAAGGTCCGGGTATACGAACTCGCCAAGGAGTTCGGTGTGGAGAGCAAGGTCGTCATGGCCAAGCTCCAGGAACTCGGTGAATTCGTCCGTTCGGCGTCCTCGACGATCGAGGCGCCGGTTGTACGCAAGTTGACTGACGCACTGCAGGGGCCCGGCGGCAACGCCGGCAAGTCCGCTGCGAAGCCCGGCGCGCCCCGCAAGGCGACGCCGGCCAAGCCCTCGGCGCCCTCCCCGGCCGCCGCGGCACGTCCCGCTGCCCCGAAGCCCGGCGCACCGGCCCCCAAGCCGGCCGCCGCCGCCCCGGCGAGCAGCACCCCCGCGCCGTCCGCGGGCCCCCGTCCGGGTCCGCGTCCCGCGCCCAAGCCCGCCCCGGTGACCCCGGTCCCGGCCGCCGAGTTCTCGGCGCCGGCCCCGGCCCCGCAGCAGGCTCCGCGTCCCTCGGGCGCCACTCCTGGCCCGCGTCCCGCCCGTCCGGCCCCGGCCGGCGGTCAGCGTGACGGCGGTCAGCGTGATGGCGGCCAGCGCGGCGGCGACCGTCCGGCGCGCCCCGGTGGCCAGGGTGCTCCGCGCCCCGGCGCCCGTCCGGCGGGTCCCCGTCCGGGCAACAACCCCTTCACGTCCGGCGGCTCGACGGGCATGGCCCGTCCGCAGGCCCCCCGTCCCGGTGGCGCCCCGCGTCCCGGCGGTGGCCAGGACCGTCCCGCCCCGCGTCCGCAGGGCGGCCCCGGTGGCGCCCCGCGTCCCCAGGGTCAGGGCGGCGCCCGTCCGACCCCGGGTGGCATGCCGCGTCCGCAGGCGCCCCGTCCGGGTGCCCCCAGCGGTAACCGCCCGAACCCGGGCATGATGCCGCAGCGTCCCGCGGCCGGTCCGCGTCCCGGCGGCGGCCCCGGTGGCCGTGGTCCCGGTGGCGGCGGTCGTCCGGGTGGCGGCGGTGGCGGTCGTCCCGGCTTCGCCGGTCGTCCGGCCGGTCCCGGCGGCGGTGGCGGCGGCTTCGCCGGCCGTCCCGGTGGCGGCGGTGGCGGTGGCGGCGCGGGCCGTCCCGGTGGTGGCGGCGGCTTCGGCGGTCGTCCCGGCTTCGGTGGCCGTCCCGGCGGTCCCGGTGGCCGTGGTGGCACGCAGGGTGCGTTCGGCCGTCCCGGCGGTCCGGCGCGTCGTGGTCGCAAGTCGAAGCGGCAGAGGCGCCAGGAGTACGAGGCCATGCAGGCCCCGTCGGTGGGCGGCGTCATGCTGCCCCGCGGCAACGGGCAGTCCGTCCGTCTGTCGCGCGGTGCCTCCCTCACCGACTTCGCGGAGAAGATCAACGCCAACCCGGCGTCGCTCGTCGCCGTGATGATGAACCTCGGCGAGATGGTCACCGCCACGCAGTCCGTCTCCGACGACACGCTCCGGCTGCTCGCGGACGAGATGAACTACGTCCTGGAGATCGTCAGCCCGGAGGAGGAGGACCGCGAGCTGCTCGAGTCCTTCGACATCGAGTTCGGCGAGGACGAGGGCGGCGAAGAGGCCCTCATCCCGCGTCCGCCGGTCGTCACCGTCATGGGTCACGTCGACCACGGCAAGACCCGACTGCTGGACGCGATCCGCAAGACGAACGTCGTCGCGGGCGAGGCCGGCGGCATCACCCAGCACATCGGTGCCTACCAGGTCTCCGCCGAGGTCAACGGCGAGGACCGGAAGATCACCTTCATCGACACCCCGGGTCACGAGGCGTTCACCGCCATGCGTGCCCGTGGTGCGAAGTCCACCGACATCGCGATCCTCGTGGTGGCGGCGAACGACGGTGTGATGCCCCAGACGATCGAGGCGCTGAACCACGCCAAGGCGGCCGACGTGCCGATCGTGGTCGCGGTCAACAAGATCGACGTCGAGGGTGCCGACCCGACCAAGGTGCGCGGTCAGCTCACCGAGTTCGGTCTGGTGGCCGAGGAGTACGGCGGCGACACGATGTTCGTCGACATCTCCGCCAAGCAGAGCCTGAACATCGACCAGCTGCTGGAGGCCGTGGTTCTGACCGCGGACGCCTCGCTCGACCTGCGGGCCAACCCGGAGCAGGACGCGCAGGGCATCGCGATCGAGTCCCACCTCGACCGCGGCCGCGGTGCGGTCTCGACCGTCCTGGTCCAGCGAGGCACGCTGCGCATCGGTGACACCATGGTGGTCGGCGACGCGTACGGCCGTGTCCGGGCGATGCTCGACGACAACGGTCAGAACGTCGAGGAAGCGGGTCCGTCGACCCCCGTCCTCGTGCTCGGTCTCACCAACGTCCCGGGTGCCGGTGACAACTTCCTGGTGGTCGACGAGGACCGTACGGCCCGTCAGATCGCCGAGAAGCGTGCCGCCCGCGAGCGCAACGCCAACTTCGCCCGCAAGGGCGTCCGGTTCTCCCTGGAGAACCTGGACGAGGCGCTCAAGGCCGGTCTGGTCCAGGAGCTCAACCTCATCATCAAGGGCGACGCGTCCGGTTCGGTGGAGGCTCTCGAGTCCTCGCTGCTCCAGCTCGACGTCGGCGAAGAGGTGGACATCCGGGTCCTGCACCGCGGTGTGGGTGCGGTCACCGAGTCGGACATCGACCTGGCGACCGGCTCCGACGCCATCGTCATCGGCTTCAACGTCCGCGCTGCCGGGCGTGCCCAGCAGATGGCGGAGCGCGAGGGCGTCGACGTCCGCTACTACTCGGTGATCTACCAGGCCATCGAGGAGATCGAGGCGGCCCTCAAGGGCATGCTCAAGCCGGAGTACGAAGAGGTCGAGCTCGGTACGGCGGAGATCCGCGAGATCTTCCGCTCGTCCAAGCTGGGCAACATCGCCGGTGTGCTGGTCCGCTCCGGCGAGGTCAAGCGCAACACCAAGGCGCGCCTGCTGCGCGATGGCAAGGTCATCGCGGAGAACCTCACCATCTCCGGTCTGCGTCGCTTCAAGGACGACGTCACCGAGATCCGCGAGGGCTTCGAGGGTGGTATCAACCTCGGAAACTTCAACGACATCAAGGTCGACGACGTCATCGCGACCTACGAGATGCGCGAGAAGCCGCGAGGCTGATCCACGGGGAGACCCGGGGGTTCGCCCCCGGGTCCTTCCGCAACAGTCGGGGCCGGTCGACGGGTCGTATTTCCGTCGATCGGCCCCGGCCGTTCCGTGTACGGTTCTGGTGTCCCCGCCCAGCACGGGCGGGGCACGAACCCGAACCGGCGGGACATCCGGACATTCATGTATGTGGGGACACTGTCCTTCGATCTGCTTCTCGGCGACGTACGGTCGTTGAAGGAGAAGCGCTCCGTCGTCCGTCCGATCGTCGCCGAGCTCCAGCGGAAATTCGCGGTGAGCGCGGCGGAGGTGGGCGGTCAGGATCTCCATCGCAGGGCCCAGATCGGCCTTGCCGTGGTCTCCGGGAACACCGGACACCTCACAGATGTGCTGGACCGGTGCGAGCGGCTGGTGGCCGCTCGCCCCGAAGTGGAGCTGCTGTCCGTACGACGGCGGGTACACAGCGACGAAGACGATTGAGCAAGGCGAAGAAGGAGACGGACCAGTGGCCGACAACGCGCGGGCTAAGAAGCTGGCGGACCTCATCCAGGAGGTGGTCGCCCAGAAACTGCAGCGCGGCATCAAGGACCCGCGGCTGGGTACGCACGTGACCATCACGGACACCCGGGTCACCGGTGACCTGCGGGAGGCCACGGTCTTCTACACGGTCTACGGCGACGAGGAGGAGCGGGCGAGCGCCGCGGCCGGTCTGGAGAGCGCCAAGGGCATCCTCCGGTCGGCGGTCGGCGCCGCGGCGGGGACGAAGTTCACCCCCACGCTCGCCTTCGTCGCGGACGCCCTGCCGGACAACGCCAAGGCGATCGAGGACCTCCTCGACCGGGCGCGCGCCTCGGACGCCCGGGTGCGCGAGGCGTCCTCGGGCGCCAGCTACGCGGGCGGGGCCGACCCGTACCGCAAGGCGGACCACGAGAACGACGAGGACGCCGCCTCCGAATGACATCGCAGAACACGCCGGACGGCCTTGTCATCGTCGACAAGCCGTCCGGCTTCACTTCGCACGACGTCGTCGCCAAGATGCGCGGCATCGCCCGGACCCGGCGGGTCGGCCACGCCGGCACCCTGGACCCGATGGCGACGGGCGTCCTGGTGCTCGGCGTCGAGCGGGCCACCAAGCTGCTGGGCCACCTCGCCCTGACCGAGAAGGAGTACCTCGGTACGATCCGGCTCGGCCAGAACACCGTGACGGACGACGCCGAGGGCGAGATCACCTCGTCGACCGACGCCTCCGGGGTGACCCGCGAGGCGATCGACGCCGGGGTCGCCGCCCTGACCGGCCCGATCATGCAGGTGCCGTCCAAGGTCAGTGCCATCAAGATCGACGGCAAGCGGTCCTACGCGCGGGTGCGCGGCGGCGAGGAGTTCGAGATCCCGGCCCGCCCGGTGACGATCTCGTCCTTCCGGGTCTACGACGTCCGCCCCGAGACCGCCGAGGACGGCACCCCCGTCGTCGACCTGATCGTCTCGGTCGTCTGCTCCTCGGGCACGTACATCCGTGCCATCGCCCGGGACCTCGGTGCCGGGCTCGGCGTCGGCGGGCATCTGACCGCGCTGCGGCGCACCCGCGTCGGGCCGTACGGTCTCGACGCGGCGCGGACGCTCGACCAGCACCAGGAGGAGCTGACCGTGATGCCGGTGGCCGAGGCAGCCGCCTCGGCCTTCCCCCGCTGGGACGTGGACGAGAAGCGCGCCCGGCTGCTGCTGAACGGCGTACGGCTGGACATGCCGGCCTTCCCGCCGGGACCGGTCGGTGTCTTCGGGCCCGACGGGCGCTTCCTCGCCCTGGTGGAGGAGCAGAAGGGCAAGGCCAAGAGCCTCGCTGTCTTCGCCTGAGGACGGGACGGCCCTCCTGGGTGCACACTCCTGCCGCGGGGCGGGTGCGGGAACGATCCGCACCCGCCCCGCAGCCGTCCACCCGGCGCCGGTCATTCACCCGCCCGGGGCAGCGCTCGGAGTGAATCCAGGGTGCATACGGGGGCGTTTCTCCTCCGAGTGGCGTAGTCGCCGATCATCCGGGCCTAACGTCGGACCATGCGAAGCGGGGACCGGGCAGCGCTGGTACGTATCTGCGATCCGGGCGGCCGGCCGAGAGGCACCGGATTCGTCGCCGACGACCGGGGCACGGTGGTGACGAGCCACGAAGCCGTGACCGGCCTGGCCCGGCCGGTGCTCCACGGGCCGGACGGCCGCGGCCACACCGTGGGGCCCGGCGGCATCACCCCGCTGCCCGCCCTGGGCCTCGCGCTGCTGCGCACCCCGGGCCCCGGCGCGCTGGGCGCGGAGCCGGTCCCGATCGCCCGGCGGGACGGCATCGAGCCCGGTACGTACGTGACGATCGCCGCGCACGGCCGACGCGAGGCCCGGGTGCTCGGCACCGCCCCCGTGACGTACACCGCCGACGGCCGCCCCCACCGGATCGGCGCGGCGCTGGAGCTGGCGCTCGGGACGGACGGCCGGGACGCCGTGCGGACGGGGGGCGCGGCCGTCGGCGGGCCCGTCTTCGACCCGGAGAGCGGTGCGGTCATCGCCGTCCTGGGCGCCACGCTGCGCGCCGAGCACCCGGGCGCGGCCTTCGCCGTGCCGCTGTGGACGGCGGCGGGCGGCCACGGCCCGTTCGACGAGCTGCTGCGGCGCAACGCGTGCACCGTCCCCGGATACGGCCGGGACCTGAACCTGGCGGGCGCCCTGCATCTCACCGCGACCTCGCTCGGTTCGGCGGACGGGCCGGGCGGCGGCCCCGGTCCGGTCGAGCGCCCCGACGTCATCACCGAGTTCAACGCCTTCGCCGCCCCGGAGGACCGGACGGTGTCGGCGGTGGTCCTCGGCCTGGTCGGGGCGCCCGGCACCGGCCGCACCACGGAGCTGGCCGCGCTCACCGCGCGGCGGGCACGCGGCCCGGTGCCCGCCCCCACGCTCTGGCTGCGCGGCGCCGATCTGCTGGCCGACGACACCTCGGTCGCCGACGCCGTCGCCCGCGCGCTGCGCAGGGCCGGGCGGATCGTCTCCGCCGCCGGGGCCCCGGGCGACATGACGAGCGCCACCCCCGAGCGGGTGGCCCGGCTGGCCGAGGAGTCCGGCAGCCCGCTCCTCGTCGTGCTGGACGGGCCCGAGGAGATGCCGCCCGCCCTGGCCCTCGAACCGGCCCGCTGGACCACAGCCACGGTCGCCTGGCTGCGGGAGCACGGCGCGCGGCTGGTGATCGGCTGCGGGCCCGAGCACTGGGAGACGGCCGGGGCGCTCTGCCCGCCCGGCTCGCTGCACCGCCCCGCCCGCCCGGCAAAGCGGCTGCCGGACGCGGTCCCGCTGGGCGACCTCACCGCCGTCCAGGCGGAGCGGGCCAAGGAGCGGTACGGCATCCCGCCCGACGCCCTCGCCCCCGGCCACGACCGGCACCCGCTCACCCTGCGGCTGCTCGCCGAGGTGCGCGCCGCGCTCCCCGGGGACGTGGCCGGACAGCCCGACACCGAGGAGGTCTTCGCCGCCCACCTGGACCTGATGTGCCTGCGGATCGCCGTCCGCATCGCGGCGGCGGCCGGTCCGGCGCCGGGCGGGACGGCGGTCCGCAGGCTGGCGGCCCGGGTGGCGGGGCAGGTCCACGAGGCGGCGCGGCGCTGTCTGGGCCCCGGGCAGGGGGAGCTCGGCCGGGAGGTGTTCGAGGCGGTCTTCCCCTGGCGCACGGGCTGGGCCTCGGCCGTCCTCACCGAGGGCCTGATCGTCCCGGCGGGCACCGGCTACCGCTTCGCCCACGAGGAACTGGGCGACTGGGTGCAGGGCACCCACCTGGACGTGGACGCGGCGCTGCGCGCCCTGGTCCACCGATGGCACGCACCGGCCGGCCCGGCCGGGGAACCGGAACCCGACGCTACCGTGGCCGCCCGGCTCCGGGTACCGAGGCCGAGGCGCTCGGCCGCTCCACCCCCGCCGGAACGGGCCCCGGAGGCGGAGCCGGACGGGCCGCGCACCCTGCCCGTGCCGCGCCACCGCATCGGTCCGGTGGTCCAGGCCCTCCTGCTCATGGGCCGCCGCCAGGGGCCCGCCGCGCTCTCCCACCAGCTCGCCGATCTGATCGGCGCGCTGGACCGCCTCCCGGCCCGGGGCGTTCCGGAGCCGGAGCCGGATGCCGGCTCCCCGGAACGCGACGCCCGCTGGTGGGCGGTCCGGCTGATCCAGCAGACCCTGCTCCGGGTGCCCGACGCGCGGCCGTACCTCGGCGTGCTGCGGCTGCTGGCCGGCCGGGTGGTGCGCCGGGCGGCCACCGGAGGGCCGGGCGGGCCGGGGACGTACGCCGTGTTCGGGCCCTGGTTCTGGCGGGGGCTCAGGCTCGCGGAGAAGGACCGGCTCGACCTGTTCCGCCTCCTGCTGCCCGCCGACACTCCCGGCGGGGGCGGCGAGCGGTTCCTGGACGCCGTCGCGCGGCGGCTCGCCGAACGCCCCCGGGAGGTGCAGCCGCTGCTCTGCGGCTGGTTCACCGACGAGCGCCCGCTGGCCGCCGGGGCCGGGGACGCCCCGCGCCCGACCGTGGCCACCGCCGCCCAGGCACTCCTGCACACCCGCCGGGACCTGGCCGTCGACGATCTGGCCGACGCGCTCGTCGCGACCCCCCACCCCAGGGCCGCGGAGCTGCTCGCCGCCCTGGCCGAGGACGAGCCCGCCGCGCTGTGCCGGGCCGTCCACCGCTGGGCCCACGACGAGGAGCGCAGCGCCCGCCGTACCGCCGCCGCCTCCTACGCCCTGCTCGCCCAGGCGCACGCCACCCCGGGCACCGACCGGGAACTGCTGCGGGGCACGGCCCTCGCCCTGCTGGCCCGTCCCGCCGACGCCGCCCAGCACGGGGCCGCGCTCGCCCTGCTCGTCCAGGACCCCGACACCCGCGACCGGTACCTCCCGCAGGCGCTGCGGGCCTTCGTCGCGGGGGAGGCGGGGCCCGGCGCCGAGGCGCTCGCCACCGCGCTGCCCTCCCACCCGGAACAGGTCCTCGCGGCCTTCCGGGAGCGGCTGACCCGGCCGGACGAGGGGGCGGGCGAGGTGCTGTGGGCCCTCGCCGGGATCGACGCCCCCGCGCTCGCCCTGCACACCGCGGGGCTCGTCCGCGCCTATGTCGACAGCCACCCGCGGGACGCCGTGCACGCCGCCGGGTATGTGGACCGCAGGCTGGAGCGCGGCCCCGCCGCCCGCGCCCTGCTGCTGCCGCTGGTGACCGGGCTGCTGCGGGGCCGGCCGGTGCCGCCGCCGGTGCGGGCGTCGCTCGCCGGAGCGCTCGCCTCGCCCGGCAGCGCCGCCTCCGGGCCGTTGCGGGAGGAGCTGCTGGAGGTCCTCCTCGACTTCGAGCAGGAGGACCACCGCGACCCGGCCGTGCTCGACGCGCTGCTGTGCGCCGCCGCGACCGGCTCGGGCACCCGCGCCCCGGTCCGGACCCGCGCCCTGGTCCACCGCACCGGCACCCTGCTGTCCCGTACCCCCGAGGGCGCGGCCCGCTTCGAGGCCCGGCTGGTGGAGCTGGCCAGTGCCGTGCCCGGATTCGCCGGGCTGGTGACCGGCTGGCTGGCCGACGCGCCGGGGCAGTGGGAGTCCCTGATCGGGCCGGACGCACGGCGGGCGGTGGCGGGGGCGGGCGGGCCGAAGGCGATGCCGATGCAGGCCGCGCGGCGTGAGCATGGCAGTCTTAGACCTGCGTAAGGGACACCCACGTACACAGGTGAGGGCGAGGAGCGGTCAGAGTGCAGCGCTGGCGTGGCTTGGAGGACATCCCCGACGACTGGGGACGCAGCGTCGTCACCATCGGCTCCTACGACGGGGTGCACCGCGGACACCAGCTGATCATCGGGCGGGCCGTGGAGCGCGCCCGCGAGCTGGGCGTGCCCGCGGTCGTGGTCACCTTCGACCCGCACCCCAGCGAGGTCGTACGGCCCGGCAGCCATCCGCCGCTGCTCGCCCCGCACCACCGGCGCGCCGAGCTGATGGCGGAGCTGGGCGTGGACGCGATGCTCGTCCTGCCGTTCACCACCGCGTTCTCCCAGCTGGCGCCGGCCGACTTCATCGTGAAGGTGCTCGTCGACAAGTTGCACGCCCGGCTGGTCATCGAGGGACCGAACTTCCGGTTCGGCCACCGTGCCGCGGGCAATGTGGAGCTGCTCACCGAGTTCGGCGCGACGTACGACTACCGCGTCGAGGTCGTCGACCTGTACGTCAGCGGCGAGGCGGGCGGCGGCGAGCCGTTCTCCTCCACCCTGACCCGGCGCCTGGTCGCCGAGGGCGACGTCGCGGGCGCCGCCGAGATCCTGGGCCGCCCGCACCGGGTGGAGGGCGTCGTGGTGCGCGGGGCGCAGCGCGGCCGCGAGCTGGGCTTCCCGACCGCCAACGTGGAGACCCTGCCGCACACCGCGATCCCCGCCGACGGCGTCTACGCGGGCTGGCTGAACGTGGACGGCGAGGCGATGCCCGCCGCCATCTCGGTCGGCACCAACCTGCAGTTCGACGCCACGGAGCGGACGGTGGAGGCGTACGCGATCGACCGCGTCGGCCTCGACCTGTACGGGCTGCACGTCTCGGTGGACTTCCTCGCGTATGTGCGCGGGATGCTGAAGTTCGGCTCGGTCGACGAGCTGCTGGTGGCGATGGCCGCCGATGTGAAGCGGTGCAGCGAGCTGGTCGCCGCGTACGAACGGGGCTGAGAGCGCCGGGGCCGGGACCGTACGGAACGGTCCCGGCCCCCGCGCGTGCTACGCCCCGGTCCCCGTGGCGGCGGCCCAGTGGCAGGCCACCTGGGTCTGCCCGTCGCCGGTGAGCACCGGCAGGTCCTTCGTGCGGCAGTCCGCCGCGACGCCCGCGCGCTCGGCCTCGCCCGAGGCCAGCACCTGGCACCGGGCGTGGAAGCGGCAGCCGGACGGGACCTTGGACGGGTCCGGCGGCTCACCGGTCAGGATCACCGGTTCGTCCCCGGACTCCGGCAGCACCGACAGCAGCGCCCGGGTGTACGGGTGCCTGGGCGCGGTCAGTATCTCCTCGACCTTGCCGGTCTCCACGATCCGCCCGAGGTACATCACGGCGACCCGGTCCGCGATGTTCCACGCCAGTCCGAGGTCGTGCGTGACGACCAGCGCGGAGAGCCCCAGTTCGTCCCGGAGCCGCAGCATCAGGGCCAGGATCTCGCCGCGCACCGAGGCGTCCAGCGAGGCCACCGGCTCGTCGGCCACGATCAGCTCGGGCTCCAGCACCAGCGCGCCCGCGATGACCACCCGCTGGCGCTGCCCGCCGGACAGCTCGTGCGGGTACCGCAGGAAGAACCGTTCCGGCGGCCGGAGCCCCGACCGCGACAGCGCGTCGGCGACCGCCGCCCGCTCGTCGCCCGCGTATCCGTGGATGCGCAGCCCCTCGGCGACGGCGTCGTACACCGTGTGCCGGGGGTTGAGGGAGCCGCTGGGGTCCTGGAGCACCAGCTGGACCCGCTTGCGGTACTTCTTCAGCGCCCGGCTGCCGTAGTCGAGCGGTTCGCCGTCGAAGGTGACCCGGCCGGATGTCGGGGGGACCAGGCCCAGCAGCGAGCGCGCCAGTGTGGTCTTGCCGCAGCCGGACTCACCGACGAGGGCGACGATCTCGCCCGGCCGGATGTCCAGGTCGACACCGTCCACGGCCCGCGCCGGTGCGGCCCCGCGCCGGCCGGGGAAGGAGACCTTCAGCTCCTGGGCGCTGAGCAGGGGAGGGGTCGTGGTCATGTTGTGCTCCTTGCTTCCTCGGCGCCCGGCAGGGCCGCGGTCACGGCCTCCCCGGGCTCCACCAGCGCGCAGGCGACCCGCCGCTCCGCGCCCACGGTGAGCAGCTCCTGGTCCTCGCTGGCGCAGGACTCCACGGCCGCCGGGCAGCGCGGGTGGAAGGTGCAGCCGCCGGGCAGCGCCGCGGGGTCCGGCGGATCGCCGGGCAGCCCGCGGGGGGCGAACCGGGAGGCCGGGTCGCCGATGCGCGGGAACGCGCCGGACAGGGCCTTGGCGTACGGATGGTGCGCGTGCTCGTATACCTCGGCGGCCGGGCCCTCCTCGACGACCCGGCCCGCGTACATCACCGCGAGCCGGTCGCAGGTGTCCGAGAGCACCGCGAGGTCATGGCTGATCATGATCAGACCGAGGTCCTGCTCGGCCACCAGCCGCTCGATCAGCCGGAGGATCTGCGCCTGGATCATCACGTCGAGGGCCGTGGTCGGCTCGTCCGCGATGATCAGGCCCGGATCGCAGGCGAGCGCCATCGCGATCATCACGCGCTGCCGCTGTCCGCCGGAGAGCTCGTGCGGATAGGCGGAGGCCCGGGAGGCGGGGAGCCCCACGTGTTCCAGCAGTTCGCCGACCCGCTTCACCGCCCCTTCCGGTGTCGCGAGCTTGTGCAGCAGGATCGGTTCGGCGATCTGGTCGCCGATGCGGTGCACGGCGTTGAGCGAGTGCATCGCGCCCTGGAAGACGATCGAGGCGCCCGCCCAGCGGACCGCCCGGACCTGGCCCCACTTCATGGCGAGGACGTCCTCGCCGTTCAGCCGGATCTCGCCGGTGACCTTCGTGCCGGCGGGCAGCAGCCGCAGCAGCGCCAGCGCCAGCGTCGACTTCCCGCACCCGGACTCACCGGCGATGCCGAGCTTCTGCCCCGCGTCGACCGAGAGGTCCACCCCGCGGACGGCCCGTGCCCCGCCCGGGTACGTCACCGTCAGGTCCCGTACGTCGAGGAGCGGTGTCTTCTGGATGCTCGTCGTGCTCAACGGGCCACCCCCAGCTTGGGATTGAGGACGGACTCGACGGCGCGCCCGCACAGCGTGAACGCCAGGGCCACCAGCGCGATGGCGATGCCGGGCGGGGCCAGGTACCACCAGTCGCCCGCGCTCACCGCACCCGCGGAACGGGCGTCCTGGAGCATGCCGCCCCAGGAGGTGGAGGTCGGGTCGCTGAGGCCGAGGAAGGCGAGGGTCGCCTCGGTGAGGATCGCACTGGAGATCACCAGGGTGGTCTGGGCGAGCACCAGCGGCATCACGTTCGGCAGCACGTGCCGGACCATGACATGGCCGTGGCCGCCGCCCAGCGCGCGGGCCCGCTCGATGTACGGGCGGGACTCCACGGAGAGGGTCTGGGCCCGCACCAGCCGGGCCGTGGTCGGCCAGGTGGTGACGCCGATCGCGATGATGACCGTCCACATCGAACGGTCCATCACGGTGGCGAGCGCGATGGCCAGGACCAGGGTCGGCATCACCAGGAACCAGTCGGTGATCCGCATGAGGACCGTGGAGTACCAGCCGTGGAAGTGCCCCGCGACGATCCCGACGACCGTGCCGATGGCGACGCAGAGGAACGCCGCGAGCAGCCCCACGGTGAGCGAGATCCTGGCCCCCCACACCAGCAGCGCCAGCACGCTCCGGCCGTACTGGTCGGTGCCCAGCGGGAACGCGCCGCTGGGCGACTCCAGCGCACCACCGGGGGCGTTGGTCACGTTCTGCGCGTCGGCGCCCACCAGCTGCGGCGCGAACAGGGCGATCAGCGCGATCAGGACGAGCGCGCCCAGCCCCCACAGCCCGCTCCGGTGCTTGCGGTACTCCCGCCAGAAGCGGGCGGCGGACCGGCGCTTGCGGGCCCGGGCCAGGGCCCGCGCACTCTGCGCGGGCGCGGGCGCCGGCTCCGTGGGCGTCCCGGTGGACGTGGGCATGGATTCGGTCGTCATCGGCCCACCCGGGGATCGAGCAGCGGATAGAGCAGGTCGGCCAGGGTGTTCGCCAGGATCACCGCGGTGGCGAAGACGAAGAACAGCGCCTGGACGAGCGGGAGGTCGGGCACCCTGAGCGAGTCGTAGAACAGCCCGCCGAGCCCCGGCCAGGAGAACACCGTCTCCACCAGGATCTGCCCGGCCACCACATGCCCGAGGTTCACGAACATCAGCGTGAAGGTCGGCAGCATCGCGTTCGGCACGGCGTGCTTGCGCCGTACGGAGTCGTCCCGCAGCCCCTTCGCGCGGGCCGTCGTCAGATAGTCGCTGCCCATCTCGTCGAGCAGCGACGAGCGCATCACCAGCAGCGTCTGCGCGTAGCCGACCGCCACCAGCGTGATCACCGGCAGCACCAGGTGGTGCGCCACGTCCAGGATGTGGGCGAGGCCGGTCGCGCCGTCGGCGGAGGCCAGGCCGCCGGTCGGGAACAGACCGGGGATCGGGCCGATGCCCACCGAGAAGACGATGATCAGCAGCAGGCCCAGCCAGAACGACGGCACCGAGTAGAGCGTCAGCGCGAACGCGGTGTGGAAGCGGTCGCTCCGGGAGCCGTTGCGCCAGGCGGTACGGGTGCCGAGCCAGATGCCGAGCGCGGTGTACAGGAGGTACGAGGTACCGGTGAGGAGCAGGGTGGCCGGGAGCGCCGCGGTGATCTTGTCGATGACCGGCGTGTGGTACTGGAACGACGTCCCGAAGTCGCCGGTGAGCGCGTCGCCGACGTACGAGACGAACTGCCGCCACATCGGCAGGTCGAGGCCCAACTCGTGCCGCATGGCCTGGAGTTGTTCGGCGGAGGTGGGACGCCCGCCGGTCATCTGCTTCACCGGGTCGCTCGGGATGAGCCGGAAGAGGAAGAAGCTGGTGACCAGGACCGCGAAGAGCGAGACCGCCGCGCCGGCGATCTTGGTCACGACGTATCGGAGGTATGCCTTGGTGTTGCGCGCCCGTGGGCCGCGTGCGGGCGACGGACCGGACTGTGCCGGGCCCTCGGTCTCCGCATCCGCGTCCCGCACGAGCGCCGGAGTGCTGTCAGCTGTCATGGGGAACTCTCGTTACTCGTGCCGCACGTGCAGGGGCCGGCCGGTGAGGTGCATATTCCCCGGCCGGCCCCTCTTCACCCGATCAGGTGATTACTCGCGATCGTCCGCGGTGGTGCTGCGGCGCCGGGCGAGGAACAGCCCGCCACCGGCGAGCACCACGACCACCACGATGATGCCGATGACGACACCGGTCGAGCCCGACCCGCCGGAGCCGTCCGAACTGTCGCCGGACGCGGGAACCGCGGACCACCAGCTCCAGTAGCCGTCCTGGCCGTAGATGTTCCCGGCCGCCTCGGGCATGGTCGTGATCGACTTGATCTGGTCGGTGCGGTACGCCTCGACCGCGTTCGGGTACGCCATGACGCTCATGTACCCGGAGTCGTACAGCCACGACTGCATCTGGTTGACGAGGTCGGCGCGCTTCGCCGGGTCGTACTCGGCGAGCTGCTTCCTGTAGAGATCGTCGTAGGTCTTGTCGCAGATGAAGTTGTCGGTGGTGGCGCTGTCCTTCGCCTTGACGGGCAGGGCGGCGCAGGTGTGGATGCCGAGGACGAAGTCGGGGTCGGGATTGACCGACCAGCCGTCGAAGGCGAGGTCGTACTCACCGGCGTACCAGGGAACGGAGACGTCGTCCAGGCAGTCGACCTTCAGGCCGATGCCGAGCTTGCCCCACCACTCCTTGAGGTACTTGCTGACCGCACCGTCGTTCGGGTCCGTGGCGTGGCAGAGGATGCGCAGGTCGAGCGGCTTGCCGTCCTTGCCGACCCGCTTGCCGCCCTTGAGCTCGTAGCCGGCCTCGTCGAGCAGCTTGGCCGCCTTCGCCGGGTCGTAGGCGAGGCTCTGCTCGGCGGTCGGCTTCCACGCGTACGCGGTGAAGCGCGGCGGGATGTAGCCCTGGCCCTCGACGGCGTGGCCCTGGAAGACCTTGTCGATGATGGTCTGGCGGTCGACGGCGAGGAAGAGCGCCTGGCGCACCTTCTGGTCGTGCAGCGCCGGGTTGCCGTCGCCGAACTTCTTGCCGT
This sequence comes from Streptomyces sp. NPDC001108, assembly GCF_053598535.1. Taxonomy (NCBI): domain Bacteria; kingdom Bacillati; phylum Actinomycetota; class Actinomycetes; order Kitasatosporales; family Streptomycetaceae; genus Streptomyces; species Streptomyces sp. NPDC001108. The sequence continues at coordinate 203,131 of NZ_JBSFKL010000011.1, forward strand.
CCTTGGTCTGCGCGCCCGGGTTGACGGCCAGCGAGTAGAAGCGGCGGCCCGGGCCCTCGTTGACCTTGATGTTCTTCTCGCCCTTGAGCGAGGCGGCCTGGGCGGGCGTCAGCGCGGGAGACCCGGCGACGAAGGAGACCTCGCCCTTGCGGAGCGCGGCGACGGCGGCGTCCTGGTCCTTGTACGTCTTGAAGACCAGCTCGTCGAACTTCGGCTTGCCGCGCCAGAAGTCCTTGTTGGCCTTGAGCTTCACGTACTGGTCGACCTTGAAGTCGGTCAGGATGAAGGGCCCGTTGCCGACCACCGGGAACGACGTGTCGTTGTTGAACTTGGAGAAGTCGCCGACCTTCTCCCAGACGTGCTTCGGCACGATCGGCACGTCGAGCGCGGCCATCGTGGCCTGCGGCTCCTTGAGCTCGACGACGAGCTGCGTGGGGCTCGGGGCGGTGACCTTCTTGAAGTTGGCGACGAAGTTGCCGTTGGCCTGGGCGGCGGCAGGGTCGGTCATCATCTTGTTGAAGGTCCAGGCCGCGTCCTCGGCGGTGGCCTGCTGCCCGTCCGACCACTTGGAGTCGGAGCGGATGGTGTACGTCCAGGTCAACTTGTCCGCGGACGGCTCCCACTTGGTGGCGAGGCCGGGGATCGCGTGGTTGTCCTTGGCGTCGTAGTTGGTGAGGAAGTCGTACATGAGCCGGCTGATGCTGGTGCTGAGCAGCTTCTGCGCCAGGAACGGGCTCATCGAGTCGACGCTCTGCGCGACGGCGACGGTCAGGGTCGACTTCCCGCTGTCGGCGGCCTGCGCCTGCTGCGGCTCGCCACCGAACGGCACACCCGGGACGACGGAGCCGGCGGCCAGCGCCAGAGCGGCGGCGCCGGAGGCCAGGAGAACACGCAGGCGGGAACGTGGCTGGATGGAGCGTGGTGGAACTCTTACGACCATGGTCAGGGACCTCGCGTCATGACTCGCACGGAGAAGGCGGGTTGATCTGTGGTTCGCCAGCTGGTGAAGCGAAGGTTTATCAGCGGTGGTCGAGCCACGTCAACGGTCGTCCAAACCGCGTGTGGTCTGCGGGAATACCCCAAAGGGCCCGCACCGTCCGGACGGTGCGGGCCCTCATTGGTTGAGACCTCTGCTGCCTTACTGCTGAGGCGCTGACGGCGGCTGCTGCTGCCATCCCGCGGGCGACTGCGGGGCGCCCGGGGCCTGCGGCGGCTGGTGCTGCCAGCCGTTCTGTCCCGCTCCGGGGGCGGGCTGCGGCGGGTACGGCTGCGCGGGCGGCTGACCGCCGTACGGCTGCTGCTGCGGGTACGGCTGGAGCTGCTGCCCCTGCTGCGGGGGGTACTGCTGCTGACCGGGCATCGGCGGGGCGAACTGCGGCGGCGGGGTGGAGCCGTTGGCCGTCCACAGCCCCTGCTGCTGCTGGGCCCGCGCGAAGTCCTCGGCGACCAGGGCGGAGAGGTGGAAGTACGCCTCGCGGGTCTTGGGGCGCATCATGTCGAGGTCGACCTCGGCGCCCGCCGCCAGGTGCTCGTCGAACGGGACGACGACCACGCCGCGGCAGCGGGTCTCGAAGTGCTGCACGATGTCGTCGACCTTGATCATCTTGCCGGTCTCGCGGACCCCCGAGATGACGGTGAGGGAACGCTGCACCAGCTCCGCGTATCCGTGCGCGGAGAGCCAGTCCAGCGTGGTGGAGGCGCTGGACGCGCCGTCGACCGAGGGGGTCGAGATGATGATCAACTGGTCGGCGAGGTCCAGCACTCCGCGCATCGCGCTGTAGAGCAGGCCGGTGCCCGAGTCGGTGAGGATGATCGGGTACTGCTTGCCCAGCACGTCGATCGCGCGCCGGTAGTCCTCGTCGTTGAAGGTCGTGGAGACCGCCGGGTCCACGTCGTTGGCGATGATCTCCAGACCGGAGGGCGCCTGCGAGGTGAACCTGCGGATGTCCATGTACGAGTTGAGGTACGGGATCGCCTGGACCAGGTCGCGGATGGTCGCCCCGGTCTCGCGGCGCACCCGGCGGCCGAGCGTGCCCGCGTCCGGGTTGGCGTCGATGGCGAGGATCTTGTCCTGACGCTCGGTGGCCAGCGTCGCGCCGAGGGCGGTGGTGGTCGTCGTCTTGCCGACGCCGCCCTTGAGGCTGATCACCGCGATCCGGTAGCAGGACAGCACCGGCGTACGGATCAGTTCGAGCTTGCGCAGGCGCTCGGCCTCCTCCTTCTTGCCACCCAGCTTGAAGCGGGACGCGGCGGAGGGGTTGCGGCTGCTCTTCGCCTTCTGTTTGCCGCGTACCAGCCGGTCGGAGGAGAGCTCCACGGCCGCCGTGTACCCGAGCGGGGCGCCGGGGACGGAGCGCTCGCGCTGGTCGTGGGTGACCGGGCTGGGCCAGGCGGCGCCGGTGCGCGGGTCGACGGGGGCGCCCGGCTGCTGCTGAGCCGGCTGCTGCTGGTGCGGCGGCTGGGCCGGCTGGGGCTGGGGGGTCGGCTGAGCCGACTGGGGCTGGGGCTGGGGCTGTTGGGCGGCCTGGGCGGGCTGCGGGGTGTGGGGCACCTGGGGCGGCAGTGGCGCGCCGGGCTGGGCGGGCCACTGGGGCTGGGCCTGCGCCTGCGGCTGGAGAGGCTGCTGCTGGGGGAAGCCGTAACCGCCCTGAGCGGGGTGCTGCTGCGCCGGTGCCTGCGGGGCCGGTGCCTGCGGCGCCGCCGGGGGAGCGGGCTGCTGGGGCTGCTGCTGGGGGAAGCCGTAGCCGCCGGGCACCTGCCCGGCCGGGGCCGAAGCGGGCCACTGCGGGGCGGACGGGGGCGCGGCGGGGTGCGGCGCGGCCGGCTGGAAGGCCGGCGGCAACGGCGGCAGCGCCCCGCCCTGCGGCGGAGGCGGCGCCCAGGGGCTGGGCGCGGCGGGCGCCGGGGCGCCCGGCAGCGCGCCCGAGGGCGGAGTGTCCTGGGGCGCCGCACCCGGGGCGGCGTCGGTGGGGACGGCGTCCCGCGGCTCCTCGGCCGGACCGCCCGCCGGGTCCGTACGGTCCTCGGGCGAGGAAGGCTCCTCGGCGCCACCGGCGGACCCGCCGGGGGCCTCCTCGACGTCGCCCGCCGGGGCCGACCCCGTCCCGGGGCCGTTCCCGTCGTCGCCCGCGGAGCCCGGACCGCTTCCGGCGCCGTCCTCGGCACCACCGCCGATCTGGGCGATCTGGCGCTTCAGCGCGGCGGGCGAGAAGCGCATCGTCGAACCGCTCTCGACGTCACCGCTCCCGAACGGGTCCGACACCGCACCGGAATCCGCCCTGCCGGAGTCCGCCGGAACGGCGGGCGCGGGCACGGCGGGCGCGGGCGGCGGAGGCGTGGCGTCGCCGCCCGCCGGGGCCGGGGCCGCCGGGACCGGCGGAGCGGGCACCCGCGCGGGCGGCGGGACCGGCGAACCGCCCGGCGGGGTGGGCGGCGCGAGGTGCGTCCCGACGCCCCCCGACGAGTCCCCCGGCGCGTTCTGCGTGTACCAGGCGGGCGGGGTGTAGTCGATGGTGAACTCACCCGTCACCTCGACGGGCTCCGCGTCGGACGACTCGTCGACGGGCTTGTTCCAGCCCCCGCGGATCTCGTCCCGATCGCCGCTCACTTTGCCTCCTGGTGTGGTCGAGCACCCTTGTGCCGTGGTGGGTGGGGGCGACCGTTTCCGTCTGCTTCCGTCTGCCTGACCGCCCGGCTCTCCCCCCGGGCCCGCATTGCCTGCCCGCAGGTTCGTGCCGCGCCCTGCCCCAGCCTAATCGCCAGGGGGCTCGCTCCGGCAGGCCGTTCCACAGGACAGGAACCGTCCAGTAGGTCACGTCATGGCCACAACTCTCCGGGGCGCGACGGAGCCTTCGGAACGAAGCGTGCGATTGCATGGCGAGAGCGGATCTACCCGTCAACTCGTCACTGGGCACAGGAAAAGGGGCATTCGCCCTGCCGGACGGATGCCCCCTCTCGAACCGGCCGCCACCTACGTGAGGTCGAACTCGCCGTCCCGCGCACCAAGCACGAAGGCACGCCACTCGGCCTCCGTGTACCGCAGCACGGTGTCCGGATCCAGCGAGGAGCGCATGGCGACCGCACCGCCGGGGAGATGGGCGATCTCGACCCGCTCCTCGACCTCCTCGGTCCCCGGTGCGCACAGCCACTCCACATCCGAGATGTCGAGGGCGTAGAGCTCGTCCTTCTCCTGCTGGGTGCCCATGTCGGCGTCCCTTTCGATCGAACCGTGTCGTTCTCTGGCCATCTTCCCCGGAGCCCGTGGTTCCGGGGCGGTGAATGGACAGTATTCAGTCCATCCGGCGAGCATCGCCCAGCAGTTGCGTCTCGACCTCCGTCGCGTCCGTCCGCACCCAGTGCCGTTCACCGCCCGCCACCCAGAGCGTGACGCCGTCCGACAGGGTCGGCAGTGCCTCGCTCTCGATACGGGAGAGCCCCAGGATCCCGCCGATCCGGCCGGCCTCCTCCGGCGAGACCCGCTGGACGCCCACGAGCGCCGAGGCCCGCATCAGGCGCGGCGCCACCGGACTCGGATAGGGCAGCAGTGTCAGCACCGACTGCCAGGGCGAGGACACCACCCGGCCGCGGGGCGGCCGCATCCCGCAGTCCCGCACCACCACCACCGGGCTGCTCACGGTCGCCCCGGTCGGTGGAACCCGGCCCACCTCGTGGAGGGAGACGCATGCGAGGCCGGCGCCCGCGGCCTGCGCCAGGCCCGTCCACGCCCGGGAGCGCCCGGTCTCGACCGCCACCCGCGCCCCGGTCGCCGCGGCGCGCAGCGCCAGGACCTGGGCCGTCCACAACCCGCCGACCAGCAGGACGTCGTACGGCGCCGGCCGGTGGAACCCGATCATCCGCGCGTGCCCCTCGGTATCGGTGCCGATGATCACGCCGTCGTCCCCGACCGGCAGCGACAGGGCGCCCAGGTGCTCCGCCGCCAGGGTGTGCCCCGCGTGGCGCGGACCGCGCAGCCCCCGTCCCGAGGGGATCCGGACCGTCATCGCGCACCTCCCAGCGGAAGCGTCGCCAGCACACCCGGCAGTTGTTCCCGGTCCAGGCGCACCAGGCCGACCTCGGCGTGCCGCGCGGCCTGCTCCAACGTCCTGCGCACCTGCACCAGTTCGGTGTCCGATCCGCCCGTGACCCGCACATGGCCGACGACCGACACCTCGCCCCGGTGCGCACCGCGCCGCACCGTCAGACCGAAGGCCGTCGCGTACGCCGGGACCGAGGTCAGCAGCGAGACGAGGAGGGGGAGCGGGGTCGCCCCCCGGCCCAACCCGGGCCAGCGGCCCACCACGTAGGCGGTGTGCCGGCGGTCGTCGCACCGCCAGACCCTCGCCGTTTCCGACGTCCGCCGTTGCGGGGCGGCGTCCGGCAGCCCGGCGCGGGCCGACAGCATCGGGCTGGCGCACGCGGACGTGGCCACGGCGGAGTGCAGCTCCTCCTGGTCCAGCACCACGGCCCGGAACCCGGCGCCGGTGATCCGGCTCGCCACATGGTCGGCGACCCGCACCAGGCAGCGCTGGGCCCCACCTACACCGCCCCCGCGCGCCTCGACCGCCTCCCGGCACAGTTCCGGATCCAGCTTCACGGCCACCCAGGTCATCCGCAGCGCGGGCGCCCCGATCCGTTCCTGGAGCGGGGCGTACGAGAGCCGCGCCGCCGACCGCTGCGGCAGATGCCGTGCCGGAGCGGGGCGCACCTGCTGCACGAGCTGCGCGGACTCCAGCACGATGTCGTCCACCGTCAGGGCGTCCCCCAGGAGAGAGAGCGGGAGCGCCCGCGCCCCGCGCGCCCGGTGCAGCGACTCGCCGTCGGCCTCGACCCGTACGACGGCCGTCAGGAACGTGCCGTCCCCGACCATGCCCACCGTGCGCCGGTTCCGGTCGACGTAGGCGTACGGGGCGAGGCCCGGAACGCTCTCCGCCACCGGGGCCAGCTGCGGCTCCGTGCCCGGGGCCGGCGCCGCCGTCCGCCTGCGCCCGCGAAGGGCGAGCGCCGTGGACAGCCAGTCCCGGACGGCCCGGCCCCGGCGGCGTACCACCGCGACCACCACCAGCAGACAGGCGGCCGGGACCGTGGCCGCCAGCCAGGGGCCACCGAGCGCGAGACCCGCCACGACGAGGGCCGCGGCGGCCTCGACGAGCACCATCCGTCGCAGTACGACGGCGGGGAGACCGGTCCGCGCGACCGACCGCAGGGCCGTCGTCGCGGGCGTGCTCGCCGACCGGCCGGACGGCGGGCCGGCCGAAGCGTTGCCCCGTTGCTGTCGGGAACAATCGGGCGCCCGGCGGGCCTCCCGCCCCGTGCTTCCACGCGTCGCCGCACCCATCGCCGCGTTGCCCCCTTGTGTTCAAATGCGCAGTTTTCTCACAGGCCCTGATCGGGCGATCACCCTACCCGGCGCTGCGGTGGCAGAGTGTCAACTGGCCTGATCCGGGCCATAGTCGGCGCTCTTGGGCCATGGCGGGTGTGGGAACCTTGTCGTTCACCGGGGAAGAGGGGGCGGCAGGCAGATGGCATCGCGGCGGGACGAACTCAACGCCTACACATTCGCGAAGCGGCGGCTGATCGCGCAGTTCCTGCAGCCCGGACCGAGCGGCTCGGAGGAGGGCGCCCCGCGCCCGCTGCGCGCGGTGCTGCCCGGTGCGGTCGTCGGCGTGGTCGTCATCGCGGCGTTCGGGGCCTGGGGCATGTTCAGACCGGTGGCGCCCCAGAACTGGGACACCCCCTACGAGAACGTCATCATCGCCAGCAGGTCCACCACCCGCTACGTGGTACTCAGGACCGACGGAAGGGCGCAGCTCCACCCGGTGCTGAACATGTCCTCCGCCAGACTGCTGCTCGAACCGGGCAAGGGCGACGTCATCAAGGTCGACGAGTCGGTTCTCGACAGCGGGAGGATCCCGCACGGCGCCACGCTCGGCATCCCGTACGCCCCCGACCGGCTGCCGGACGGGGACGAAGCCGGCGCGAAGAAGCGGTGGGCCGTCTGCGAGCGGCCCGGCGGGGGCGGCCGGGCCATCCAGAAGGCGGCGTTCGTCCTCGCCGAGCGCGACCGGGGCAGGGTCGAGGGCAAGGGCCGGCTCCGCGGCGGCGAGCTGATGTACGTCGAGGGGCCGGACCGGACCCGCTACCTCGTGGACGCCACCGGCAGGGCCTACGAGGTGAGGAAGGACGAACTGCTGCTGCGCACCCTGGTGGGCGACCGCCGCACCCCCCAACGTGTCTCCGCCGCCTGGCTGGCCACTCTGCACACCGGGGACGCGATCGACTTCCCGGTCCTCCCCGGGAACCCCGGATCCGACGCGGGAGTGCGGGGGGAGCTGCCCTCCGGGGCGAACAAGGTGGGCGTGGTCCTCGCGGCGACGTCCGGCACGAGGACCCAGCAGTACGTGGTCCTGCCCGGCCGGGTCGCCCCCGTCTCGGACTTCGTCGCGAAGCTCCTGCTCAGCAGCCGGCCTCTGGTCGACCTCGGCCAGAACGGCAGGGAGCGGCCGGTCAGCGCGGGAGCGTTCGAACCGGGCGAGCCGTTCGCCCGGAACCTGGACTGGCCCACGAGGAAGCCGAAGCCGGTGAACTCCGCAAGTGCCGCGGCCGGCAGCCGCAACACCGTGTGCAACGTGCTGCGCGGGGTCGACCGGAAGAACGGCGCCACCACCCTCGGCACCTGGGCGGGCCCGCGCTTTCCCGCGACACTCCCCACCGGTTCCAGCAGCGCCTACGTGACCCCCGGATCCGGCCAGCTCTTCCGGCAGTTCAAGGGCTCCGGTGCCGGCTCCGGGCCCCTCTTCCTGGTCACCGACACCGGCCTGCGGTACGCCATGCAGTCCAACGGGGACGGGGTGGAGGACGACTCCGGCATCGGTGAATCGGGCACGAAGGAGGAGCGGGCGCAGCGGCGGCAGGAGGCGCAGCAGGCGCAGAACCGGCTCGGATACAAGGACGTCGTGCCCGCACCCGTCCCGGCGGCCTGGTCCTCGTTCCTGCCCACCGGACCGCGGCTGTCGACCGGCGCGGCCCGCCAGCCGCAGGGTTCCTGAGGGGCGGGCACCCATGACGAAGCGCCCCTTGGCGTACCGGCGCCCCCTGACGGCGGCGGCCGCCACCGCCGCCCTCCTCCTCGTACTGCCGGCGTCGACCGCGGCGGCGGAGGACTCCTCCCGGTGCACCTTCCCCGCGAAGAAGTACGCGGGCCGCCCCTGGGCGCTGCAACGCGTCCTGCTGGACGAGTTGTGGAAGCAGTCCACCGGCAAGGGGGTCCGGGTGGCCGTCATCGACACCGGCGTGGACATCAGAAACCCACAACTCATGGGGGCGGTGGACGCACGGAGCGGCCACAACTTCCTGCCGCGGAACCTCAAGGACGAGAACGGCGGCAAGGCCGAGCGGGGCAGGGAGGACGGCACCACCGACCGGGTCGGGCACGGCACCAAGGTCGCCGGGATCATCGCGGCTCGCGCGGCGAAGGGCACCGGCTTCACCGGCCTGGCCCCGGACGCGACGATCATCCCGATCCAGCAGAACGACGCCGAGGGCGACGGAACGGCCGAGACACTGGCCGACGCCATCCGCTACGCCACCGACGTCGCCCACGCGGACGTCATCAACATCTCCCAGGACACGGCCAACGCCGTGGAGCCCGCGAGCGTACTGGAACAGGCGGTGGAAGCCGCCCTGGCCAAGGAGGTCGTGGTCGTCGCCTCGGCGGGCAACGACGGGCTCGGCGGCAACGTCAAGGAGACGTACCCGGCCTCGTACGAGGGCGTCCTGGCCGTGGCCGCGTCGGACCGCAACAACGAGCGGGCGCCCTTCTCCCAGTCCGGCGACTTCGTGGGTGTGGCCGCCCCCGGTGTGGACATCGTCTCGACGGTCCCCGGCGGCGGACACTGCGCCGACAACGGCACCAGCTTCTCGGCCCCGTACGTCGCCGGGGTCGCCGCCCTCATCAGGGCCAAGCACCGGGACTGGACGCGGAGACAGATCGTCGCCCAGATCCAGCAGACGGCGGAACGCTCGGTGGCGGGCCACGACCATTTGGTGGGCTGGGGCGTCGTCGACCCGGTGCGCGCCCTGACGGAGGACGAGAAGCCCATCGAGCGTCCGGTGGCGCACGAGGGAGTGAGCAGGGGCGAAGCGCCGGCACCGGCCGCACTCCCACTGGGTGAAACGGCGGACGAGCGCAATGCCCGCCTGGCGACCTACGTGGTGGTGGGCGCCGCCGTTCTGGTCGCCGCGGCAGCGGGCGTCGCCGTGGCCGAGCGCGACGCCCGTCGACGGGCCGCTCGATTTTCGGCTGGAAACAGTTCCATGGACGACACGTGACGACCAAGAAGGGCAGCCCTGCCGTAGCCAGTGGCTAAGGTGCACGGAAACGGGGCCGGTCACGGTTCACTCGAGTGCGAAAGCAACGAGTACCTGAGCCTGGGCGTGCACGCGGCGTCGGTCGGCTTCGACCATGTGGACGTGAGGTCAGGCGCCGTTTCCACGAGATCCAGGCACGCCTGGACGAGGTGCGGGAGAAGGCTGGCGGGGAGAGGTCCGGGAAGCCCGGGCAGCCACGCTCCGACAGCAGGTCCGGTTCCGCCTACGACGACTTGGGAGACGGCTGATGGGCGATGGCGAGCCGCCGGAGCCGACCCCCGGGGAACAGCGCGCGCAGGACGAGCAGCGTGTGCAGGGCGAGTTGATCGCCGCAGACGTCAACCGCCAGGTCCGGGGCGTCCTGGACGCGTTCGGTTCCGGCCGTTCCGGGACCTCGGGCCGGACGTCGTTCGAGGACCACGAGCTCAACACGCTGATCGACCTGATCAAGACGTCCGGTTCCCCCCCCGCCTCCCCGGCCGCCTCCGCGCCGGCTTCGGCGCAGCCCGGGGAGAAGGCCGTAGGCGCCGCACCTCCTGACCGGCCGTACGTCTCCATCCGTACCCACCGGCGAGCAGAGCCGGCGGGCCGAAACAGAGCACCAGGAAGGAAGCCGAACCATGGCCGACCAGAAACTCTCGGATGCCGCACTCCGCAAGCTGGAGGGCGAGCTCACCACGCGATTCGAGTCGGTGAAGGGCCAGTTGAAGACGTTGCAAGGAACGATCGACGGACTGGAAGGCCACTGGAAGGGCATCGGGGCCGGTGCCTTCAACGCGAAGCAGGAGGAGATCAACCGGCGCATGGCCAGCATCGCCCGTCGCCTCCTGAACTTCCAGGAAGCCATCGAGGCGGCGCGCACCATCTCCGGCAGCACCGAGGAAGAGGTCAAGCAGGCATTGCAGGGCGTCGACGTCGTCGGCGGCTACTCGGGCGACGCGGTAGCGGAGGCCAGGACCTCGAACCTCAACAACTTCTGACCCGGCCCACTCCGCGCCCGAAAAAAAGGGCGTCTTCACACCGATCCTTGATGAAACGGGAGGACCGCATGTCGAACAACGACGGCACGATGGTTGTGACTTACGCGAGCCTGGACCTCGCCGCCGGCGCCATCGACCGGCAGAGCAAGCAGCTGGAGGAGGACCTCGCGTCGATCAAGCGGATGATCGCCCATGTGTCCGAACTCTGGGTGGGCGAGGCCAAGAGCGCCTACGACGCCGCTCAGCGGGGCTGGGACAACGACGCCACGGCCATCCACAACGCCCTGAGCGAGATCTCGCGCAAGGTGCGCGAAGCCGGCGCCTCCTACCACGCCGGCGACAAGCGGGCGAGGGCCAACTTCGAGTAGGGCGCGGCAGAGCACAGGACCGGGGTGGGCACGCACGGGAGGTGCCCACCCCGGTTCGCGTCCCTACCGCTGCCCGCCGTCCACGAGCCCCGTCTGCACCAGCGGATTCCCGCGTCGACGGGTGACGAGGACGCCGCGCCCCGGGGGCATCGGACGCGGCCGTACGCTGCCGAGGACATCGCCCTCGGCGGGGTCGCCGGAGAGCATCAGACCCTGTGTGCCCAGCTCCATGACGCGCTGCAGGAACGACTCGTACAGGGCGCGTCCCGCCCCCGCCGTGGAGCGGGCGATGATGAACCGGACACCGACGTCCCGCGCGAACGGCAGCATCTCCGTGAGCTTGGCCAGCGGGTTGCCGCTGGACGTGGAGACCAGGTCGTAGTCGTCGACGACCACGTACACCGTCGGACCGCTCCACCAGCTGCGCGCGCGCAGTTCCTCCGCCGTGACGTCGGGCGACGGCGTACGGCGCCGCATCAGGTTGTACAGCGCGTCCACATGGTGCTCCATGTTGTTGGACATGGGCACGTACTCCGCCAGATGCGTCGCGGGGGTGGCGTCCAGGAGCGCTCGCCGGTTGTCGATGACGAAGAACTTGCAGCTGCTCCCGTCGTACCTCTCGGACAGCTGCTTGATGAGGAGCCGCAGCAGATTGGACTTGCCGGACTCGCTCTCGCCGAACACCAGGAAGAACGGATCGCGGTCGAAGTCGAGGAAGACCGGCTCCAGGCTGTTCTCGTCGATGCCGAACGCGACGCCCCGCTCCGGACGGGCGTGGCCCGCAGGCAGGGAGCCCGCCGGGAGTTCGCGGGGCAGCAGCCGGACCGCCGGGGCGGGCGCCGCGGTCCAGTGCCGGGCCACCTCCCGGTTCATGGCCGCCGTCGCCTCGGCGAGTTCGCTGTCGGAGTTGATGGAGTCGATCCGCGGCACGGCGGCCATGAAGTGCAGCTTCTCCGGGGTGAGGCCGCGGCCGGGCACACCGGCGGGCACATTGACCGCGGCCTTCCGGTCCAGTTCGGAGTCCATGACGTCCCCGAGCCGCAGTTCGAGCCGGTTCATCAGATGGTCCTTGAGGCCGGCCCGGACCTCCATGGACCGCGACGCCGTGACGACCAGGTGGATGCCGTACCCGAGGCCGCGCGCCGCGATGTCCAGCACCGCCGGCTCCAGGCCCTCGTAGTCGGTGCGGAAGCTTCCCCAGCCGTCGACGAGCAGGAACACGTCGCCCCACGGCTGGTCCGCGGCCGAGATGTCGCCGCGCGCCCGCAGCCTGCGGAAGGTGGCGATCGAGTCGACCCCGGCGCTGCGGAAGTACTCCTCGCGCCGCGCCATGATCCCGTACACCTCGGCGACCGTGCGCCGCACCCGCTCGGGGTCGAGCCGGGAGGCGACTCCGCCGACGTGCGGCAGACCGGAGACCGAGGCCATGGAACCGCCACCGAAGTCGAGCCCGTAGAACTGGACCTCCTGGGGCGTGTGGGTGAGCGCGAAGCCCGCGACGAGTGTCCGCAGCAGCGTGGACTTCCCGGACTGCGGGCCACCGATGATCTGCATGTGCCCCGCCGCACCGGAGAAGTCCCGGTAGAGGGTGTCGCGTCGCTGCTCGTACGGCTTGTCGACCACGCCGAGCGGTACGACGAGACGCCCCGAACCCTCGAACCCGGGCCGGGTCAGCCCGCGCCCCTCCACCGGGGCGAGGCCCGGGAGCAGGTCGTCCAGCGACGGCGGGTTGTCCAGCGGGGGCAGCCACACCTGGTGGGCCGGGGCCCCGCGCCCCTCCAGCCTGCGCACGATCACATCGAGCACCGTGTCCGCCAGGGCGTCGTCCTCCGACGTGCGCGGGTCGGGCACGGAGGCGCCCGGCAGCGGGTCCGGCCGCACGTACCGCACCGGCACCGGAGCCGCCGTGAACACCACCGGCCTGCGGTCCACCGGCAGCGGACCGGAGGACACGGCGGGCCGCCCGCCCGAGCGGTACACCTCGGAGACGTACGCGGCCTTGAAGCGCACCATCTCGTCCGTGCCGTGCTTCAGGTACCCGGACCCGGGCACATTGGGCAGGTGGTAGGCGTCCGGCACCCCCAGCGCCGCCCGCGACTCGCCCGCCGAGAACGTACGCAGACCGATCCGGTACGACAGACAGGTCTCCAGACCGCGCAGCCGCCCCTCCTCCAGGCGCTGCGAGGCCAGCAGCAGATGGACGCCCAGCGAACGGCCGATGCGGCCGATCTGCACGAACATCTCGATGAAGTCGGGCTTGGCGGTGAGCAGTTCGCTGAACTCGTCGATGACCAGGACGAGGGAGGGGATGGGTTCCAGCGGGGCGCCCGCAGCGCGCGCCTTCTCGTAGTCGTGGATGTTGGCGTGGTTGCCCGCGTCGCGCAGCATCTCCTGCCGGCGGTTGAGCTCACCGCTGATGGAGTCGCCCATGCGGTCGACCAGCGTCAGATCGTCCGCGAGGTTGGTGATCACGGCCGCGACGTGGGGCATCCGGGCCATACCGGCGAAGGTCGCGCCGCCCTTGAAGTCCGCGAGGACGAAGTTGAGCGTCTCCGAGGTGTGGGTGACGGCGAGGCCGAGCACGAGCGTGCGCAGCAGTTCGGACTTGCCGGAGCCGGTGGCGCCGACGCACAGGCCGTGCGGCCCCATGCCCTCCTGCGCCGCCTCCTTCAGGTCCAGCATCACGGGGCCGCCGTCCTCGCCGACCCCGATCGGGACACGCAGCCGCTCCGCCTGGGAACGGGCGCGCCAGGTCCTGCCGACGTCGATCGAGGCCGCGTCGCCGAGGTTCAGCAGATCGGTGAACTCGAGATTGGCGAGAAGTGGTTCGTCGTCCCCGCCGGAGGCCATGTGGAGCGGTGCCAGCTGCCGGGCCAGCGCCTCGGCGGCCTCCTGGCCGAGCAGGTCGGGGACGCCGTCGTAGACCAGCCCGTGCCCGGACTCCAGCCGGAGGAGATCGGGGCGGACCACGACGGACAGGCCCCCGCGCGCCCCGTCGGGCTCGCCCGGCGCGAGCTCGACGACCGTCACGCCTTGGAGGCCCTCGGCCGCGGCCAGCGCGGACACCGGCGACACGGACCGGCCGTCGAGCACGACGACGACATGCGGCCGGTCCATGAGCGGCCGGCCGTCGGGCTGGAAGCGGGGCCGCCCGTCGAGGCGGGGAGCGAGCATCTCCTCCAGCTCCCCGACGCTCGTGGTGATCAGACGGCGGACGCCGGCACCGTCGACGAGGCCCGGGGCCTGCGCGTGCGGAAGCCACTTCACCCACTCCCAGCGCGGGGCGGCGTCCGGGCCCGCCGCGACGGCGACGACCAGGTCCTCGGGGGAGTGCAGCGAGGCGAGCGAACCGACCATCGCGCGGGCGGTCGAACGGACGGACTCCGCCTCGCCGCTGATCGTCAGGTGGTAGAAGGCGCGCAGCGAGACCGCCATGGGCAGTCCGTCCAGGGTGCTGTGGACCGTCAGGAACTGCCGCATCGCCCCCGCGGTGAGCGGCTCCAGCTCGTCGACCGGCGCGGTGTCGGGCGCGACGAGCGGGGTGGCGAGCTCCTGACTGCCCAGCCCGATCCGTACCTGGGCGAAGTCGGGGTCGCCCGGGCGCCGCTCCCAGACCCGGCTGCCCTCGGCGACGAGCGCCCACAGCTGGTCCGGCGACGGGTGGAGGTAGAACTGCGCGTCGCGCTGGGTCCGGGCCGTGCTCAGCACGGTGCGTCTGGTCTGCGCCAGGTACTTCAGATAGTCGCGCCGCAGGTCGGCGAGGTGCCCCTGGGTCCCCCGCCGGAAGCGGACCATCATCGCGACCGCCATGGCGACGGTCGAGGCAACCATGATCGCGCCCATGATCCGCATGATCGGGTTCGGGGTCATGAAGAAGAAGACCACGGAACCGCCCATGCCGAGCATCGGCAGCAACTGCATCATCACCCCCTCCTGCTGCCCGCGCGGCAGCTCCGGAGGTGATTGCAACTGCACCTGCCCGTCCGGAACCCTGGAGGGCAGCGCCCGGGGCGGGCGCTTGACGACGATCTGGCTCACGGACCACCAATTCCCTGACCGGACAGAGCTGTTCATGTCGAGATCCCGCGGCGAAGGGCTCCGTCCGGAGAAGGAGTCCGCGGCGTACGGCGGGGCGCCGGGAGCGATAGGGTGTCGCAACGCGTGTAAGCATTCGCTAATTTCCGCAACGACCGCAAGGAATCGGCCGTTCGAGGCGCGAGGGTGCCCGGGTCACGGTGGGCCGCCGTGCGGCGCCGGAGGGGGACGACCCGGCGAGGCCCGCGACCCCGGTCGGTCGCGGAAGCGACGAGGGGGAACATCAGGTGACTGCGACGGCCCGGACGGCGGCCACCGGGCGGACGAGGCCCGCTTCCGGAACTCCGGGAGGCGACGGAACCGGCTTCTGCCGGGTCACGGTCGTCGCACCCGACGGCCGCGTCGACGTGGCACTGCCCGAGGACATCGCCATGGCCGACCTGTACCCGGAGATCCTCCGGCTGTCCGGGCAGAGCCCCGACCGGGGCGCCCCGGTCGGCTACCACCTGGTGCGCCGCGACGGCACCGTCCTCGACGGCGGGCGCACCCTGGCCGGCCAGCGCGTCCTCGACGGCGAACTGCTCTCCCTGCGCCCCTTCGCCGAGTCGCTGCCCCCCGCCGTCTTCGACGACGTCTCCGACGCGGTCGCCACCGCCGTAGCCCGTGACCGCACCCTCTGGGGCGACGGCCCCATGCGCGGTGCCGGACTCTTCGCGGGCTCGCTCCTGCTGGTCCTGCTCGCCTTCGTCCTGTGGAACTCCGGCCTCCGGCACGACATGCACGGGCTGCCGGGCGCCCTCGCCGGGGTCGTCGCCGTACTCGCCCTCGCGCTCGCCTGCGTACGCGCCCGGGTCTACGACGACCGGGGCTCGTGCACGGCGCTGGGGATCGGCGCCCTCGCGAACGTCGCGGTCTCCGGGGCCGGGCTGCTGCCGCTCGGCGAGGGGCAGGGCGTCGGCAGGCTCCAGTTCCTCCTCGCCTGCGCCGCCGTACTGGTGGCCGCGGTGGTCCTCATGATCGCCGCCCCGGGCGGGGACGGCCTCTTCGTCGCCTTCGTGTTCGCCGCCGCCGTCGGCGTGCCGGCGACCTTCGCCGCGACCGTCGCCGGCCTGGAGCCCGTCGAGACCGCGGCGGTGTGCGCCCCGTTCTCCGTGGGAGCCCTCGCCTTCCTGCCCGGTCTCTCCACCCGCTTCGCCCGCCTCCCCATCGGCTTCGAGCCGCCCCGCACCACCGTCGGCGACTACGGGACGTCCGAGCCGGCCCCGCAGGGCCCCGTCGACGCCGACCGCGTCGCCGCCCGGGCGCGGCGCGGCCACGAACTGCTCGTCGGCCTGGTCGGCGGCTGCGCGCTGGTGGCCGTGGGCGCCGTGGCCGTCCTCGGGTTCTCGGACGACGTCTGGGGGCAGCTCCTGGCGCTCGCCACCGGGATCGCCATGCTGATGCGCTCCCACCTGTTCCGCTACACGGTCCAGGTCGGCTGCGTGCTGGCGGCGGGGCTCGGCGCGCTCGTACTCCTGGGCCTCGGCCTGTCCCTCCACCCGCCGGTCGGAATCGTGCGGGACGCCGCCGCGGGGGACGGCTCCGCGCTCGACATCCGGACGGTCTGGCTCGCCGCCGCCGTCGCGGGCGCCGCCGCGCTGGTCACCGCCATCGGACTGATCGTCCCGCGCAAGGGGGTCACCCCGTTCTGGGGCCGCTTCCTGGAGATCGCGGAGGCGGCGGTGCTCCTGACCCTGATCCCGCTCTGCCTCGCCGTCCTCGACCTCTACCGCGCCGTCCGGGCCCTCACCGGCTGACCGGCCCCACCACCCGCCGCACCTGCACCGGCCGTACCGGCTCCGCCGGACTGGTACGCTGTGTGACGGCCGTTTGTGTACGCCCTCCCGGATCTTCCTGGGAGCTGCGCTCATCGGACCTTCGCTCCCGAGTCATGGAAGCCCCCCTGAGAACGGACCAGGGGCACTCGCGGGCGCATCGAACACCAAAAGAGGAGTACCGCGTGTCGCTCGACGCCGCTACGAAGAAGCAGATCATGGCCGAGTTCGCCACCAAGGAGGGTGACACCGGTTCCCCCGAGGTCCAGGTCGCGATGCTCTCCCGTCGCATCTCGGACCTGACGGAGCACCTGAAGGTCCACAAGCACGACCACCACTCCCGCCGTGGTCTGCTGATCCTGGTCGGCCAGCGCCGCCGCCTCCTGCAGTACCTGGCCAAGAAGGACATCCAGCGCTTCCGCGCCCTGGTCGAGCGCCTCGGCATCCGCCGCGGTGCGGCCGGCGCCAAGTAAGTCGCCGTGAAGGGAGCGGTTCCCACCACTGAGGGGGGCCGCTCCCTTTGCCGTACGCACGCTTGTGCGTGCACCGCACGGCACGTGACGGACGTGTCCGCCCGGCCGTGATGCCAAGCGGAACCGATTCTCAGTAATCTGGTCGGAGAACGACCGACAGACGAGCGAGAAGCAGACCTCCCCGCCGCCGGTCCTCGGTAGTGGCCCCCGGACTGAATCGACCCGGGTGCTTCGATCGAAGACCGGCCCGCCGATGGAGGGCTTCTCCGCAACCGTCCCCCCGCCACACGGGCTCGGGGACGCGAAGACGATATGTAACGGAGAAAACGCTAGTGGAGAACGAGACCCACTACGCCGAGGCCGTCATCGACAACGGCACCTTCGGCACCCGCACCATCCGCTTCGAGACGGGCCGGCTGGCCAAGCAGGCCGCCGGCTCCGCCGTCGCGTACCTGGACGACGACACGATGGTGCTGTCGGCCACGACCGCTTCGAAGCGGCCCAAGGACCAGCTCGACTTCTTCCCCCTCACGGTGGACGTCGAGGAGCGGCAGTACGCCGCCGGCAAGATCCCCGGCTCCTTCTTCCGCCGGGAGGGCCGCCCCTCCGAGGACGCGATCCTCACCTGCCGCCTGATCGACCGCCCGCTGCGCCCGTCCTTCAAGAAGGGCCTGCGCAACGAGATCCAGATCGTCGAGACGATCATGGCGCTCAACCCCGACCACCTGTACGACGTGGTCGCGATCAACGCCGCCTCCTGCTCCACGCAGCTGGCCGGCCTGCCCTTCTCCGGCCCGGTCGGCGGCACCCGTGTCGCCCTGATCAAGGGCCAGTGGGTCGCCTTCCCGACGCACACCGAGCTCGAGGACGCCGTCTTCGACATGGTCGTCGCCGGTCGCGTCCTGGAGGACGGCGACGTCGCGATCATGATGGTCGAGGCCGAGGCCACCGAGAAGACCATCCAGCTCGTCAAGGACGGCGCCGAGGCCCCGACCGAGGAGGTCGTCGCCGCCGGTCTGGAAGCCGCGAAGCCCTTCATCAAGGTCCTCTGCAAGGCCCAGTCGGACCTCGCCGCCAAGGCCGCCAAGCCCACCGGCGACTTCCCGGTCTTCCTGGACTACCAGGACGACGTCTTCGAGGCGCTCGCCGCCGCCGTGACGTCCGAGCTGGCCCAGGCGCTCACCATCGCGGGCAAGCAGGACCGCGAGGCCGAGCTGGACCGCGTCAAGGAGATCGCCGCCGAGAAGCTCCTCCCGGCCTTCGAGGGCCGCGAGAAGGAGATCTCCGCCGCCTACCGCGCGCTGACCAAGAAGCTGGTCCGCGAGCGCGTCATCAAGGACAAGGTCCGCATCGACGGCCGCGGCGTCACGGACATCCGTACGCTCGCCGCCGAGGTCGAGGCCATCCCGCGGGTGCACGGTTCCGCGCTGTTCGAGCGTGGCGAGACCCAGATCCTGGGCGTCACCACCCTCAACATGCTCCGCATGGAGCAGCAGCTGGACACCCTCTCCCCGGTGACCCGCAAGCGCTACATGCACAACTACAACTTCCCGCCGTACTCCGTCGGTGAGACCGGCCGCGTGGGCTCGCCCAAGCGCCGCGAGATCGGCCACGGCGCGCTCGCCGAGCGCGCCATCGTGCCGGTGCTGCCGTCGCGCGAGGAGTTCCCCTACGCGATCCGCCAGGTCTCCGAGGCGCTGGGCTCCAACGGCTCGACGTCCATGGGCTCGGTCTGCGCCTCCACCATGTCGCTGCTGAACGCCGGTGTGCCGCTCAAGGCCGCCGTCGCCGGTATCGCCATGGGCCTGATCTCCCAGGAGATCGACGGCAAGACCCACTACGTCGCCCTCACCGACATCCTCGGTGCGGAGGACGCCTTCGGCGACATGGACTTCAAGGTCGCCGGCACCAAGCAGTTCGTGACCGCGCTCCAGCTCGACACCAAGC
Source organism: Streptomyces sp. NPDC001108 (assembly GCF_053598535.1). Classification (NCBI taxonomy): domain Bacteria; kingdom Bacillati; phylum Actinomycetota; class Actinomycetes; order Kitasatosporales; family Streptomycetaceae; genus Streptomyces; species Streptomyces sp. NPDC001108. The sequence continues at coordinate 222,114 of NZ_JBSFKL010000011.1, forward strand.
TCGACGGCATCCCCGCCTCGGTCCTGGCCGCCGCGCTGAAGCAGGCCCGCGACGCGCGTCTGCACATCCTCGACGTGATGAACGAGGCGATCGACGTTCCGGACGAGATGTCCCCGAACGCCCCGCGGATCATCACCGTCAAGATCCCGGTGGACAAGATCGGTGAGGTCATCGGCCCCAAGGGCAAGATGATCAACCAGATCCAGGAGGACACCGGCGCCGACATCACGATCGAGGACGACGGCACCATCTACATCGGTGCCTCCGACGGCCCGGCCGCCGAGGCCGCCCGCGCCACGATCAACTCGATCGCCAACCCGACCATGCCGGAGGTCGGCGAGCGCTACCTGGGTACGGTCGTCAAGACCACCACCTTCGGTGCCTTCGTCTCCCTCATGCCGGGCAAGGACGGCCTGCTGCACATCTCGCAGATCCGCAAGCTCGCCGGTGGCAAGCGTGTGGAGAACGTCGAGGACGTGCTCGGTGTCGGGACCAAGGTCCAGGTCGAGATCGCCGAGATCGACTCGCGCGGCAAGCTCTCCCTGGTCCCGGTCATCGAGGGCGAGGACGACGAGAAGAAGGACGACGCCGCCAAGTGACGTCCCGTAGTTCCGTGACGACGGCCCGCGCCTCCTCTGGGGCGCGGGCCGTCGCCCGTACCCAAACGCTTCTCAAGGGCAGCAACGGCGCCGGAACGGTCCGCCGTACCGTGCTCCCCGGCGGCCTCCGGGTCGTCACCGAGACCCTGCCCTCCGTACGCTCCGCCACCTTCGGCATCTGGGCCAACGTCGGTTCCCGCGACGAGACCCCCTCGCTGAACGGCGCGACGCACTACCTCGAACACCTCCTCTTCAAGGGCACCGCCAAGCGCAGCGCCCTCGACATCTCCGCCGCGATCGACGCGGTCGGCGGCGAGATGAACGCCTTCACGGCGAAGGAGTACACCTGCTACTACGCGCGGGTTCTCGACACCGACCTGCCGCTGGCCATCGACGTCGTCTGCGACATGCTGACCGGCTCGCTGATCACCGCCGAGGACGTCGACGCGGAGCGCGGCGTCATCCTCGAGGAGATCGCGATGACCGAGGACGACCCGGGCGACTGCGTGCACGACCTGTTCGCGCACACCATGCTCGGCGACACCCCCCTCGGCCGCCCGGTCCTCGGCACCGTCGACACCGTCAACGCGCTCGACCGCGACCGCATCGCCCGCTTCTACCGGAAGCACTACGACCCCACGCACCTGGTCGTCGCCGCCGCCGGCAACATCGACCACGCCACGGTCGTACGCCAGGTCCGCCGGGCCTTCGAACGGGCGGGCGCGCTCTCCCGCACCGACGCCGTCCCGGTCGCCCCGCGCCAGGGCTCCCGCACCCTGCGCACCGCGGGCCGGATGGAGGTGCTGAACCGCAAGACGGAACAGGCCCACGTCGTCCTCGGCGTCCCCGGCCTGGCCCGCACCGACGACCGCCGCTGGGCCCTCGGCGTGCTCAACACGGCCCTCGGAGGCGGCATGAGCTCCCGCCTCTTCCAGGAGGTACGGGAGAAGCGCGGCCTCGCCTACAGCGTGTACTCGTACACCTCGGGCTTCGCCGACTGCGGCCTCTTCGGCGTGTACGCGGGCTGCCGGCCCAGCCAGGTCCACGACGTCCTGCGCATCTGCCGGGACGAGCTCGACCGGGTGGTCTCCGAGGGGCTCAGCGACGAGGAGATCGGCCGCGCGGTCGGCCAGCTCTCCGGCTCCACGGTGCTCGGCCTGGAGGATACCGGCGCGCTGATGAACCGCATCGGCAAGAGCGAGCTGTGCTGGGGGGACCAGATGTCGGTCGACGACATGCTGGCCCGGATAGCGCGGGTCACCCCCGACGACGTCCGCGCCGTCGCGGCGGAGGTGCTGGGGCGCCGCCCCTCCCTCTCCGTCATCGGCCCGCTCAAGGACAAGCAGGTCGCCCGCCTCGAAGAAGCGGTCTCCTGACCGCCGGGGCGGACCGCCCACCACCCGTCGACTCCCGTTAAGGAAGCAGAGCACATGAGCAAGCTGCGCGTGGCCGTTCTCGGCGCCAGGGGCCGGATCGGCTCCGAGGCGGTACGAGCCGTCGAGGCCGCCGACGACATGGAGCTGGTGGCCGCCCTCGGCCGGGGCGACTCGCTGGAGACCCTCACGGAATCCGGAGCCCAGGCCGTCGTCGAGCTCACCACCCCCGCGTCGGTGATGGACAACCTCGAATTCTGTGTCCGGCACGGCATCCACGCCGTCGTCGGCACCACGGGCTGGACCGACGAACGGCTCGCGCGGCTGAACGGATGGCTCGCCGCCTCCCCGGCGACCGGTGTGCTCATCGCGCCGAACTTCTCCATCGGCGCCGTCCTCACCATGAAGTTCGCGGAGCAGGCCGCCCGCTACTTCGAGTCCGTCGAGGTCATCGAGCTGCACCACCCCAACAAGGTCGACGCCCCCTCGGGCACCGCCACCCGCACCGCCCAGCTGATCGCCGGGGCCCGCCGCGCGGCCGGCCTCGGCGACCAGCCGGACGCCACCGCCACCGCCCTGGACGGTGCCCGCGGCGCCGACGTCGACGGCGTACCGGTCCATGCGGTCCGGCTCCGGGGCCTGCTCGCCCACCAGGAGGTGCTGCTCGGCGGGGAGGGCGAGACCCTCACCATCCGCCACGACTCCCTGCACCACAGCAGCTTCATGCCGGGCATCCTGCTCGGCACCCGCCGCGTGGTGACCACTCCCGGCCTCACGTTCGGCCTGGAACACTTCCTCGACCTGAACTGACTGAGCCCTGCCATGCGCGCAAAGATCACCTACTTCGTCACCGCCGCCGTCCTGGTCTTCTACTTCGTCCTGGTCGGCAGTCGCGGGTTCCTGCTCATCGAGCACGGCACCCCGCTGACGGTCACCTTCGGGGTCGCGGTGCTGATCCTGCCGGTGATCGGGGTCTGGTTCCTCTGGAAGAACACCCAGTTCGTCTCCCGGGCCAACGCGCTGGCCGCGCAGCTCGACGCGGAGGGCGGCCTGCCCGTCGACGAACTGGTCCGCACCGCGTCCGGCCGGATCGACCGCGATTCGGCCGACGCGGTCTTCGCCCGTCGCCGCGAGGAGACCGAGGACTCCCCGGACGACTGGCGCTGCTGGTTCCGCCTGGCCGTCGCCTACCAGGACGCCAGGGACACCCCGAGGGCCCGCAAGGCCATGCAGCGGGCCATCGCTCTGCACGGCACGGAGAAGGCCCGGCCCGGCACGCCCTGATCGGGCGGCGCGGGGCCGGGCCTTCCGGTCGTACGGGGCCTCAGGCCGGCCGGTACTCGTCCGCCCAGGCCTCGACCGTGTCCGCCGCCCGGTCGAAGGCCTCGGACCGGGTCAGGAAGTCGGCGTTGCTGTCGGTGAGCAGCGGCGGCACCGGCTCGCCCCCCTGGCGCACGAGGACCAGCGCCTGCCCCTGGACCGTCCGCGGGAAGCCGAGCCACTTGACCGGCTGCTGCACCGTGCGGACGGCGGTGACCCGGTTCCACGGCACGGTCACCGTGCTGAGGAAGCCGACCCGGCGCACGCCGTGGCGGCTGACCCAGGCACCCATCCGCAGCAGCCGCAGCGCACAGGCGATGATCACCAGAGCCAGCACCAGGCACACCGCCGCGCCCGGAAGCTCCGCGGCGAAGGCGATGATCATGCCTGCCAGCAGTACGAAGGACGCCAGCAGCAGCGCACCGGCCGCGGCCGCGACCCGCCAGGGACCGGGACGGTAGGGACGCCGCCAGCTGTCGTGGTCGTCGAACGGCAGCGCGATGTCCTCGGCCTGCGCGTCAAACGCGCGGTCGGCCGTCAGGAAGGGCAGGGGCACGTCTGATCCTCACTCACAAGCACACTCGATTGCTGTGCCCGGTGAGGCTACCGAGACGATCACGGCCGGACCACCCCAGGGGGCCCGTACGCGTCACCGCCCCTGGGCGGCCTCGGTCTGTTCCGTGTGCGTCGGCCCCTGGGCGGGGCTGAGCGCGGGCAGGCCGAGGACCACCGCCCCGACCAGACCGGCTATCACCGTCAACCCCACGAGGGAACGGGCGGTGAGCTGGGAGACACTGGGCCGCTCGCGCGGCGGCGGGGTCACATTACTGCGGAATCGGTCGCTCTCGGCCACGAACGAGAACGGAACGGATTCACGCCGGCGGAACATGAGGAGGATCTCCTTGAACTGTGCGGTGGATGCTGCTATTAGGTCAGACGAGCGAACGGGCTGATCGGTGCCCCGAATCGCCGATTTCGTGGAAGAAATCCCGGCACGGCCCTTCCGACCTGCTTGTCAGTGGCGGCCCGTAGAGTGGGCGCCGCCCGAGCGACGCGATTGGAAGGACCCCGCCGGTGACCGAGACCCCCGAGCCCGCAAAGCCCAGCTTCCGCAGTGATGTCACCGTCGAGCTGGTGAAACACGCCGCGGGCGACGCCGACGTCCTGTTCGCGGCCCGCGTCTCCACGGCCGGCGAGCAGTCCCTGGAGGAGGTCACCAAGGACCCGGAGCGCTCCAAGGGCCTCATCAACTTCCTGATGCGCGACCGCCACGGCAGCCCGTTCGAGCACAACTCGATGACCTTCTTCATCAGCGCCCCGATCTTCGTGTTCCGGGAGTTCATGCGCCACCGCGTCGGCTGGTCGTACAACGAGGAATCGGGCCGCTACCGGGAGCTCCAGCCGGTCTTCTACGTTCCCGACGCCTCCCGCCGGCTGGTCCAGCAGGGCCGCCCCGGCAAGTACGAGTTCGTCGAGGGCACCGCGGCCCAGCTGGAGCTCACCGGCCGGGTCATGGAGGACTCCTACCGCCAGGCGTACGAGGCGTACCAGGAGATGCTCGCCGCCGGAGTGGCCCGCGAGGTCGCCCGCTCCGTGCTCCCCGTCGGCCTCTTCTCCTCGATGTACGCCACGTGCAACGCCCGCTCGCTGATGCACTTCCTCGGCCTGCGCACCCAGCACGAGCTGGCCCAGGTGCCGTCCTTCCCGCAGCGCGAGATCGAGATGGTCGGCGAGCAGATGGAAGAGCACTGGGCCCGGCTGATGCCGCTCACCCACGCGGCCTTCAACAAGAACGGACGGGTCGCCCCGTAAGCGGTGTCCGTATTGCGGCGTTTCATGAAGTTCATCTAGGCTGATCAAACGGACCCGGCACTGCTTGAACCCCCGAGCAGGCAGTGCCGGGCTCCTTCTGGCTGCCCCGAGGGGGCAGTCCCGGCTGAGCAGCGAGTAGCGTGTTACCCATGGCTCCGATCTCCACTCCGCAGGCCCCCTTCGGGCGGGTCCTCACCGCTATGGTCACGCCCTTCACGGCGGACGGCGCACTCGACCTCGACGGCGCCCAGCGGCTCGCCACCCATCTCGTGGACGCAGGCAACGACGGCCTGGTCGTCAACGGCACCACCGGTGAGTCCCCGACCACCAGCGACGCGGAGAAGGACCAGCTCGTACGAGCGGTCCTGGAAGCCGTGGGGGACCGGGCCCATGTCATCGCCGGCATCGGCACCAACGACACCCGGCACAGCATCGAGCTCGCCCGCACCGCCGAGGGCTCCGGCGCCCACGGCCTCCTCGCGGTGACGCCCTACTACAACAAGCCGCCGCAGGAAGGGCTCCACCGCCACTTCTCGGCCATCGCGGACGCCACCGGCCTCCCGGTCATGCTCTACGACATCCCCGGCCGCAGCGGAGTGCCGATCGACACGGAGACGCTCGTACGCCTCTCCGAGCACCCGCGCATCGTCGCCAACAAGGACGCCAAGGGCGACCTCGGCCGCGCCAGCTGGGCCATCGCCCGCTCGGGCCTGGCCTGGTACTCCGGCGACGACATGCTCAACCTGCCGCTCCTCTCTGTCGGCGCCGTCGGCTTCGTCTCCGTGGTCGGCCACGTCGTCACCCCCGAGCTGCGCGCCCTGATCGAGGCGCACACCACCGGTGACGTCCAGAAGGCCACCGAGATCCACCAGAAGCTCCTCCCGGTCTTCACCGGCATGTTCCGGACCCAGGGTGTGATCACCACGAAGGCCGCGCTGGCCCTCCAGGGCCTCCCGGCGGGGCCGCTGCGCCTCCCTCTGGTGGAGCTCACCGAGCAGGAGACGGCCCAGCTCAAGGTCGATCTCGCGGCCGGTGGGGTAGAGCTGTAACCACTGACTTCACAACTGAATAAGCGAAGAACACCCGCAAGTACGACACCCAGACAACAGCAAGTGCACGAATGACATGCGCGCCACGTGCCCAAGCGGTACGTGGCGTGCGTGGTAAGGAGAGTCTTTTGAGTCATCCGCATCCCGAACTCGGCACCCCGCCGAAGCTCCCGAAGGGCGGACTGCGCGTCACCCCGCTCGGCGGCCTCGGTGAGATCGGCCGCAACATGACGGTCTTCGAGTACGGCGGCCGCCTGCTCATCGTCGACTGCGGCGTCCTCTTCCCCGAGGAGGAGCAGCCCGGCGTCGACCTGATCCTTCCGGACTTCTCGACGATCCGGGACCGCCTCGACGACATCGAGGGCATCGTCCTCACGCACGGCCACGAGGACCACATCGGCGGTGTCCCGTACCTGCTGCGCCTGAAGCCGGACATCCCGCTGATCGGTTCCAAGCTGACCCTCGCGCTCATCGAGGCGAAGCTCCAGGAGCACCGCATCCGTCCGTACACCCTTGAGGTGGCGGAGGGGCAGCGCGAGCGCATCGGCGTCTTCGACTGCGAGTTCATCGCGGTCAACCACTCGATCCCGGACGCGCTCGCGGTCGCCATCCGCACCCCCGCGGGCCTGGCCGTGGCGACCGGCGACTTCAAGATGGACCAGCTCCCGCTGGACGGCCGCCTCACCGACCTGCACGCCTTCGCCCGGCTGAGCGAGGAGGGCATCGACCTCCTCCTCTCCGACTCGACGAACGCGGAGGTCCCCGGCTTCGTACCGCCCGAGCGCGACATCTCCAACGTCCTGCGCACGGTCTTCGCCAACGCCCAGAAGCGCATCATCGTGGCGAGCTTCGCCAGCCACGTCCACCGCATCCAGCAGATCCTCGACGCGGCGCACGAGTACGGCCGCAGGGTCGCCTTCGTCGGCCGGTCCATGGTCCGCAACATGGGCATCGCCCGGGACCTGGGCTATCTGAACGTCCCGGCTGGGCTGATCGTCGACGTACGGACCCTCGACGACCTGCCGGACGACGAGGTCGTGCTGGTGTGCACCGGTTCCCAGGGCGAGCCGATGGCCGCGCTGTCCCGGATGGCCAACCGCGACCACCAGATCCGGATCGTCCCGGGTGACACGGTGATCCTCGCGTCGTCGCTGATCCCGGGCAACGAGAACGCGGTCTACCGCGTGATCAACGGCCTGACGCGCTGGGGCGCCAACGTCGTCCACAAGGGCAACGCCAAGGTCCACGTCTCGGGCCACGCCTCGGCGGGCGAGCTGCTGTACTTCTACAACATCTGCCGTCCGAAGAACCTGATGCCGGTCCACGGCGAATGGCGCCACCTGCGCGCCAACGCGGAACTCGGCGCGCTCACCGGAGTGCCCAAGGACCACATCGTGATCGCCGAGGACGGCGTCGTCGTCGACCTGGTCGACGGCCGGGCCAAGATCGTCGGCAAGGTCCAGGCCGGCTACGTGTACGTCGACGGCCTCTCCGTCGGTGACGTCACCGAGAGCTCGCTCAAGGACCGCCGCATCCTCGGCGACGAGGGCATCATCTCGGTCTTCATCGTGGTGGACAGCTCCACCGGCAAGATCGTGGCCGGCCCCCACATCCATGCCCGGGGCTCCGGCATCGACGACGCGGCGTTCAACGCCGTCGCGCCGAAGATCGAGGAAGCGATCAACAAGTCCGCGCAGGACGGCGTGATGGAGCCGCACCAGCTCCAGCAGCTCGTCCGCCGCACGGTGGGCAAGTGGGTCTCCGACACCTACCGCCGCCGGCCGATGATCCTCCCGGTCGTCGTCGAGGTCTGACCCCGACCGGTACGGACACGGGAGCGGGGCCCCGATTTGCATCGGGCGCCCCGCTCCAGTACGTTTACGGCTCCGCCTGAACGGGAACAGCCGCGCACACCTGTGTGCCCGGGCTGGAGCCGGACGGGGCGGGAATTCCGACTCAGAATCTCTGATAAAGTCGGATCCGCCGAAAGGCAAAGACCTTCCAGCAGGTCACCGGAATTCAAATTCGGACCGGAAACGGAACGAAAAAGAGTCTGGTAAGGTTGGAACCGCCGGAAAGGGAATCGCGGAAGCGAGGAACTGGAAAGCGAAACCCGCTTCGACCGGGAATCGGGACTCGAAAGAGTCTGATAGAGTCGGAAACG
>NZ_JBSFKL010000012.1:0-223051 GCF_053598535.1 Streptomyces sp. NPDC001108
ACTGCAGGGGGGACCCTGTGGGAGAGTAGGACGCCGCCGAACTTCTTTTACGGGAAAGCCCCGTGTCCTTTGTGGACACGGGGCTTTTCTGCGTTCACCCCCATTTTCCCCCGGAGTATTTCGCCCAGGGGGTGCAGGTCATTGGGGCGTGACCAGGTGGGTGTCGTAGGCGAGGATGACCGCCTGGACGCGGTCGCGGGAGCCGGTCTTGGCGAGGATGCGGCCGACGTGGGTCTTCACCGTCGATTCGGCGAGGTGGAGCCGCTCGGCTATTTCCGTGTTGGACCAGCCCTGGCCGATGACGGTGAGGATTTCCCGTTCCCGCTCGGTGAGCGGCGCGAGGCGCGTGTCCACTGATGCGGGGCCACCCGGAGAGACCGGGAGGTGCTGTACGTATGCGTCGAGCAGGCGGCGGGTGAGGCTGGGGGCGACCACCGCGTCACCGCAGGCCACGGCCCGGATACCGGAGAGCATCTCCTCCGGCAGGGCGTCCTTGACCAGGAAGCCGCTGGCGCCGGCGCGGAGACCGTCGTACGCGTACCGGTCGAGGTCGAAGGTCGTGACGATCAGGACGCGGGTGCGGGGGGCCGTTCTGACGATGCGGCGGGTGGCCTCGATGCCGTCGAGCAGGGGCATCCGGATGTCCATCAGGATGACGTCCGGCTGGTGGTGCTGGGTGAGCTCCAGGGCTTCGAGGCCGTTGGCGGCCTCGCCCGTCACGGTCATGTCGTCCTGGCTCTCCAGGAGCATGCGGAAGCCGAAGCGCTGCATGGGCTGGTCGTCCGCGATGAGCACGGTCGTCACGAGGGGGTGTCCTCCAAGGGGAGCCGGAGCCGTACCCGCCAGCCGGGGACGGGCGCGGAGGCCGGTAGCGGGCCCGCTTCGAGCGTGCCGTCGTAGAGGGAGGCGCGTTCGCGCATTCCGGCGATGCCCTGGCCGCCGCCCCGTGCGTCGGTCCGCGGCCGGGCTGCGGTGCCGGTGTCGGTGATGACGGCCTCCAGTTCACCGGGCCGGTAGGTCAGGGTGACCTCCGCGGACGGCGGTGGCTGGGTTCCGCCGTGCTTCAACGTGTTGGTCAGAGCCTCCTGGACCACCCGGTAGGCCGTCAACTGCCGTCCGGCGGTGGGGGCGAGGGCGGGAGGCGTGCCGTGGACGCGCAGGGTCACCGGGAGGCCGGCCGCCCGTACGCCGGTCAGGAGCGCGTCCAGGTCGTCCAGGGTCGGCTGCGGGGCGCGGTCGGCCTCGGCGGCGGGGTGGTCGTGCAGGACACCGAGGAGCCTGCGGAGCTCGGTGAGGGCCTGGCGGCTCGTCGTGCCGATGGCCTCCAGGGCCTGGGCGGCGCGTTCCGGGCTGCGGGCGGCCGCGTAGGCGCCGCCGTCGGCGAGGCCGGTGATGACGGACAGGTTGTGGCCGATGATGTCGTGCATCTCGCGGGCTATCCGGGTCCGTTCGGCGGAGGCCGCGAGACGGGCCTGCTGGTCGCGTTCCCGTTCCAGCCGGCGGGCCCGGTCGACGAGGGCCTCCGTGTACCCCTTGCGCGTACGGACCACGAGCCCGAGCATCGCCGCGAGCGCGAACGCCCAGAGGTGGGGGACGGCCGTCTGGTTCCAGCCGTCCGGCTGGAGTGCCCCGGCGGCCAGGAGCGGTACGGCCACCAGGGCCCCGGCGCCGGCGAGGGCCCGCCCCGGCAGGCGCAGCGCGATGTTGAAGACGGCGATCTGCTGGAGGTAGGCGGCCTGGACGACGGCGCCGCACCAGACGTTCACCAGCGCGACCGGTGCCATGAGGACCAGCACGGCCATCGGGTGCGTACGCCGCCACAGCAGGGGTACGGAGAAGGCCGCGCTCACCGGCAGGACCAGTGAGGCGGGCACCTCCGGGTTCACGGCCACCGTCCGCCAGCCGCCCGTGGTGACGTCGAGCAGGGCGACGAGCGTCCAGAAGGCGGTGAGGAGCACGTTCCAGACCATCGGGCGGCGGTGGTCGAGGGCGCGGACGCGTCGGAGGAGACGGTCGAGGGCGTGGGTGACCGGGGTGGTGGCCCGGTCGGTGCCGGGTGTGCGGCCCGTCTCGTCGTCCGTCGTCACGTGCCCGTCCTCGCCGTCCCCCGCCCCCTCCCGGATCATGCGTCGCGTCGACGCAGCAGCAGGGCGGCGCAGCCCAGGATCGCACCGGCCCACAGGCACAGGGCGAGCAGGGCGCCCGCGGTGGAGGCGTCGCCCGGCGACGGGGTGGCGGAGCCGAGGGCGGCGGCGGCCCGGGTGGGCCCGTACGCCAGGGCGGTCCTCAGACTCTCGTACGGGAGTGCGGCGAGGATCTGGGGGAGGACCAGCACCCCGCCGATGTAGGCGCCGATGGCGCCGGGGACCGAGCGGAGCAGGGCGCCGAGGCCGAGGCCGATCAGGCTCAGCAGGGTGATGCCGACGGCGGTGCCGGTGATCGCCCCGAACACGCCCGGGTCGGTCAGGGAGGCCGCCTGGTCGGTGTCCTGGAGCCAGATCTGGGCGAGGACGAAGGTGAGCAGGCAGGTGGCGAGCATGGTGGTGAAGACCGTGGCGGTGAGGACCGCCGCCTTCGCCCAGAGGACCGGCAGCCTGCGGGGGACGGCGGTGAGCGAGGCGCGGATCATGCCGGTCGCGTACTCGCCCGCCGTCATGAGGACGGCGAGGACCGCGACGCACGGGGCGGCGAGCAGCGAGCCGTAGAGGACGAGGACCACGGTGTCGATGTCGGAGTCGCCGCCGTCGCTGGTGTAGGTCGTGCCCATGAGGAGCCCGACGCCGAGGATCAGGGCCGACGCGGAGGCCAGGGTGGTCCAGGAGGAGCGCAGTGAGCGGAGTTTGTGCCACTCGGAGCGGAGGACGCGGGCCGGGGTGATCCGGTACGGGCCCGGTGCTGTGGTGGGGAGGGTTTCGGTGGTCATGCGGGGGCTCCGGTGGGTTCTGGGGCGGTGGTGATCCGGTATTCGACGGATTCCTGGGTCAGGTCCATGAAGGCCTGTTCCAGGGAGGCGGTCTGCGGGGTGAGTTCGTGGAGGGGGATGCCGTGGGCGGCGGCGGTGCGGCCGATGTGGGCGGCGTCCGTGCCCCGGACGGTGAGGTGGTCGGGTGCGGTGGTGGTGACGGTGACGGTGGGGTCGGGGGTGAGGAGCCGGCGCAGGGCGTCGGCCCGTGGGGTGACGACCTTGACCTGGGCGCCGCCGGCCGAGGCGACGAAGTCGGTGACCGTGGTGTCGGCGAGGAGGCGGCCCCGGCCGACGATGATCAGGTGGTCGGCGGTGAGTGCCGTCTCGCTCATCAGGTGGGAGGAGATCAGGACCGTACGGCCCTCCCCTGCCAGGGACCTGAGGAGGTTGCGGATCCAGCGGACGCCTTCCGGGTCGAGGCCGTTGACGGGTTCGTCCAGGACGAGCGTCGACGGGTCCCCGAGGAGGGCGGCGGCGATTCCGAGGCGTTGGCCCATGCCGAGCGAGAAGCCCTTGACGCGTCGGTGCGCGACGGCGGTCAGTCCGGCCAGGTCGAGTACGTGCTCGACGCGGTGGCGCGGGATGCCGTGGGTGTGGGCCAGGGCCATGAGGTGGTGGAAGGCGGTGCGTCCGGGGTGGACGGAGCGGGCCTCCAGGAGTGCGCCGACCTCGGTGAGGGGTGCGTGGTGGGTGGCGTACGCACGGCCGCCGATCGTGGACCGGCCCCGGGTGGGGGTGTCCAGGCCGAGCAGCATGCGCATCGTGGTGGATTTCCCGGCGCCATTCGGGCCGAGGAAGGCGGTGACGGTGCCGGGGCGGACCGTGAAGTCGAGGTCCTGGACGACCGTCCTGTCGCCGTATTTCTTGGTGAGTCCGTATGCCCTGATCATGCGTTCGACGCTACGGAGCGGGGCGCCGGGCGGCGTCGGACCGGGGAGGGCATCTGGCGGTGCGCGTGGTACCGGGGTACGACATGGGCCGTCGGCCGGTCGGGAATGTCGTTTGCGCAGGTCCCGGGCGGGCGACAGGATCGGTGGATGGAACATGTGGTGAGAACCGTGCGCGCCGAGGAGTGGCCGCAGGTCAAGGAGTTGCGGCTGGCGGCTCTGCGCGATCCGGTCGCGCCGGTGGCGTTTCTGGAGACGTACGAGCAGGGCGTGACCCGCTCCGACGCGTTCTGGCGGGAGCGGGCGCTCAACGCTTCGGAGGCCGGGAGCGGTGAGGTGCGGCAGTTCGTCGCCGTGGCGCCGGACGGGCGGTGGGACGGGAGTGTCACCGTGCTGATCGAGCGGCCGGACGCGGAGCTGGCGTTCGGGGAGCGGGTCGACGTCCACCAGGCGCATGTGGTCGGTGTGTTCGTACGGTCCGGGGCGCGGGGTGCGGGGCTGGCCGAGGAGCTGTTCCGGGCGGCCACGGAGTGGGCCTGGTCGTTGGCGGAGCCGAGGATCGAGCGCGTACGGCTGTATGTGCACGAGGACAATCCGCGGGCGGCGGCCTTCTACCGGCGGATCGGTTTCGTCCCGACCGGGAGTACGGTGCCGGTGCCGGGCGATCCGTCCGCGCGGGAGATCGAGCATGTGGTGGAGAGGCCGTTTCCGGCCTGAGGCTCCCGTGCTGAGGTTCGTGTGCTGAGGTTCGCGTGTTGAGGTTCCTGGCCCGGGGCTCTCGCGTCGAGGTTCTCGTACTGAGGTTGTTCTGTGTGGCTCAGGGGGTCGGGGTGAGCTCCTGGGGCCAGCGGGAGCGGCCCTGTTCCCTGGAGCGGAGCAGGGCCAGGGGCGGCAGGCCGATGGCCGGGCCGGTGGCCAGCAGTTCGGGGAGCCGGGGGACGGGGGCCACTGCGGCGATGTCGTCGAGGACCAGGGTCAGGGGCGGGTCGAGCCGGCCCTCGGGGGATCTGGAAGCCAGGCTGCGGCCGTGCTCGATGACCTGGGCGGCGAGCGCCGTGAGCAGGGGCATCGCTCCGGGGCCCGAGCGGGGGTCCTCGATCGGTTCGCCCACCACGTAGAGGGTGCCGCCCTCGGCGACGAAGGATTCCAGTACGAGCGAATCGGCGCGGTTCGGGGTGCATGCCTCGCGGATGTGGACGGTCGACAGCGCGGCGAACGCGCGGGCCGTCAGTTGCTGGGCCATCTCGCGGCGTTCGGGGTGCGCGGTCAGGGCCGATTCCAGGAGGCCGGCGAGGCCGGAGGCGGCCTTGGGGTGGGTGCGGAGCAGGCGGACGGGTTCGTGGGCGCTGCTGCCCTGGGCCCAGCGGTGGACCTGGCGGAAGGGGCGGCCGTCGACGGCGGCGGCGTGCAGCCAGCATCGCAGGAGCGTCTCGGCGGTGTCGGCGGTGGCCGCGTCGATCTTGGCCTGGGGGCGGACCGGGGCCAGCAGGGCGGTGGCGCGGGCGGCGGCCGTCTCGGGGTTCTCGCAGCCCGTGGTGGGCGACCAGTGGAGGCGGGCCGGGGTGTCGCAGAGGTGGCCCGGGTCGTAGAGGAGGACCGGGCCGAGTTTGGCGCGGGCGTCCTTCGTCTCGTCCCAGACGGTGGGGTCGGAGGTGACGACGAGCGCAGGGCCGGGGGCCTCGTGGACGGCCCGTACGACGATGGGGCGGCGGGTCGGGGGCGGTCCATAGACGACGAGGGGGGTGGGGGACAGGATGGGGGGCTGCTCCACGGAGGTGGCGGGATCGGGGAGGGGCGGCTGTTCCTGCGGGGGGCGGCGTTGCTGGGGTGGCGCGGGGGTGGAGGCGGGAGCGGGGACGGCTGTGTGGGGGGCGGGGTCGTTGAGACCGCTGTCGCTGTGGGGGCTGTTGCGGTGGGCCCGGGCTTCGTAGGCGGGGCCGTCGAACTCCTCGGGGGTGTTCTTCTCCTCGGGACCATACGTGTTCCGTTCGGCTCGTTGGTGGGCGCGTACGGCGCGCCAGCGGGCCACCGTACCGAGCACGAACACCGTCAGCACCAGCAGCACCAGCAGTTCACCGATGAACATGCCCCAGAACAGCCCGTACCCGGAGAGCTCGCCCGCGGGGGTGTCCGGCCAGGCGGCCGGCAGATCGTGCGGCGCGGAGGCGAGGCTGCGCATCGCGCGGGGCGTTTCGGTGAGCGTGACGCCCTCCGGCCAGGCGCCGTGCGCGAACAGACCGGCCAGACCGGTGGTCGTCCAGGCCAGCGCGGCCAGCCCGAGCAGGAAGACGAGCAGGCCGATCAGGAGGCCGTCGGGGATGCCGCCGCTGCCTCCGGGGCGCTCGTGGTCGGCGCGGCCGGGGCCGGTGTGTCCGGGGCCGGTACGGCCATGGCCGCGGCCGTACCGGCCGGAGTCGCCGGTGCGTTCGTGAGGGCGCCCTGCCATGTCATGCCACCGTTGACTCGGACGACTCGTTCAGCCGTTGCTGCCGCTCGATCCGGGCGGCCCGCTCCTCCGCCTCCAGGTCCGCGGCGCGTACGTCCTCCGGGAGGGAGTCGGGGAGCGGATCGACGACGGAGGACTCGGTCATCGCGCGGTCGGTGAAGACCAGGGGGCGTTCCGCCTCGGTGATCAGGTGCTTGACGACCTGGACGTTGCCGTTGACGTCCCAGACGGCGATGCCGGGGGTGAGGGTCGGGATGATCTCGACCGCCCAGCGGGGCAGGCCGAGCACCCGGCCCGTCGCTCTGGCCTCGTCGGCCTTCTGGGCGTAGATCGTGCGGGTCGACGCCATCTTGAGGATCGCGGCGGCCTCGCGGGCCGCCGCCCCGTCGACGACGTCGCTGAGGTGGTGGACGACGGCGACGAAGGACAGGCCGAGTCGGCGCCCGAACTTCAGCAGGCGCTGGAAGAGCTGGGCGACGAAGGGCGAGTTGATGATGTGCCAGGCCTCTTCGACGAGGAAGATGCGCTTCTTCCGGTCGGGCCTGATCCAGGTGTGCTCCAGCCAGACGCCGACGATCGCCATGAGGATCGGCATGGCGATCGAGTTGCGGTCGATGTGCGAGAGGTCGAAGACGATCAGGGGGGCTTCGAGGTCGATGCCCGCGCTCGTCGGTCCGTCGAACATGCCGCGCAGGTCGCCGTCGACCAGCCGGTCCAGGACGAGCGCGACGTCCAGGCCCCAGGCGCGTACGTCGTCTATGTCGACGTTCATCGTCTCGGCGGACTCGGGTTCGGGGTGGCGGAGCTGTTCGACGATGTCGGTGAGGACCGGCTGTCGGTCGGTGATCGTCCCGTTGACGTAGGAGTGGGCGACCTTCAGGGCGAAGCCGGACCGCTCGTCCAGGCCGTGGCCCAGGGCGACCTCGATGATCGTCCGGAGCAGGGCGAGCTGGCCGGTGGTGGTGATCGAGGGGTCGAGCGGGTTGAGCCGGATTCCGCCGTTGAGGGCGGAGGTCGGGTCGAGGCGGATGGGCGTGAGGCCGAGCTGCTGGGCGATGAGGTTCCACTCGCCGACGCCGTCCTCGCCCTGGGCGTCCAGGACGACGACCTGGCGGTCGCGGAAGCGGAGCTGGCGGAGCACGTACGTCTTCTCCAGCGCGGACTTGCCGTTGCCGGACTCGCCGAGCACCAGCCAGTGCGGGGCCGGGAGCTGCTGCCCGTAGAGCTGGAAGGGGTCGTAGATGTAGCCCTTGCCCGAGTAGACCTCGCGGCCGATGATCACGCCCGAGTCGCCGAGGCCGGGGGCGGCGGTGGGCAGGTAGACGGCCTGGGCCTGCCCCGTGGACGTGCGGACGGGCAGCCTGGTGGTCTCCACCTTCCCGAAGAGGAAGGCGGTGAAGGCGTCCGACAGCGCGGACAGCGGATCCCGCATGGCGTGACCGACCTCCCTTTCGTTCGGGTCGTTCGGGTTGTTCGGGTGGTTCGGACGGTCCGGGTCGTTGCTCGGACGGCGTGGTTGTCGGCCGGGTCGTTCGGGACGGTCCCGACCATTCGGGACCGGGTGTCAGCGGCGGATGCCGGTGGCGAACGGGAGGGTGTTCACGAAGGCGCGGTGGTGCTCGCGGTCGCACCACTCCAGCTTGAGGTAGGACTTTCCGGCCGAGGCCCGGATGGTCCGCTTGTCGCGGGCGAGGGCTTCGGGGGAGCGGGAGGAGACGGTGATGTATCCGACCAGGTTGACGCCGGCCGCGCCGCTCGCGAGGTCCTCGCCCCGCTGGTCGAGCCGGCCGTGCGCGGCGATGTCGCGGGGGTCGACGGTGCGGTTCATCTTGGCCTGGCGGCTGGCCTCGGCCTCGTCGTTGGTCTTCTCGGTGAGCATCCGCTCGATGGCGACCTCGGTCGGTTCGAGGTCCATGCAGACCGCGACCGTGCGGATCACGTCGGGGGTGTGGACGAGCAGCGGGGCCAGGAAGTTGACGCCGACGGGGGTCATCGGCCACTCCTTCACCCAGGCCGTGGAGTGGCACCAGGGGGCGCGGGTGACCGACTCGCGGGTCTTGGCCTGGAGGTACGTGGGCTCGACCGCGTCCAGCTCGGCGGGCCAGGCGTTGCGCTTGGTCATGGCCTGGATGTGGTCGATGGGGTGGTCGGGGTCGTACATCGAGTGCACCAGGGAGGCGAGGCGGCTCTGGCCGAGCGGCTGGCGGACCCGGATGTCGGCCTCGGCGAGGCGGGCGCAGATGTCGGTGAGCTCGCGGGCCATGACGACGGCGAGGCCGGCGTCCCGGTCGAGCTTGCGGCCGGCCTGGGGGCGGGCGGCGCGGGCCATGGCGTTGGCCTCGGCGGCCAGCTCGCGGGTGTAGTGCATGCAGGCCACGAGGTAGGCGCGGTGCTGCTCGCTGGAGGTGGAGACCATCGACTGGAGCTGGTCGTAGGAGTCCTTGAGCCAGCGGGGGGAGGCGGTGTCGCCGCGCTGGGCGACGTCCTTGGCGTGCGCGTCGGGGTCGGCGGGCAGGGTGCGGGCCAGCATCTGGATGCGGGTCACGAAGCCGTCGCCGTTGGCGACGTGCTTGAGCAGGGTGCCGAAGCGGTCGACGAGGGCTTCCTGGTCCTCGCTGTCGCGGAGGCCGACGCCGGGGCCCTCGATCTCGATCGCGGCGGTGACGGTGCGGCGGTCGGCGTGCAGCAGGACGGCGATCTCGTCGGGGCCGAAGGGGGCGGCGAGCCAGCTGATCCGGCCGATGCCGGGGGGCGGGCCGATCTCGACCTCGCGCCCGTCGCTGCCGACGCCCGCCTCCATGGCCGCGGAACGGTACGTCGTACCGCGGCGCAGGGTGCGCTTGTAGCTGCGGTTGATCTCGAACCACCGGTAGAAGGTGCGGTGCTTGTACGGGAGGTACACGATCGCCAGGGCGAGCAGCGGGAAGCCGGTGAGGAGCACGATCCGCAGCGACAGGACCGGGACGAGCAGGCCGCACATCATGCCGAGGAACGCCCCGGCGATGATCAGGGCGATCTCGCCGGTCTCGCGGTTCTTGCCGACGATCGCGTTCGGCCGGGCCCGGCCGATGAGATACGTGCGGCGGGGTGCGATCGTGTGGGACGGAGTCGTCAACGCCCTCCACCTCCCGTGCTGTTGTTACCTGAACTGCCTGATCCGCCGCGGTGCGGGCGGCTTCCGTGCGGGGTGCCGGAGGTGGGCGAGGAGCCGCTGCGGGGCGACGGCGCCACGGAGCCGGTGCCGCCCGTACCTGTTCCGGAGCCGCGGGAGCTGTGGGCGGCCATGCCGCCGCTGGCGGGGTTGGCGGGCCGGGCGCCGCCTCCGGTGCTGTCGGCGCCGCCCTGGCCGCCTCGGCTGCTGTGCGTCTTGATGCCCTGGGAGACGAGCGCGGCGGGGGAGCTGACCAGGGCGGCGGCCTGGGCGCCGTCGGTGGCCTGCTTGCGGTTGGTGCGGGCGCCCTGGATCTCGTCGCCGAAGCCGGGGACGAAGCGGTAGATCATTGCGGAGGCGAAGATCGCCAGCAGGATGATGGCGAGGCCGGAGACGACGGCGGAGACGGCGTTGGGCCCGTCGTCCTGCGAGAGCGCGCCGGCCAGCCCGAGGACGACGACGATGACCGGCTTCACCATGATCACCGCGATCATGATGCCCGCCCAGCGCCGGACGTGGCCCCACATGTTCTTGTCGACGAGTCCGGCGTAGACGACGGTGCCGAGCAGGGCGCCGACGTAGAGCAGGGCGGCCCGGATGACGAGCTCCAGCCAGAGGACGCCCGCGGCCAGGATCGACACGAGGGAGACGACGATCAGCATGATCGGGCCGCCGCCGATGTCGGAGCCCTTCTTGAGGGCTTCGGAGAACGAGCCGAAGAAGACGTCGGTCTGCCCGCCGGAGGACCCGGCGATGACGTCGGTGACGCCGTCGGTCGCGGAGACGATCGTGTAGAGGATGAGCGGCGTGAACGCGGACGCCAGGACCGTCAGCCACAGGTACCCGACGGCTTCGGAGATCGCGGTGGTCAGCGGTACGCCGCGGATCGCGCGCTTGGCCACGGCGAGGAGCCAGAGGACGAGCGTGAGGACGGTGGAGGCGGCGAAGACGATCGCGTACTGCTGGAGGAACTTGGTGTTCGTGAAGTCGACGCTGGCGGTGCTCTTCACGGCCTCGCTGAGCTTGTCCACGATCCACGCGGCGGCGTCGGCGCACCCACGGGCGAGGGAGGCGAGGGGGTCCTGCGAGTCGGTCAGCGTGCTGGGGGAACGGCCGGTGCCGGCGTCGCCGGATTCGCAGTAGTCCTTGGCGGGGCCGCGAATCAGGTCGCAGGCATTGTTGCTCTGCGTCGGAGTCGGGCTTGGGGAAGGCTCGGCGAATGCACGACTGGCCAGCATTACCAAGAACACTTGCAGGCCGGCCACTGCAGCCGTGAACGGAAGGGCTCGACCAGATCGTTTATCGGGCATAGGTGAACCCTCCGAACTGTTCCACTGCATCGGCCATTTCGTCGGCAGGCGAGGCGGCTTGGTCGCGGCCGACTGGTGTGGGGCCGTCCTTCTGGGTGAAGTCCGTTACTTTCCAGTCACCATTGATCCATGCCAGCTCGAAGGTGTTTGTGAACCAGCTTTCGGCCACGGGATTCTTGGAGCCTTCGCCTGCCAGCCCAAACAGCGCCGAGTACCAGACTGCGACGCTCGCGGTATCACCGTTGAACTTCACTACCTTCGTTCCGGCCGGATTGGACCGTGATACGAAGGTCAGGCCAGCTGGCGCCGTGCCGTCAGCGTTGAGCCCGATGCTGGTAAGGAAACTGCGGCCGGAGTACACCTTGTCAAGATCGCCCTGGCGAGCGGTAGCAACCTCGGGTGCGTATACGGCTGAGACAATGGCACGGCGACGGTTCTTGTCGAACATCTCGGCAGAGCCCAGCGCCACCGCATAATTCGCCGCCGCGCTCTGCGCCCCCTGCTCGTCGTGGGCGAAGCCGGAGGCGATGGTGCCGTTCTTTCTGTTCACCGGTTTCGTTCCGGTGGCGGCCGTGGACGAGGTGTTCGGGGTGCCGTCCGCGCGGCCTCGGCCGTCGTTGTTGTCGTCCCCGCCGCCCCCGCCCATGTTGGCGAACGCGATGGCCGCGATCAGGAGGACGATCACGCCGACCATCATGATCATGGAGCGCGGCTTGCGGGCCGGGCGGCGAGGGGGGCCGTAGCCGTCGCCGCCCTCGCCGTCGGGGAGGCGGGTGCGGGTCTGCCGTGTGCCGCCGATGGTGCTGTACGCATCGTCCGTACGACCTGAGTCGCTGCGGTAGCCGTTGTCGTCGCCGAGGCTCATGCCGCGTACGCCCCCTCAACCGTTTCCTGGACCGGGTAGTACGACGGTAGCCGGGTGGGCTTCCGCGCGGGTGCGGTGTGGTGACTCGACATCAGGGACGCAACCTCTGCCGGTGGGCACGACGGACGGACGACGGATGGTGGTGGATGGGCCGGACGGGCCCCGGACGGGGAATGACAGCGGGTCAGACGGCCATTCCGTAGACGATGGTGAACACCGTGCCGAGCGATCCGATGATGAACACACCGGTCAGCCCGGCGACGATCAGGCCCTTGCCCTGCTCCGCGCTGAAGGTGTCGCGCAGGGCCGTCGCTCCGATGCGCTGCTTGGCCGCACCCCAGATCGCGATGCCCAGGCAGAGCAGGATCGCGACCGCCATCACGACCTCGATCATCACGCGGGCCTCGTTGCCGAGGGTCCCGAACGGTCCCCAGTTCGGGGCGATTCCGCCGATGATGGTGGTGATGTCGCCCTTTTCCGCTGCCAGGATCATGTAAGTCACCGCCCCTGTTGGGTAGTTCATTGCCCCTGCCCCACGGCACGGGTCGCTCTCTATCTTCGCTGATGAAACCGGTCTCGGGCGACGGCTCGACGGCTCTCTTTGCTCCGGCCTCGCACATGTGGCCGGTCGGGCTGTCTCGGGCCCGTGGGGCGGAACGGCGTATGACTGAATTTGTATGGTTACTCTATGTATCACGGGGTGTGACCCCGGGCAATGATTGCCATCTCGCCACACTGGCTGAGAATGCATGGATCCCCTGGTCAGTGCGGCCGTGACAGTTGATGCCGTACGGAATTGGGGGTACGTCAGAGCAGCGGGTGGCGGGGAACGGGCGGCCGGGGCGGCGTGGTCCAGGTGGGCGGCGGCCGGAAATCGCACCAGGTGCCGTCGAAGGGAAACGTTCCGGCCTCGGCGAGTCGGACGACCGAGGCGCCCTCGTCCCGGATCGCCGACGCTTCGGCGGCCGACCAGTAGACGGGGTGACCGGTCTTCTCGGCGAAGGACTTCTCGTCCTTCCATCTCCAGGTCCGGTCCGGTGCCACGTTGATGTCGAGCTCGTGGTCGGACACATCGATGTCGTCGCCGCGATGGATGCGGCGCTCCAGATTGACGTACCAGCCGCGGAATTTTCGTCCACGTCCGAAGAGCCAGAGCACCGAATGCGCTGCGCCGTCCGGCTGGTAGAAGAGTGCGTTGCCCATCGGCCAGCGGTCGGCGACGACCGGGTAGCCGCCGGCCGGCCGGTCGTCCGGGGCTATGTCCCGCAGATGGGCCCCGCGCGGAAGCTTCGTCCGCCACATCGGCGTGCCGGTCTCCATCCACACCAGCTGGCCCGCCCCGGTCCGCTGGACCAGGCGTACGGGCACCGAGGAACTCAGGTGTCCGCCGATGAAGAAGTTCCAGCGGAGGATCCTGCCCGGCTCGTCGCTCATGCCGTCGTTCATGACGTTGATCGTGCCCGTGGCGGAGCCGCCGGACACGTTGTCGGATCACCTGACGGGGCGACAGCGGGAGAGTGTGTGCGGCTCAGTCGGAGGCGATGCCCCGGGCCGCGAGGAGCTTCTCGTCGAACGCGACGCCTATCCCGCAGTCCTGTGCGCCACTGACCCGCCGCAGGTTCGGCAGCAGGTCGAGATCGTCGAGCGAGGCCACGTCGAACAGCTCGTCCTCGCCGTCCCAGACCGGGGAGCAGTGGTAGTACACCCGGTTGCCGCCGTCGACGAGGAGGGTCTCCACCGTGGCGAGCAGCTCCTCGCTGATCTCCAGCGCCTCGAAGTAGGCGCGGGACTCGTCGAGCACCGTGAACTCGAGGCCCTGCTCGTACACGTAGTCCATCGCGCTCCTGGCGCCCCTCGCGCTCAGGAGTTCGTCGATGCTGAAGGCCGGGGTGAGCGTCCGGTCCTCATACATGAGCTTCTCTATGACCAACAGCTTGAAATTGAAGTCGCGGAATGCAGGCATGCCCGGACCCTACCGAGCCCCTCTGACAGCGGGCCGGCCGCCGGAGGCCGCGACCCGCCCGGTGCGGGGGCGGGAGGTCGCGTCGAACACCCCGTAGGGCCCGGATACGAGACGCGATCCGGGCCCTACGGGGGTTGCGGGGTGCGGCGGGGTTACTTGCCCGCGGACTGCATGGAGCTCACGGCATCGGCGACCGAGGCCTCGTACAGGCCCAGCTTCGGGTCCAGGACCTTGACGTCCGGGCCGA
Organism: Streptomyces sp. NPDC001108; assembly: GCF_053598535.1. Taxonomy (NCBI): domain Bacteria; kingdom Bacillati; phylum Actinomycetota; class Actinomycetes; order Kitasatosporales; family Streptomycetaceae; genus Streptomyces; species Streptomyces sp. NPDC001108. Next base: position 13,835 of record NZ_JBSFKL010000012.1, read on the forward strand.
GCTCGAAGTTCTGGGTGTCGGCGTTGGGCATGTGGTCGCCGTCGGCCAGCACGTTCATCTCGTTGATCCAGGTCACTCCGTTGCCGCCCTTGGGGTTCAGGTCGATCACCGCGATGGCGGCCGTCTTCGGCTTGACCGGGTACGCCGGGGCGCCGCCCAGGCCGCCGGGAACCGCCGGGATGATGTCGCCGCTGTGGTCCGAGGCCTTCGAGGCGCCCAGGCTGACCTGCGGGAAGTAGCTCAGACCGCAGGAGTTGGCGCCGGTGTTGTTGACCTCGATCACGTGCTGGGTCTTCGAGCCCTCGCGGGGGTACACGCGGATCGACAGGTCGCTGGCCTTGCACGGGTGCTTGTAGGCGTAGCTGTCGCTGGTGTTGCCGCTGCCACCGCCGCTGCCGCCGGAGGCGGAGCTGCCGCTGTCCTTGGAGCCGCCGCCGGTCGACGAGCCGGTCTTCGCGCCGGCGTTCTGCGCGCTGCCGCCGGACTTCGAGCCGTCCGTGCCCTTGGCGTCGCCGCCGGCCTGCGTGGCCTCGGCGGAGGGGGCGGAGGAGGTGTTACCGGCGGCGCCCGCGGCGTCCGTGCCGTCCCCCTCGTTGCAGGCGGTGAGGGCGAGGGCGAGGACGGCGGTGACGACGCCGAGGGCGGCGGTGTGCTTGCGGGTGCGGATCGAGCGCATGGATTTCTCCCAGGATGAGCGTGAGACAAGGCCCGAATCCTGCGGTGAACCGCTTGCTCCGACCTCTTGACATCAAAAGCATCCTGTGGATCGCTCACGTTCTGCTGACGCCCCACTGACGTCCGGCTGACGTCGTCGGGACCCTCTGATCGGCACTCCCCGCGGGGCTACCGGGCAGGGGTGCGGAGGCTTTGGCGGTCGGGGCGGACCGGGCCTTCGCGTTCCTGGGAGGGGTGGGGAAGCCGCCCGCTCCGGTCGGGCTCAACTCGCCGCGCGGCGCGGGGCTGAAGGGCGCTGAAGGGGGTGAAGCGGCCCCGGAGCAGCGAGGGGGCGGCGGGTCGTGTGTTGCAACTCGCCCTGAAAGGCGGGGTGGTGGCGGTGAGGGCCCGAGCAGGCATTGAGTCCGGCATTGGGTCCCAGGGCCCATGCCGGGCCCCGGGGTGTTGTGGTCGCATACGGATACCGGGGGGAACTGTCGCTGCGCCCACTCACAAAGTTGGGGAGACTCGCCGTGTCTGGCATACAGGAACTAGCGGTACCGGGCGGTGCTGCCTTGCGCGCCCCCGATGACCGTCCCGGCAGACAGTCACTGTCGCGCCCCCTGCAAGCAGTTCTGGTCCTCGTCCGGCTGCTCTTCGCCGTCACGGTCGTGGGTGTGTTCAACGCGCTGCTCACCGCCTCGTCCGTCGAGGCGGTCGACGGTCATCTGCTGGGGATGCTGCTGTACGCCTCGTTGCCCGGCATCGTCGGGCTCGTGCTGTCGTTCCGGGTGCGGACCGGGGGCGTCTGGGTCTGGCGCGGGCTGGTGGCCGTGCACGCCTGGCTCCTGCTCGGGGCGCTGGCCACGTTGAACTCGGAGGACAGCCGCGGCGTGACCCGGATGGTCCTTCCGGTCCTCGTTCTCGTACTGCTGTGCCGGGCGCGGTCGCGCGCGTGGTTCAGGCTCGCGCCCGAGCAGCGGGTGCTCCACGAGGGGTTCAGCCTCGGGCGGTTGCTGGCCCAGCGGCGCCGGGACCACGGGCAGACCGCGATGGAGTACCTGGGCACGATTCTGGTGGTCGTTGCTCTCGTCGGCGCGCTGGTGGCGACGGGGATCGGCGGTCAGGTGTCCGGCCGGATCCAGGACGCCGTCTGCCGGCTGACCGGGAGTTCCTGCCCGCCGCCCGCCGCCGTCGCCGAGGGCGGCCACGGGGGGAAGGGCGGCAGCGGCGACAGCTCCGGGACGGACAGCGCGACCGTGACCGGCGGCTCGGGTGCGTCGGGCTCGTCGCAGTCCGGAGGGTCCGGCTCCGGGGGTGCTGATGGTTCCGGAGGCGCCGGTGGTTCCGGGGGCGCCGATGGTGGCGGCAGCGGGAGTGGTGCCGGTGGTGCCGGTGGTGCCAGCGGTTCCGATGGTGCCGGTGGTTCCGTTGGGAGTGGTGGTTCGGGTGCGGACGGCGGTTCTTCTGTAGGAGTCAACGCGGGTAGACAACCCGTGATCTCGGACTACGAGCCCCGTCCGAACGGCGGCTTCCTCTCCGGCGTCGTCGGCAAGGACGGCCTGCTGGGTGACGTCCAGGGCGCCGTCGACACCATCGCGCACCCCGTCACCACCGGTCGCGGTGTCGTCGACCAGTACGCGCAGGCCGCGAAGAAGGCCGGCGACCAGTGGAACAAGGGCAAGTTCATCAACGCCGCCTGGGAGGTGGCCCAGCCCGGCGGGAGCAACCCGCTGACCGGACTGCCCGGCTCGGGCAGCCGCGTCGAGTCCGCGGTACGGGACAGCGAGCGGCAGTACCTCGACGGGCTCATCCCCCGCAACGGCAGCGCCGCCGGACGCGCGTACTGGTGGAAGGGGCTGACGCAGCAGCAGCGCGACCGCTACCTGGAGCTCCTCCCGGACCAGATCGGCGGTCTGGACGGCATCCCCGTGGCGGACCGGGACGCCGCCAACCGTCGTAACCTGCCCGGCCTGATCCAGAAGCTGGAGGGACAGACCGACAAGAAGTCCCGCGAGCAGCTGGCCGGGCTGAAGGAGATCGACCGGCAGCTCAAGGAGGGCAGCCGGCCCCCGATGTACCTCATCGGCATCAGCGACGAGGGCAACGGGCGGGCGATCGTCTCGTACGGCAACCCCGACACCTCGAAGAACGTGTCGGCCTACGTGCCGGGGCTGAACACCGCCCTCGACGAGGAGTTCGCGAAGAGCGGCCTGCGGCGGGCCAAGGACACCGCGATCGGCGCCCAGGGGTACGACCCGTCCAGCGCCGCGATCGTCTGGCTCGGCTACGACGCCCCGCAGACGCCGGACGGGCTGCAGAGCCTGGCGGTGGCGGGCACCAAGCGTGCGGAGGTGGGCGGCGCGGCGTACAACGACTTCATGAGCGGGATCGTCGCGACCAACCAGAACAAGGATCCGCACATCACGGCCATCGGGCACTCCTACGGCTCGCGCACCGTCGGTGCCGCCGCCCGGCGGATCGGCGGGATTCCCGGGGTGGACGACATCATCCTGGTCGGCAGCCCCGGAGTGGGCGTGGACCGGGCCGTGGACCTCGGGGTCGGTGCCGAGCACGTCTTCGTCGGCGCCGCGCAGAACGACCCGGTCACCAAGCTGCCGTCCAAGACCCAGGTGGTCGTGGGCGGGATCGGGATGATCCTGGGCGGGCCGGCCGGCGCGGTCATCGCGGGTGATCTGGCCGACCCGGGCGACGACAACCTCTGGTTCGGGAAGGACCCGGCGAGCAAGGCGTTCGGGGCCAGGCGGTTCCCGGTGGACCCGGGCAAGCCCATGAGCTTCGATTCGCACTCCAACTACTTCACCCCGTCGCGGGACGCCGTCTCCGCCGACAGCATCGCGCTTATCGTGTCCGGGCACGCCGACCGGCTCAAGATTGAGGAGTACCGATGAGCCGAAGGTTCCAGATCGTCGCCGTGGCTCTGGCCGTCGGGTTCGCGCTGTCCGCCTGTGGCAGCGAGAAGGCGCACCCGGAGGCCGGTGCGAACACCTCGACCAGCAGCACCGCAGGCTCCGAAAGCACCAAGGGGAACAAGATGGACATGCAGGAGGCTGCCGACCGGGCCGACGGCATGCTCGACGACGTACTGAAGAAGATCGACCCCGAGGTCCAGTGGGCGCACGGTCCGACGACCAAGGGCAGCTGCGACGTGACGCGCCGACGCACCGTCATGACCATCGTGTCCGCGGACCGCAGGCAGGCGTTCCTGGACCAGGTCGAGCAGACCTGGCGGGCGAGCGACTTCCGTATCCGGGCGAAGAACAAGGACACCGAGTTCCCGGCGGTCTACGCGGTGACGAAGGACGGCTTCGGCATCAGCGTGAGCGTGCGCGCCAAGGGGCAGGTCTTCTTCGAGGCGGACACGCCCTGTGTGAAGGAGTCGAAGGTCGCCGAGTCCGCGTCGAAGCCGAACGGCCCGGCATACAAGGACGTGTATCCGCTGCCGAGCCCCAACGTCCGCTCGGACCACTGGTCCGCCGGGGCCTGACGGTCGTGCGGGTGCCGGGTGCGCCGGTTGATCCGGCCGGTGCACCCGGTGCGCCCGTCGTGCGGTCCCATGCGCCGGAGCTGCGTACGGATCGCCCCCGCATGACGCGGATTACTCGTACACACCGTCGAAACCGCCCATGAACACGCCCCGGATGGGGGATGGTTGAGGGGTGCGTAAATTCTGGGTGGTCGGTGGCATCGCGGCGGGCAGCGCCATGACCTTCGTGGCGCTCCTCGTCGTCGGTACGTACTCGGCCGCCGCCGGGATGGGGTCCGGCGGCGGGGCCGTCGCGCTGGCCAAGGGGGCGGTGCCCGCGCGGTACCAGGCGCTGGTGGAGAAGTGGGGCAACCTCTGTCCCGCGATCAACCCCGCCCTGCTGGCCGCCCAGCTCTACCAGGAGAGCGGGTGGAACCCGCGTGCGCAGAGCCCCGCCGCCGCGCAGGGCATCGCCCAGTTCATCCCCGGCACCTGGGCCACCCACGGCATCGACGGTGACGGTGACGGCGACCGCGACGTGTGGGATCCGGCCGACGCCATCCCGTCCGCCGCGTCGTACGACTGCGAGCTGGCCAGCTATGTGAAGAAGGTCCCGGGCGACCCGACGGACAACATGCTGGCCGCGTACAACGCCGGGGCGTACCGGGTCATCAGGGCGGGCGGGGTCCCGTCCATCTCGGAGACGCAGAACTACGTCACCATCATCCGCAGCCTGGAGAAGAGCTTCGCCCGTCCGGTCGGCCGGGTGCAGCCCTCGCAGCAGGCGGCCGGGGCGATCTACTTCGCGCAGAAGAAGCTCGGGACGCCGTATCTCTGGGGTGGCAACGGCACGCCGGAGCAGAACGGCCGGTTCGACTGCTCGGGGCTGACCCAGGCCGCGTACCGGACGGTGGACATCGAGCTGCCCCGGGTGGCGAACGACCAGTACAACGCTGGGCCGCACCCCTCCCGGGACGAGCTGCTCCCCGGGGACCTGGTGTTCTTCTCGAACGACCTGTCCAATTCGCGGGCCATCCACCACGTGGGGATCTACGTGGGGGGCGGGTACATGATCAACGCTCCGTACACGGGGGCCGTCATCCGCTTCGACAAGATCGACGCGCCGGACTACTTCGGAGCGACGCGGGTGACCAAGGACGGGGCCGCGGCCCTCCCGAAGGCCCTTCCGAAGAGCCGGTCGGCGGCATGAGCGGCGGCGTGGGCGGCGGCACGGGCGGCGCGCGGGGCATGGCCTCGGGGCGGCGATGGCCGGAACTCTCCGTGAAACCTCAGCCCTGAGCTGCGGTGATGCGTCTCTCTTCGATAACGTCATGGTGATCATTCGGTGGAGAGCGGAACACGCGTACCAGGGGTCTCGTTCCCTGGGAGGACGGGGCCGACGGCGTACCGACGCGTCGACCGTGCGACGGCGGCCGGAACCGAACCGACACGGGGGTTCGTCAGAGCGGCGCACACATGGGTGCCCGCGGCAGCAGACAGGACAAGGGGCCGCAGCAGATGGCTGGAGTCGCAGTCGATGGGTCGAACCCCGACGTCGGCCTGCTCTACGACATCAACGGGCTCGCCAGGTCCGCTCCCCCCTGGTTCGACCGGGTGATGGAGTTCCTCGGTGAGTACGGGATCCTGCTCGGGCTCGTCCTGGTGGTCCTGTGGTGCTGGTGGAGCGTGCGGCGGCGCGGTACGGCGGACGACGCGGTCGCGTCGGTCGCCGGGATCGTCTGGGCGCCGCTCGCCGCCGGGATCGCGCTCCTGATCAACATCCCGATCCGCGGATTCGTCGAGCGCCCCCGCCCGTTCCGGGACCACCAGGGGCTGGAGGTCCTGATCAACGGGAAGAACGACTTCTCGTTCGTCAGCGATCACGCCACGATGGCGATGGCGCTGGGCGTCGGACTCTTCGTGGCCAACCGGAAATTCGGCATCGCCGCGATCGGGCTCGCCCTCCTGGAGGGGTTCTGCCGGGTCTACATGGGCGTCCACTACCCGACCGACGTCATCGGCGGATTCGCGCTCGGCACGGCGGTCGCCCTGCTGCTGGCCCCGTTGGCCGGGATGCTGCTGACCCCGCTGGTGGCGGCCGTCTCCCGGTCGGAGCGGCTCGGCCGGCTCGTACGGTCGCGGCGGTCCGGGCCGGTGGCCGGGGCCGGTGACCGGTCCGGGGCGTTCGGGATCCCCGAGCCGCGGCCGGGCGCGTGCGGCGGGAGCGGCGAGAAGGACCTCGCCGCATAGGGACCGTGCCGGGTAGGGGCCTCGCCGCGTAGGGGACTCGCGGCCCCGGCCTCAGAGCGCCTGCGGGTAGGAGAAGAGGCGGTCCGGGTCGTACGTCCTCTTCAGCGCGGTGAGGCGGTCGGCCGCCGTGCCGTAGTAGGCCCGGCGCCAGTCGGTCAGCGTCGGGTCGCTGTAGTTCTGGTAGGCCGCGCCCGAAGCATGACGGCGCATTACCGCATGGGTGTTTTTCAGCCACTCCTGTTGCGCGCTGCCCGCCGTGCCGGGGGCCCAGGCGCCGATGTACTGCGCGAGGATCCGCGAATCCCGGTGGACGAAGGCCGTCGCCTGCGGGGAGACCCGGTTGATCGCCCCGCCCAGGGCCGTGAGCGAGACCGAACCGTTCCCGCCGCCCTGCGCCACCGTGATCCGGGTGAACGCCGCGGTCCGGTCGAGCAGCGCCTGTATCCCCGCCGGGGGGAGCGAGCGGTCGTAGAAGTCGGAGGCGGCGGCGTACGTCTCGCGCCGCAGCGCGCCCTGGGGCGTGCGGCCGGGCGTCGTTCCCGGCAGGTGGCACTGCGCCTCGCTGATGCCCGCGCAGCCCGCGTACCCGAGCATCGCGTCCAGATAGCCGCGGCGGCGCAGTGAGACCGAGGAGGCCGGGGCGCCGATCCGGTCGGCGAGGCGGTCCACGGCGTTCTGGAGGTCGCCGTACGTGCCCAGGCCGAACGCGGAGACCGACACGGTCGGGTCGGCGCCCGCCGGGCCGGCGTCCAGATGGGCGGAGGTCCAGATCTCGTCGGGCTGTGCGGGGCCCCACTCCTGCCAGGCCGCGACGACCGACCGGGCGCGCGACCACGGCCAGGTCAGGTACGCGGTGACGGCCGGCCGGACCGGACGGGTGCGGAACCTCAGCTCGGTGACCACGCCGAAGTTTCCGTTGCCCGCGCCGCGCAGCGCCCAGAAGAGGTCCGGGTGGTGGTCGGCGTCCACGGTGAGGGTGGTGCCGTCGGCCGTGACCAGGGTCGCGGAGGTGAGGCTGTCGCAGGTCAGGCCGTACGCGCGGGAGGCGACGCCGTGGCCGCCGCCGAGGGTGAGGCCGGATATGCCGACGGTGGGGCAGGAGCCGCCGGGTATCGTCAGCCCGCTGCGGCCCAGGCTCCGGTAGATGTCGCCGAGCCGGGCGCCCGCGCCGATCGTGCCGTCCGGGGAGATGCGGTCCAGCGAGGACACGTCGAGGACGAGCCGGCCGTTCCCGCTCGACCAGCCCGCGTAGGAGTGGCCGCCGCCGCGGATGGCGACGGGGGTGGCGGTGCGGCGGGCGAAGGAGAGGCACTCGCGGATGTCCGCCGCGTGCCGGACGTAGGCGACGGCGGCCGGTTTCAGCCCGTCGAAGCGGGTGTTGTAGAGCTGACGGGCGGTCCGGTAGGCGGCGTCCTGCGGTCGTACGAGGCTGCCGTCGAGGCTCCTGGCCAGCGCGGACCAGTCCGTACGGGCGGTGGCGGAGGGTTTTGGTGGGGCGGAGGGTGCGGACGGGGAGCCGGTGGCGCTCCCGGTGCCGCCGGCGCCGTCCGACGTACCGCCCGGGGTGGCGGAGGGGCCGTCGCACGCGGTGGTGACACCGGCGAGTACCGCCGCGGCGCCCGCGGCGAGCAGGGTGCGCCGGGCGGGTGGGAGGGGAAGGTTCATCGGAGCTCCGGGATCACGGTGGGGGGGCGGAGGCCGGGAAGTGGGGAGCCGGGGCGTCAGGGGGCCGCGAGATGATCCGCGGCGTCCGTGCGGGCCCGGTCGCGGGAGCGGCGGGCCGGTCCCGACCAGCCGCAGGAGCAGCGCGCGATGCAGAAGGAGCCGCGTTCCACGGTGGTGGGGGTGTGGGCGGTGGACGCGGTGGTGGGGGTGGTCGGCGGGACCTCTTCGACGTATCGGTCATGCACTCGACCACGGTACTGGCCGTACCTCCCGGGCGGTGAGCCCCGAGGGGGCCGCGTGACGGGGGACACGGGGCGTCGTTATCCGGACGGACGGGCCTCTCGGGCAGGTGACGGCGTTGGGGGTTGGCAGGCGATGGTGGTGCGGCAGCACAGGTCCAGGAGTGGGGCGCGCGCTGTCTGTGCCCTGGCCGTGGTGGGGGTGATGGCGGCGGCCGCCGGCTGCTCGGCCGGTGGTGGCGGTGACCGTGCCGTCGCCGACGAGCAGGGCGGCTCGGGTTCCCTCGCCGAGGTGCGGCGCGCGGCCGACGTCCTCGCCGCCACCGTCGGCGGGACGGGAACGGCCGTGGTGGCCGGGACCGCCGGGGTGTCGGCCGGGAGCGCCGAGGTGCGTACGTCGATGGAGACCGCGGCGGGCGGTACGCGGGTGACGATCAGGGGCCGGGGCGCGTACGACTTCCGCACCGGCACCGGCCGGCTCACCGTCGTGCTGCCGAAGGACGCCGCCGGTACGGACGCGCACCGCCCGATCACGGAGCTGCTGGCGCCGGGCGCGCTCTACATGAAGAACCGGGGCGCCGGGGTGCCGGAGGACAAGTGGGTGAGGGTCGACACGACGACGCTGGCCGACGGCAATCTCGTCACCGGCGGGGCGACCGACCCGATGGCCGCGGCCGAGCTGCTGCGCGGTGCGCGGCAGGTGACGTACCTGGGGTGGACGGAGGTCGCCGGGGTCCGGGTGCGGCACTACCGGGGGACGGCGGACCTGGCGCTGGCCGCGCGCCGGGCGGGGCCCGGCTCGCGCGCGGCGCTGGCCTCGGCGGCGAAGGGGTTCCGCACGGACGCGGTGCCGTTCGACGCGTACCTCGACGAGCAGGGGCGGCTGCGCAAGGTCCGCCACCGCTTCGGTTTCGCGGCGGAGGGCCCGGCGGTGGAGGTGGTGTCGACCACGCTGCTGTTCGGCTTCGGAGCCCCGGTCTCCGTACGGCTGCCGGACGGGGACGACATCTACACGGGGCGGATCCGGGAGAAGTAGCGGGGTTCTAGCCATGCCGGGAGCGGGAAATGGTCCGTCCGTGCCATGCGCGGTGGGAGGTCGGCTCCTTACGCTGGGAAGCCCGCGACGGCAGCGAGAGGTGAGTGGTGACGTGGTGACGCGCGGCGTGCGGACGGTGTCCGACCATGTGGCCCTCGCCGAGATCGAGCTCTGCGGCGAGCTGATGATCGCCGCGTCGGCCGCGATCGGGGAGCGGCTCAGCGCGGCCCGGATCGACGAGGTGCTCGACGTCCACGCGGGGGCCGAGCGGTCCGCCGGCCCCCGGCACGGCGACCACCGGGGGTGAGCGCGGCGGCGCGCCCGGGCGGGGCCCCCGCCGTCAGGTGCGCAGCAGGCGGGCGATGGCCTTGGTGGCCTCCTCGACCTTGGCGTCGATCTCCTCGCCGCCCTTGACCGCCGCGTCGGCGACGCAGTGCCGCAGGTGCTCCTCGAGCAGCTGGAGGGCGAAGGACTGGAGCGCCTTCGTGGACGCCGAGACCTGGGTCAGTATGTCGATGCAGTACACGTCCTCGTCGACCATGCGCTGGAGGCCGCGGATCTGGCCCTCGATCCGGCGCAGCCGCTTGAGGTGCTCGGCCTTCTGGTGGTGATAACCGTGTATGCCGCGGTCGTGATCGGTGACCGGGGTTTCCGTCTCCGCGCCGGTCACGGTGGTCTCGGTCGTGGTCATTACTGCCTCCCGTTTTCCCTTTACCCTGCCGTATACATACCCCTGGTGGGTATATCCTAACGAATTCATCTGAAACGTGACCGGGGGTCCGTGCTGATCGTGGTGTCCGATGCGCGACACTGAAGAACGCCGGTTAGCCGTGGCCGGATGATGCGCCTAGCATCAGCCTGACCGAATCCAAAGCACCCCGAGGACCCCACGTGCGCTTTCGTCTGACCCCCAGGGAGACGAGCTTCTACGACATGTTCTCCGCGTCCGCGGACAACATCGTCACGGGCTCGAAACTCCTGATGGAATTGCTCGGGGCGGACTCTGCCTCCCGAGTCGAGATCGCGGAGCGCATGCGGGCAGCGGAGCACGCGGGGGACGATGCCACCCACGCGATCTTCCACCAGCTGAACTCCTCTTTCATCACGCCGTTCGACCGTGAGGACATTTACAACCTCGCGTCGTCGCTCGACGACATCATGGACTTCATGGAGGAGGCCGTCGACCTGGTCGTGCTGTACCAGATCGAGGAACTCCCCAGTGGTATCGCGCAGCAGATCGAGGTTCTGGCCCGGGCGGCCGAGCTGACCGCCGAGGCGATGCCCGGTCTGCGCACCATGGACAATCTCACCGAGTACTGGATCGAGGTCAACCGCCTGGAGAACCAGGCCGACCAGATCCACCGCAAACTGCTCGCCCATCTCTTCAACGGCAAGTACGACGCCATCGAGGTGCTGAAGCTCAAGCAGATCGTGGACGTGCTGGAAGAGGCGGCCGACGCGTTCGAGCACGTCGCGAACACGGTGGAGACCATCGCGGTCAAGGAGTCCTGACCGCAGTGGACACCTTTGCGCTGATCGTGACCATCGGGGTCGCGCTCGGCTTCACGTATACGAACGGCTTCCACGACTCGGCGAACGCCATCGCCACCTCCGTCTCCACCCGTGCGCTCACGCCGCGTGCGGCGCTGGCGATGGCCGCGGTGATGAACCTCGCGGGCGCCTTCCTCGGCAGCGGGGTCGCCAAGACCGTCAGCGAGGGCCTGATCGCCACGCCCGAGGGCTCCAAGGGGATGGGCATCCTCTTCGCGGCGCTCGTCGGCGCGATCATCTGGAACCTGGTCACCTGGTACTTCGGGCTGCCCTCGTCCTCCTCGCACGCCCTGTTCGGCGGGATGGTGGGCGCGGCCCTCGCGGGCGGGACGATGGTCCACTGGGACGGTGTGATCGACAAGGTCGTCGTCCCGATGTTCGTCTCGCCGGTCATCGGTCTGGTCGTCGGCTACCTGGTGATGGTCGCGATCATGTGGATGTTCCGGAAGACCAACCCGCACAAGGCCAAGCGCGGTTTCCGGATAGCGCAGACGGTCTCGGCCGCGGGCATGGCGCTCGGCCACGGCCTCCAGGACGCGCAGAAGACGATGGGCATCGTGGTGATGGCGCTGGTCATCGCCGATGTCGAGAGCCCGAGCGACCCGATCCCGGTCTGGGTGAAGCTGGTCTGCGCGATGATGCTGTCGCTGGGTACGTACGCCGGTGGCTGGCGCATCATGCGGACGCTCGGCCGGAAGATCATCGAGCTGGACCCGCCGCAGGGCTTCGCCGCCGAGACGACGGGTGCGTCGATCATGTTCGGTTCGGCGTTCCTGTTCCACGCGCCGATCTCCACGACGCACGTCATCACCTCCGCGATCATGGGCGTGGGCGCCACGAAGCGGGTGAACGCGGTCCGCTGGGGCGTCGCCAAGAACATCATCATGGGCTGGTTCATCACGATGCCGGCCGCGGCGCTGGTCGCGGCCGCGAGCTACGGAGTCGTGTACCTGCTCTTCGGCTGACGTCCGTCGCCCCGCGCGGCGGACGCATACGGGGCCGCCCCCACTCCCTTCGCGGGGAGTGGGGGCGGCCCCTTCGCCTTGCGGTGGCACCGCCATGCAGCACCCCAAGGCCGTCTGTGCCGGCGGTACGGGTCCGGCGTGGGCCGGGTTCCCCGTACCGCCGGGGTGGAGCGGTTATCCGAAGCGGCCCGAGATGTAGTCCTCGGTGGCCTGGACGGACGGGTTGGAGAAGATCCGCTCCGTCTCGTCGATCTCGATGAGCTTGCCGGGCTTGCCGACCGCCGCGAGGTTGAAGAACGCGGTGCGGTCCGAGACGCGGGCCGCCTGCTGCATGTTGTGCGTCACGATGACGATCGTGAAGCGCTCCTTCAGCTCGCCGATCAGGTCCTCGATGGCGAGGGTGGAGATCGGGTCGAGGGCGGAGCACGGCTCGTCCATCAGCAGCACGTCGGGCTCGACGGCTATCGCGCGGGCGATGCAGAGCCGCTGCTGCTGGCCGCCGGAGAGGCCGGAGCCGGGCTTGTTCAGCCGGTCCTTGACCTCGTTCCAGAGGTTCGCGCCGCGCAGCGACTTCTCGACGATCTCGGCGAGTTCGCTCTTCTTGTACGAGCCGTTCAGCCGGAGGCCGGCCGCGACGTTGTCGAAGATCGACATGGTCGGGAACGGGTTGGGGCGCTGGAAGACCATGCCGACCGTGCGGCGCACGGTGACCGGGTCGACGTGGGGTCCGTAGAGGTTCTCGTCGTCCAGCAGCACCTTGCCCTCGACGCGGCCACCGGGGGTGACCTCGTGCATGCGGTTCAGGGTGCGCAGGAAGGTGGACTTGCCGCAGCCGGACGGGCCGATGAAGGCGGTCACGGAGCGGGGCTCCACGGTCATCGAGATGTCCTCGATGGCGAGGTGGGAGCCGTAGTAGGCGGACAGTCCGCTGACGTCGATGCGCTTGGCCATCGGAATCACTGCTTCTTTCGTGCCGCGGTCAGCGGCCGGTCTTCGGGGCCTTCCAGCGGGCGATGCCGCGGGCCACCAGGTTGAGGATCATGACGAAGGCGATCAGGACCAGCGCCGCTGCCCAGGCACGGTCGTACGACTGGTCGGTGCCGACCCGGTACTGCTCCCAGATGTAGAAGGGGAGCGAGGACTGCGCGCCCTGGAAGGGGTTGGGGTTGATCAGCTGGCTTCCGAAGACCAGCAGGATGATCGGCGCGGTCTCACCGGCGATACGGGCGATCGCGAGCATCACACCGGTGGTGATGCCGCCGATCGCGGTCGGCAGGACAACCTTCAGGATGGTGCGCCACTTCGGGACGCCGAGGGCGAGGGAGGCCTCGCGGAGCTCGTTCGGGACGAGCTTCAGCATCTCCTCGGTGGAGCGGACCACGACCGGCATCATCAGGATCGCGAGTGCCAGGGCACCCATCAGACCGGACGGCTGGGTCTTGGTCATCAGCATGATCGACAGGATGAAGAGGCCCGCGACGATGGACGGGATGCCCGTCATGACGTCGACGAAGAAGGTCACGGCCCTGGCCAGTGTCCCCTTGCCGTACTCCACCAGGTAGACGGCGGTCAGCATGCCGACCGGGGCGGAGATCAGGGTGGCGATGCCGACCTGCTCCAGGGTGCCGATCAGCGCGTGGTAGACGCCGCCGGTCGGCTCGGAGCCGAGCACACCTGCCATGGAGTGGGTCAGGAAGTAGCCGTCGAGGCGCTCGGCGCCGCGGCTGATCGTCGTCCACAGCAGCGAGGCGAGCGGGACGACCGCCAGCAGGAAGCAGACCCAGACGATGCTGGTCGCGAGCCGGTCCTTGGCCTGGCGGCGGTTCTCGACGACCGAGGTGACGACGTACGAGACGACGACGAAGAGGAGGGCGGAGAACAGACCCCACTGGGTGCGGCTCTGCCAGCCGGCCGCGATGCCGGTGCCCACGCCGAGCACGAGCGCGACGGCGGCGAAGGCGAAGGGGGACCAGCGGGGGAGCGTCCGGCTGCTCAGGCTGTTCGTACGGGCGGGCGCCGCCGTGGCGGGCCGCTCCTGTATGCCGGTGTTGGCTGCCTGGCTCATGCGTTGGCCCCCGAGTATTCCTTGCGGCGGGCGATGATCAGCCGGGCCGCGCCGTTGACCAGCAGGGTGAGGACGAAGAGCACGAGACCCGAGGCGATCAGGGCGTCCCGCCCGAACTCGTTGGCCTCGTCGAACTTCGCGGCGATGTTCTGGGCGAAGGTTCCACCGCCCGGGTTGAGCACGTGGGCGGAGATGATGAAGCTCGGCGACAGGACCGTGGCGACGGCCATCGTCTCGCCGAGCGCGCGGCCCAGGCCCAGCATCGAGGCGGAGATCACGCCGGAGCGGCCGAAGGGCAGCACCGAGAGGCGGATGACCTCCCAGCGGGTGGCGCCCAGGGCGAGGGCGGCCTCCTCGTTCATCCGGGGGACCTGGAGGAAGACCTCGCGGCTGACGCTGGTCACGATCGGCAGGATCATGATCGCCAGCAGGATGCCGACGGTGAAGAGGGAGCGGGCGACACCCAGTTCGGTCTTCTCGAAGACGTACGTCCAGCCGAAGAACTGGTCGAGCCAGAGGTTCAGGCCCTCGAGGTAGGGCACCAGGACGAGCGCGCCCCAGATGCCGTACACGATGCTCGGGACCGCGGCGAGCAGGTCGACGACGTACGCGAGCGGCGCGGCCAGCTTGCGCGGCGCGTAGTGCGAGATGAACAGCGCGATCCCGACGGCGACGGGGACGGCGATGGCCATCGCGATGACCGAGCTGACGACGGTGCCGAAGAGGAGGACCGCGATGCCGAAGACCGGCGGGCTGCCCGCCGGGTTCCAGTCGAAGGTGGTGAGGAAGTTGCCCTCGTTCTTCGAGATGGCGATCGAGGCGCGGTAGGTCAGGAACACGGCGATCGACGCCATGATCACGAGCAACAGGATGCCCGAGCCCCGGGAGAGGCCCAGGAAGACCTTGTCGCCCGCGCGCCCGGACGAGGTCCCGGCGCGCTTGCGCGCCACCGGCGGGGCCGGCGGCGTGTCTATCGGTGTGGTGGAAGCCATGGTCTTTCCGGTCTGTGTGGGGGAGCGGCTGGCTCCCCTGGCGGCGGTGCACCGGATGGGTGGTGGCGGGACCGGTCCGGAAGGGTGTACCGGACCGGTCCGCCGGGTGTCGCTGGTCCTGCGGGTGTTGCGGGTGTTACGTGCGTGACGTGCGCGGGGTCACCCGTGCCTCGTCGTTACGAGAGGGAGGCGATGGTCTCGCGGACCTTGGCGTTGATCTCGGCCGGGATCGGCGCGTAGCCGGCCTCGGTGAGGAGCTTCTGGCCCTCGTCGCTGGCGGTGTAGTTCAGGAAGGACTTGACCGTCGGAAGGGTCTCGGCCTTGTTGCCCTTGTCGCAGACGACCTCGTACGTGACCAGGACGATCGGGTAGGCGCCCTCGGCCTTGGTCGTGTAGTCGAGCTCCAGGGCCAGGTCCTTGCCGGTGCCCTTGACCTTGGCGGCGGCGATGGCCTTGGAGGCGTTCTCCGAGGTGGCCTTGACCGGGGCGGAGCCACCGGTGGCGATGTCGACGGTGGAGATCGACTGGTCGGTGGCGTAGCTCAGCTCGAAGTAGCCGATCGCGCCGTCGACCTGCTTCACCTGGGCGGCGACACCGGAGGAGCCGGAGGCGGCCTGGCCCTTGGGGGCCGGCCACTTCTTCTCGGCCTCGTACTTCCAGTCGCTCGGGGCCGCGGCGCCGAGGTACTTGCCGAGGTTCTGCGTGGTGCCGGAGTCCTCGGAGCGGTGGAAGGCCTGGATCGGCTTGTCCGGGAGCTTGGCGCCGCTGTTGAGCTTGGCGATCGCCGGGTCG
The DNA here is from genome assembly GCF_053598535.1 of Streptomyces sp. NPDC001108. Taxonomy (NCBI): domain Bacteria; kingdom Bacillati; phylum Actinomycetota; class Actinomycetes; order Kitasatosporales; family Streptomycetaceae; genus Streptomyces; species Streptomyces sp. NPDC001108. Next base: position 29,531 of record NZ_JBSFKL010000012.1, read on the forward strand.
TTCCACTTCGTGATCTTGTTGTCGAAGATCTTGGCGAGGGTGGGGGCGTCCAGCACCAGGCTGTCGACACCCTCCAGGTGGTAACCGATGGCGATCGGGCCGCCGACCATCGGGAGGTTGATGCCCTGGCCGCCCTTGCAGATCTTCTTCGACTCGGCGACCTCCTCGGGCTTCAGCGCCGAGTCGGAACCGGCGAAGCCGACGGTGCCCTGGTTGAAGGCGACGATGCCCTCACCGGAGGAGGAGGACTTGTAGTTGATCTCGACGCCGGAACAGCCGGCCATGTAGTTCTTGGCCCAGAGGTCCATGGCGTTCTTCTGCGCGCTGGAGCCGGAGGCGGGCAGCTGGCCCTTGGCGTCGTCGCACTTGATGTTCGACGCGGCGTTGGTCTTGCCACCGTTGCCGCCGGTCGAGCCACCGCTGTTGTCGTCCGAACCGCACGCCGTGAGGACCAGGGCGCTGGAGACGGCGAGGGCACCGAGCGCGGTGGCACGAAGCCGGTTCTTGCGCTGAAGCTTCACTTTCGGGTGTTCCTTCCAGGAGCCGCCGAGGTCTTGTTGGTTCTTACGACGGCGTGCGTTGGGGTGGGTGCCGGGCCGTTGCGCCGCGCACCGTGCACTGACGAAGTTAGGCAGACCAGGTGAAGCGGCCTACGGGGGAGAGTGAACGGGAGGTGAACCGTGCGGGGCGGCGCGGTTCCGGCCGGGTCAGGGGCCGGGCGTGTCCGCCAGGGTCGCGAGCAGGGCGTCCAGCAGCTCCCGGTCGCGTTCGCGGGTGAGAAGGGCACGGGCCGCCGCCGGGGCGAGCCAGCGGACCCGGTCGACCTCGTCGCCGGGCACGAAGGCGCCGCCGGTCGCCTCGGCGGCCCAGTAGACGACCTCCTTGGGCCGGTCCCCGACGGTGTAGCGGACCGTGGGCAGCGCGGCGCCGGGCACGCAGTGCTGCCCGGTCTCCTCCAGGACCTCGCGCCGGGCGGCCGCCAGGGCGGGCTCGCCGCGCTTCAGCTTCCCCTTCGGGTGCGACCAGTCCTCCCAACGCGGCCGGTGCACCAGGCAGACCTCCAGCCCGCCGGAGTCCGTACGGCGCCACAGCACGCACCCGGCGGCCCGCACCGGCTTCCCGGTCCCGTTCTTCGTGGGACCGCTCACGGCGCGCCCGCGGCCGCCACCGCGTACGGCCAGCTCGTCCGGAACACGCCCCGGGCCGCCTCCACCGCATGGCGCTGGTCGGCGTGGAGCACCCCCAGGGCGTACGCGGTGGCCGGGGCGATCCGCGGGGTGCGGGCCGCGGAGGCCGCCGCCGCGGCCGCCTCCGAGGCGTCCCGGTGCAGGTCGAGCGCCCGCCCCGGCGCGGCCAGCACCGGATCGGAGGCGCCCCGCACCACCTCGTGGGCGTACCGGTGGAGGCGCAGCAGGAGCCGGGTGCGGTGCCACGGCGCGTCCTGCGCCTCGTTGTACGGCTGGGCCGCGTGGCCGCCGGAGGGGAGCGCCGCGACCGTGTCCCGCAGCTGCTGCTCGGCCCGGTCGGCGGGGCCGTGCAGCATCTCCTCCGCCGGGGCGGCCGCCGCCGGGGCGAGCGGCACCTCGGAGGCGAGCAGCGCCACGGCGTCGGCCACCGCGTGGAAGCGGGAGGAGCCGAGCGCCTGGAGGGCGGCGGAGTGGGCCCGGGTCCGGGCGAGGGTCAGCTGGCGCTCCAGCAGGGCCCCGGCGCGGGCGGCGCCGACGCCGAGGGCGGCGCGCTCCTTGTCGGGGGAGTCGCCGGAGCCCTTGCGGGCGGCGGGCAGCGGGGCGCCGGACAGGGTGTGCAGGGCTTCGAGGAGCCGGGTGAGCCGGGTGGCGTAGGCGTGTTCCCGGGCCAGGGTGCCCGAGAGCCAGGCCAGTTCGGTACGGAGCTGCTCGGCCCAGGCGGTGTCCAGGGCCGCCCGGAAGGTGTGCAGGGTGCCGCCGATCCGGCGCGAGGAGCGGCGCAGCGCTTCGGCGGCCTCCTCGGCGCCCTGGGCACCGGCGTCCGTGGGGGCGCTGTTCTCGCGGTGCAGGCGCAGGCTGCGCAGGAACTCGGCGGCCTGTTCCTGGAGGTAGGGCGCGAGGACGGCGCCCGCCGTAAGGTCCGCCTGGGTCGTCGTCTGGTGGTCATGGCGTCGCACGCCGGCGCCTCCGCGCGTCGATGAGCATTTCCTGTACGTGCCGCAGCGGCCGTCCGTCCGCGTCCGTGGCGTGCCGGGTCCAGTTCCCGTCGGGACCGAGGTGCCAGGAGGAGGTGGTGTCGGCCATGCCGGTCTCCAGGAGACGGCTGAGCGCGGCGCGATGGGCGGGGTCGGTGACCCGGACCAGTGCTTCGATCCGGCGGTCGAGGTTGCGGTGCATCATGTCGGCGCTGCCGAACCACACTTCGGGTTCGCCGCCGTTGCCGAAGGCGAAGATCCGGGAGTGTTCCAGGAAGCGGCCCAGGACCGAGCGGACCCGGATGTTCTCGGAGAGGCCGGGGACGCCGGGGCGGATCGCGCAGATGCCGCGCACCCAGATGTCCACCGGCACCCCGGCCATGGCGGCCCGGTAGCAGGCGTCGATGACCGCTTCGTCGACCATCGAGTTGACCTTGATGCGGACGTAGGCGGTGCGCCCGGCCCGCTGGTGGGTGATCTCCTTGTCGATCCGGGCGATCAGCCCGTCCCGCAGGGACTTGGGGGCGACCAGGAGACGGCGGTAGGTCTCGCGGCGGGAGTAGCCGGAGAGCCGGTTGAAGAGGTCGGAGAGGTCCGCGCCGACCTGCGGGTCGGCGGTCAGCAGACCGAGGTCCTCGTAGAGCCGGGCCGTCTTGGGGTGGTAGTTGCCGGTGCCGACGTGGGAGTAGCGGCGCAGGGTGTCGCCCTCCTGCCGGACGACGAGCGAGAGCTTGCAGTGCGTCTTGAGCCCGACGAGGCCGTAGACGACGTGGCAGCCGGCCTCCTCCAGCTTGCGGGCCCACTTGATGTTGGCCTGTTCGTCGAAGCGGGCCTTGATCTCCACGAGGACCAGGACCTGCTTGCCGGACTCGGCGGCGTCGATCAGGGCGTCCACGATCGGGGAGTCGCCGGAGGTCCGGTACAGGGTCTGCTTGATCGCGAGGACGTCGGGGTCGCTCGCGGCCTGTTCCAGGAAGGCCTGCACGGAGGTGGAGAACGAGTCGTACGGGTGGTGCAGGAGCACGTCGCGTTCGCGCAGCGCGGCGAAGATGTCGGGCGGGGAGGCGGATTCGACCTCGGCGAGGTCGCGGTGGGTGCCGGCGATGAACTTGGGGTACTTCAGCTCGGGCCGGTCCTGCGAGGCGATGCCGAAGAGCCCGGTCAGGTCGAGCGGGCCGGGCAGCGGGTAGACCTCGGCGTCGGACACCTTCAGCTCGCGGACCAGCAGGTCGAGCACGTACGGGTCGATGGACTCCTCGACCTCCAGCCGGACCGGGGGGCCGAAGCGGCGCCGCATGAGCTCCTTCTCCAGGGCCTGGAGCAGGTTCTCCGCGTCGTCCTCCTCGACCTCCAGGTCCTCGTTCCGGGTGACCCGGAACATGTGGTGGGCGAGGACCTCCATGCCGGGGAAGAGCTCTTCGAGGTGGGCGGCGATGACGTCCTCGATGGGCACGTACCGCTGCGGCGACGCCTCCAGGAAGCGGGTCAGCAGCGGCGGCACCTTGACCCGGGCGAAGTGGCGGTGGCCGCTGACCGGGTTGCGCACGACGACGGCGAGGTTGAGCGAGAGCCCCGAGATATAGGGGAAGGGGTGGGCCGGGTCGACGGCGAGCGGGGTCAGTACGGGGAAGACGCGCTGCCGGAAGAAGGTGAAGAGCCGGGCCTGCTCCTTCTCGGTCAGCTCGGGCCAGCGGATCAGCTGTATGCCCTCGTCGCACAGGGCGGGGGCCACGTCCTGCTGGTAGCAGGCGGCGTGCCGGGCCATGAGCTCGCGCGAGCGGGTCCAGATCAGGTCCAGGACCTCGCGTGGCTGGAGCCCGGAGGCGGACCGGGTGGCGACCCCGGTGGCGATGCGGCGCTTCAGACCGGCCACCCGGACCATGAAGAACTCGTCCAGGTTCGAGGCGAAGATCGCGAGGAAATTCGCCCGTTCGAGGAGGGGGGTCGCCGGGTCCTCGGCCAGTTCCAGCACTCTTTCGTTGAACGCGAGCCAGCTGCGTTCCCGGTCCAGGAAGCGGTCGTGCGGCAGTTCGTCGCCGTCGACGTCGGGTTCGTACGCGTCGGCGTCCGCGTCGATGTCGGGGTCCAGGTCGGCCGCGGTGGACAGGGCGGCGGAGCCGGACGCGGAGGCCACCGCGCGCGGCCGCTGGGCGGCGAGCGAGCCGACCGACGGCTGCGTGGCGGGCTGGACCGTTACCTCGGAGCTGGGCTGCTGGCTCATGGCCCTATTCTTCCGCGCGGACGGCTCGGTAGGCGCGTCGGAAGGGGCGGGGTTCACGGGGTTCGTGGGGGCCGTGGGGGACAGGAGGGCGGTTTCGCCCGTCCGTCCCTTGCCGGGGGTTCTCCCGTTGCCGGGTTTCCTCCCGTTGCGGGGGGTCGGCACAGCTGGCTGCATTGTCAGAGGTTCGCAAGCCCGTCTGAATGGCTGGTAACGGCGACATGACGTGCAGGAAGCGGTGCGCGGTGCGGTACGGGCGCCCGGGTGCGTGCCCGTACCGCACCGGCGTCAGGCGTGCAGACCGCGCAGCACCCGGAACGCGAGCGCCACGGCGAGGGCCGCCACGGCCAGCAGGATGCCGGTCTCGACGAGCTGGAGCGGCCAGAAGTGCGCGAGCGGGTGGTAGTCGACGTAGCTGACGGCGCCCTCGCACGCGGCGGGCGCACCGGGTTCCCCGCAGAACGCCGGGTCCAGGGGCTTCCCGGACGCGGTGAGCGTCCCCGAGTCGACCAGCCAGGTCGTGTTGTCCCTGAACCACTGGTTCTCGGTGGTGCGGACGGTCGGCCAGAGATCTTCCCGCACCCGGTTCAGGAGCGCCGTCAGCGGGGCGTACGCGATCACGGTGGCGATCATCGCCGGGACGGTGCGCCGCAGCAGCAGCCCGGCCAGCGCGCCGAGGGCCAGCATGCACAGGGTGTAGCCGACCGGGACGGTGCCCGTGGCGCCGTACATCATGGGGTCGTACGTTTCCATCGGGTACTGCGTCCGGTCGGCCCGCGGCACGGCCCAGGTGCAGACGGCCGAGAGGACCGAGACTCCGGCGACCGTTGCCACGGCGGGCACCGCGAGCTTGGCCGCCAGCCAGCGCGCGGGCGAGATCCCCTGGCTCCAGGACAGCCGGAACGTACCGCTCTCCAGCTCGCGGGCGACCATCGGGCCGGCCACGAATATGCCCACGAACGCGGGCAGGAGCATCATGACCAGCCCGGCGTACTCCAGCAGCCGGTGGAAGTAGAACCCGACGCTGAGGAAGTGGCGGACGGCGATGCCGCAGCCGTGGGTCACCTTGCTGACCGAGCAGCCGGTGTCCGCGAACGTGTCGGTGGCCGACGCCACCACCTGCCAGGCGATGACCACGGCGGCGATCCCGGCGAGCGCGAGCGCGCCGACGGTCCACAGGGTCGTACGGTGCTGGCGCAGGGTGACCCGGACCGGGCCGCTCAGGGCGAGGGCGCTCATCGGGCCGCCACCTCCCCGGCGGGCAGGGCGTCCGGCGTCAGCAGCGCGGGGGCCTCGGGCGAGCGCAGGTGGGCGAGGAGCAGTTCCTCCAGCGAGGGTTCCGCGGTTTCCCAGACTCCGGTGTCCACCGGGCCCTCCCTCCGTATCAGGGTGGTCTGTATCCGTCCCGTGGTGCGGGACTCGACGGCGGTGTGCGGCGCGGTGTCCCGTACCGGGCCGGTGAGCAGGGTGTGCGCGGCGAGCAGGTCGTCCGTCCCGCCGCCGAGCCGGATCCGGCCGCCGTCGACGAGCAGCAGGTGGTCGCAGGCGCCCTCCAGCTCGGTGAGGAGGTGCGAGGACATCACGAGGGTGGTGCCGTGCTCGGCGGTCTCCGCCATCAGCGCGCCCATCAGCTCCTGGCGGGCGAGCGGGTCGAGGTCGGCCATCGGCTCGTCCAGCAGCAGCAGTTCGGGCCGCTTGCCGAGCGCCAGGGCCAGGGCGAGCCGGGTGCGCTGGCCACCGGAGAGCTGCCGGACCCGGGCCTTGCGCGGCAGGTCACCGGCGATGCGTTCGGCGGTCTCCGGGGCCCAGGTGGCGGGGTTCAGATCGGCCCCCGCCCTGAGCGTCCCGTCCACCGTCAACTGCGGGTACAGCGGCTTGTCCTGGGCCACGAAGCCGATCCGGGCCCGCGCCTCGGCGGGCGTACCGCCCAGCACCCGCACCGAACCCGCCGAGGGCCGCAGCAGCCCGGCCGCGAGGGCGAGCAGGGTCGACTTGCCCGCCCCGTTGGGCCCGACGAGCGCGCACACCCGGCCAGCGGGCAGCCGGAACGAGCAGTCGCGGAGCACCCACTTCCCGGCCCCGCCCCGATACTTCACCCCGAGGCCGTCGGCCTCGATCGCAACGCCTGTCATCAGGCTCGATCCCCCTCGAATGTGCTGTCCAGTACGGCGGTGAAGAGCGCGCTCACGTCGTCCTTCTCCAGCCCGGCCGCGCGGGCCCGGCGGGTCCAGTCGGCGAGCTCGGCGCGCAGCGGCGCGTCGTCGGCGGCCGCCGCGCCGCCGAGGCCCCGGGTGACGAAGGTGCCGAGCCCGCGCCGCCCCTCGACGAGGCCCTCGCGCTCCAGTTCCCGGTACGCCTTGAGGACGGTGTTCGGGTTGATGGCGGTGGCTTCGACGACCTCGCGTGCGGTGGGCAGGCGGTCACCGGGCTTCAGCAGGCCGAGGCGGAGCGCCTGTTTGGTCTGCTGGACGATCTGGAGGTACGTGGCGACGCCGCTGCGTCGGTCGATGCGGTACTCGACCGCTGCGGACTCTGCCATATTCACCCTTTCACTAATTGAGTAGTGAAAGGGTGACGTAAGAAAGGGGCGGCGTCAAGCGACGCCGCCCCCAGGGGACGTGACCGGGGCTCAGGGCCCCGTGCCGTACCCGCCGACCCGGGCTCAGGACTCCGTGCGGTACATCAGGTCCACCTCGTGGGTCGTGAACCCCATCCGCTCGTACACCGCGAGGGCCGCCTTGTTGTCCGCGTCCACGTAGAGCATCGCGGTCGGCAGTCCCTCCGCCGCGAGGTGGCGCAGCCCGATCGCGGTGAGCGCCTTGCCGAGGCCGCCGCCCTGCGCGTCGGGCCGGATGCCGACCACGTACACCTCGCCGAGATGCTCCTCGGCGTGCACCTTCGTCCAGTGGAAGCCGATCAGCTCGCCGTCCCGCTCGGCCAGGAAGAAGCCCTTCGGGTCGAACCAGGGCTCCGCCTTGCGGTCGTCCAGGTCGCGCTGGGTCAGCGAGCCCTGCTCCGGGTGGTGGGCGAAGGCGGCGCGGTTCACCTCCAGCCAGGCCGCGTCGTCCTCACCGGGCACGAAGGTGCGTACGGTGACGCCCGGCGGCAGCACCGGCTCCGCGATGTCCAGCGAGGTCAACGGCCGCCGAAGCTGACGCAGTTCACGGAAGAGCGCCAGCCCCAGCACCTGCGAGAGATGGCGCGCCGCGGACTTCCCGCCGTGCGCCCACACCCGCAGCCGCTTGCCCGTGGTGGCGAGCAGCGCCGCGCCCAGCGCCCGCCCGTGCCCCTGCCCCCGGTACGAGGGGTGCACGACCAGCTCGGCGGCCGGCGCCTCCACCGGGTCGGTGTCCTCCAGCTGGGCGTACCCCACCAGGTCGGGACCGCTGGTCAGCAGCAGATGCCGGACCCCCTCGCGCCGCCCGCCCCGCAACTGGAGCCGCCCCTGCTCGGACACGGCCTGCCCGCCGTCGGACCGGGCCGCCTCGGCGAGCAGTTCGGATACGGCCTCCGCCTCCTCGGGGGAGAGCACGTCGAGCGTCCGGATCTCACGGCCGGGGGCGGGAAGAGCTGCGTCAGTCGTCATGGCTACGAGCGTACGGCGACCGCCCTGGCACCGGGCGGCCCCGGCGGGCACGGCGGGTACGGTCGGCCCCCGGGTTCAGTCGACCGGACCGGTGGGGCCGCCCGCGCGTGCCACTCCGTACGTACCGTGCCCACCGTCTGACGGACGGTCGCCCCCCAGGGGCGGGACGGGCCACTGCCCGGACGCGGGTCCCCGGCCGCACCACATGGCAACCAGTTCGTAACCCGCCAAACCTGTCGCGCTACGCGCGTTGACCCTAGGCTGCGCACGAAGTCTCCGGACTTGTCATAAATCGAAAACCTCCCGCTGAGAATCACAAGGGGACCGATGTCAGCGACACCGCAGAAGAACCGCGCGTCCCGGCGGGTGCTCACCGCCGCGGCCGGGCTCGCCACCGTGGGCGCGCTCATCGCCGCGATGCCGGCCGGCGCCCAGGAGAACCCGGGCAAGGGCAACAGCCAGGGCCGGCAGGGCAACCACGGCCAGGGCCCCACCGTCGACGTGCAGCTGCTGTCCTTCAACGACCTGCACGGAAACCTTGAGCCCCCGGCCGGCTCGGCGGGCACGGTCAACGAGACGCAGGCCGACGGCACCGTCAAGGCCGTCCCGGCCGGCGGTGTCGAGTACCTCGCCTCCTCGCTGCGCACCGCCCGCAAGGGCCACCCGTACTCGATCACCGCTGCGGGCGGCGACATGGTGGGCGCGAGCCCGCTGCTCTCCGGCCTCTTCCACGACGAGCCCACCATCGAGGCGCTCAACGGGATCGACCTGGACGTCACCAGCGTCGGCAACCACGAGTTCGACGAGGGCGCCACCGAGCTGGGCCGCCTCCAGAACGGCGGCTGCCACCCGGTCGAGGGCTGCTACGAGAAGGGCAAGAAGTTCCGGGGCGCGGACTTCCCCTACCTCGCCGCCAACGTGACCGACGAGAAGACCGGCAAGCCGATCCTCAAGCCCTACACGGTGTGGAAGAAGAACGGCGTCAAGATCGGCTTCATCGGAGTGACCCTGGAGGGCACCCCGAACATCGTGACGGCCAACGGCGTCAAGGGCCTGAAGTTCCACAGCGAGATCGAGACGATCAACAAGTACGCCAAGGAGCTGGACCGCCAGGGCGTCAAGTCCATCGTCGCGCTGATCCACGAGGGCGGTGCCCCGGCCTCGTCCTCGTACAACTACGACTGCGACAGCAACGGCCCGGGCGACGGCATCTCCGGCCCGATCACCACCATCGCCAAGGGCATCACGCCCAAGGTCGACGCGCTGGTCACCGGCCACACCCACCAGGCGTACGTCTGCACCGTCCCGGACCCGGCGGGCAACCCGCGCCTGGTCACCTCGGCGTCCTCCTTCGGCAAGCTCTACACCGAGACGACGCTCACCTACGACCGCCGCACCAAGGACATCGTCCGTACGTCGGTGAAGTCGGCCGGTGCCAAGAACCCGAAGTCGGCCAACCACATCGTCAGCCGTGACCAGCCCAAGGCCAACGACATGACGGCCCTGATCGCGCGCTGGAACGCCCTCGCGGCCCCGATCTCCAACCGGCCGCAGGGCTACATCACCGCCGACATCAACGGCCGTGGCTCCAGCGCCTACGAGAAGCCGCTCGGCGACCTGATCGCCGACGCCCAGCTGGAGGGCCTGGCCCCGGCGGACAAGGGCGGCGCCGTCGTCGCGTTCATGAACCCGGGCGGCATCCGCGCCGACCTGGTGTACAAGGCGAGCGGCGCCGAGGGCGACGGTGTGGTGACGTACGGGGAGTCCTTCACCGTGCAGCCCTTCACCAACATGATGAACGTCGTCGACCTGACCGGCGCCCAGCTGGTCGCCGCGCTCCAGCAGCAGGTCAGCGGCTCCAACGAGGCCAGCCCGAAGATCCTCCAGATCTCCAAGGGCCTGACCTACACCCTGGACATGACGAAGTCCGGCGCGGCCCGCGTGGTCACCGACACCATCAAGCTGAACGGTGAGGCGATCGACCCGGCCAAGACCTACCGCGTCGCGATGAACGAGTTCCTGGCGGGCGGCGGCGACGGCTTCGCGGCCCTCGGCCAGGGCACGAACAAGCTGGTCGGCGCCTCCGACCTGGACATGTTCAACGACTACCTGGTGGCCCACTCCACGGCCGACGCCCCGCTGGCCCCGCCGGCGGCCGACCGCATCACGGTCATCAAGTAGGACTGATCCACCCAGCAACACCGCTCGAACCCGAACGGGGCGGCGGCCGAACCCGGCCCGCCGCCCCGTTCGGCGTTCCCGGTCGGCCCCGGCCCGACTCGCCCCGGTTCGACCCGGCCCGGCTCAGCTCCGTACTCTGCCGCCGTCCCCGCCGAGCGTGAACCACACCGCCTTCCGGTACGGCACACCCTCGCCCAGCACCCGTGTCCCCCACGCGGCCGCCACCCGCTCCACCAGCAGCAACCCGCGTCCGCCCTCCGGTTGACATGACCCGCCGCGCTGCTCGGGGCACCGGGGCAGGGCCCAGTGGTCGTCGTCCGCCACGGCGACGGTGACCCGCTCGTCCCCTACGGCGACATGGACCTGGATCAGCGCCGTGGCCGTATGCCGGTGCGCGTTGGCGACCACCTCCGTGACGCACAGCCGCGCGTCGTCGACCAGTCCGGCCAGCCCGCCGCATCTGCTGACGCCCAGCAGCGACGCCACGAAGTCCCGCGACACCTTGGCCGCCCCGGACGTGTTGGGCAGGGTCAGCCGGTAGATCTCGCTACCCGGCGGACCCGGCGGCGAAGGATGGGCGGTGGTGTGGACGGAGGTCATGTCGTTCTCCCAACGCGATGCGATGCGAAGCGAACGTGCGTGCGTGCGTCACTCGTCGCCCGTGGCGATGGCCGCACGCGGGCGTGGCTGAACATGCCTGCGTACGGCTGCACTTCGGGCCTACCGGCGTGCGGCGCGAGGTAGGGCGACCCTAGCTCATGCGCCTCACGTGTTGGACGCACTTGTGTAATGTCATGAACGATGTGCGTCTCGATGGGTAACGGGCCAAACTGACCTGGGGAGAGGAGAAGTTGATGCCATCAAGGAAGGCGCCCACGGCGCGACAGCGCCGACTCGGCACCGAGATGCGCAAGATGCGAGAGCGCACGGGGCTTTCGCTCACCAAAGCGGCGGCGATGCTCGGCACGGACCGCACCACGGTGAGCAACATCGAGTCCGGGCGGTTCGGCGTCAGCACGGAGCGGGTGCGTACCTGGGCCGAGCACTATGGCTGTTCCGACGAGGCTTACATCGACGCGCTGGCAGAGATGGCCCGGGAGCGCATAAAGGGCTGGTGGGAGGACTACCGGGATGAATTCACCAGCGATCCTCTTGACCTGGCCGAGCTGGAGCACCATGCCAAAGGATTCAGGTCGGTCGAGATCATGCACATCCCCGGTCTGCTCCAGACCGAGGACTATGCACGGGCCGTGTTCGCGGAGAACGTCCCTCCGCCCAGCCCTACGCGTCAACGGCGCTTGCTTTCGCATCGGCTGAAGCGCCGGGACGTACTCGATCGGGCGGACCAGCCCCGCTGCGTGTTCCTGGTTCATGAAGCTGCGCTGCGGATGGTCTACGGCGGCTCTGCCATCGCGCGCAGCCAGCTTGACCACCTGCTGTTGCAGTCGGAGCGCGACAACATCGTCATCCGCGCGATTCCGTTCGCTGCGGGCGGTTTCCCGCACGCCAACAGTTCGGCACACTACCTCTACGGTCCAGTGCCACAGCTTGACACCGTGCAGATCGACACCGCGACTGGCTCGCGGTTTCTGGACGCTGAAACAAGCCTTGAGAACTGGCGGTTCGCTCTGAATCGGATCGAGGAACGTTCTCTCGACCCGGAGAAGACGCGGGACTTCATTCGTACCATCGCACTACAAGTATGAAGGCGTGAGAAAAATCGAAATCCAGTGGCGAAAGTCGTCGAAGTCATCGAATGCTGAGGGCAACAACTGCCTTGAGCTGGCCGAGCACGGCGGCGAGATCCTGTTGCGCGAGAGTGACAACCCCGATGTGGTCATCCGGACGACCCGTGCGAAGCTCCGCGCCTTCCTCGGAGGCGCGAAGGACGGCGAGTTCGACGATCTGGCCTGATTCATAGCACTCCCGCTTCGGGCGGTTCCCATCGGCGCAGGTGGGGGCCGCTCGTTGTGTATGAGGTGGCTTGGATTGGGTGACCCGTTAGCAAGCTTCGAGCATCTGAACCTCACTCGTTAGACGTCAAACGCTTGAAACGGTCTCGCGTAAAACGCTAGCTTCGAGGTGTGCCTCCAGCCGACCCGGCCCCGGTGGGTTGGCGTTCGTGATGCACAACTCCACTCAGTGCTGCGCCCGTTGAGCGGAGTTTCAAAGGATCGCCTCGCGTTCGCGGCTCGTCACGCCGGCGGCGGGCGCGAGGCGATTTCGATGGGCGCCAGGAGAGGCCCGTGCTCGACCGCCAGCGCCCCGCATCGTCCGTGACACGCGTCTTCTGGTGCGAACGGGTCACCTATCGGACGTTGGCGGCCGACGAGATCGCCGAGGTGTTCCAGCACAGGGCGCTCGACCCCGCCGAGGCGATCCGCGTCATCCGCTTGAACATCCGGGCCTTGGCGGTCGGACTGCCGCCGTTCGAACGCCACCGCGCGCTGAGTTGGGTCGAGGGCGGCGGATGCGTGGGCGCCCTCGCTGCTCTTCATCGCGGCGAACCCTGTGGGCTCTCGCTGAGCCATGGTGACGCCTGGATCGAGTGGACCGTACGCCCGGGGTTCGACCTCCCCGTGGAGGGCGAGGAACCGTTGCCGTAGAGGTCGCAGTGGCGAACGGATCGGGAGGCTCGGGCCCGGCTTCGACACTCCGAAGTTCCTTTGGGCGCACGATCTCGGACGTAGTTGGCCGATTGTCAATTTGCTGATTGCAACAGCGATGTTCGGCTTGATAGGGATGGCCTCGGGAACGGTTGTCCAGCCAGGGGCGAGCGTTCGAATGCAACGTTCCGGGGGCTTGCGGTGGTGGGTTGGGACATCCGTCCACAGGGTGTGCAGGGGCAGTTGGGGAGCGTGGGCGGGCACGCCGACGACCTGCAGAAGGCGCTGACGGCGTTGCTGGAGACGGTGTCGGAGGCGGCATCGGCGGCGGGTACGGCGGTGCCGGGCCCGCAGGCGTCCACACCGCTCCAGGGCCCGGTTGTGCCGGGGAAGGCACCGCTGTCGCGCGCGGCGGCGGGCCCGGTGGCGGCGGCGTTGGCGGAGTTTCTGCACGTGCGTGAGCGGGACTTCGTGTCGATGGGGAAGCGAACCGAGGCCGCGGTGCTGGGTGCGGTGGACGCGACGAACGCCTATGTGCGGGGCGACCTGGAGGCGGCCGAGCGGGCGCAGAACGCCGCCAGGGCGGTACGGGTGGACGAGCTGCGTCGTATGCGGGGGATGCGGTGAGAGGCGGAGGGCCGGCGCCGGTCGACCCGATCGGGATACCCGTCTTCACGGGTGATCTGGCGCTGCTCGACGTGAAGGTGACCGAGCTGTCGGGGCACGGGGCGAAGATCGCCGAGGCGGCCGGGGACGTGCATCGCAGCTTCGGCGGACTGCGTGCCTTCTACCGGGCGCCGGAGGCGGAGCAGCTCTTCGCGACGACGGCCCCGGTCGCGGCGAAGGGGCTGTCGCTGAGCGAGGACCTGTGTGTGGTCGCCGGTGCGCTCGGCACGTACTCGGACGACGCGTTCCCGCTGGTGGAGAAGTTGAAGGCGCTGAAACGGGACGCGGTCGCCTTCCGGGTGAAGGTGAACGGGGACGACGACTGGGCCGAGGACGGCGACCTGGTCGAGGAGAACAACCGGCGCCGCAACGAGATCGCCGAGGTGTGGGCCGCGTTCCAGGAGGTGGAGCGGGCCTGCCACGCGAAGATCGTCGCCTTGGTCGGCGGGCATCCGCTGAAGACCGGTGACGGCTCGGGCAGGTCGGGGACGTACGGGTACGACGCCGAGGCGCTGAAACAGGCGCCGAGCCTGCCGTGGGGCGAACCGGTCGAGGAGTCGGTGCCGTGGTGGAAGGTGTGGCGCCACGCCTACGACTTCGGCAGGGGCTTCATCGTCGACGGGGTCGGGGGCACCCTCGAAGGTCTCGGCATCCTGGTCGGCACCGAGGGCTGGGACTCCATGAAGCAGGCATGGACCGGCCTGGCCAAGCTCGCCACCGGAGTGACGCTCGCCATCACTCCTGGCGTCAACGGCATCTTCTGGGCGGCCCCGGACGACAAACTGCCCTCCTGGGTACGCGACTCACGCGCCGCGATGAAGGAGACCGGCAAGGCCCTGATCGCCTGGGACCAGTGGGGTTCCAACCCGTCCCGTGCGGCGGGGGCGGTCACGTTCAACGTCCTGACCACCGTCTTCACCGGCGGCACCGGCGGCTCCGCAGCGGGTGCCGGCAAGGCCGGCGCGTTGGCCAAGACCCTCTCCGTCGCGGGCAAGACCGCCCGTGTCGTCGACCCCATGACGTACGTCTTCAAGGGTGCGGGTGCCGGACTCACGAAGGTCAGCGACGTCATGACCGGGCTGAAGGGCCTGGAGACCACCACCTTCCCGCCTCTCCCGGACCACGTCATTACTGTCCCCGAGGGCACCCTCCGCCTCCCGGACGGCACCCTGCACCTCCCCGAGGGCGCCACGATCCCCGACGGCGCGACCGCCCTCCCCAACGGCACGGTCGAACTCCCCGACGGTGCGGTGGCTCTCCCCGAAGGCGCCGTCCGTTCCCCGTTCGCCGGCGAAGCCGCCTACTTCGACCGTGACGGCAACCTCTACAAAGAGGACGGCACCCTCCTCCAACGCGCCGACCAGGCAACCAAGGAACGCAACCTCAACGCCCAGCCCCCAGCCGAAGTCCACGAACCCGCCCTCACCGGCGCAACCGCCCACCACACCCCCGACCACACCCCACCCGGCAACACCAGCCCCACCCCACCCCACAACCATCTCGCCACCACCATTCATCACACCGAGCTGCCAGGAACCAGGCACAGCTTGAGCCACGACCTACCTGCGGGAAGCGGTACTGGAGGAGGAGGTGGAGGTGGCGTCGGGGGCGGAGGGCCGGATGGATTCGCTCGTGACATCAGCGATCCTGGCGGGTGGGACAGGCCTCAGGACCACTCAGGCCCTCTGGAACTCGGTGGTGAAATGGAGGCGCAGGTACGTGGCCAGCTGACCAGCACTGGTGTGAAGCCTGACGACATTGAACGGGCCTTGAACAACTTGTCCAAGAATCCAGCTGGACAGGAAATATCCGAGATAATTGCGTCTGGAAAGCTTGTAGCTTTCGAAGGATACAGGGAGGTAGTGTCCGGCCTGAGTAGGCTTGATGGGATTTCGGGAGGGATTGAGCAACTGCGCCTCGGTGAGAGATTGCATTCCGGAGGAGCTGATAAAATAGTTTTTGAGATCAAGCAGGATGGTTATGAAATAAAGCCCGGTGTCTTCACGGGTGAAAAGACAGATCTCGATGTGATGGCACGTGATGTGGATGGAACCGTATACGGGTGGCAACTAAAAGATATGACAGGTCCGGAATCTCCGGCCGACCCGGGTAAGGTTGTCAGGAATGTATTCAAGAAGATCCGGCAGCTCACGGACTCTCATGCGGACGTGAAAATTTTCTTGGTGGAGACCAAGGCGTCGAGGGCTGAAATAGCTACTCAGCTCGGCCGCCTGCATGGCTTGCACGCCAAAAATAATGTCCAGTTCATATTTCGTTCGCCGGACGGGAATTTGTTCGTCCCTCCCGAGGCTAAATTTTTCCCGAAAGGATCGTCGTGATTACCAGTACGCCGGTAGCCCGTTGGACCTGGGGGTGTGATAGTGAGGAAGGGCTCATCATTCGGTGTATCCGTGATTCACTCAACGCCTACTCGATTCTTCATGCGCATCGCCTGGCCTGTGGGAGGCCCAACTTTAAAATTTCCGTCTCGGAGGCGGGTGCGTCGGGCAGTTACCTATTTCGTGGTGAAATCCCTGCGGAAGGTGGGGGTCGAGATGAGGTCCCTCAAAGGTTTGCGCGTGTCATCGAGGCGAGAGTCGACGCAGGGTCGATAGGATCGGTAGATACCTCCATCCGGTGCGCCGGAATGCTTGTGGGTGAGGAGGGTGATTACCTTCAGGAAAACCTGTTCCAACTCGGCACTTCTGCCTTCCTTGATTTCGTCACCACTGATTTGACTACCTTTTCCGATGCGTGGATGGCCTATGACCTCAAAGGTAATCCTCAGCCTTCTGTGTATGCCAAGAATTCACCCAGGTTGGCTTCTGCTCTGAGGGACCTGTCTGTGGTCCTCGATTCAGATACGGGGCCAGAAGATCCGACTTACTTTGGGAAACCCACTGAAACTGGCGTAGAAAGTCATTTCGATGATGATGGTGCGCCGTCCGATTCGTGGGGGCGGTTCGAGATCCCTTACCGGAACAGGATCTTCAGGCATACCCAAGAATTTGAGCAGGGCTATCGGCGTGAGGCGTCAGGTCGCGTCCTGTACTTCCCGGTTCGTAGTCGCAGCGGAGTTCTGGGCTACCTCTGGGCATCAAACAGCGAAGGTGCGGCGAGTTTCGAACCCCGCGATGAAGCCGACGTTGAGGGCTACCAAGCCGGACTCATCTGGTTGGAGCGGCTAAAAGAAGCCTATGTGCGGGGAATGACGCCTGAGGCCGCGCTGATGGTTCTTCGGGAGATGCCACAAGCTGCTGAAGCGGGAATTCTGGTAGAGGAGGCTCCGCTGGAGGCAAGGGAAATCTTGGAACTTCGGCAGTCACGCCTGTCATGACTGGAGCCTGCCTTGTTACATCGACTGGTTCCTGCCGCTGTTCGACACCAAGCGGCAGACGTTCGCCGACAAGATGTCCGCACCGTGGTCGTCAAGGTCAGCCACAGCTGAACTGCCCACGCGGGCGGGCGGTATGGTCACCCCCCCTTGCAAAAATGTGTGACACATGAGGGGGTAGGTGACACATTAAAAAACGACCCCACCCCCGGGCAGCCAGACGGCAGCACAGCACTATCGTGTCATTCCTGCCCGCAGGCCGTGGCCTTGAACTCGGCCGTGGAGAGGATGACCGCCATTTCCTTTGTATTTCCCCGCGCAGCCTGTTTCCGTTCCATGGAGAGCACCTTGAGTTTCGGCGACCCGCATACCCCGTACGACCCGCAGAATTCACCTGCCCAGCCCGGATACCAGGCCCCGGCGTCGCAGAACATGCCCGGGCACGCGCCGTACGGGTACACGCCGTACGGGTATCCGCCGTACGGGGCGTATCCGCAGGGCGGGTACGGGGTGGGTGTGCCGCCGCTGGCGCATTGGGGGCGTCGGGTTGGCGCCTATCTGCTTGACGGGCTGATCATTCTCGGGCCGATGTACGGGATGGGGTTCATCGACCTGGCCCGCAGTGACGATCCGGCGACCGCGGAGCCCGGCGCGTTCTTCGCGGTCGGTGTCGTCTACACCCTGGTCATGGCGATATTCCAGCTCTACCGGGAAGGTTCGACCGGGCAGACGACCGGGAAGCGGGTCCTGGGCATCAGCCTGCGTCGTGAGGCCGATGGTGGCACGCTCGGCATGGGGATGGCGTTCGTGCGCAAGCTCGCGCACATCGTGGACAGCCTGCCCTGTTATATCGGCTGGTTCCTGCCGCTGTTCGACAGCAAGCGGCAGACGCTCGCCGACAAGTTGTGCCGCACTGTGGTCGTCAAGGTCAGCCACACCTGAAGCGCCCACGCGGACGGGCGGTGTGGTCACTCCCCACCGCCCGAGCAGCCGGGCGGCAGCGCCATCGCGTCATTCCCGCCCGCAGGCCGTGGCCTTGAACTCGGCCGTGGAGATGGTGACGGCCACTTCCTCGCTGACTCCTGTGGACCGCTGGTAGAAGTCCCTTCCAGGCGTGAGCCGTTCCAGGTCGGCCAGGGTGAAGGTGACGTGGCTCGCTGACCACGAGTTGTCCTTGGTCCACCCGTAGAGCCCGTAGGAGGTCCTGGGGGCGAGCGGGGCGAGCGGGGCGAGCGGGGTGAGGGGGCCGGTTGCGGTCCAGCCGGGGGCGGTGGTCGGAGCGTCAGCCCTCGTCGTTCAGGACGACGTCGTACGCGTCGTCGTAGTCGTGGTCCCTCAGCACGAGGGAAAGCGTGGACCGTTCGTCGGTGAAGCGGATGTCGACGGTGCTCTCCCGCTCGCCCTGGAAGAAGTCGGCCGTCGCCGGGTGTTGGGCGGGGCCGCTCCATCGGGCCGTCCAGCGTTTCGCGTCGGACTCGGGGTCGCCGACTGACGCCGCGAGCGCGGCCAGGCCGTCGGCGTCCCGGGCCTTGAGGCGGGCCAGGACCCGTTCCGTGACGGAGAGGCTGCCGGGGGTCGGGCGGCCGGTGACCTCCAGATCGAGTTCGTTGGTGCCGTTCCGGACGCGCTCGGGAGTCTTGTCCGTGTTCAGGGCATCGCAGCCGCCGAGGGCCAGGATCGCGGCTCCGGTCAGGGCGAGGGCTCTGGCGGCCCGCCCGGTGGTGTCGCGGTGCCGGGAGGTGGCGTTGATGTCGGCTCCTTGGCTGCGGGTTCGTCCACCGGACGGATCGGTAGGCCGGTAGATCGGCGGGAAGTAAGGGTAATCGGGTCTTTCGGGCGTCCGGGGCCGCCGTTGACGCTGTTCCCGATGTGACGTGTGCCGGTCATAATCTGACGGCTGACCCCACGGCAGACGGAGGAACGCCCGCATGAGCCCGTACCGCCCGCACGCCCCGCACACCGCCACCCGCCGCAACTTCCTGGCCGGAACCCTGGCCGCCACCGCCACCGTGCTGATCGGCGCGGGTTCCGCGCGCGCCGCCGACCGGCAGGCCCTCACCACCCAGGGGTGGATGGGCGCGATACCCGACGCGACCGCGCTGCGGGCCCTCACGATCCCCGGGTCGCACGACTCCGGCGCACGGTACGGCGGACCCTGGACCGAATGCCAGAACACCACGATCGCCGAACAGTTGGACAGCGGCATCCGCTTCCTCGACGTACGGTGCCGGATCACCGGCGGGTCGTTCGCGATCCACCACGGGGCCTCGTACCAGAACCTGATGTTCGGCGATGTGCTCGGCGCCTGCTGGGACTTCCTGGCGGCGCACCCCACCGAAACCGTGCTGATGCGGGTCAAGCAGGAGTACTCGGAGGAGAGCGACGCGGCGTTCCGGGCGGTCTTCGACGACTACCTCGACAACCGGGGCTGGCGCCCGCTGTTCCGTATCGGCTCCTCGCTGCCCTCGCTGGGGGAGGCGCGCGGCAAGGTCGTGCTCCTCGCCGACAACGGCGGCCTGCCCGGGGTCCGGTACGCGGACCCGGGACTCTTCGACATCCAGGACGACTACATGGCGGAGCCGTTCGCCAAGTACCCGAAGATCGAAGCCCAGTTCCGCAAGGCGGCCGGACAGCCCGGCAAGCTGTTCATGAACTACGTCAGCACGGCCGCCCTGCTGCCGCCCCGCTGGAACGCCGACCGGCTCAACCCGCAGGTGCACTCCTTCCTCGACGGCGCGGAAGCCTCCGGCTGGACCGGCCTCGGCATCGTCCCGCTGGACTTCCCGGCGACCCGACCGGGCCTGGTCGAGTCGTTGATCCGGCACAACCCGGGGGTCTGAGACGCCGACCGGCCGGATCAGCCCCGCTTGTAGAAGTAGCCGTCGCCGCTGGCGGGGCCGACGTTGTGCCGGATGCCGCCGGGGTTGAGGACGAAGAACGACGGGTCCTGCGACCGGTAGCAGTAGCCGGGGTTCGCGCCGACGAGCTGGAGGGCGCCGACGTTGACGCGGCTGCTCGTCGTAGAGGTCACCTTTCCCTCGTACGGGCAGTTGTTGAACGGGTAGTCGGTCAGCCGGACCACGCCCGAGCCGGAGATGGTGATGGTGCCGGGCTGTCCGGTGTTGTAGGTCTCGCCGTACTTCCAGGTGCCCACGAACGAGGAGGGAACCGAGCTTCCCCCGCCCGAGCCGCCCGATCCGCCCGAGCCGCCCGTGGAACCCCCGGAGGAGCCGCCCGAGCCGGAGGTGGAGCCCGAGGAGGACCCGGACCCGTCGCCGGATCCGCTGCCGGTTCCCGCGCCGGTTCCGCCGCTGCGTGACCCGCTGCTGGTGGAGCCGGAGGAACCCGAGCCTCCGCTCTGTCCGGTCGCGTTGCGGCCGTTCTCCCCGTCGTGCCCGTCGCGTCCGTCCTTGCCGTCGCGGGCCTTGCCGCTCTTGTCGTCGGAGGCGTGGGGACTCTTTCGGTCCCGGGGCGGGGTGGCGGACGGTGAGGAGGGCGGTGTTGTCGGGGAGGCCGTGCCCGTCGGGCCGGCGGAGGAGGCGGCGGGCGGGGACGCGTGGTCGTTCCGGTCGCTGCCGAACGGCTGCAGCACGGCCAGCGTCCCACCGCCCCCGCCCAGGATCAGGACCACGGGGACGGAAACGATCAGCGCCCGGCGCCGCCGCTCCCGCTTGGACTTCGCCTTCCGAGGTGACGGCGACGGTGACGGCGAGGGGGGCGGTGACGGCGGCTCCGGGGCGGCCGACGCCCCGGCGGGAGCGGTCGGATCGGGTCCGGGCGCCGACTCCGCTTCGGGGGCCGGTGGGCGGAGGGCGACCGTGCTCCGGTCCACCTGCTCCCGGCGCACCGGCGCGGCCTCCGCGTCCAGCAGCCGCGCGGACCGCCGCGCGAGGTGGCCGACCACCTCGGGCGGCAGCCACGATGCCGCGCCCGACGGGGGCTGTGGCCGGTCGGGATCCGCCAGCAGCTCGTCCACCGAGGGGCGTTGGTCGACCGATTTGGTCAGCAGCCGGCCGATCAGGGCGCGCAGCGACGCGTCGCGGACGCGGTCGAGGTCCGGCGCGCCCTCGACGATGCGGTACATCACCGCGTGCTGGTTGCTCGCCCCGCGGCCGAACGGGAGCGTGCCGGTCGCCGCGTAGGTCAGTACGCAACCCAGCGCGAACACATCGCTCTTCGGGCCCACGTCCTCCCCGAGGACCTGCTCCGGGGCCATGAACCCCGGTGAGCCGATCACCATCCCCGTACTGGTGAGCAGGGACTCGACCGAGGTTTCGACGGCGCGGGCGATGCCGAAGTCGATGACCTGGGGGCCCTCGGCCGTGAGCATCACGTTCGAGGGCTTGAGGTCGCGGTGGACGATGCGGGCCGCGTGGATGTCCTTCAGCGCGCGCAGGAGCCCGTCGGCGAGGGCGAGCACCGACGCGGTGGGCAGCGCGCCGTGGCCGCGTACGACCTGTTCCAGGGAGAGCCCGGGGACGTATCCGGTGGCGACCCAGGGGTACTCCTCGTCGGGGGCCGCGTCCAGTACGGGCGCGGTGTAGCGCGCGCCGACCCGCCTCGCCGCTTCGACCTCGCGCCGGAAACGGGCTCTGAACTGCGGGTCCGCCACGTGCTCGGCGTGCACCACCTTGACCGCGACCGTACGGCCGCCCTCCGACCGGGCGAGATAGACCCGGCCCATGCCGCCCGAGCCAAGCCTGCCCAGCAGCAGATAGGGCCCGATGCGGGCCGGATCGTTCGCGGCCAGCGGCTCTATGTCGCCGTCGAGACCGCCGCCACCGCCCCCGTGGTCGTCGTGATGCGCGCTGGTCATGTCCGAGCGTTCCCCCGTGTGTCCCGCGCCGTGGCCCCCGAGGCCGAGCCGGCCCGTCCGAAATGCCCTCGCCCCTAAGCCAGTTGGGGTGAGCGTGGTTCAGTCTGAGGTACCGAACGCGGTAATTGGAACTACTTCCGGAAATAATTTCGGAAACTTCACTAGGCTGTCCGGCCGGGACACCGTAGGAGGGGCCGACGAGACGTGAGGCCCTGGTTCCGGAAGCGAGGACGGCAACGATGAGCCCCAAGCAGCAACGCGGTGAGGCCACCGCCGCGCAGGTGCTCGACTGCGCGCTCGACCTCTACGAGGCCAGGGGCGAGGCCGGTCTCACGCTCGGCGCGATCACCTCGGCCAGCGGCGTCAGCGCGGGAAGCATCTACCACCATTTCGGCAGCCTCCAGGGCGTGGTGCTCGCCCTCGCGCAGTCCTGGCTGGGCCGGCTCCTCGACGAGTTGGGCGCGGCCCTGGAGGAGGTGGACGACGCCCGGGACGGGGTGCACGCGCTGGTGCGGGCCTATCTGCTCTTCGTCCGGCTCAACCCGGCCGCGGCCCGGCTCATGCACTCCGTCGCCGCCGACCGCGAGATCGACGCGCACGCCCGGCGGATACGGGGCGCGCAGGAAGCCCGGCTGGCCCCGATCGCGGGCTGGCTGCACGCCCGGCAGAGCTCGGGGGAGCTCGTGGACCTTCCCCTTCCCGTGCTGGAATCGCTGATCCTGGGGCCGGTCACGGCGGTCGCCCGCCGCTGGCTCTCCCTCGGGGACGTGGACCTGGCCGAGGTCGAGCGGGTCATGGCGGACCGCATCTGGCGTTCCGTCGGCCGGTAGCCGGGCGCGTCGGGCCCGGCCCCCGTAACTCCTCCCTCGGCGGTCCCGGGGCGGCGGATACTGATCAACGCCCTTACGGACGACGAGGAGTACGCCAGTGACCCACGACCATCGGACGGGCCCGCCCCACCTCGGCAGCGAGCGCGAGACACTGCGGGCCTTCCTCGACTACCACCGCGCGACCCTCGCCATGAAGTGCGAGGGGCTCACCGACGAGGAACTGCGGCAGCGGTCGATGCCGCCCTCCACGCTCTCCCTGCTCGGGCTGGTGCGGCACATGGCGGAGGTGGAACGGACGTGGTTCCGCCGGGCGTTCGAGGACAACGACGTGCCCCTGGTCTGGTCCGACGAGATGGACTTCCAGGCGGCGTACGACGCGAGCTCCTCGACGCGGGAGGAGGCGTTCGCCGCCTGGGAGACCGAGGTGGCGACGGCGCGCCGGATCGAGCGGGAGGCCGATTCGCTGGACCTGGTCGGGTACCAGCCGAGGTGGGGCGAGGAGGTCTCGCTGCGGATGGTGATGGTGCACGTGCTCCTGGAGTACGGGCGCCACAACGGGCACGCGGACTTCCTGCGCGAGGGCGTCGACGGGACCGTGGGGGCCTGAGGCGGGGCGTACCGGGAACACGGCGACACCCTGTTCCCCGTCCGCGCCCTGTTCACCCGCAGCTCCCGAACCCGCGATCACGGTTTCTTTCGAATTGCGCGAGTTTGGGGTCATCTACGAGGGAGAAAGAGCCATGCACAGCTCCGTCGAAGACCGGACCTTGTTGCCCGAGGTGGTGGTGCGGGCCCTGGCGGAGGGCAAGGCCGTGACGGCCACTCCGGTGAACACCACGCTGACCACGCAGGAGGCCGCCGACCTGCTGCGAGTCGGCCGACCGACGTTCGTCAAGATCCTCGACGAGGGCGGCATACCGTTTTCGAGGCCGGGGCGGCACCGCAGGGTGCTCCTGGCGGACGTTCTCGACTACAGGGAGAAGAGGCGCTCACGGCGTCGCCGAGGACTCGACGAGTTGGTCGGTCTTACCGAGGAAGCCGGCCTCTACGACAACTGATCTGCTGAAGCGAGCGGCCCCGCCTCACAGACCTGGTGGGGGTGTCGGGGCTCCCGGGAGGCGGATCGTGGCGAGGGTGCCGGGGCCGCCGTCCGGGGCCGGGCGGAGGGTGATCTCGCCGCCGGCCTGCTGGACCGTGCGGGCGACGATCGACAGGCCCAGGCCCGAGCCGGGGAGCTGGCGGGCGGACGGGGAGCGCCAGAAGCGTTCGAAGACGTGCGGGAGTTCGTCGGCGGGGATGCCGGGGCCCTGGTCCCGTACGGTCAGTTCGCCGTTGCGCAGGGCGATCTCGACGGTGCCCCGGGGCGGGCTGAACTTCACCGCGTTGTCCAGGACGTTGACCACCGCCCGCTCCAGCGCGGCGGGCTCGCCCCGTACGTACCAGGGGGCCAGGTCGGCCCGGAGGGTCAGTTCCGGGCCGCGCAGCCGGGCGCGTTCCAGGGCGGTGTCCGCGATGTCGTGCAGCGCGACGACCTGGAGCGGGCCGGGGGCCGGGGCGTCGGGGCGGGCCAGTTCCTGGAGGTCGCCGATGAGCGAGGCCAACTCGGTCATCTGCGCCTTCACCGAGGTCATCAGGGCTTTGCGGTCGTCGGGCGGGATGGCCCGGCCGGTGTCGTCGCTGCGGGCCAGGAGCTCGATGTTGGTGCGCAGCGACGTCAGCGGGGTGCGCAGCTCGTGGCCCGCGTCGGCGATGAGCTGGGCCTGGCGGTCGCGGGAGCTGGCCAGGGAGGCGGTCATCGAGTTGAAGGAGCGGGAGAGCCGGGCGATCTCGTCCTCGCCGTCGACCGGGATGCGGACGGTGAGGTCCTCGGTGCGGGCGACGTGCTCGACGGCGCCGGTGAGCCGGTCGACCGGGCGCAGGCCGGTGCGGGCCACCCAGAGCCCGGCCGCCCCGGCGCCGACGACCCCGATGCCGGAGACGACCAGGAGCATCCAGGCGAGCGAGGAGAGCGGGTCGTCGATCTCGCTCAGCGGGCGGGCCACCGAGACCGCGAGACCGCCCGTGACCAGCCCGGGCAGCGGGGTGCGGGTCTCGTACGGGTAGGTGTGCACCCGTACCTTGCCGCCGTTCCTGGTGGTGGCGGTGTGCAGGGCCTCGGGCTGTTCCCCGGCGGCGACGGCGGTGTCCGCGGCCGTCACCTCGATCGGGGAGGCACCGGCCGAGGTGCAGGTGCTGCCGGCCGCGGTGACCAGCTGCACGATGTACGACCCCTTGAACGGCGGGGGAGCGGCCTGGTCGGGGTGGGTGCAGGCGGCGAACAGGCTCCGTACGGTGTCGTCGCTGGCCGAGACGTTCCGCAGCGAGGTGTCCAGCTGGTTCTCCAGCTGTTCCCGGGTGACGAACCAGCAGGCCACCGCCACCGCCGCGACCGCCGCCGCGACCGCGCTCGCCACCAGCAGGGCCAGCCGGGAGCGGAGCGGCAGGGCCCGGAAACGGGACAGGGAGCCGGTCATCCGTCACCGCCGCCGGCGCGGAGCGCGTAGCCGACCCCGCGCACGGTGTGCACGAGGCGCGGCTCGCCGCCCGCCTCCGTCTTGCGGCGCAGATACATCACGTACACGTCCAGGGAGTTGGAGCTGGGCTCGAAGTCGAAGCCCCAGACGGCCTTGAGGATCTGTTCGCGGGTGAGGACCTGGCGCGGGTGGGCCAGGAACATCTCCAGCAGGGTGAACTCGGTACGGGTCAGCTCGACGCGGCGGTCGCCCCGGGTGACCTCGCGGGTGGCGAGGTTCATCCGGAGGTCGGCGAAGGCAAGCTCGTCGGGGTCGGAGGCAGTGGTGCCCGCCGGGGCCGCGTACGAGCTGCGGCGCAGCAGGGCGCGGATCCGGGCGAAGAGCTCGTCCAGCTCGAAGGGCTTGACCAGGTAGTCGTCGGCGCCCGCGTCGAGGCCGGTGACCCGGTCGCCGACGGTGTCGCGCGCGGTCAGCATCAGGATGGGGGTGGTGGTGCCGGCGGAGCGGAGCCGGCGGGCGGCGGTCAGGCCGTCCATCCGGGGCATCTGGATGTCGAGGACGATGAGGTCGGGGGCGTAGGCCTCGGCCCTGGCCAGCGCGTCGAGACCGTCGACGGCGACCTCGGTTCCGTAGCCCTCGAACGCGAGGCTGCGTTGCAGGGCCTCGCGCACGGCGGGTTCGTCGTCGACGATCAGGATGCGCTGCGGGGCGTCCTCGGCGGGGCTCATCGGTCGTGGTCCTCTTCCCCGGTCGGTCCGGTTATCTCGTTGGCGTACGGCGGTGCCTTCCGGATCTCAGCCTTGCACGCCCGGGGGCCGGGCCCCGCACGGCCGGGCCCTCAGGAGCTGCCGCCGGAGCGCAGGGAGGCCAGGTCGGCCTTGAGGGTGTTCACCGGGATGGCGAAGCCGAGCCCGACGCTGCCGGCGCTCGAACTGTCCGAGCCGCCGGACGAACTCGCCGAGTACATGGCGGAGTTGATGCCGATGATCTCGCCGTTCATGTTGATGAGGGCGCCGCCGGAGTTGCCGGGGTTGAGGGAGGCGTCGGTCTGGATCGCCTTGTACGTGGTGGTCGACTCGCCGGTGTCGCCGTTGAACTGGCGGCCGCCGAACTCGAACGGCCACTGCCCGCCGCCGAGCCCGCCCTGGCCCTGGCCCTGCCCCTGGTTCTGGCCGCTGCCGTCCTCCTTGGCGACGGTGACATCGCGGTCGAGGGCGGAGACGATGCCGCTGGTGACGGTGCCGGTGAGGCCCTCGGGGGAGCCGATCGCGACGACCTGGTCGCCGACCGCGACCGCCGAGGAGTCGCCCAGCGTGGCCGTCTTGAGCCCGCTCGCGCCCTGGAGCTTGATCAGGGCGAGGTCCTTGGCGGGGTCGGTGCCGACGACCTTCGCGGTGTACGTGCGGCCGGTGCTGAGCTGCACCTTGACCGACGAGGCGCCGGAGATGACGTGGTTGTTGGTGACGATCTCGCCGTCGGAGGTGATGACCACGCCGGAGCCCGTGGACTCGCCCGCCGTCGACGTCGCGTTGATCTCGACGATCATCGGGGAGACGGCCTTGGCGACACCGGCGACGGTGCCCTTGCTGCTCTGCGAGACGGTGGTGCCGGGGACGACACCGGCGGCGGAGCCGGTGTCGCCGCCGCGGCCGGTGAGCTCGCCGACGAGGACGGCGGTGCCGCCGCCGACGACCCCCGCCGCGATGGCCACCGCCGCGAGGAGGGCCACCGGGCGCCTGGCCCGCTCGCGGTGCCGGGGCGCGGCCGGCCCGGGCGGGGGCCACGCGGCCGATCCCGGCTCCTGGTGCGAGGCGTCCGGGGCGTGTGCGGAGGGCTGCACGGGCGGGTATGACGGCGGCGGCGGGTAGGCCGCGTCGCCGTTGCCGTACGAGGGGTACATCGGGTACTCGCCGCTCGGGCGCTGGCTCTCTGTCATGACTACGAGCGTGTCCGCCGAAGATGAGAGGAGCCTGAGTCCGCCCTGAGAAGCCCGGCAGAACCGCGTATGCCCGATGTAAGGAGCGGGCCGCCGGGGCCTACCTCGGGCCCAGGGCCGGTTCCCCGCAGCCGCAGGAGCGCCGTACCACCAGCGCGGACGGGAACTGCTTCAGCCGCTCCCGGCGCGACCCCGACACCCGCAGCGAGTCGTCGAGCACCAGGTCCACCGCGGCCCGCGCCATCGCCGGGCGGTCCGAGGAGACCGTGGTCAGCGGCGGATCGGTCAGCCCGGCTTCCTTCACGTCGTCGAAGCCCGCCACCGCGAGCTCCCCCGGCACGTCGATCCGCAGCTCGCGGGCGGCCCGCAGCACGCCGATGGCCTGGTCGTCCGTGGAGCAGAAGATGGCCGGCGGCCGGTCCGGCCCGGCGAGCAGCTCCAGCGCCACCTTGTAGGCGTCGTAGCGGTTGTACGGGGCCTGGAAGAGCCGGCCCTCCGTCGACCGCCCGGACTCCTGCATCGCCCGGCGCCAGCCCTCGACGTGGTCGGCGACCGGGTCGCCGACCGCCGGGGTGGACTCCACGCCGCCGAAGCACGCCACGTACGCGTTGCCGTGCTCCAGCAGATGACGGGTGGCGAGCTGGGCGCCGCCCACGTCGTCGGTGACGACCGCGACGTCCTCGATCGCCTCCGGCCGCTCGTGCAGCAGCACCACCCGCGCGTCCCACGCCTCGATCTCGGCCGCGGCCCGCTCGCTGGGGCCCTGGCTGACCAGGATCAGGCCGGAGACCCGCATGCCGAGGAAGGCCCGCAAATAGTGGACCTCGCGTTCGTCGCGGTAGTCGGAGTTGCCGACCAGCACCATCTTCCCGCGCTCGGCGGCGGCCTGTTCGACCGCGTGCGCCATCTCCGCGAAGAACGGCTGCCGGGCGTCCGGCACGATCATCCCTATTAGGTCGGTGCGCCGCGAGGCCATCGCCTGGGCGACCCGGTCCGGCCGGTAACCCAGCTCCTTGATGGCGGCGAGCACCCGCTCGCGCGTGGCCGGGGCGACCGGCCTCGGTCCGTTGTTGATGACGTAGCTGACGACCGCGGTCGACGTCCCCGCCAGTCTCGCCACATCGTCCCGCGTCACCTTGGCCACGCGCGGCAGTCTACGCGGATATACCTACCGTCCGGCAGGGCGGACCGGGGCTTCTTCCCGCGCCCCGGCACCGACCGGCTGCTCCGAACGGGCCACCTCCGAAGGGGTCGCCGCCCCGGAGTCCCGCGCCGGGGCGGCCCTGCCCCTGCCCTTGGCCTCCTCGGCGGTGCGCTCCGCCTTCTCGGGCACCACGAAGCGGTAGCCCACGTTGCGGACCGTCCCGATCAGCGACTCGTGCTCCGGGCCGAGCTTGGCCCGCAGCCGCCGTACGTGGACGTCGACGGTGCGCGTGCCGCCGAAGTAGTCGTAGCCCCAGACCTCCTGGAGCAGTTGCGCGCGGGTGAAGACCCGGCCCGGGTGCTGTGCCAGGTACTTGAGCAGTTCGAACTCCTTGAAGGTCAGGTCCAGGACCCGCCCCTTCAGCTTCGCGCTGTACGTGGCCTCGTCGACCGAGAGGTCCCCGTTGCGGATCTCCATCGGGGAGTCGTCGGAGGCGAGCTGCTGTCGCCCGGTGGCCAGCCGCAGCCGGGCCTCGACCTCGGCCGGTCCCGCCGTGTCCAGCAGCACGTCGTCGATGCCCCAGTCGGCGGTGACGGCGGCGAGCCCGCCCTCCGTCACCACGAGGACCAGCGGGCAGCCCGGCCCGGTGGACCGCAGCAACTGGCAGAGCGAACGCACCTGGGGGAGGTCGCGGCGGCCGTCTATCAGGATGACGTCGGCACCGGGGGTGTCGACGAGCGCGGGGCCCTCGGCGGGCGCCACCCGCACGCTGTGCAGCAGCAGGCCGAGCGCGGGGAGCACCTCCGTCGACGGTTGGAGCGCGTTGGTGAGAAGCAGCAGTGAACTCATCGACGCCCACCTGCCCGGGGCGTCGGTCGATGATGGTGTGCGGTTCGCTCGCCCATGACGTCGGTCCTCCTCGTTCCCTGCGAGAGGGGCACTCCCGGGCCGGACCCGGGGGAGTATGCGGCACTTCTTCGTACGGTTCGTCGTGCGGGTTCCGATGGATGCTGAGTTTGTGGAAACGTCGCCGTAACAACGTCCGGAACGCACAAAAGGACCCGGGGGCTGCTTTGCCCGGATCCTCTTCCCAGCACAATAGCCCACATGACTTCTGTGTCCGAGGGGTCGATCGGGCGTTCTTCTGTTCCCTCGATCACGCCCGCTCTCCCGCGTACGGCCCCGGACGCCACCGCGCGTACGGCGCCGAGGGCCGCTCTGCGGACGCTTCTGCGCACCGACGACGGGGTGCGGATCGAGGCGATGTACGAGCCGGGGGCATCCTTCGACGGTACTGCGGACGGGGCGGGCGCCGGGACTGTGATCGTGGTCGCGCACGGGTTCACCGGATCGGTGGACCGGCCCGCGGTGCGGCGGGCGGCCGGGGTGTTCGCGGGGCGGGCGGCGGCCGTGGTGACCTTCTCGTTCCGGGGGCACGGCCGGTCCGGCGGGCGGTCCACGGTCGGCGACCGCGAGGTGCGGGACCTGGCGGCGGCGGTGGCGTGGGCCCGGTCGCTCGGGCACCGCCGGGTGGTGACGGTGGGCTTCTCGATGGGCGGCTCGGTGGTGCTGCGCCACGGTGCGCTCTACGCGGGGCGGCCGGCGGAGGGCGCGGACGCGGTGGTGGCGGTGAGCGCCCCGGCGCGCTGGTTCTACCGGGGTACGGCGCCGATGCGCCGGGTGCACTGGCTGGTCACCCGCCCGACGGGCCGGCTGGCCGGCCGGTACGGTCTGCGCACCCGGATAGCCCGGGGGCCGTGGGACCCGGTGCCGATGCCCCCGGTCGAGGCCGCCCGGCTGATCGCCCCGGCGCCGCTGCTGATCGTGCACGGCGACCGCGACGCGTACTTCCCGCTGGACCACCCGCGCTCGCTGGCCGCCGCGGCGGGCGAGGCCGCCGAACTCTGGCTGGAACCCGGCATGGGCCACGCCGAGAACGCCGCGGACGAGAACCTGCTCACCCGGATCGCCGACTGGGCGGTCACGGCGTGACCCATGATGGACAGCCGACCGGAGACGGGACGGCACGAGACGAGAGGAGCGGTGCCATGTCCACGGTGACGATCCGCTACTGGGCCGCCGCCAAGGCCGCGGCCGGAATCGCGGAGGAGCCGTGCACGGCTCGGACCCTGGCCGAGGCGCTCGACACGGTGCGTCAACGGCACCCCGGAGAGCTCACCCGAGTGCTTCAGCGGTGCTCGTTCCTCATCGACGGTGACCCCGTGGGCACCCGTGGCCATGAGACCGTACGCCTTGCCGAGGGCGGCACGGTCGAGGTGCTCCCGCCGTTCGCAGGAGGATGAACCGCAGAACATGAGCAGCAACGATCAGCAGCACCCCTACGGCCAGGACCCCGGCTACGGGCACACTCCCGGCCCCGGCCCCGGTCCAGGCCCCGGCCCCGGTCCCGGTTCCGCTCCCGGCCACGACCCGGCGTACGGCACGCAGCAGCCGCATGCCGGTCAGCCGCACGGCGACCAGTCGTACGGCGGTCAGCCGCATGCCGGCCAGCCGCTCGGTCAGCCGTACGGGGACCAGTCGTACGGCGGTCAGTCCTACGGCGGTCAGTCGTACGGGTCTGACGCGTACGGAACCGCCCCGCAGGGGCAGCAGCAGGCCCAGGCCCAGGCCCAGGCCCAGGCCCAGGGGCAGGGGCAGGGGCAGTCCTGGCCGGGCGGGTACCCGCAGGAACCGGCCACCGCCCAGGCCGCCCCGGACCCCGCCGTCGCGCAGACCTGGGAGGGGCAGACCTGGGACACCCAGTACCAGCCGGTCATCCAGCGCCCCCAGCCGGCCGCCGCGCCCCCGCAGCACGCCGAGCCGACCCAGTACCTCCAGCCGGTCCAGCCCGCGCAGCAGTCCCCGTACCCGCAGCAGCCCCAGCCGGACCCGCAAGCCCACCAGGCCCACCAGGCCCACCAGGCCCAGCACCCGCACCATCAGCAGCATCCTCAGGCGCACCAGGCACCGCAGGCCCAGCACCCGCAGCCCGCCCCGGACGCCGCCGAGACCGCCTACCTGCCGCCGGTGCCGCCCCAAGGAGCCTCGGGCTCGTACCCGCTGCCGCCCGAGGTGCCGGTCGCGCAGCCGGTCGCCGGGCCCGCCACCGGGTCCGCCGACGCCGGTCCCGCTCCCGCCCCCGCGCTCGACGCGGACGGGTACAGCGCGCCCACCACCGTGGGCAACAGCCGGATCACCGACGCCCAGCGGGCCCGCGCCGAGGGCCGCTCGCCGATCATCGCGCCGGGGATACAGCCCGCCGCGATCACCGCCGCGCTCGGGCTGCTGATCGCCCTGGGCGCCGCGATCGGCTCGTACGCCCTGGTCGTGCCGCTGGTGCTGCTCCAGGCGCTGACCGCCGCCGGATGGTTCCGGCTCAACGGCATGTGGCCGGCCCGGCAGGGCATCGCGCTCGCCTTCGCGGGCGGCCTCGTCGCCGACGTGGCGCTGCTCGCCGCGGGCCGGGAGAACGGCCCGGCCGCCCTTCTGGGCACCCTCGGCGTCTGGGTGCTGCTCACCCTGGTCCTCCAACTGCGCAGCCGGGCGAGCGCCGACGAGCGGATGCAGGGGCTGATGGCCACCCTCGCCTCGGCGGCCCTGACGGTCCTGGCCGGCGGCCATATCGCGGCGGTCCCGGACGCGGTGGTGGCCGGTGCGGTCGCGGTCGCGGTCGCGGCGCTGGTCCGTGCGCTGCCGTTGCCGGGTCCGGTCTCCGTCGTGGCCGCGCTGCTCGTCGCGGCGGCCGGTGGTGCCGCGGGCGGCGCCCTCACCGACCTGGGTACCAAGGGCGTGCTGATCGGCCTGGTGGCGGGCGGCTGCGCGCTGATCGGGCTGCGGGTGGCGAGCTACGACTACCCGTCGCGCTTCGTCCACATGACCGCCGGGGTGGCCCTGCCGCTCACCGCCGCGGCGCCCGCCGTCTACCTGATCGGCCGCCTGGTCGCGTAACGGCCGACCCGCTCCCGCCTCCGTCGCCCCGCCCGGTTTCCCGTCCAGGGAACCGGGCGGGGGTCTATGCTCGTCGATCTTCTGGGGCGCCACGCACGAGCCGTGCACAACCTGTGGACGGCGTGGGCGTCTCCGGGCCGGGCCGGACTGCGGGTGGGGGAGAGAGCGGGCATGCGCGCACTGCGAATACTGCTGGTCGTCGTGGTGATCCTGGGGGGCGTCTTCGTCGCCGCCGACCGGGCGGCGGTGTACTTCGCGGAGTCGGAGGCCGCCGGACGGATCAAGATCACCGGGGCCACGATCGGCTCGGCGGACGTCTCCATCAAGGGCTTCCCCTTCCTCACCCAGGCCGCCGACAGCCGCTTCGACGAGGTCGACGTGCGGATCACCGGCATCGAGACCGACGCCAACGGCCGCCGCCTGCGGATCAGCCGGATGGAGGCGGCCCTGCACGACGTGCGGCTGACCGACAACTACACCGCCGCCACCGCCACCCGCGCCACCGGCACCGCCGTCGTCTCCTACGAGGACCTCACCAAGGCCGCCAGCGACGGGGTCGTCGTCGAGTACGGCGGCAACGGCAAGGTGAAGGTCACCGGAACGGTCGACATCCTCGGCCGCCCGCTCTCGCGCAGCGTGCTCTCCAGTGTCACGCTGGTCGACGGCGACACCGTCCGGGTCCGCGCCGACAAGGTGCCGGGCGAGGGCATCCCCGGGCTGGAGGGGCTGGTGCGCGGCAAGACCGACTTCGACCGGGGGGTCGGCGGCCTGCCCAGCGGCCTGAAGCTCCAGCGGATCCAGCCCACGGCGGACGGCCTGGAGATCTCGGTGACCGGCACCGAGGTACGGCTCGCGGGCTGAACCCGCCCACCGCTCGCGGGCGGATCGCGCCCGTCCGGGCCGCGCGCCGTCCACCACCCCCTCGCACCACATAGTGAGACGCGCGCGTCCGGTCCGTAGATGGCCGCCCCGCAGAGGCGTCGCCCGGCCGCTCCGTGAGGGGCGTCGGGCCCTTTCGCGTCCCGCGATGCGGACGATCGTGTATCAGGATTCGATACGGCGGTGACATGGCCGCCCGGACCTCCCTACGATCGGTTCCATGCAGTGCTCTATTGGCGGGCTCCCTCAGCGGGGCCGGGCGGATCTCACGAAGCGGCGGGCAGTGGACCTGTGCCGCGTCGCCGCCATGCTCTGTCGCACTGTCTGAGCGGGCGCTCCGGCACCCCGCGCTCCCGGCCCTTCCGACCGAAGTCGGGGCCCCTTTCCGATCGCCGTCGCACGGGCGCCGCACGCCGCACGGCCGTGCCCGGCATCGCACCCGCACCCCGCACCGTCCCGCATCATCTCGCCGCAGACTGCCCCGGAGGAGAACAGCATGAGCCGCAGTGACGTCCTGGTAGACGCCGACTGGGTCGAGGCCCACCTCGACGACCCGCAGGTCGCCCTCGTCGAGGTCGACGAGGACACCTCGGCCTACGAGAAGAACCACATCAAGAACGCGATCCGGATCGACTGGACCAAGGACCTCCAGGACCCGGTCCGCCGCGACTTCATCGACCAGGCCGGCTTCGAGAAGCTGCTGTCGGAGAAGGGCATCGCCAACGACACCACGGTCGTGCTGTACGGCGGCAACAACAACTGGTTCGCGTCCTACGCGTTCTGGTACTTCAAGCTCTACGGCCACCAGGACGTCCGGCTGCTCGACGGCGGCCGCAAGAAGTGGGAGCTCGACTCCCGCGACCTGGTCGACGGCGACCAGATCCCGTCCCGCCCGGCCACCCAGTACAAGGCCCAGCCGCAGGACGAGTCGATCCGCGCCTACCGCGACGACGTCGTGAACGCGATCGGCAACAAGAACCTGGTCGACGTCCGGTCGCCCGACGAGTTCAGCGGCAAGCTCCTCGCCCCGGCGCACCTCCCGCAGGAGCAGTCCCAGCGCCCCGGCCACGTGCCGAGCGCCCGCAACATCCCGTGGTCGAAGAACGCCAACGACGACGGCACCTTCAAGTCGGACGAGGAGCTCAAGGCGCTCTACGAGTCCGAGCAGGTCGACCTCGCGAAGGACACCATCGCGTACTGCCGGATCGGCGAGCGCTCCGCGCTCACCTGGTTCGTCCTGCACGAGCTGCTCGGCCAGGAGAACGTCAAGAACTACGACGGTTCGTGGACCGAGTACGGCTCGCTCGTCGGCGTGCCGATCGAGCTCGGCGCCAACAAGTAACTCCGCGCGACCCGGACCAGCACGAACCCCGACCCGAAGGACGAAAATCCCATGTGTGGAGCGAAGGCCGGCGGCCCCGACGCCTCGACCATCAAGCCCGGTGAGACCACCATCCAGGGCAGCGTGACCCGCGACGGCGAGCCCGTCACCGGCTACGTGCGCCTGCTCGACTCGACCGGCGAGTTCACCGCCGAGGTCCCGACCTCGGCCACCGGACAGTTCCGTTTCTACGCGGCCGAGGGCACCTGGACGGTACGCGCCCTGGTCCCCGGCGGCAGCGCCGACCGCACCGTGGTCGCGCAGACCGGCGGCCTCTCCGAGGTGGCCATCGCCGTCTAGTACGGACACCGCCCCGTACGGACACCGTTCCGTACGGGCCATGAACGGCCGAGGGGCCGTACCCCAGGGGGTTGGACGCCTTCCTGATCCGGGGTACGGCCCCTCGCGCTGCACGCACCGCCCCCGGCGCACTGCCACCGGGGGCGGCCGGGCCTACTCTGGAAGCATGTACGCGCGACGCCGTCGCGGCTATTTCCTGATGATGGGCGTCTGCATCGTCCTCTTCGTGTCCGCCTGGTCGTTCGTCCGGCTGTGGTCGATGCCCGCCGCCATCGTGATGTGCGTCGTCGCGATGGTCATCCCGCCGGTGGCGGCGATGGTCGCCAACCGGCGCGGGCCGGACGACCGTTGGTGGGACGACCCGTCCGGCGACCCGCAGTCCGACGAGTGGTGGGACGAACTCGACGGCAAGAAGCGCCACTGACCCGGGCGGCCGGGCCGGTGACGGGTGCCGGTGTCAGTAGACGAGCGCCTGGACGCCGTCGGCCATGATCTCGCTGACGAAGACCTGCGCCCCGGCGATCCGCACCCCCTGCAGCACGTCCTGCTCGGTGATGTCGCGCCGGGCCGCGCACTGCGTGCACAGGGTGATCCGGCCACCCGCCTGGATCGACTCGATCAGGTCCGGCAGCGGCGCGGCGTGCGGCAGCTCGAATTCGGCGGCGCGCCCCGGCAGGGCGAACCAGGACGACTCCCCGGTCAGCCAGAGCGAGACCTCCACCCCGCTGGCGACGGCGACCGCGGCCACCGTGAACGCCTGCGAGCACCGCTCGGCGGAGTCGGCACCTGCGGTCACCTTGATCACGAGCTTCTTCGACATATGCCGAACTGTAATCGGCGGGCGGGCAACCTTCTTCACACGGTGAAGGTCAGGTGGATGCGCGGGTAACGGAACTCGCGCCTCAGGTCTCGTGGGGGGACCTCCATTGGAACCAAAAGACACCATTTCTGACGAGCAGTCCGAGCAGTTCGAGCAGTCCGAGCGGCCGGAGCGGGCCGAACTTCCGGAGCCGCCCGCCGCACCCGCCGAACCGGCCGCATCCGCCGAGCCCGCCGCCCCTGTCATGAAGCGCCCGCGCGGGCGTACGGCGCTGCTCGTCGCCGTCGCCGCGGTGCTCGGCATCGGGGTCGGCACCGCCGCGGGCTACGAGATCCAGGACCGCCGCGCCCCGACCCCGCTGCCCGCCCTGTCCCAGCCCGGACTGGCGTACCCGGCGAAGGCGCTGCCCCCGGGCAAGGCCCCCGACCCGCTGCCCGTGTCCCAGGACCGCCGGGCGAAGACGGACGGCGACCTGCGCAAGCTGCTCATCAACCGGCCCGCGGGCTGGAGCGACGACCCGCTGGAGCTGGGCATCGTCGACGGCTGGGCGAGCCCGGACATCTACGCCCGTTCCTACAAGGACGAGGGCGGCATGTACGAGTACCTCCTGGAGAGCGACGTGCGCCGCGTCGCGGCCGCCGCCTGGAAGCGCGGGCAGTACGCCAACGCCACGGTCCAGCTCGTGCAGTTCCGCCCGTCGTCCGTGCAGGCGGCCCGGGAGTTCGCCGAGGACCAGCTCGCGTACATGTCCGGGAGCGAGATCGGCGCGGGCAACGAGGGCGACGCGATCAAGGGCAGCGGCATCGGCCGCTACTACCTCTACGGGGTCGAGCGGAAACCCGGTTACATGCCCCTCTACCACGCCAGGGCGACCATGTACCGGGGCGACATCATGGCCGACATCCACCTCTACGACACCGTGCCGATCAGCAAGAAGGACATCCGGACGCTGGCCGAACGACAGCTGGAGCGCCTGTGAACGACGTGACCCCGCAGGCGGCCGCGCCCGAGGAGAGCACCGCCACCTCCGCCCCGGACACCGGGACCCCGTCCGCCGAGACCTGCGCCCGCCCCGGCCGGTTCCGCCGGGCCGCCTTCGTCTGGCTCCCTGTCGCGACCGCCCTCGCCGGGGTCGTGCTCTCCGCCGCGTACGTCAAGTTCACCGTGGACGGCGCCGACCGGAGCACCCCGACCCGCCTCTGGGCGGAGCCCGCGCAGAAGCCGGGCAAGGACCCCGCTGGTGACGCGGCCCGGGGCCGGGTCTCCACCGAGCTCAGCAAGCTGCTGCTGCCGGTCCCGTCCGGCTACCGGCTCGGCCCCGACCAGCGGGACCTCGGCAACGACGGCGAGCTGAGCGGAAAGCGCGCCGCCGCCGCCATGAAGCAGGGCGCCAGGGGCCTCGCGGGCAAGGAGCGCCGCGCCTACGAGGAGCGGATCGACAAGCTCCACATCGAGGGCATCGCCGTCCGCACCTATGTCGACGAGGGCAACACCCTGATGATCAGCACGGAGATCACGCGGGTGAAGAACCGGAAGGTGGTCCGGGACCTCTACGGCTTCCGGACGGGCCTCATGGGGGCCCTCGACCTCTTCCGCGAGGGGCCGAAGATCAAGGAGCACGCCAAGAAGGCCACGTGCTTCACCCCCCGCAAGGAGAGTGGCGAGGACATCGCGTCGATGGACTGCTTCGCGTACGACGGCGAGATGAGCATCACCTTCAGGGCGTCCGGGACCAAGCCGTTCGACCGGACGGCCGTCGCCGACCTCCTGAAGGACCAGATCGACCACCTCACGTCCCCGGGGGAGTACGTATGACCGAGCAGTCGACCCGCACGCCCGCCGACCCCGTACCGGACCCGGCCCCGGAGCCCGCCGCACAGGCCGAGCCGGTCGCGGCCGCCGATCCGGCCGTCGCCGCCGGGAGTGCCGACACCGCCGAGGCCGCCGGCCCGCAGGATCCGTCGGCGCCGAAGCCGCCCCGGCGGATCCTGCGGGCCGTCGCCCGGTACACCGTCGTCGCCGCGGTCTTCGTCGGGCTCGGCGTCGGTACGGCGTACGGCATCGCCTCGATGGACCGAACCGACGTACCCGGCCTGGCCACCGAGAGCGACGGCCGCTGGGACTACCCCGAGCTGAGCCTGCCCGCGCTCCCGGACGGCGCGCCCCGCCCGTACAGCGAGGGCAACCCCGGCGAGGTCCACCACGCCGACCTGCGGCGCCTGCTGCTGCCCGCCCCGGCCGGAGCAACCGTCGACAAGAAACTCGACGGCGGCTGGGTGAGCACGGACACGTACCTCTCCGCGTACGAGAAGAAGGGGCGTTCCAAGCTCCGGGCGGCGCTCAGGGACGCGGCGCCGCGTCACGCCGTCGCCCGCGGCTGGACCATGCCGGACGGCACGTCGACCCGGATCTACCTCGTCCGGTTCAACTCGACGGCCTTCGCCCAGGGCTTCCTGGACCTGATCACCGAGAGCGGTGTGGAGACCCCGCTGACCGGGGTGTCCGACTCGGTCCTCGACGAGGAGTGGAACGGCGGCGGAAAGGTGGAGGGCGTCGCGCCCTACGTGTTCGACGAGGAGAAGCCGTACGGCGAGGCACGGGTGCGCCACGGGTACCTGGTCGGCGGGGACACCCTCGCCCTCGTCGTCCAGTCCCGCGAGGGCACCGGCAAGGAGACCACCCCGGCCGTCCCGTTCCACCAGACGATGATCCTCCAGGCCCAGCTGCTGGGCTGACCGGTCCCGGCCGCCGTCCGGTCCCGTCCCCCGGGCAGCGGCCCCGGACCGGCGGGCCGGGCCCCAACCCATTAGGCTGGGGCCCGGCCCGTACTGCTGCCATAACGCTCGTTGCAAGGAGTTCCCGTGCTTGAGGCATTCTTCTCCGCCCTGCTGGTCCTGGTCTGCGTCG
This sequence comes from Streptomyces sp. NPDC001108, assembly GCF_053598535.1. Lineage (NCBI taxonomy): Bacteria > Bacillati > Actinomycetota > Actinomycetes > Kitasatosporales > Streptomycetaceae > Streptomyces > Streptomyces sp. NPDC001108. Next base: position 67,757 of record NZ_JBSFKL010000012.1, read on the forward strand.
GCGTTCTCGCCTTCGTCGGCCTGAGCGTGAAGAAGCTGTACCAGGGCCAGCGCTGACCCCCCGGGCCCGCCCGGCCACCACGGGTACCCCCCCGCGGCGTCGTGACACCTCGCACCCGATGTGTCACGTCCGACGTCGCACCCATCCTCGCCCCCACCTCACAGATCGCCTGAGCCGTTCATGATCGAGATCCCGTCCGACCTGCACCCGGACCTCGTCCCGCTGGCCTTCCTCCTCGGCAACTGGGCGGGCGCGGGAGTCTCCGACTTCCCCGGCGCCGAGCAGTGCAACTTCGGCCAGGAAGTCACCTTCAGCCACGACGGCCGGGACTTCCTGGAGTACGTCTCGCGCAGCTGGGTGCTCGACTCCGAGGGCAAGAAGGTCAGGCCGCTGGAGACCGAGTCCGGCTACTGGCGCATCGACAAGGACCGCAAGGTCGAGGTCGTCATGGTCCGCGACCAGGGCGTCATCGAGATCTGGTACGGGGAGCTGGCCGACAAGAAGCCCCAGATCGACCTGGTCACCGACGCGGTCGCGCGCACCGCCGCCTCCGGCCCGTACAGCGGTGGCAAGCGGCTGTACGGCTACGTGAAGAGCGACCTGATGTGGGTCGGCGAGAAGGCCACCCCCGAGGTGGAGCTCCGCCCGTACATGTCGGCGCACCTGAAGAAGGTCGTCACCCCCGAAGAGGTCGAGGCGATGGCGAAGAACCTCGGCGACCTGCCGGACGACGGCATCGCCTTCTTCAAGTAGCCCGCACGGGCACACGGGCCGTACGGGCCACGAGAATCCGTACGGCCGTGCGCATTCTTCCCGCAAGCGCGGCGGAGGGGTGCGGGTCCGGTCCTACACTGGGCCTGTGGTGAGCACCGACTGGAAGACCGATCTCCGGCAGCGCGGCTATCGGCTGACGCCGCAGCGGCAGCTGGTCCTGGAAGCCGTCGACGCGCTGGAGCACGCGACCCCCGACGACATCCTCTCCGAAGTGCGCAGGACCGCCTCCGGGGTGAACATCTCCACCGTCTACCGGACCCTCGAGCTCCTGGAGGAGCTGGGTCTGGTCAGCCACGCCCACCTCGGGCACGGGGCGCCCACCTACCACCTGGCCGACCGGCACCACCACATCCACCTGGTCTGCCGGGACTGCTCGGACGTCATCGAGGCGGATCTCGGCGTGGTCGCCGACTTCACCGCCCGGCTCCGCGCCGACTTCGGGTTCGAGACCGACATGAAGCACTTCGCGATCTTCGGCCGCTGCGCCGGATGCGCGGCGAAGCAGGGCGGGGCGGGAGAGCAGGTCGGGTCGGCGCAGGACCCCGCGTCCCGGCGCCCGTGACCCTCCCGCGTACCCCGGAGGGCCCCGGCGCACCGCGTCGTACGCTGGTCGCATGAAGAGCCCCCTGCTGTCCCTGCCCGGCGCCGTCCCCGCCGAAGGCCGCGACGAAGGCGTCGCGGCCCACTACGGCGACCTGTTCCGCGAGCAGCGTGCCCTCGCCGACGGTTCCGGCCTGGTCGATCTGTCGCACCGCGCCGTCATCACCGTCAGCGGCAGCGACCGGCTGTCCTGGCTGCACCTGCTGCTCACCCAGCACGTCAGCGACCTCGCCCCGGGCCAGGCCACCGAGGCCCTGATCCTCAGCGCCAACGGGCACATCGAGCACGCCCTCTACCTCGTCGACGACGGCGAGACCGTGTGGATGCACGCCGAGCCGGGCACCCAGGGCGAGCTGGTCGCCTACCTGGAGTCGATGAAGTTCTTCTACCGGGTCGAGGTCGCCGACCGCACCGAGGACGTCGCCGTGGTGCACCTGCCGGCCGGCTCCATCGCGAAGGCCCCGGACGGCGTGCCGGTACGGGAGACGGCGTACGGCCGCGACCTCTTCCTGCCCCGCATGGACCTGGCGGCGTACGCGGCGGAGAACGGCCCGGTGGCCGGGGTCCTGGCCTACGAGGCGCTGCGCGTGGAGGCGCACCGGCCCCGGCTCGGCTTCGAGACCGACCACCGCACCATCCCGCACGAGCTGGGCTGGATCGGCACCGCCGTCCACCTCCAGAAGGGCTGCTACCGGGGCCAGGAGACGGTGGCCCGGGTGCAGAACCTGGGCAAGCCGCCGCGTCGGCTGGTCTTCCTGCACCTCGACGGCAGCGAGGTCGTGCTGCCCGGGCACGGCACCCCGGTCCGGCTCGCGGCGGACGGCGCCGAGGGGCGCCAGCTCGGCTTCGTCACCACGTCCGCCCGCCACCACGAGCTGGGGCCGATCGCGCTGGCCCTGGTCAAGCGGAACGTCGCGGTGGACGCCCCGCTGCTCGCCGGGGACACCGCCGCCGCCCAGGAAACGGTCGTCGAGCCGTAGGCCGACAGGCCGACCCGGACCCGGCTCCGGCTCCGGACCGGGCAATGGTCCAGGCCCCGGTCAGATCTCCACGAGGACGGTGAACGGGCCGTTGTTGGTGAGCGAGACCCGCATGCTCGCCCCGAACCGGCCCGTCTCCACCCGCGCGCCCAGCGCCCGCAGTTGCTTCACCACCTCGTCGACGAGCGGCTCGGCGGTCTCGCCGGGCGCCGCCGCGTTCCAGGTGGGCCTGCGGCCCTTGCGGGCGTCCCCGTAGAGGGTGAACTGAGAGATCACCAGAAGCGGTGCATTCACATCGGAGCAGGACTTCTCGCCCTCCAGGATCCGGAGCGACCAGAGCTTCCGGGCGAGCTGGGCCGCCTTCTCCGGGGTGTCCTCGTGGGTGACCCCCACCAGCACACACAGCCCCTCGCCGACGATCTCGCCGACCACCCGGGGGCCGTCCACCCCGTCCGTACCGTCGGCGACCGTGACGCTCGCGCCGTCCACCCTCTGTACCACTGCACGCATACAGACCAACCTATCTTGGGCTGAACGGGTACAGAGCATCCACATGGGACCCGGCCAGGTGGCACCATGCTCGGAGGCGGTGCGCCGACGCACCGGTCGAGGGGATGGACACAAGCATGAGTACCTATGGAACCGGGCAGTCCCCCGGCGCCGTGCCGGTCACGCCCACCGGCGCCGGTGCCAGCACCAGCACCATGCGCCCACCCGTGCAGCGTACCGGCCACGATTCCGGGGACGCGCGGGCCGAACCGGGCTCCCCGCACATGGACACCACCCCGCCCCTGGGCGCGCTGCGGCTGCCGGAACTGCGCACGCTCCGCCGCGACTCGCAGCGCGACGAGGCCGACCTCAGCTATGTCCGCCGGCTCGTCCAGGGCCGGATCGACATCCTCCGCGCCGAGCTGGCCCGGCGGCTGGGTCCGGAGGCGCCGGTGGTCGACCGGCTCTCGGAGATCCTCGCCGACACCCCGTCCCGCCACCGCTCCTCCGCCCGGCACGTCACGCTCACCACGCCGCGCAGCGACGAGTACCGCCGGCTGGCCGCCGAGACGCTCGCCGAGGTCGAACTCTCCGACCTCGACGCCCGTACGGACGAGGAGCTGCACACCGCGATGGGGCGCCTGGTCCGCTACGAGCAGCAGGTCTCCCGCCGCCGCCACCACCTCCAGCGCACCGCCGACGATTGCAGCGCGGAGATCGCCCGCAGGTACCGTGACGGGGAAGCCCAAGTAGACGACCTGCTCGCCTGAAGCGATCCTTCCGGGGGCGGGTACGCCAGTCCCCGGAAGGTCCATCCATGTCCTCCAGCGCCGCCGCCCCCGCCGCCATACCTCCCGTGTCCCCGGAGCTCCCCGTCCTGGCCGAGGTCGTACGGTCCGGCTTCGTGGAGGGCCACCACCGGGGCTCCCTGGTCGTCCTGGCCGCCGACGGCAGCGTGGAGTGGTCGCTGGGCGACCCGACGGCGCCGGTCTTCCCCCGGTCCGCCAACAAGCCGATGCAGGCCGCGGCCGTGCTGCGGGCCGGGCTCGACCTGTCCGGGGAGCGGCTCGCCCTGGCCGCCGCGAGCCACTCCGGCGAACCCTTCCACCTGGAGCTCGTCCGCACGATGCTCGCTGAGCACGGACTGACGCCCGAGGACCTTCGGACGCCGCCGGACCTGCCGCTGGACCCGGTGGAGGCGGAGGCGTACCTCGCCGCGGGCCACGTCCGCGCGCCGATCACGATGAACTGCTCCGGCAAGCACGCGGCGATGCTCGCGGCCTGCGCGCTCAACGGCTGGGACCGGGCGGGCTACCTCGACCCGGCCCACCCCCTCCAGCAGCTCGTCCACCGGGGCGTCGAGGAGGCGGCCGGCGAGCCGGTCACGGCGGTCGGCACGGACGGGTGCGGGGCGCCGCTGATGGCGATCAGCCTGGTGGGCCTGGCGCGGGCCTTCCGTACGTTCGTGCTCGCGGAGCCCGGGACGCCGGAGCGCCGGGTCGGCGACGCGATGCGCGCCCACCCCGAGTACGTGGCCGGGACGCGCCGCCCCGACACCTGGCTGATGCGGGAGGTGCCCGGCACACTCTCCAAGATGGGGGCCGAGGCGGTGCAGGCGGTGGCGCTGGCGGACGGCCGGGCGCTGGCCTTCAAGGTGGACGACGGAGCGATCCGGGTGCTGGGCCCGGTGCTGTCCCGCGCGCTGCGGCTGCTCGGCGTCGACGCGCCGGTGGTCGACCGGATCGGCCGCGCCCCGCTGATGGGCGGCGACCGGGAGGTCGGCGAGGTCCGGGCGGCCTTCTGACCCGCCGCCGGCCCGCTGCTGACCAGCGGCTTCCGGTCGATTCCGGTGGCTGGGGGAAAACGGGGCGACAGTGCGGGCCGGGGCACCTAGCGTGGCGCGCATGGCCCTTGACGTCCGTACCATCACCGCTGCCGAACTCCCCGACTGGACCCGCGCCAAGCACGCCGGGTTCCTGCGCCCGACCACGGCCGAGGAGGCGGCGGAGGAGGCCCGCAAACGGCTTCCGTACACCGACCTCGACCGCACGCGGGGGGCGTTCGACGGCGGGCGGTGCGTGGCCACGTACCGCTCCTTCGCGCAGGAGCTGACGGTCGTCGGCGGCGGGGTGGTGCGGGCCGACGCGATCTCCAACGTCACGGTCTCGCCCACCCACCGGCGGCGCGGCCTGCTCCACCGGATGATGGACGCGGACCTGGCCGACGCCAAGGAGCGCGGCGAGGTGGTCGCCACGCTGGTCGCCGCCGAGTACCCGATCTACGGGCGGTTCGGCTTCGGCCCGGCGGTCTGGACGACCGACTGGGAGATCGACGTGCCGAGGAGCGGCCTCGACCCGCACCGGCCGGTCCCCGCCGGACCCGGGGACGGCCGGATCGACCTGGTCGACGGAGCGACCGTCCGCAAGCTCGGCCCGGCGGTCCACGACCGGCTGCGCGCCCGGCAGCACGGGGTGATCGACCGGGACGCCCGCTGGTGGGAGGTGAACACCGGCGAGAACGTGGCCGGCCCCTTCGCCTGGAAGGAGCCCTTCTACGTGCTCCACAGCGACGCGGACGGCGAGCCCGACGGCCTGCTCGTCTACCGTGCCGACTCCCGTTGGAGCGAGGCCAAGCAGCCACTGAACACCGCCACGGTGTCGAGCCTGATCGCCACCACCCCGGCCGCCGAGCGAGCGCTGTGGCACTACCTCTGCTCGGTCGACTGGATCACCAAGGTCCGGACCGGCAACCGGGCCCCCGACGACCTGGTGCCGCTCCTCCTGCCGGACCCGCGCGCGGCCCGGGTGGTGACCCAGGCCGACTACCTGTGGGTGCGGGTGCTGGACGTCGTCGCCGCCCTGGAGGCCCGCAGCTACGCGGTGCCCGGCACGCTCGTCCTCGACATCCACGACGCGGCGGGCCTGGCCGGCGGGCGCTACCGGCTCGAAGCCACCGCCTCCGGCGCCGCGGCCTGCACCCCCACCACCGACGACGCCGACCTCGCGCTGGACGTGCGGGAACTGGGCACCCTCTACCTCGGCGACGAGTCCCCCGTCCGGCTGGCCGCGCTGGGGCGGATCGAGGAGCGGCGGCAGGGCGCGGTGGCGGTCGCCGAGGGGATGTTCCGGGCGGCCCGACGCGCCTGGTGCCCGGACATGTTCTGACCGGCCCGGGGACCGTCCCGTGTCGTCCCGCGTACGCTTCGGGGCCATGGACGTGGACGGCGGGAGCAGGGGCGGTGACGTGGCCGGGGGCGCGGGTGCCGGGCGGTTCGGGGACGAGCGGCTGGGGCTGCGGGAGCGGAAGAAGCGGCTGACGTACCAGGCGGTCTCCGACGCCGCGATCGCGCTCTTCCTGGAGCGGGGATTCGACCAGGTCTCGGTGGCGGAGGTGGCGGCCGCGGCGGGCATCTCCAAGCCGACGCTCTTCCGGTACTTCCCGGCCAAGGAGGACCTGGCCCTGCACCGGTTCGCCGACCACGAGGACGAGTCGGCCCGGGTGGTCGCCGGGCGCTCCGGCACGGAGTCCCCGCTCGACGCCCTGCACCGCAACTTCCTGGACGGCCTGGACCGGCGCGACCCGGTGACCGGGCTCTGCGACGTACCGGAGGTGCTGGCGTACCAGCGGATGCTGTACGCGGCGCCGTCCCTGGCGGCCGGGATGTCCGCCTACCGGAGCCGCTCGGAGGCGGCGCTCGCCGCCGCGCTGGGCGGCCGGATGCGGGACCGGCTGGCGGCCGGCCAGATCGTCGCCGTCCTGCGGGTGCTGGCCCTGGAGAACTGGCGGCGGATGGACGCGGGGGAGCGGGCGGACCGGGTGTACGGGGAGGCGGTCGAGGCGGCCGCGCTGGCCTTCGCACAGCTGCGGGACGGGCTGGGCGAGTGCGGCTGACGGCTGACCGCCCCGCCTTTCAGCGAGTCACATGGGCCTTGGCTCAGCCGGTCGTGCCGTCGTCGCCGTGGAGTACGGCCTCGGCGATCTCCCGGACCCGGTCGAGGGTGATGCCGGTGCGCTGTTCCACGGCGAGCGGGTGGTCGGTGGGCTCCAGCTCGATGCGGGGACGCAGACCGATCGCGCGGGTGTGGGCATTGGTCTTCAGGTTGGTGGTGCGGGGCGAGTACAGCCCCAGCTCGGTGCTCAGCCAGCCGAAGTACGGCGGCTCCGACTCACGGCCGGGGGTCTGCCAGCGGTCGAGGGCGCGGCCGAAGTTCTCCCGGCTGAGCGAGACCCACACGCCCCAGGAGAACGGCTCCGGGCTGCCGGAGACGGGTATCTCGATCAGGCCCTTGATGAAGTAGTGCTCGTGTCTGACGATGCACTGGTCGGAGGAGAGCATGCTGTCGGGGTCGCTCTCCAGGCTCGCGTCCCAGACGTCGGGCGCCATGGTCGAGTACCCCATCGGGAGTTCCGCGTGGTGTTCGCCGCAGCGGGAGCAGGTGTATCCGGGGTCGATAGCCATGGGCGGATCCTAGGGCGTGTTTCGAAAGTCCCGTCTGCCCGGGGGCGCCCGGCACGCACGCTCGCCGCGTTGTCGGGATCACCCCGATACATCCAGTATCGGGGTGACCCTCCGCCTTGCGATCGCACGCACCGGACACCCCCGGGCCTGCCCTCCGGGCAGACGACGCTACTTTCGAAACACGCCCCAGGGCCTTTCACGGACACGGCCGAGGCTCCGGGCGCGGACCCGGAGCCCCGGCCGTGCGGTGCTGTCGTGATTCAGCCGCGGCGGCCGAGCAGGGCCAGGTCCTCCGCGTCGAGGGCCAGCCGTCCGGCGGCCATGTTCTGCTCCAGGTGCGCGAGCGAGGCGGTGCCGGGGATCTGGACGATCGAGGGGGAGCGGGCGAGGCCCCAGGCGAGGGCGACCTGGTGCTCCGTGGCGCCGTGCCGGGCGGCCACCGTCCGTACGCCCTCGCTGTCGAGCGGGGTGTGCCCGCCGCCGAGCGCGAAGAACGGCATGTAGGCGATCCCGGCGTCCGCGCAGATGTCGACGAGCCCGGAATCGGACTGGTCGAGTACGCCGAACCGGTTCTGCACGGCGACGACCGGGGCGATGGACCGGGCCTCGGCGAGCTGGTCGGCCGTCACATTGCTGACGCCGAGCTGCCGGATCAGCCCCTCCTCGCGCAGGGCGGCCAGCACCTCGAACCGCTCGCCGAGCGGGTCGTCGAGCCCCGCGCCCAGCCGGCCCACCCGCAGATGGACCAGGTCGAGGGTGTCGACCCGCAGGTCCTCCAGGTTCCGCTCCACCTCCGCGCGGAGCTGGTCGGGGCGGGCCTCGGCGTACATCTCGCCGGTCTCGTCCCGCAGCGGGCCGACCTTGGTGGCGATGACGAGGTCCGGGGCGTACGGGAACAGCGCCTCGCGCAGCAGGTCGTTGGCCCGGTGGGTGGGGGAGAAGTAGAAGGCGGCGGTGTCGATGTACCGCACCCCGAGCTCCACCGCGCGCCGCGTCACGGCCAGGGCCTTCTCGGTGTCGCCCGCCGGGCCGCTCCACCGTCCCGGAAGCTGCATGGCGCCGAAGCCGAGCCGGGGGACGGTGACGGTGCCGCCCAGCGCGAAGACGCCGGGGCCGGCCGAGGGCGCGGGTACGGGAGCGGGGTCGGGGTTCAGGTCGTTCTGCGAGGCGATCATGGGGTGCAGCATCGCTCACCCGGGCCGAATCGTCGCCTCCGTTTGCGTACGGGGCCGGGCCGGTCCGGGTCCGGCCCCGTACGGGTTCGTGGCGCGGGCCGGTCAGCCCACGACGTCGGCGACCACGCAGCTCACGTTGTCGGGCCCGCCGGATGCGTTGGCGAGGCCGACGAGCGCGCGGACGGCCCGTTCCGGCTCCGGCGTACCGGCGAGGGTCCGGTGGATCGCGTCGGACGGTACGACGGTGGACAGGCCGTCCGAGCAGAGCAGGTACCGGTCGCCGGGGCGGGCGTCCTGGAGGCGCAGATCGGGGGTGTCGTCGGCGCCCCGGCCCAGGGCGCGCCGGAGCAGCGAGCGCTGCGGGGAGGAGGCGGCCTCCTCCGGGGTGAGGCGGCCCTCGTCGACGAGGGACTGCACCAGGGTGTGGTCGTCGGTGATCCGGAACAGCTCGTCGTCGCGCAGGAGGTAGGCGCGGGAGTCGCCGATGTGGACGAGGGCGAGCTGCGATCCGGTCCAGAGCATCGCGGTGAGCGTGGTCCCGGCGCCGGTCCCGGTCCCGGCCTCCGCCCCGGAGGCGGTGTCCGCGTCCGGGCCCGTACCGGTTCCGGTGACGTCCTGTACGGCCCGCGCGGCCTGCTCGACCGCGTCCTGAAGGGCGTCGAGCAGGCCGCCCGCCGGGACGCCGCCGGTTTCGAGCCGCCTGAGCGCGTCGACGGCGGCGGCGCTCGCGGGGGCTCCCGTACCGCCGAAGCCGTCGGCGACGGCGAGCAGCCGGGAACCGGCGTACGCGGTGTCCTGGTTGTGCTCGCGGACGAGCCCGGTGTCGGAGAGGGCGGCGTAACGGATCTCCAGCGGTGCGGTGGTCGCGGTCATGGCGGGGTCCTTCCGTGACAGATGGTCGACGAGGAAGGCGGCCAGATCGCGCCGTGCGGCGGTGTCGGCCTCGACGCCGGCCCAGAACGAGCGGATCTCCTGGGCGGCTGGTTCCGGCTCCAGCGCGCAGACCCGCCGGATCCGGGCCAGCGGCATCCCGATCCGCCGCAGCCAGGCGACCAGCCGGGCCTGCTCCAACTGCTCGGGCGCGTAGTGGCGGTAGCCGGTCACGGGGTCGACCCGGGCGGGGGTCAGCAGTCCGAGTTCGTCGTAGAGCCGCAGGGCCTTCGGCGACAGCCGGGACGCCTTCGCGAACACCCCGATGGTCAACAGGCCCATGCCGGTCCCTCCTCGCGCCGGGCGCGGCGCCCGGCCCCACCGATGCTGCGGGCTCCCCCAGGGGCAAGGTCAACCAGCGGCCTCACATCCATGCCGGGGGCGCGCCGTACGGGCCTTCGTCGGGCTGCCCTTCCGCGGGTTCCCAGACCGAGCAGTCGTGGGCGAACAGCACCCGCCGCGGGTCGAAGTCGGCGAGCCGGTCCAGCCAGGGCGGGTACGGGGGGAGCGGCGGGGGCACGTCCTGGAGGGCGGCCCGCCGGGCCAGTTGGCCGGAGGCGAACTCGGAGGCGAAGTCGTGCGCCTGACCGGCGAGGACCACGGTGCCGTCGTTCCGGCGCAGGACCAGCGACTGATGCCCCTCGGTGTGTCCGGGCGTCGGGACGATGTGGACCCCGGGCCAGACCTCCGCCTCGCCGGAGAGCTCCTCGTACCGCGCGCCGGGGAAGTCGACCAGCTCCTCGAAGGTGTGGCCGCCCCGGCGGGCGGCGGCCAGCTCGACGTCCTGGACCAGGACGGTGCGGCCGGCCAGCAGGGGGTTGCCGCCGCAGTGGTCGAAGTGCAGGTGGCAGTTGACGACCAGGGAGATGTCCGCCGGGTCGGCCCCGGCCGCCGCGAGCGCGTCCCGCAGGGGCCGCCGCCGGGGCCGGTAGTGCGCCTCGGTCCCGGGGTCCGCGTCGCCGATGCCGGTGTCGAAGAGGAGCAGTCCGCGCTCGTGGCGCACCAGGTAGGCGAGGACGGGCTCGACCCTGGGCTGCGGGCCGCCGACCTCCTCGGCGGGCCGGACGAAGTAGCCCAGATCGAGGCGGCGCACCGCCATGGTCCCCACGGTCGACTTCCCTGTGTCCGCCATACGGCCATCCTGACAGGCCGAGGGCGGGGGGACCGGCGGAGTTCGGCCCCCGGACCGGGCCGGAGGGAGAACCGATCAGGAATCGAGAAGCCCCCGCCACCCGGTCCTCCCTAACGTGGGATCCATGGCAACCACCACTTTCCCCGCGTCCGTCACGTCCGTCACCTCCGTCACTCTTGAGGTGGCCGACCCCGAGGCCGCCCGCCGCTTCTACACCGCCTTCGGCGTGGAGTCGCGGATCCGGCTGCGGGCGTCCGGCGCGTCCGGTACATCCGGCACGTCCGATCCGGACTCCACCGGGTTCCGCGGCTTCACCCTGGCCCTCACGGTGTCCGGCCCGGCCACCGTCGACGGATTCGTCGCCGACGCGGTGGACGCGGGGGCCACGGTGCTGAAGCCCGCCACGAAGTCGATGTGGGGCTACGGCGGTGTCGTGCGCGCCCCGGACGGCACGATCTGGAAGATCGCGACCTCGGCGAAGAAGGACACCGGCCCGGCCACCCGCCGGATCGACGAGCTCGTCCTCCTGCTCGGCGTCGAGGACGTCAGGGCGAGCCGCCGGTTCTACGCCGACCTGGGCCTGACGGTGGCCAAGAGCTTCGGCGGCAAGTACGCGGAGTTCGCCGCCGAGGACTCCGACCCGGTCAAGCTGGCCCTGTACAAGCGTGGCGGTCTGGCCAAGGACCTGGGCGTCCCCGCCGAGGGCACCGGCTCGCACCGCATCGCCCTCGGCGGCTCGACCGGCGCCCCGTTCACCGACCCGGACGGATTCGTCTGGGAGACCGCCGGACCGTCCGCCGCGTGAGCCGCGCCGCCCGCCCTGCGCGGCGTACCGGTCAGCGCGCCGAACCGGTCAGCCCGCCGTGAGCCCCGGGGAGTCCGCGAGGCCCGCGAGCAGTTCGGCGGCGGGCTTCGGGTGGACGAGCCAGCGCAGGTGGCTCCCTTCGAGCGTCCGCACGTCGAAGGGGTTGTCGGGGGTGAGCGCGTCGGCCTCGCGGATCATGCGGTCCTGGACGGCGGGCGGAACGCCGGCGTCGGCGGCCAGCCGCACATAGGTCCGGGGGATCCGCCCCCAGGTCTCGGCCCGGGCCCGGTCGGCGGGCGTACCGGCGTCGAGGTTCTCGTCGGGCTGGAAGGTGTTCAGAAGGGTCCGGAACTCGTCATCGGTCAGATCGGCGGCGAAGGCCCGCTTGAACGCGGCGAGCGCCGCCGGGTCGGCGGTGCGGAAGTTGGTCCGCAGCAGGCCGAGTTCGGCCGGGTTCCCGACGATGGCGGGGAGGAAGGCGGCCGGGTCGACGGTCGCCATCTCCGGCTGGGTGTAGTAGCCCGCCACGTCCAGTTCGACGGGGCACCAGGAGGCGACGTAGACGATCCGGTCGACCAGGTCGGGCCGGGCGTTGGCGACGGCGGTGGCGGTGATGCCGCCCCTGCTGTGGGAGACGAGGACGGTGGGCCCGTTCCGCCGGGCCCGTTCGAGGGTCTCGATCACGCGGGCGGCGTTGTCGGCGAGGGTGACCCCTCTGATGCTCCCCGGTTCCGAGGCGAGCGCGGCGAGGTCCTGGGGCGCCTGGTAGGCCACGGGGAAGGTCGCCCCGAATCCGTGCCCCGGAAGGTCGACGGCGGCCGAACGGTGCCCGAGCAGGGCCAGTTCGGCCTGGAGGGGCGCGAACGAGAACGAGTTCGCGAAGGCTCCGTGGACAAGGACGAAGGTCGGCTGATCACGCATGCCTCAGCCTCCAACGCGGGGGTCCCCAGGGCAAGTTCGGAGGCCCGGGATATGCGGATCAGGGAGTGTATGCGCGGGATGCCAGACTTGTCCCCATGAACAATGCCAAGGACACCGTCCGCCAGTTCCTCCTCCAGGTGCGCTCGGGGCTGCACCCCGAGCGGGCCGGGCACTTCATGGCCGGCCTGGTCCGGGCCCACCAGGTCGCCTCCGAGGCGCCGGAGGTCGTGGAGCGGACGCCGCGGCAGTACACCGAGCACGTCCAGGAGATGCTCGACGCGTACGGCCCCTTCACGCTGACCGTGGACGAGCTCATCGCCGAAGGGGACCGGGTCTACGCCCGGTGGATCGCAGGACGGGCGCCACGTCGGCCCGGTGGGCGGCCATGCGCCGACCGGCGCGCGGATCACGACGATGACCAGCGCGGTCTACCGCGTCGAGGACGGGCTCATCGTCGAGTACTGGATCCAGATCGACCGGCAGGGAACCGCCACCCAGCTGCGGCGGGCGGCCACCGGGGACTGACCCCGCTCCGTTCCGTCCCGCAACACGTACGGGCCCCGCCTGGGCGCCGCGCCCTGGTGGGCCGACTGCCGGGAAGGCGTCGCCGAGCCGGCCGCCGACGCGCGCTACCGCGATTCCAGGAGCCGGTCGATGTGGTGGCCGAGGACGTCCCCGGCGGCATCGGACGAGCGGTACCCGAGGGCGACGTCCACGCCGAGACCGGTCGCGAGCGACCAGCAGATGTCGGCTTCCGTCCGCTCGTCCCCGCGGGGCTCGTCGCCCCGCTCCTGCCGGGCCGCGGTGATGAGCCCGGCCGTGAAGGAGAGCAGCTCGTCGTCGCCCGGAGCCAGGACCCTGGCCATCGTCGGGTCGGAGACGGCCCGGCCCGCCACCGCCAGGGAGAACCGCATGAGTCGCGTGCTCTCCTCGTCGGGGCCGATCAGGGCATGGAGGCAGGCCCGGAGCACGGCTTCCGGGCTCGTCGCGTCCGCCGCCGCGACCGCGTGCTCGATGTTCGCGTTCACGGCCTGGACGGCCCGTTCGAGCGCGTCGCGGACCAGGGCCTGCATCGACGTGTAGTAGTGCTGCACCTGCCCCATGGAGACGCCCGCCTCCTCGGCCACCTTGCGGAGCGTCACCTGCTCGATCCCGCCCCGGACCGCCAGCGCCCAGACGGCCTCGACCAGGCGCCTCCTGCGCTGTTCGTGATCCACGATCTTCGGCACGGCGTCTCCGTCCCTCCCTCTCCCCCGTTCGCCATGCGAACGCATTGCGAACGAGACCGCCATCCTATTACAATGCAAGTGCATTGCAATGGTTCTGGTTCCGTCGGCTGCCTCGGAACCCTTCTGGCGTGGCACTTCGCAGGGCAGCAGCAGTTCTGAAGATCGGAAGGCGCCGCGATGAAGTACGACATCTTTCAGGGCCTTGGCGCGGTTCTCCTCGTCCTCGGGGCGCAGGGCGCGATCCGTCTGCTCGTCGACCACGACAACACAGGTCTGCTCGGCCGGCTGCCGGGCGGATTCGCGGCCTGTCTCACCGTCTACGTGCTCGCCGCGGTGGTGGGCGCGGTCGTCGCGGGCTGGGCCCACGGCGAGGCGAAGGCGGCCGGACGCCGCGCCTGACCGGATCGCCGCGGCCGCCCGCGATGGCGGGAGGGGGCCGGCCCGGGAGCAAGGTGCTGTTCCGCTCCCCGCCGACCCCCACGTCGTCCATGGCCCTTCGGTGCCCGGCCGGGGCCGGGGTGCCGTCAGCCGAGCGGCAGTTCCAGGGCGGCTTCCTGGCCGGTCGGGGAAGTGATGGTGGTGGTGGAGCCCTCCGTACCGGTGAAGGAGTAGAGCCGGTCCCGGCTGTTGACGACCAGGGCGAGGCGGTGGCCGTCGGCGAGGTCGTAGGCGGCGGGTTGGAGCGTCCAGTCGACGTTCTGGTCCGTGCCGGGGGTCAGACCCGTGATGGTGAGCGGCTCGTGGGTGATGATCCGGGTGTTCCCGTCCGGGTCCACGTCGAAGAGGTAGGCGACCAGGGTCGCGGCGTCGCCCTCCTCGACGCGGACGGTCAGCCGGAGCCCGGCGGCGCCCCGGATGCGGCGTCCGCCCACCAACTCCTCCGTGGACCAGACCAGGAGCCGCTCCGGCTCGAAGCCGGCCGGTTCGTAGGGCTTGGGGTTGCCGAACCACTCCTTCTGCCCGGTCTCCATGATGTCGTCCATGGCGGTCGCGGTGGTCTCGTGCCCGGCGGTGAACTCCCGGCTCCAGCCCGAGGACGGTTTGTCGGACAGGGAGGCCCCGTCGTCCCCGTCGGCGCCGCTCAGGTACCAGGTCTCGGTGCCGGTGGTGGCCTCGGACCAGGAGGAGAACGACTCGCGTTCGGCCTCCTTCTCGATCCGGTCGCCACCGCCGATGCCGTTCGGCCTGGTCGTGTAGGTGAACATGACCTGGCTGCGGACCACCGGCCAGTCCGGCACGTCGCCGCTCTTCCCGAGCAGGTAGTGGTCGAGCCAGGCGTACGCCTCCGTCATCGGCTTGAGGTAGCCCCAGAACGGGGTGCCGCTCGGGAAGCCGGTGATGCCGACGCCCTCCGGGGCGCCGTGGTCGCCGATCCACAGGTTCAGGTGCTTGGGAACGGTGAGCTTCTCGAAGGTCGCGATCGCCTCACCGGCGGGGAACAGGCTCTCGTGCCAGGTGTTCGAGTAGAAGGTCGGAATGGACCGGGCGTTGGTGGCCTCCACGTAGGTCTCCGGGGACCGCACGGTGCCCCACTCCACCACCTCCTCCATGTTCTCCCCGTTCTGGAAGTTCTGGAGGACGCGCCATGTCGCGTCGTCGAACTTCTCCTTCTCCTCGCCTTCCTTGGCCCCGGTGAAGCCGATCAGCAGCTCGACGGCCTTCTCGTGCCGGGTGCCGTTGTCGTAGAGGCTGGTGGCCAGGTTGCCCCAGGTGCTCAGGGCGGCCACGACGGCGACCCGGTTCTTCTCGTCGTGGGCGGCGACGAGTTGGCTGATCCCGGAGCCGTAGGACAGGCCCATGAACCCGACCTTGCTCGGCGTGAACAGCTCCTCCGCGTGGTCGATCACCTTCGACCCGTCCGCCCAGTCGTCCGGCCCGGCGACGCCGATGAACCCGTCGGACGTGAACGGCCCGCCCGTCTCGCCGAAGCCGCGGGGCGTGTACGCCAGCACGTGGTAGCCGCGCGCCGCCAGGGAGAGGTAGCCGACCATGAACGGCATCCAGCCGTACGGGTTCCAGCCGGCGGGCACGATCACGACCGGGCGCGGCTCCGAGGTCTTCTGCTTGATCGCGAACGCGGAGAGGCCGATGTCGTCCGTCACGGCGATGCGCGGGAAGGTGACCCCGGCGTTCCGCAGGACCTGCGCCACCAGCTTCTGCAGCTCCTCGGGGAGCGTTCCGGCCGGGGCCGTGCCCTGGAGGGCCGCGAGCAGGGCGCGCGCGACGGCGAGCACCGACGGGTTGATGTCGAGACTCGCGCCACGCCAGATGCCGTGGGACGCGATGTCCGCGAGGGTCGCCTCGGTGACCGATGCGAGAGGTGCTCCGCCTTCGGTGGTCATGAACCGCTCCGTTCCTTCTGAGGGCCGGCCGACCAGGACTTCCTCCGCGTCCGGGCGACTGGGACGCCCGCCGGGCGCCAGGCGGATCATGGACAGGCGTACACCCACCGAAACGGAAGGGCGGCCCACCGCACTCGATCGGATGGAGAACCCCGCGACCGGTGGACGCGCCCCGGTCCGGGCATGCCCACCGGCTGGAGCCCGACGGTGCCGCCGTCCTGTCGGGCTGTCCGTCAGTGGCGGGAGTCGATCAGGCTTGTCATCGGCCGCTGTTGGCTGAAGGCGGCTTCGGGCGGTGCGCGGCGGCCCTTCGGGAGGCCGCGCACCGCCCACGCTGCCGCACCGCCCCGCAGCGACGGGCCTCACGACTTCGGCCCCGGGGAAGCGCGGCGGGCGGAAGGGGCCGCAGCGTCAGCGGCGTCGGTCGCTCAGACGGTGCTGGCGATCCAACCGACCGTCTCGGACGTGTGTGTTCCGTCCGAGAGCGCCTTGCCGCTGCCCGCCAGCTCGTTCATGCGGATCTTGAAGCCGGTGAGGGTGACATCGGCGATCCGCAGGCCCGGCGTGTCCGGGCCCGCGAAGGTCTGCACGAACGGAACGACGATGACCGTCGAGCCGCTCGGAAAGGGCGAGGGGAAGGTGACCTGGGTGAAGGTCGAGGTGTCTCCGCCCTTCAACGCCACGGCACTGGACGAGCTCAACTGGAGCTTGCCGGTCTGGGTCATGCTCACGGTTTCCGCCTTTCACTGAACGGCCGCGCAGGGCCTCCAACAAGCCCGCGTCCGATGGAACTTCGACCGCCGCTTCACGCGGAGGCCGAAGGTGGAATGCCCCGGAAGACCTTCGTTTACGGCAGAAGTCGCCGATGGGGAGGAAGTCCCCCGCCAATGGTTGCGTCGCAGCCGCCCCGATCCGTTATGGCAGGTCAGAGGCCCGCCATGACCCTCGCCCGGAACTCGGCGCTCTCGGGCCCCCGTTACGCCGGGGCAGGGCCCGACGAGACGGAAGGCGGGCGGCCGCGAAGTCACCGTCACCGGTCAACACGGTGACGCAACCGGCGGCCAGGTTGACGACATCACCGACGCCCCAGCGCTCCTCCCCCGGCGCGACAACGAGCCAATGCTCGGCCCGACTTCCGACCGCGCTCCCAGCGCCCACCTCCGACGCCCCCTGCGTGTCAGTTCGGCCACGGCAGGACGGTGAGCTCCGGCCACTCGCCCTTCCAGCGCGCCGCCTTGGCCTCATAGACCTCCTGCGGGGCAAGGACCGGGTTGGGCCGGACCACGAGGTTGAACACGTCGGAGAGCCCGTGGGGCGCATAGACGCGCCACTCACCGTTGAGGTCCAGCCGCACCCCCAGACAGCACGTCGTCGCGGCGAACGAGTCGATCGCCGCCTCGGTGGACTCGTACGGCGGACAGGGCACGCCGAACTTCTGCTCGTACCAGAGGTGCACACGGGCCTCGTTGCGGATCTCCACCTCGGCCGGCAGCCCGGCGAACAGCTCCTGCCCTGCCTTGATCACGGCGTCCTCCGCCTCCCAGGACAGGTCGGTGCCGTCGAAGTAGAAGAGGTCGTAGTCCTTGATGCCGCTGGTCGGGGGCCTGTCGGTGACCACGTTCCACACCGTCTGGAACAGGCAGCCCGCCGTCACGTACCAGCCGGGCAGTTCCAGCGTCGCTGCCCTGGCCAGCACCTCGTTGCGGGAGAGCACGGACCGCAAGCCATCGAGCTGCTGACCGAGCGGGAGTCGACCTAGCATCTGTACTCCCTATCACGAGCGCCCGCTCCCGCAAGGCGCGTCGGCCGTCGGCAGGCACCCCAGCCCGAGAGGGGGAGCGGTCAGGAACGCGTGTTCCGGAACGCGCGCTCCGGTGCGATCGGCCGGGGGAGTGGTGTGGCGCACTTTTGCAAGCGTCTGCTTGCAATAGTTAGCAAGAGGGGTGCACCATCGGGACATGGCATCACTCAACGTCGGCAATCTCGGGGAGTACCTGCGCGAGCAGCGGCGCAACGCGCAGCTGTCGTTGCGGCAGCTCGCCGACGCCGCCGGGGTGTCCAATCCCTACCTCAGCCAGATCGAGCGCGGGCTGCGCAAGCCGAGCGCCGAGGTGCTGCAGCAGGTCGCCAAGGCGCTGCGGATCTCCGCCGAGACCCTTTACGTACGGGCCGGGATTCTGGACGAGCGGGAGCGGGAGGAGCTGGAGACGCGGGCGGTGATTCTCGCCGATCCGTCGATAAACGAGCGGCAGAAGAGCGTTCTGCTGCAGATCTATGACTCCTTCCGCAGGGAGAACGGTTTCGAGTCCGGTCCCCGGACCGACGACGAGCCGGGACCGGACGCCGGTGCCGAAGCGGCCGCGGGGCCTGCAGAGCCCTCGTAGCCGGGTGGTGCCGCGGGTGTCGTTCGGCCCGGCCGACGCATCCTCGGCGCCCTTCGATTCCCCCGACTCCAGAACTCCATAGCCACAGAACTCCAGAAGCCCAGAACTCCAAAGTCTCTGAACTTCTGAGAACCCTCGCACCGAGCCCGATGATCCGGGAGGACCACAGTCATGGCCATCACCGATGACCTGCGCAAGACCCTCACCGACCCGACCCCCCTCTATTTCGCCGCCGGTACGGCCGATCTCGCCGTCGAGCAGGCGCGCAAGGTCCCGGCGCTGCTCGACCAGCTGCGTGCCGAGGCGCCCGAGCGCATCGAGGCCGTACGCAACACCGACCCCAAGGTCGTGCAGGAGAAGGTGACCACGCAGGCCAAGGAGGCTCAGGCCACCGTGCAGGCCAAGGTCAACGAGGTGATCGGCGCCTTCGACAGCGACCTGCGCAAGCTCGGGGAGAACGCGCAGGACCTCGCGCTGCGGAGTCTGGGCGTAGCCGCGGAGTACGCGGTGCGGGCCCGGGAGACGTACGAGAAGGTCGCCGAGCGCGGCGAGCGGACCGTACGGCACTGGCGCGGCGAGGTGGCCGAGGAGGCCGTCGAGATCGCCGTCGTCGTCGAGCCGCGCAAGGAGTCCGGCACCCGGACGGGCACCGCGAAGCCCGGCCCGGCGCCCGCCGCCAAGCCCGCGCCCGCCGCCAAGCCGGCTCCCGAGGCGAAGGCCGGGCCCAAGCCCGCCGCGCCCGCCAGGAAGGCGCCCGCGCGCAAGCCCGCCGCGAAGAAGGCCACTCCGCCGAGCGCGAAGGAGAAGTAGCGGGCAGGCACTCGGCACGGCCGCGACGGGCGGCGGACGACGGCCCGGGAATCCAACCGGGTGTCCGGCCCGCTGTCCCGGGTACCTTGGCGTTGAGGCGCTCATCCACTCACTAGGCGGTACACACCATGTTGCTCACCGGATTCAGCACATTCGTCGGGCTGCTCTTCCTGCTCATGCTGGTGCTTGCCGTGGTCGCGCTGATCATGGCGTCGATGGCGCGGGAGGACGCCTACCGTGCGGCGGACAAGCAGAAGAAGTCGTTCTGGCTGGTCATCCTCGGCATCACCGTCGCCGTGAACCTCTTCGTGCCGATGCTCTTCCTCCAGCTCGCGGGGCTGGTCGCCTCCATCGTCTTCCTGGTGGACGTGCGGCCCGCGCTCCAGGCGGTCACGGGCGGGCGCGGCCGGGGCGGCGGTTCCAGCAGCGACGGCCCGTACGGCCCGTACAACGGCGGTCGCTGAGCGGGCGGCCGCAGCAGCAGACCTCGGGCCCCGCCCGGTCGCCGAACCGCCCCGGTCACGGGGCGACGGCGGCCGGGCGGTGCGCGTTCTCCAGGTCGTGGCCGAGCAGGAGGACCGCGACGTCGTCGGTCAGCTCCCCGCCGTTCAGCTCCCGGACCCGGGCGACCGCGGCCTCCAGGAGGTCCTCGCCGGTCAGCCCGTCC
The DNA here is from genome assembly GCF_053598535.1 of Streptomyces sp. NPDC001108. Taxonomy (NCBI): domain Bacteria; kingdom Bacillati; phylum Actinomycetota; class Actinomycetes; order Kitasatosporales; family Streptomycetaceae; genus Streptomyces; species Streptomyces sp. NPDC001108. Next base: position 87,454 of record NZ_JBSFKL010000012.1, read on the forward strand.
GCCAGCTGCTGGTTGATCATCTCGACCATGCCGTCCTGGCCCAGCCGCTGGGCCCCGTCCGACCCGACTCGCCCCTCGATCAGCCCGTCCGTGTACAGCATCAGACTCCAGCCGCTGCCCAGCTCCACCTGACGGCGGGGCCAGCGGGCGTGCGGGAGCAGCCCCAGGGCCGGGCCGCCGTCCTCGTACGGGAGGAGTTGCGCGGTCTGCCCGTGCCGGGCGAGCAGGGGGGCCGGGTGACCGGCCAGGCAGAGTCCGGCGTGGCGGCCGTCGGGGGCGATGTCGACGGTGCAGAGCGTCGCGAAGATCTCCTCGCTCTCCCGCTCGTGCTCCAGGACCTGTTGAAGGGTGGTGAGCAGTTCGTCGCCGCAGAGTCCAGCCAGGGTCAACGCCCGCCATGCGATGCGCAGTTCCACGCCCAGCGCCGCCTCGTCGGGGCCGTGGCCGCAGACGTCGCCGATCATCACGTGGACGGTGCCGTCCGGGGTGCGGACGGTGTCGTAGAAGTCCCCGCCGAGCAGGGCGCGGCTGCGGCCGGGGCGGTAGCGGGCCGCGAAGCGCAGATCGGAGCCGTCGAGCAGCGGGGTGGGCAGCAGGCCGCGTTCCAGGCGGGCGTTCTCCTGGGCGCGCAGCGTCGATTCGGTGAGCCTGCGCTGGGCGACGTCGGCGCGCTTGCGCTCGACGGCGTAGCGGATGGCGCGGCTGAGCAGCCGCCCGTCCAGCTCCTCGCGGCAGAGGTAGTCCTGGGCGCCGACCCGTACGGCCGCGGCGGCCAGCTCGGTGTCGTTCTCGGCGGTGAGGGCGAGGACGGCGTGGCGCGGGGCGATCCGCACCACGTACTCGAGGACGGCGAGCCGGTGGTCCGCTTCCGGCACCGCCTCCGGCGCCGTTTCCGTTCCCGCGTCCGTCGTGTCGCGGCTCTTGGCGGTCCGGGTCTCGCTTCCGGCGGGCAGGGCGAGGTCCAGCAGTATGCAGTCGACGTCGTCGGTGAGGAGCCGGCCCGCCTCGGTCAGGTTGCGGGCGGTGCGGACGCGCACCCTCGTTCCGGCCACGGCCGGAAGCTCGGGGACGGTGAAGGTGCCCGCCGGGTCGTCCTCGATCACCAGGAGGGTGAGGACGGCGTCGTGGGAGGCCTCCGCAGCGGTGTCGGTGTCCTGCTGCGGTACGGATACGGGCATCGGCTCGGTTTTCCTTCCCTCCCCCCGAGGGCACGGCGGAACGACGATCGACGAACTGCCAGACGGGGACGATAGCGGTCCGTGCCGGGTGAACGGAATGGCGTCCCGGGCCCCGCCTCGGGCATATGCACCGGCATAAGCCGCGTCAGGTCACGGATCCGGCGCGCCGAACCGGTAATCAGGCTGCCGCCCGGGCATGACAAAGGTCACGCGGAACGGCCGGAGGGCGTTCCGGGGCACCGGCGGTGCCCGAGTGGTGCCCGAGCGGCGGACGGGACGGCCATCCCGAGCCCGGCGACCGGCCGGACCATCGAGCAGGAGAAACCCGACGAACCGGATGAAACCGGCCTCTGATCGGCTCGGGCGCACGGCACGTGGCGCTTGGTGCATGGCGCCCTCCGTGCCGCACGGCACGGTCGGCTCTTCAGTCGGCCCGAATGGCGCCCGGCGCGGGCGCCCCCGGCCCGGGTACCGGCCGATCTCGTACCGCTGTCGACCCCCACCGCTCCTGGCCCCGTACCGCCTACTTGTCCGGGCGTACGACGCCGAGTATCTGCATCGAGCCCGCACCCGCCAGCGTCACGTTGCGCCCCGGGCGGGGGGCGTGCACGATCGCGCCGTCGCCGACGTACATGCCCACATGGCTGGCGTCGGAGTGGTAGATGATCAGGTCGCCGGGACGCATGTCCTTGATGGCGATGCGCGGCAGCAGCCGCCACTGCTCCTGGGAGGTGCGCGGGATCGGCCGGCCGGCCGCCGCCCAGGCCTGGGACGTGAGCCCGGAGCAGTCGTACGATCCGGGGCCCTCGGCCCCCCACACGTACGGCTTGCCTATCTGGGCGGTCGCGAACGCCACCGCTCTCTTGCCGGCGGCGCTCGCCTCGCGGTTGATGTCCTTCAGGGCGCCGGAGCTGAGCCAGGCCGTCTGCTGCTGGTAGGCGGCCTCCTCCTCCAGCTTGAGCAGGCGGGCCCGCTCCTCCTTCTTCAGACGGGACTCCAGCTTCTTCGCCGCGGCGATCTGGGCGTTGATCCGCTTCTTGGCCTTGGCCTGCTTGACCCGGCCGGCTTCGAGCTTCTTCCAGTTGATGCTCGCGTCCTTGGTGTACGTCTCCAGGTCCTGCTGCGTCCTGGTCAGTTCGCCGAGCACGCCCTGGGCGGCCTGCTGGCCCTCCCGGACCCGGCTCACGCCGTCCAGGAAGAGCTGCGGGTCGTCGCTGAGCATCAGCTGCGCGCCGGGCGGCAGCCCTCCGGTGCGGTACTGCTCGCGGGCCTGGGCGCCCGCCTGGGCCTTGAGTTCGGTGATCTTCGCCTGGCCGACGACGATGGCGCGCGCCAGCTTCACGATCTCGGTGGACTGCTTGTCGGCCCGTTCCTCGGCGAGGTTGTACGCGTCGGTGGCCGCCCCGGCCTTGCGGTAGAGGTCGTCGATCTCCTCGCGCACCTCTTCGAGGGTCTTCTTCGGCGCCTTGGCGCCGGCGGACGGCGGTGTGGGCGCGGCGAGGGCCTGGACCGGCGTGATGAGCACGGACAGCGCGCAGACCAGAGTGATCGCGGCTGAGGCACAGTGACGTCGGTTCACGGGACACCCCTCCGAATAAAACCTGATTTACCGTCAGTAACTTTTCGCCGATGTCGAGATCGTGCCATGCCGTACCGAAAAGCAACAGGGGCGCACGACAGCTGTCCTGACGGCCATATATCCCCGGTGGCGCCCCCGCTTCCCCCGCTCCTCTCTCTCTGGACGATCGGAGCGCCGATCCCGTTCCCCCGGCGGGCGCGTTCACCGAAAGGTGCTACGGGCGGACAGGTGCCGCGGGCCGACAGGCGTTACGAGTCGGCCGGCGCCGCAGGCGGGCCGACAGGCGTTACGGGTTGGGCCGGAGGGCAGCCCACTCCACGGTCACCTCGCCCTGCCGCCACCGCCGTACCCCGTCGGCCAGCGGCCAGTCGCCCGACAGCGAGCGCACCGCCGTGATCCAGCGCTGCCGCGCACCCAGGGAGGCGTACGGGGCCGCCGCAGCCCACGCCCGGTCGAAGTCCCGCAGGAAGGCGTGGACCGGTTCGCCGGGCACATTGCGGTGGATCAGCGCCTTGGGGAGGCGTTCCGCCAGGTCGGAGGGGCGGTCCAGGGAAGCGAGCCGGGCCGCGAACGTCACGGTGCGCGGCCCCTCCGGGCCGAGCGCCACCCACACGTGCCGCCGCCCGATCTCGTCGCAGGTGCCCTCCACCAGCAGCCCGCCCGGTGCCAGACGGGCGCACAGCCGCCGCCAGACCGCGGCCACCTCGCCCTCCTCGTACTGGCGCAACACGTTCGCCGCGCGGATGAGGTCGGGGCGCTCGGGGAGCGGGATCTCGAAGCCGCCGTGCAGAAAGGTCAGGCCCTCGCACTCGTACGGCTTCGCGGCCGCGACCCGCTCCGGATCGATCTCGATCCCGGCCACGGCGGTGCGCGGCTCGGCGGTGCGGAGCCGGTGCAGCAGTTCGACGGCGGTCCACGGGGCGGCGCCGTAGCCGAGGTCGACGGCGACGGGGTGGTCGGCGCGGCGCAGGGCCGGGCCGTGGGTGGCGGCGATCCAGCGGTCCATGCGGCGGAGCCGGTTCGGGTTGGTGGTCCCGCGGGTCGCGGTGCCGATGGGGCGCATGACACCGAGCGTAACGATCCTGCGGGGCGCGCCGAGGAGACGGGGGCTCGGGCGGGAGGGCCGAGGAGGGAGGTCGGGGGAGGGCGGTCCGGGGAAGGCGCGGATGGCGCGTCGGTTACGCGCCGGCCGCGCGCCCGAAGTGCGCCTGCTGCACCGTAATGATTTGGTAAAGCGGAAATGAAAGAGGGCGTTCCGATGTTCCAGCCCCTGGCGGGGCTCGGGTCCCTCCGCAGTCATGCCCTGGATGAGGAGGACCGGACGACGTGAGTCAGTACGTCTCCCGGCGCGGCGGTGGCCGCGCGGCGCCGCGCCTCAGGTTCCCCGGCGGCCACCGCAGGCCCCGCCGCATCGCGATGCTCTCCGTGCACACCTCACCGCTCCATCAGCCGGGCACCGGCGACGCGGGCGGGATGAACGTCTACATCGTCGAGCTGGCCAGACGGCTCGCCGCGATCGGCGTCGAGGTCGAGATCTTCACCCGGTCCACGACCGGCGGGCTGCCCCCGGAGGTCGAGCTGGCCCCCGGCGTCCTGGTCCGCCATGTCGACGCGGGGCCGTACGAGGGCCTGGCCAAGGAGGAGCTGCCCGCCCAGCTCTGCGCCTTCACGCACGGCGTGATGCAGGCGTGGGCCGGCCAGCGCCCCGGGTACTACGACCTGGTCCACTCCCACTACTGGCTCTCCGGCCACGTCGGCTGGCTCGCCGCCCAGCGCTGGGGCGTCCCGCTCGTCCACGCCATGCACACCATGGCGAAGGTCAAGAACGCCGCGCTGGCCGAGGGCGACACCCCCGAGCCGCCCGCCCGGGTGATCGGCGAGACCCAGATCGTGGACGCGGCGGACCGGCTGATCGCCAACACCGCGGAGGAGGCCGACGAGCTCGTCCGCTTCTACGACGCCGATCCCGCGTCCGTCGCCGTCGTCCACCCCGGCGTCAATCTCGACCGCTTCCGCCCCGCCGACGGCCGGGCCGCCGCGCGGGCCCGGCTCGGGCTGCCGCAGGACGCCCTGATCCCGCTCTTCGCGGGCCGGATCCAGCCGCTGAAGGCGCCCGACGTGCTGCTGCGGGCGGTGGCGGTGCTGCTGGACCGGGAGCCCGCGCTGCGCGGCCGGCTGGTCGTGCCGATCGTCGGCGGCCCGAGCGGCAGCGGGCTCGCCAAGCCGGAGGGGCTGCAGAAGCTGGCGGCGCTGCTGGGCATCGCCGACGTCGTACGGTTCCAGCCGCCGGTCGGGCAGGAGCAGCTCGCCGACTGGTTCCGGGCCGCGTCCGTGCTGGTCATGCCCTCGCACAGCGAGTCCTTCGGCCTGGTCGCCATCGAGGCGCAGGCGGCGGGCACCCCGGTCGTCGCGGCGGCCGTGGGCGGTCTCCCGGTGGCCGTGCGGGACGGGGTGAGCGGCTTCCTGATACCCGGGCACGACCCGGCGGCGTACGCGCGCGAGCTGGCCCGGTTCGCCTCGCCGGAGCTGGTCACCCGGATGGGCGCGGCGGCTGCCGCGCACGCCCGGGGCTTCGGCTGGGACACCGCCGCCGCCGCGACCGCCGAGGTGTACACGGCCGCGATGCAGGGCCACCGCCGTCGCGTACGCTCGCACCATGGCTGACGTACCCGAGGACTTGACCGGCGGAGCCGTGACGACGGAGCGGGCCGTGCGGGTCGTCGAAGCGACCCTGGAGGACGCCGGGCTCGAATGGGAGAGCCCCGCGCCCGGCGACTACGTCGTCAAGCTGCCCGGCACGCGCAAGCTGTCCACCACCTGTTCGCTCCGCGTCGGCACGCACTCGCTCTCCCTCAACGCCTTCGTCGTCCGCCACCCCGACGAGAACGACGCGGCCGTCCACCGCTGGCTGCTGGAGCGCAACCTCCGTCTCTTCGGCGTGAGTTACGCGATCGACCAGCTCGGCGACATCTACCTCGTCGGCAGGCTGCCGCTCTCCGTGGTCACCCCGCAGGAGCTGGACCGGCTGCTCGGCGTGGTCCTCGAAGCGGCCGACGGGTCCTTCAACACCCTGCTGGAGCTGGGGTTCGCGAGCGCCATCCGCAAGGAGTACGCCTGGCGCGTCTCGCGCGGCGAGTCCACCCGGAACCTGGACGCGTTCGACCGGCTGACCCGGCAGCCGGACGGTGCGGCCGACTGAGTTCCCGGCGGCCGTGCCCCACCGCGCGCGGCCGCCTTCACAGGATGATCACGGGGACGTCACGATCGCCCCCTGCGCCCGATTTGACGGGTCATCAGGTCATTTTCCGCTTCTAGAGTGATCAAGATCGAACACTCGACCCATAGAGACGGATCAGACCAGACCATGCGCTCCATCGCCATACGTCGTACCGCTGTTGCCGCCACCGCGGCGTCCCTGGCTCTGCTCGTCACCGCGTGCGGCGGTTCGGACTCCGCGTCCGACCCGGACGCCGGGGACAAGGGCGCCAAGGGCAAGGAGTCCGCGGCGGCCGCGCCCGCCGCGAAGGCGCTGAGCGCCGCCGAGCTGGAGAAGGTCGCGCTGGCCCAGGGCGACGTCAAGGACCACGAGATCAGCAAGACCGCGGCCAAGGACACCCTTCCGGTCGACCAGATCAAGGTCGAGAAGGAGGCCTGCACCCCGCTGGTCCACGCGCTGATGGGCTCGCAGGTCGGTGAGCCGGCGGCGTTCACCAAGCGCACGGTCGTCAGCAAGCCGAAGAAGGCCGACCTGAAGAACCAGGACGACGCGGACGTCGAGAAGGCGTTCAAGGCCGCCTTCGACATCACGACCACGCAGCTCGCCCTCGGCTCGTACGACGGCAAGGGCGCGCAGGAGTCGGTCGCCTCGATGCGCACCGCCGCCACCGAGTGCGCGGGTGGCTTCGAGTACACCGCGGCCGGCGAGAAGCAGAAGGTCGCCGGGATCACCGAGGAGAAGGTCAAGGGCGGCGAGGAGGCCGCCGCCTGGACCATCGAGGTGCAGCAGGACGGCGAGAAGACCCGGATGAAGCTGGTGGTGGTGCGTCAGGGCGCCACGTTCGCCTCGTTCTCCTCGATGAACCTGGCGGCGGCCGGCGAGGGCGGGGACTTCGAACTGCCGGCCGCGGTGGTCGAGGCCCAGGCCGCGAAGCTCGCCTGACCCTGGTGTGCGACGGGGCGCCACGTACGTACGGACGGACAAGTACGTGGCGCCCCGGGGTGTGAGTACTCGTACTCACGATCGACGGTTTCTGCGCCGGGCAGGCTGGGGGCACCAGCGAGCAGAAGGAGCAGGACCATGTACGGGACCAGTCGGAACGGCCGGACGGACTCCACGCGCGACGGGCGGGGCCGGAACAGGGCGGCGGTGGCCCTCGCCCTCGCGGCGGCGGCGGTGGCGGCGCTCGCCACGGGCTGCTCGATGCAGGACGCGACCTGCGGCGGCGGGGAGTACCCGGTCATGACGGTCGGGGGCACCGGATCGGCCTGCCAGCCCAACGGCGAGGACCCGCCGAAGGGATACGTCCGCTACCCGGAGGGCAAGGTGCCGAAGCACGTGGACGACAAGTGGGACATCTACTGGCGGACCCACACCGTGGACAAGAAGGGCGACATCATCGAGGTCCCGGCCGGCTCGTAGCCCCGGAGCGCGAACCGGGCGGCTCGTAGCCTCGGGACGCGAACCGGGCGGCTCGTAGCCCCGGCAGGCGATTCCCGGTGCGTGATCCGGGCGCGGGCGGTTCAGGGCAGCGGGACGAGCCGCACGACGGTGACGGTCAGCACCGATCCGGAGACGTAATAGAGCACGATCGCCCCCGCGACCGTCGCCTCGCGGCGGTCGCGTTCGCTCTTCACCGCCGACGAGCCGTGCCCGTACGGGTCGAGGCCGAGCGTGCGGGCCATTTCGGCCCGGAAGGTCTCGCCGTCGCGCATCTTGGCCAGCGAGTCGTCGGCGGGCGGCGCGTAGGAGATGCGGAAGCTCAAGCGACGCTCCGCCTCTCGGCCTCGTCCTGCGCCAGCCGGTCCAGAATCCGCTCGGCCTCGGGGTCGGGCACGGCCTCCAGCATCCAGTGCCGCATCACCGCCTGGATCTCGTGGACCCCCGCCTCGTTGATGGCGCGGTCGAACTCCTCGCGTCTCTCCTCCGGCAGCGTGGCCCGGATGGCCGGAATGCTGTTGGGCACGTCGACCTCGGCACCACCGACGAAGGTCTTCAGGGGCTCGCCCATGATTGCTCCCCGCTCTCGTCGCTCTCCCCGTACGCCCCGGAAACGCCCCCGGGACGCCACCCGGCCGCGTTCCGGACGGCAACCTTCCGAACACGTGCCAGCAGTGTGACGAAGACCTTAGCGCCGCCGCCGACGCCCTACGCACGGACCGCCGGAAACGGGTACGAACACCTTCGGCAATCCGTGACATAACGTGCGTACGACGGAAGTTGGCGCGACCTGAGGCTACGTCACAACCATGCGTCGGCGTACGAAACGCCGAGCCCGAAGAGCAGTCCGCCCACGAGCAGGGCGGCGACAGCCAGGATCAATACGCCCATCACTCCCGCGATCGCGGACAAGCCGACCCGCGTCGCCGTCCTGGCCCGCGCCACGGCCTCCTCGTAGTCACTGTCGTCGTCCCACTCCCGGCCGTTCACGACGCCTCCCGGACCGGAAGCCCAGAAGCGCACCCCGCACCCGTGCGCACCGCGGGACGGTACGAGAAGAGCCCTCTCCGGGCCGGAAAGGCGGGTTCTGGTGGTCGTTGCAGCACGGCGGTGGTGGTGTGGCGCAGCCATGCCATCAGCTGAGGTCCGGCAGGCACCGCCCAAGTCGGGTCCGTCAACGGGCCTGTGTGAGAGCCGACTCGGCCCGGTCCAGCATGCCCAGGGCGTCGACCGTCGGGGGAGACACGGTGCCGGGCCCCAGGTCGGTGAGCGGGACCCACATGGCCGCCTCGGTGGAGCCGTCGACCTCGGTGACCGTCGGCTCCCCGTCCTTGAGGGAGACGGCGTAGAAGAGGGCCGTCAGGCTCCAGTCCACGCCATTCCGCCGGGCCGGGTACGTCCGTGCGTCGAGCAGGTGGGCCTTCGTCAGTTCGAGGCCCGTCTCCTCCAGCAGTTCGCGCGCCAGCGTCTCGGCCGGCTGCTCACCCGGGTCGATCCCTCCGCCGGGCAGATGCCACAGCCCCGGTGCGAAGACCGGTGACGCCTCCGACAGCCGGGCCACCAGCATGCGGTCGTCCCGCACGGCTATCGCGTACGCGGAAACGCGCGTCCTGACCTCGGCCTCCATCGTTCCCCTCCCCTGACGGACCTGGCAGCCCGTCGAGCGCACGAATACGCCTCCCGCCCGTACCGTACGCACAGGGGGGAGGCGTGATCGCGGAATGCGTTACTTCTTGCCCTGGTTCTTCACGGCCTCGATGGCGGCCTTCGCCGCGTCCGGGTCGAGGTAGGTGCCGCCCGGCTTCAGGGGGCGGAAGTCGGCGTCCAGCTCGTAGGCGAGCGGGATGCCGGTCGGGATGTTCAGGCCCGCGATGTCGGCGTCGGAGATGCCGTCGAGGTGCTTGACCAGGGCGCGGAGGCTGTTGCCGTGGGCGGCGACCAGGACCGTGCGGCCGGCGAGGAGGTCCGGGACGATGCCGTCGTACCAGTACGGCAGCATGCGGACGACGACGTCCTTGAGGCACTCGGTGCGCGGGCGCAGCTCCGGCGGGATCGTCGCGTAGCGCGGGTCGTCGCTCTGCGAGAACTCGGTGCCGTCCTCCAGGGCGGGCGGCGGGGTGTCGTACGAGCGGCGCCAGAGCATGAACTGCTCCTCGCCGAACTCGGCCAGCGTCTGGGCCTTGTCCTTGCCCTGGAGGGCGCCGTAGTGGCGCTCGTTCAGCCGCCAGGAGCGGTGGACGGGGATCCAGTGGCGGTCCGCGGACTCCAGCGCGAGCTGCGCGGTGCGGATGGCGCGCTTCTGGAGGGAGGTGTGCAGCACGTCGGGGAGCAGACCGGCGTCCTTCAGCAGCTCACCGCCGCGGACCGCCTCCTTCTCGCCCTTCTCGGTGAGGTTGACGTCCACCCAGCCGGTGAACAGGTTCTTCGCGTTCCATTCGCTCTCGCCGTGGCGGAGGAGGATCAGCTTGTACGGTGCGTCGGCCATGGGGCCGAGCGTAATCGAACCCGTACGAACCCCGCGCGGGCGGTCATAGGGCGGACAGGGCGGACACCTCCGGACGGGGCCGGGGCCGGGCCGGTCGAGCGGTCGATTGACGGCGGGCGTCAAACGACTGGCGGACCGGAATTCCGGATTCGTAATGTGTGGACAACGGCCGGGCCGCTTACCCAGCGGCTTCCGTTCCGTATCCACGTCATCTACGTCCCCGGGGGATTCCGCATGTCCGTCGCCGGTCTCAGACGGGCCGCCCGCGCATCCGTGTCCGGTCTGCCCAGCCAGTTCTGGTGGCTGTGGACCAGCACACTGGTCAACCGCCTCGGTGCCTTCGTCGCCACGTTCATGGCGCTCTACCTGACCCTGGACCGGGGGTACTCGGCCTCGTACGCCGGGCTGGTCGCCGCGTTGCACGGGCTCGGCGGGGTCGTCTCCTCGCTCGGGGCCGGGGTGATGACCGACCGGCTCGGGCGCCGCCCCACGATGCTGATCGCGCAGACGTCGACGGCCCTGTCGGTGGCGGTGCTCGGCTTCATGGTCCACCCGGTGGCGATCGCGGGCGTCGCCTTCGTCGTCGGCATGGCGAGCAACGCCTCGCGGCCGGCCGTGCAGGCGATGATGGCCGACATCGTCCGGCCCGAGGACCGGGTCCGGGCCTTCTCGCTGAATTACTGGGCCATCAACCTCGGCTTCGCGGTCTCCTCGGCCGGCGCCGGGTTCGTCGCCGAGTACAGCTATCTCGCCGGGTTCCTCGGCGAGGCCGTGATGACGCTGGCCTGCGCCGTCGTCGTCTTCCTGAAGGTGCCAGAGACCCGGCCGGAGAAGGCCGCGGCGGTCGGCCCGGCAGGCGGGGGCGGTGTGGTGGAGGAGGAGGTCCGGCTCTCCACCGTGTTGCGCGACGGCCGGTTCATGAGCGTGGTCGGCCTCTCCTTCGTCATCGCCCTGATCTTCCAGCAGGGGTACGTGGGGCTGCCGGTGGCCATGGGGTCGGACGGGTTCTCCAGCTCCGACTTCGGCACCGCCGTCGCCGTCAACGGGGTGCTGATCGTGGTGCTCCAGATCCCCGTCACGCGCTTCATCGAGCACCGCGATCCGCGCCGGCTGCTGGTCGTCTCGTCATTGCTGGCGGGGTACGGGTTCGGGCTGACCGCGTTCGCCGGTTCGGTCGGGGCCTACGCGCTGACCATCTGCGTCTGGACGGTCGCCGAGATCGTCAACTCGCCGATCCAGAGCAGCCTGGTCGTCCGGTTGTCGCCCGCCCGGGGCCGGGGCCGCTACCAGGGCATGTACACGATGTCGTGGGCCGTGGCGGCGCTGATCGCCCCGCTGATGTCGGGCGTGGTGATCGACCGGTTCGGCCCGAAGTGGCTGTGGGGGACGTGCGCCGTGCTGGGGACGGTGGCCGCGCTGGGGTACGGGCTGCTGATGCGGAACCTTCCGGCGTCGGACGCGGTGGCGGCGGCCGGGGGCCGGCCGGGCCCGGTCGCGGAAGAGGGCAGCGTCGACGCCGGTGCCGGTGCCCCCGCCGAGCGGACGGCCTGAGCACCCGCACCCGGAACGGGACGGGGCGCCGGACCGGAACACCAGGACGGAGCACCACGCCCTCAGCACCCCGGCCCGACACGGAAACACGGCACCGGAACACGGCGGCGCCCCGCGCGAAAGCTTCGCGCGGGGCGCGCCCGGTGGCACGACGGACGGTCAGCCGCAGCAGCCACCGCACTGGCACGGGGCGCCCGACTGGCAGCCGCAGCCGCAGCCGGAGCCGCAGCCACAGGCGCCGAGCAGGGGCAGGCGGACCGCCTCGGCGGGCACGTCCTGCTGGGGGTCGGTGACGGGGGAATCGGCCATGGATCCTCCTCAAGGCGTACGACAGGGCCGTACGCCATGACGACGCGCGTACGGCCGGGGCGTACGGGCAAGGCGCGCAGCCCCACCCCATTGGATGCCCGCACCGGCGGGCGCATCAACGGCGCATTCGCGCAGGACCGCCCATGCGCCCCGCGCACGCTCTCTTACGCGCCCCCAGTACTGTCCCGCACGCCCCGGTACCGTCCCGGCCGTCCCGTACGCCCCCGGGGTACCCGTGTCAGGCGCCCTCCACCGCCGCCTGCTGCTGGATCTCGTCCGCGTGCTCGCCCGTCACCAGGTACACCACCCGCTTCGCCACCGACACCGCGTGGTCCGCGAAGCGCTCGTAGTAGCGGCCGAGCAGCGTCACGTCCACGGCGGTCTCGATGCCGTGCTTCCAGCGGTCGTCCATCAGGTGCTGGAAGAGCGTGCGGTGCAGCAGGTCCATCTCGTCGTCGTCCTGCTCCAGCTGGAGGGCCAGGTCGACGTCCTTGGTGATGATGACCTCGGCGGCCTTGGCCATCAGGCGCTGCGCCAGCTGGCCCATCTCCAGGATGGTGGCGTGCAGGTCGTGCGGGACCGCCGACGCCGGGAAGCGCAGCCGGGCCAGCTTGGCGACGTGCTGGGCGAGGTCGCCCGAGCGCTCCAGGTCGGCGCTCATCCGCAGGGAGGTGACCACTATGCGCAGGTCCGTCGCGACGGGCTGCTGACGGGCGAGCAGGGCGATGGCCCGCGCCTCCAGGTCGTGCTGAAGGTCGTCGACCTTCTGGTCGGCGGCGATCACGCTCTCCGCGAGCTTGAGATCGGCGTCGAGCATGGAGGTTGTCGCCCGGCCGATCGCCGACCCGACGAGCCGGGCCATCTCGACCAGCCCTTCGCCGATCGAGTCGAGTTCCTCGTGGTACGCGTCACGCATGGAAGTCCCTCTCCAGTCCTCTTCGTAAGGCCGGGGCCAGCTTCGAACCCCACGCTGCCACCTTGGGGCGCCTACGCGTCGGGCTCCGGCCGCCCAAGTGAACCAGCCCTTGCCCCTCGGTGAACTCTGGGCGACGAGTGTTCGGACAGGCACTCGGATGGCTGGGAGAGTCCTCCGGTACCCGCATAACCTTGACGTATGGACGTGAACGCGGCGGTCGCCGCAGCTGCGGCGATCGGCGGTGCGGGCACCGGTGTGATCGCCATGCTCGCGTTCCGCTGGAGCGAGCGCGACCAGAAGAAGCCGACGCGGACCTCCATGCGGCCCGACAGCAACGCCCCCCTGCCGCCCGGAGTGGACACGGTCCTGTCCGTGCTCAGCTCGTCGGCGGTGGTGCTCGACGAGAGCGACAGCGTGGTCAAGGCCAGCTCCGCCGCCTACGCGCTGGGGCTGGTACGGGGCGGTCGGCTCGCGGTGGAACCGATGCTCAACATGGCCCGGGACACCCGCAGGGACGGCGAGATACGCCAGGTCGAGCTGGACCTGCCCCGGCGCGGGACCGGCCGGGGCGAGGCCCTCGCGGTCTCCGCCCGGGTCGCCCCGCTCGGCTCCCGCCTGGTGCTCCTCCTGGTCGAGGACCTCACCGAGGCCCGCCGGATAGAAGCGGTACGACGCGACTTCGTCGCCAACGTCAGCCATGAGCTGAAGACCCCGGTGGGAGCGCTCTCGCTGCTCTCCGAGGCCGTGATGGACGCCAGCGACGACCCGGAGGCGGTGGAGCGCTTCGCCGGCCGGATGCAGGTCGAGGCGACCCGGCTGACCAACCTCGTACAGGAGATCATCGACCTCTCGCGGGTGCAGAACGACGACCCGCTGGAGGACGCCGAGCCGGTCCGGGTGGACGAGCTGGTGGCCGAGGCCATCGACCGCTGCCGCCAGCAGGCCGGCTCCAAGCAGATCACCATGGCGGCCGGCGGCACCGCGGAGCTCCACATCTGGGGCAACCGCGGACAGCTCGCCGCGGCCCTCGGCAACCTCGTCGAGAACGCCGTCAACTACAGCCCCGCCCGTACCCGGGTGGGCATCGCCGCCCGGCGGGTGTCCGTACCCGGCGGGGACCAGATCGAGATCGCCGTGACCGACCAGGGCATAGGCATCTCGGAGAAGGACCGCGAGCGGGTCTTCGAACGGTTCTACCGCGTCGACCCGGCCCGCTCACGGGCCACCGGTGGCACCGGCCTCGGCCTCGCCATCGTGAAGCACGTGGCCGCCTCGCACGGCGGGGAGGTCACGGTCTGGAGCTCGGAGGGCCAGGGCTCCACCTTCACCCTGCGGCTGCCCGAAGCGGGCTCCGTACGGGAGCGCGACCGCGGTCCGGCCGGGCCGCGCACCGTCAACGACGACGAGGGTCCCGAGGGACCCGCCCACTCCGACACCCTTGAACCAATCCCAGCCCCGGAGGTCCTTCCGTGACCCGAGTGCTCGTCGTCGAGGATGAGGAATCCTTCAGCGACGCCCTGTCCTACATGCTCCGCAAGGAGGGCTTCGAGGTCGCCATCGCGGCCACCGGCCCGGACGGGCTTGACGAGTTCGAGCGCAACGGCGCCGACCTCGTCCTGCTCGACCTGATGCTGCCGGGCCTGCCCGGCACCGAGGTCTGCCGTCAGCTGCGCAGCAGGTCCAACGTGCCGGTGATCATGGTCACGGCGAAGGACAGCGAGATCGACAAGGTCGTCGGCCTGGAAATAGGAGCCGACGACTACGTGACCAAGCCGTTCTCCTCGCGGGAGCTGGTCGCCCGCATCCGCGCGGTGCTCCGCCGCCGCGGCGAGCCGGAGGAGGTCACCCCCGCGGCCCTGGAGGCGGGCCCGGTCCGGATGGACGTGGACCGCCACGTCGTGACGGTCGCCGGCGGCAAGGTCGATCTGCCGCTCAAGGAGTTCGACCTCCTGGAGATGCTGCTGCGCAACGCGGGCCGGGTCCTGACCCGCATGCAGCTGATCGACCGGGTGTGGGGCGCGGACTACGTCGGCGACACCAAGACCCTCGACGTCCACGTCAAGCGGCTGCGCGCCAAGATCGAGCCCGACCCGGGCGCCCCCCGCTTCCTGGTGACGGTGCGGGGCCTGGGCTACAAGTTCGAGCCGTAGGCCGTCACCGGCGTACGGAGGCGCACGGAAACGGCGGAGGGCGCCCCCCCGAAAGGGAGGGCGCCCTCCGCCGTTCACGTATGCGCGCGGGGTCGTGGCCCCGCCGTGCGGCGTACGGTCAGTGCGAGTCGGCCGAGGCGGACGTGGAGTCGCTCGGGGCGTCCGGCACGGCGTCGCCGGACGCGCCCTGGGCGGGCTTGCCGGTGGCGGAGCCGGTCGGCGACGCGGGGGTCTTCGACGGCGGCACGGGCAGGGTGCTCGGGCCGGAATCCTTGAAGTAGCTCTCCGCGGGCACGACGAGGGCGTCGATCGGGACCTCGCCGGTCGAGCTGAAGGTGAAGACGACGCGCTGCACGCCGCCCGCCTTGGCGGCCTCCGAGCCGCCCTCGATCACGGCGGCGGCGTTGTTCGCGCCGCCCAGCGTCACCTGGCCGCCGGCCGGGATCACGATCCGGCTCTCGCCCTTGGCGGGGTGCAGCTGCACCGGGGCGCCCCCGCCCTGGACGGCCACGGACTTCAGGGTCTGCGCCTTGGTGCCGTCGTTGAACAGCGTCGCGGCGATGACGGCCGGGCCCTCGGCGGTGAGCCGGGGCTGGGTGATGACGTTCACGTTCTGGACGCTGATGTCGCCGATGGTGGTGGCGGCATTGTCCGGCTTGACCTGCAGCGTCGCTGCGTCATTGCCCGCGCCGCACGCGGCGAGCGAGGCGATCGAGAACACGATGGCAGTGGCGGCGAGAGCGCCGTGTCGAAGGCTGCGGCTCACGGCGGCGGCAACTCCTTGAACGTTCGGGCGGCGGACGGGGGAGGACGGCCACGTAAAGCCGTCCTAAGGGTGTGTCAGCGGCCTTAGGCTACCGAGCCGCCCCGCCGCCCCCGCACCCGACCCGCCCCAAAGACGGTGTCCCCGGTCTTCCGTTCGGATCACCGAGGGTCGCGCCGCACGGACGAAGAGGTACGGACGGGTGTCCTCCGGGCCGCTCCGAAACGGGCCGACACGCGTCGACACGTGCTGTTCACATATCGCCGGTGATCAATTCATGGAGCGTGGCGCATTCCGAGTGCATAAGCGATCATGCCGCGCCGACAGCCAATTCCATTGATCAACACCACTTACCTCGGCTTACGCTCGGATGGGTGATCGATCTCCGAACGGAGTAGGGAAAGTCCGGCATCCAGAATCCGGCAAAACGGGATGTTCGTCACCTTCGTCGGGTGGTACGGATGTGTGGGACGTGTGTGTTTCACCTTGCCCGCACAACCGCTCCGACCTGCGAATACCGCCCTCCGTAAGCCTTCCGCAGCACGTGCCCGTTGCTGTTGTCAAGCCCCGAGATATGCCCTGACCTGCGAAAACGCCATTCAGGAGAAGCCGTTCTCGTGTTACGATTGATAGCCACGGAAGGGGTACCTGTCACATGACGTTCAAGGTTGGCGACACCGTGGTCTATCCCCATCACGGGGCCGCGCTGATCGAGGCTATCGAAACTCGCCAGATCAAAGGCGTGGACAAGACCTACTTGGTGCTCAAGGTCGCCCAGGGCGACTTGACGGTTCGTGTGCCGGCGGACAATGCGGAGTTCGTGGGTGTGCGCGACGTAGTCGGGCAGGAGGGGCTGGACCGGGTCTTCGAGGTGCTGCGCGCGCCGTACGCCGAAGAGCCGACGAACTGGTCCCGGCGCTACAAGGCAAATCTCGAGAAGCTCGCCTCCGGCGATGTCATCAAGGTCGCCGAAGTGGTCCGCGACCTGTGGCGTCGCGAGCGCGAGCGCGGACTTTCCGCAGGTGAGAAGCGGATGCTCGCCAAGGCCCGCCAGATCCTGGTGAGTGAGCTCGCCCTCGCGGAGAACACCAACGAAGACAAGGCCGAGGCCCTGCTCGACGAGGTCCTCGCATCCTGAGCCGATCGGACCGAGCCCGATCGGGCTGAGTCGATCGGAATGAACCGGCCGTACTGAACCGGAACCGGTCGGGGCGCGTTGTTCGAAGCCGAGTCGGCATCGTCGACGCGATTGACCGTGCCGGTGGCGATCGGTCGGTGTCCCCATCAATGTGCCGCAGTGCCCGCTGACAGCCGTATGCACGGTATGTCGCCGGGCACTGCGGCATGTCTATGACATGGCTATTTCCAGACTGCGAGTGTCTTGATTTCAATGCAGCCTGGCTGAAATGTATCTGGACTCACCGATGCGTTGGCTTCATCGGTGAGAGCCCCGATACCTTGCTCGCGATCTTGTGCGGTCGACCCCGAGCCGCCGGGGCGGCTGGTCCGAATCGGCCGGGCGTCACGGAAAGGGTCCGGCCGAGTCGGGACTGGGCGCCCGGCTCGTTTCTGGCCATACCCATGTCGGCCGTGGAAACAAACATGCCGAAGCTTCGGAGTGCAACCGATGTCTGATCAATCGCGTCCGTCCCGCACCGCCGCCGTGATTCCCGCGGCCGGCCGCGGGGTGCGGCTCGGTCCGGGCGCCCCCAAGGCGCTCCGCGCGCTGGGCGGTACGCCCATGCTCATCCACGCGGTCCGGGCCATGGCGGCCTCCCGCGCCGTCTCCCTGGTCGTCGTCGTGGCGCCGCCGGAGGGCGCCCCCGAGGTCAAGAACCTCCTCGACGAGCACGCCCTGCCCGAGCGCACCGACTACCTGGTCGTGCCCGGCGGCGCCACCCGGCAGGAGTCGGTGCGGCTCGGCATCGAAGCGTTGCCCGAGGACGTCTCCGTCGTCCTGGTCCACGACGCCGCCCGCCCGCTGGTGCCGGTCGACACGGTCGACGCGGTGGTCGAGGCGGTGCGGGGCGGGGCGCCCGCCGTCGTACCGGCGCTGCCGCTGGCCGACACCGTCAAGGAGGTCGAGCCAGGGGCGCCGGGGGAGCCGGAGCCGGTGCTCGGCACGCCGGTACGGGCCAGGCTGCGCGCGGTGCAGACCCCGCAGGGCTTCGACCGGGACACGCTCGTCCGCGCGCACGAGACCGTCGCGCTCAGCGGCGAGGGTGCGACGGACGACGCGGGCATGGTGGAGCGGACCGGGGCGCCCGTCGTGGTCGTCCCCGGGCACGAAGAGGCGTTCAAGGTGACCCGGCCGCTCGATCTGGTGCTGGCCGAGGCGGTACTCGCACGCAGGAGGGCGAACGATGGCTTCTGAGAGGTCGACGGATTCCGAGGAAACGGTTTCCCCCTTGGGGCGGACCGGGCCGGTGATCCCGCTGGTGGGGATCGGCAGCGACATCCACGCCTTCGAGGAGGGGCGCGAGCTGTGGTGCGCGGGGCTGCGCTGGGACGGCGAGGGGCCCGGTCTCGCCGGGCACTCGGACGCCGACGTCGTGGCCCATGCCGCGTGCAACGCGCTGTTCTCGGCCGCCGGGCTCGGTGACCTCGGGCAGCACTTCGGGACCGGCCGCCCCGAGTGGTCCGGCGCGGCCGGGGTGACCCTGCTCACCGAGGCGGCCCGGATCGTGCGGGCCGAGGGCTTCGAGATCGGCAACGTGGCCGTCCAGGTCGTCGGCGTACGGCCGAAGATCGGCAAGCGGCGCGAGGAGGCGCAGCGGGTGCTCTCGGCCGCCGTGGGCGCGCCCGTCTCGCTCTCCGCCGCCACCTCGGACGGGCTGGGCTTCACCGGTCGGGGCGAGGGGCTCGCGGGCATCGCGACCGCGTTGGTCTACCGCACCGCCTGACCGGTGGCGCGGCCCTGACCTGGCGGTACGCCGGACCGCGCCTCTTGTTGCACATCGCTTGCACGTACGCTGGTACGGCAAGCGATGTGTCGTAGAGGCAGGAGAACGGTGAGCCGCCGATGAGCACCATGACCCAGGCGCCGGCGGCGCCCGAGGCCGACGGATACGTCCTGCGCACCGCCACCCCGGCCGATCTCGGCGGGGCGCGGGCCGTGATGCTGGACACCGTCTACCGCGATCTGAAGTCCGGCTACGTGCCGCGCTGGCACGCCGACATCATCGACCCCGAGGCCGCCTATCTCCGGCCGGAGCGGTGCACCCTGCTGGTCGTCGAGCACGGCGGGGAGATCGTCGCCACCGGTGCGGTGCGCGACCGGGGCCCGCAGGCGCCGCCCAATCCGCAGTGGGTCGCGGACCGCTTCCCGTCCGGCACCACCGCCCAGCTCTGCCGGATCTACGTCGCCCCCGGCCACCGCAGGCACGGGCTGGCCCGGCGGCTGGTGCGCGAGCTGTGCGACTTCGCCGCGCGGGCGGGCGGGTACGAGGCGATCTACCTGCACACCGATCCGGCGGTGCCCGGCGCGGAGCCGTTCTGGCGTTCGCTGGCCGAGGAGGTCTGCGACGAGCGCGTGTTCCCGGGCGGCGGGCAGGGCATCGTCCACTTCGAACTGCCGATGCCGGTGACGGCTCCGGTGTCCGCCGCCCCGGTCCGGTAACGCCGCCATCTTTTAAATGACAATCATTTTCTATAAGGTCGCTTTCATGTCCCTGCCCCGAAGCCGTCGCCCCGCGCTGCCCGCGGCGCTCCTCGCCGCCGCCCTCCTCGTCCCGCTGGCCACCGCCTGTTCGTCCTCGAACGGATCCGACGGTTCCGGCAGCTCGGGCGGCGGTGCGCAACGGCTCCGGGTCGTCATGGCCTTCCCGCCCGCCCAGGCCATGTCCCCCTACGGCGACGACGCGGTCACCCTCAGCCGGCTCGCCGTGATCGAGGGCCTCACCGCACTGGACGCCGACGGCGCGCCCAAGCCCGCCCTCGCCACCTCCTGGAAGCGCGAGAACGACCGCACCTGGACCTTCACCCTGCGCGAGGCCCGCTTCCAGGACGGCACGAAGCTGGACGCGGCCGCCGTCGCCCGCTCGCTGCGCGCCGCCGAGAAGGCGTCCCCCAAGCCGCGCGTCCTCAGCGACACCCGCCTCACCGTCGCCACCCCGGACACGAAAACCGTACGGATCACCACCGCGGCCCCCGACCCGCTGCTGCCCCAGCGCCTGGCCAACCCCTCCCTCACGATCCTCTCCGGCGCCGCGTACACCGGCGGCAAGGTGGACCCCGCCGGGCACGCCACCGGCCCCTTCACCCTCACCAAGGTCAACGGCGCCGTCAGCGCCACCCTCGGCCGCAACGACGGCTACTGGGGCGGCAAGGCCAAGGCACCCGGAGTCGACGTGAAGTTCGTCGCCGACGGCACCGCCCGCGCCAACGCCCTGCGCACCGGGGCCGCCGACGTCGCCGAGTACGTACCGCTCTCCCAGGCGCCCCTCCTCGGCGACGGGCTGGTCCACGAATTCCCCTCCGCCCGCACCAACGGCCTCTCCCTCAACACCCGGCGCGGGGTCTTCGCCGACCCGGCGATGCGCGCCGCCGCCCGCGAGGCGATCGACTCCGCCGCCCTGGTCAAGGGCGTCTACGAGGGCCGCGCCGACACCGCCAAGGGCCTCCTCGGCCCCGGCGTCCCCTGGGCCGCCGCCGACCGGACCGCCCCCACCCACCGGGCGAAGGCCGCGAGCAAGGAACAGGTCGCGAAGACGGGGGAGATCGTCCTCGCCACGTACACCAACCGGCCCGAACTGCCCGAGGTCGCCACCGTCGTCCAGCAGCAGCTCACCGCTCGCGGCTTCACCGTCAAGCAGGTCGTCCGGGACTACGCCCAGCTGGAGGCCGACGCGCTGGGCGGGAAGTTCGACGCGTTCATCCAGGCCCGCAACACCCTCCTGGACACCGCCGACCCGGTCTCCTACCTCGCTTCCGACTTCACCTGCGACGGCAGCTTCAACATCTCCCAGCTCTGCGACAAGCGCGTCGACGCCGCCGTGGACAAGGCCGGAGCCCTCGCCGACACCGCCGCCCGCCACCGCGCCGAGATGGCCGCCGAGGCCGGTGTCCTCGGCACCGACGCCCTCGTCCCGCTGCTCCACGAACGCTTCGTCCAGGGCTACGACGAGAGCCGCGTCCACGGCGTCTCGCTCGACCCGATGGAACGGACCCTGATCACCGCCGACACCCGCGTCGGGTGACCGGGTGAAGCACCTGGCGGGGCGGCTGGGCACCCTCCTCGCGGTCGTCGCCGTCATCGGGCTGCTGCCCCGGCTGACCCGGACCGACCCGGCGCTCACGATCCTGCACGCCCGGTACGCCGACCGGCCGCCCACCCCCGAGACCCTCGACGCGATCCGCGCCGAGACCGGACTCGACGGCGGCCCGCTCACCGTCCTCGGCCGCTGGCTGGCCGGGCTGCTCCACGGCGACCTCGGCACCTCCTGGGTCTCCGGGCAGCCGGTCGCCCCCGACGTCCGGTCCGCGCTCGGCGTCTCGCTCACCCTGATGGGCCTCTCGCTCGCCGTCGCCCTGGCGCTGGCCGCCGCCCTCTGCGTGGGCACCCTGCGGCGCGGGGCGCGGCGGCGGATCGTCACCGCGCGGGCCGGGGCGCTCGCCGCCGTCCTCGCCGCGCTGCCGGAGTTCCTGCTCGCCGCCGTGCTGGCCGCCGTCGTCGCCGTACGGCTCGGCTGGCTGCCCGCGCTCGGCTGGGGGAGCCCCGCCCAGGCGGTGCTGCCCGCGCTCGCCATGGGCGTACCGGCGGGCGCGCTGCTCGGCCGGCTGCTCGACGACGCGCTGCCCGCCGCCTTCGCCGAACCGTGGGCGCGGGCGGCCGCCGCGGGCGGACTGCCCGGCCGCCGCGTCGCCCGGCACGCCCTGCGCCGCATTTTGCCCGGACTGCTGCCCCAGCTCGGCCTGGTCGTCGTCGGACTCACCGGCGGCGCCGTCGCCGTCGAGACCCTGTACGCCGTGCCCGGCCTCGGCGGTACGGCGCTGGCCGCGGCCCTCGCCCAGGACCTGCCGGTCCTCCAGTCCTGCGTACTGGTCCTGCTGCTCCTCGGCGTCCTCGCCGGCGCCGTCACCCGGCTCGCCGCCCGCACCCTGCTCGGCCCCGCCCTGCGCGACGGGGCGCTCCCCGCGCTGGTCCCCCCGGTGCTGCCCGCCCGGCGGCTGCTCACCGCCGGGGCCGTCCTGCTCGCCGCGCTCCTCGTCGCGGTCACCGTCGCCGGGCTGCTGCGCGACCCGCTGCACGTCGACGCCGCCGCCCGGCTCGCCGCCCCGTCCGCCGCCCACCCCCTGGGTACCGACCAGCTCGGCCGCGACGTGCTGGCCCGCCTCGGCCACGGCGCCGCCCGCACCGTCCTCACCGCGCTCGCCGTCTCCGCCGCGACCCTGCTGGCCGGGCTGGCCCTCGGCGCGGTGCGGGCCGGCGCGCTCACCGAGAGCGCCAACGCCCTGCCCGCGATCCTCTCCGGCCTGGTCGTCGCGGGCATCGCGGGCCCCGGCCCGTGGGGCGCCGCCCTCGCCGTGGCGGCCGTCGCCTGGGCCCCGCTCGCCGCCCACACCACCGCCCTGTACACCCAGGAGAAGGCGGCCCCGCACATCGCGGCGGCCCGCGCGGCGGGCGCCGGCCCCTGGCACGTGGCCCGGCGCCACCTGCTGCCCGCCGTGCTGCCCCCGGTCCTGCGCCACGCCGTGCTGCGCGTACCGGCCATCGCCCTGGCGCTGGCCTCGCTCGGCTTCCTCGGCCTGGGCGCGCAGCCCCCGGCGCCGGAGTGGGGCCGGATGCTCGCGGAGAACCTGCCGTACGCCGAACGCGCCCCCTGGCCCGTACTGGCCCCGGCCGCCGCCCTGGCCGTCCTCGGCGCCCTGACCGTCCTCACCGCGACGGCGGTCCGCGGCCGGACGAAGGCGCCATGACGGCCCCCGGAACGGAGGCGGTCGGGACCCCCGTACGGACCACCACCCCCTACCTCCGCCTCCTCACCACCACCCAGTTCGCCTTCAACATCGGCTTCTACGCCGTACTGCCCTACCTCGCCGGACACCTCGGCACCGGTCTCGGCATGGCCGGCTGGCTCGTCGGCCTCGTCCTCGGCCTGCGCACCTTCAGCCAGCAGGGCCTCTTCGTCGTCGGCGGCGCCCTCACCGACCGGTACGGGCCCCGGCCCGTCGTCCTCGCCGGCTGCGCCCTGCGGATCGCCGGATTCGGCTGGCTGGCCGTCGCCGGATCGACCGCGACGGTCATCGCCGCGGTGGTCCTGATCGGCTTCGCCGCCGCGCTGTTCTCGCCCGCCGTCGAGTCCGAGACCGCCCGCGAGGCCGTCCGCCACGAACGGGCCACCGGCACCCCGCGCGCCCAGGTCCTCGCCGTCTTCTCCGCCGCCGGACAGGCCGGGGCCTTCGTCGGACCGCTGCTCGGCTCCCTGCTCCTGCTCCTCGACGACGGCTTCCGGGCCACCTGCCTCACGGGCGCGCTGGTCTTCGTCGCGGTCCTCGCCGGACACGCCCGGCTGATGCCCCGCCGCGCCCCCGTCACCCGTACGGCCCACCCCCGGCACTCCGTGCGCGAGGTGTTCGGCAACCGCCCCTTCCTGGTGCTCTGCCTCGCGTACAGCGGCTACCTGATCGCGTACAACCAGCTCTATCTCGCGCTGCCCGCCGAGGTGGAGGAGGCCACCGGGACGCAGTCCGCGCTCGGCTGGCTGTTCGCGCTCTCCTCGCTGCTGGTCGTCTGCGCCCAACTGCCGCTCACCCGCTTCGCCGCCCGCCGGACCGCCCCGCGCACCGCGCTCGTCACGGGGCTGCTCGTCGTGGCCGCCGGGTTCGCCGCCGTTCCGCTCGCCCCCGCCGGGCCCGGCGGGCTGCTGCCCGGTGCCGTCCTCGTCGTCCTGCTCACCCTCGGCCAGATGGTGCTGGTCCCGGCCGCGCGCGGGCTCGTACCGGACCTGGTCGACGACCGGCGGCTCGGGCTGGCCACCGGGGCGCTCTCGTCCGTCTCCGGGATCGCCGTGCTCCTCGGCAGCGCCGCCACCGGGGCGCTGCTCCAGGCGCCCGGCCCCCTCCGCTGGGCGGTCCTCGCCGCCGTACCGCTGACCGGTGCCGTGCTGGCGTCCACCCTTCCGGTGAATGGCCGGGAAAAGGGGAATCGGAGCGGTTGAGCCGGGGTTTGCGGTACCAGAGCAGGAAGCACCGATCGTCTCAGGGAGGACGTACGCCATGACCGCCGCACTCTCCGCAGGACTCAAGGAACTCCTCGACAGCCCCGTCTTCGTCACCGTCGCCACCATCCAGCCCGACGGCAGCCCCCAGCTCTCCCCGGTCTGGGTCAAGCGGGACGGCGACGACGTGCTGATCTCGACGACGGCCGGCCGCCGCAAGGAGCGGAACCTGCGCCGGGACCCGCGGGTCTCCGTGGTCGTGCAGCCGTTCGCCGCCCCGTACACCTACGCCGAGATCCGCGGCACCGCCGAGCTGACCACCGAGGGCGGCCAGGAGCTGATCGACGAGCTGTCCCTGAAGTACACCGGCAAGAAGTACGCCGAGTTCAACCCGTCCTCCGTCGACGACGGGGAGCGGGTCGTCGTCCGGATCACGCCGAGGAAGGTCGTCGGCCGGGTCTGAACCGCCGCCGCGCCACGAAGTCCGCCCCGCGATGTGCCAAGAGGTCGCGGGGCACTGGTGCGCGCCCACTACCCTGGAGGCGTGACTCTTCGCCTGTACGACACCAGCGCCCGGCAGATCCGTGACTTCGTCCCGCTCACCGCGGGCTGTGTCTCGATCTACCTCTGTGGCGCGACCGTCCAGGCCGCTCCGCACATCGGGCACATCCGGTCCGGGCTGAACTTCGACATCATGCGCCGCTGGTTCGAATACCGCGGCTACGACGTCACGTTCATCCGGAACGTCACCGACATCGACGACAAGATCATCGCGAAGTCGGCCGAGCAGGGCCGCCCGTGGTGGGCCATCGGCTACGAGAACGAGCGGGCGTTCAACGCCGGCTACGACGCGCTCGGCTGCCTCCCGCCCACCTACGAACCGCGTGCGACCGGCCACGTGCCCGAGATGATCGAGATGATGAGGGGCCTGATCGAGCGCGGTCACGCCTACGAGGCGGACGGCAACGTCTACTTCGACGTGCGCTCCTTCCCCGGCTACCTGGAGCTCTCCAACCAGGATCTCGACGACCTGCGCCAGCCCTCCGGCGACGGCGAGACCGGCAAGCGCGACCAGCGCGACTTCGCCATGTGGAAGGCGGTCAAGCCGGGCGAGCCCAGCTGGGAGACCCCGTGGGGCCGCGGCCGCCCCGGCTGGCACCTGGAGTGCTCCGCCATGGCGCACAAGTACCTCGGCACCGCCTTCGACATCCACGGCGGCGGCATCGACCTGATCTTCCCGCACCACGAGAACGAGATCGCCCAGGCCAAGGCGTACGGCGACGAGTTCGCCAAGTACTGGGTGCACAACGGCTGGGTCACCATGTCCGGCGAGAAGATGTCGAAGTCGCTGGGCAACTCGGTCCTGGTCAGCGAGATGGTCAAGGCGTGGCGCCCGATCGTGCTCCGCTACTACCTCGGTACCCCGCACTACCGGTCGATGATCGAGTACAGCGAGGAGGCCCTGCGCGAGGCCGAGTCCGCGTTCGCGCGGATCGAGGGCTTCGTCCAGCGCGTCACCGAGAAGGCGGGCGAGCAGGTCGCCCCCGCCACCGAGGTGCCGCCCGCCTTCGCCGAGGCGATGGACGACGACCTGGGCGTCCCGCAGGCGCTCGCGATCGTCCACACCACGGTCCGGCAGGGCAACTCCGCGCTGGCCGCCGACGACAAGGAGAGCGCGGTCGCCCGGCTCGCGGAGGTCCGGGCGATGCTCGGCGTCCTCGGCCTCGACCCGCTCGACGACCACTGGGCCGGCGGCGACGACCGCGGCGACGACCTGCACGGGATCGTCGACACGCTCGTCCGCCTGGTCCTGGACCAGCGGCAGGCGGCCCGGGAGCGCAAGGACTGGCCCGCGGCCGACGCCATCCGCGACCAGCTGGGCCAGTCCGGGCTCGTCATCGAGGACAGCCCGTCCGGACCCCGCTGGACCCTCGGCCCACGCTCGTAGGCCCCGAGTGTGCCGTCCGGCCTCCCGGGCGGCACACTTCATTTACGTACACACGTCCAACACGCGCGCGTCCGACAGGCACGTCCGACGCGCATCTCTGAGCAGCAAACGAAACAGGTAGGTCATGGCCGGGAACAGCCAGCGCAGGAACCGCCGCACGTCCAACAAGAAGGGCGCGCAGGTCGGCAGCGGTGGCCAGCGACGCCGTGGCCTGGAGGGCAAGGGCCCGACGCCGCCCGCCTCCGCCCGCAAGGGGCACGTGAAGAACCGCATCGCCAACGCCCAGGCCAAGCAGGCCGCGACCCGCCGCCCCGCCCCGCGCCGCGGCGGCGTCAAGGGCTCCTCCGAGATGGTCGTCGGCCGCAACCCGGTCTACGAGGCCCTGCGCGACGGCGTCCCGGCCACCACCCTGTACGTCCAGCAGTACATCGACAACGACGAGCGGGTCCGCGAGGCCCTCCAGCTCGCCGGCGACCGCGGCAACATCAACCTGATGGAGGCCCCGCGCGCCGAGCTGGACCGGATGACCAAGGGCCTGAACCACCAGGGCCTCGTCCTCCAGGTCCCGCCGTACGAGTACGCGCACCCCGAGGACCTCACCGCCGCCGCGTACGACGAGGGCGACGAC
Source organism: Streptomyces sp. NPDC001108 (assembly GCF_053598535.1). NCBI lineage: Bacteria > Bacillati > Actinomycetota > Actinomycetes > Kitasatosporales > Streptomycetaceae > Streptomyces > Streptomyces sp. NPDC001108. The sequence continues at coordinate 113,777 of NZ_JBSFKL010000012.1, forward strand.
CCCCTGATCGTCGCCCTCGACGGGGTCACCGACCCGCGCAACCTCGGCGCGATCGTCCGCTCCGTCTCCGCCTTCGGCGGCCACGGCGTGGTCGTCCCCGAGCGGCGCGCGGCCGGGATGACGGCCGGCGCCTGGAAGTCCTCGGCCGGCACGGCGGCCCGTACGCCGGTCGCCCGGGTGACCAACCTGACCCGCGCCCTGGAGGGCTACCAGAAGGCCGGTCTCACCGTCGTCGGCCTCGCCGCCGACGGCGAGCACACGGTGGAGGACCTGGAGGCCCTGGACGGCCCGGTCGTCATCGTCATCGGCAGTGAGGGCAAGGGCCTGGGCCGCCTGGTCGGCGAGACCTGCGACTACCGGGTCCGCATCTCGATGCCGGGCGGCGCCGAGTCGCTGAACGCCGGTGTCGCGGCCGGGATCGTGCTGTACGAGGTCGCCCGCCGCCGGGGCTGAGACCCGGCGGTACGGGGGCGGCCCGGCAGGTCCGCCCCCGTACCCGACCCCATTGACGGGCCTCGGACACATCGGGGCCGTCAAGGCAGTGTCCTAACCACACATCACTCGGTTAGATGAGTGTGGACACCAGAACGCCTCGGTTCGACGACCAACCCGCCCTGAGTATGGCCAAGGTGGACTGCGATCCTGCGCAGGTCATCGTCAACCACGCCAGCTTCCGGGTGCGGCTCGCCCCCGGCCAGCGCCCGCGGCTGCGCGGTCTGGCCCCGGCCGGCGCCCCCAGGATTCCCGCCATGAGCGGTGCAGGAGCGGCCCGCGGCCGACGCGCGCCCGTCGTGTGGAGCGGCAGGTCCGAGCCCGGCGACGCCGGGGCCAGCGGACTCCTCCAGGCCGTGCGGAACACCGCCGTGGGCCGCCCCGCCACCGGGTACGACCCCTACGCGACGCCCGCCGACGGCGACGGCGGGCCCGCCACGGCCGGCACCCGCCTCATCGACCTCCTCGAAGAGACCCAGCCCACCCCCGTCGTCACCGCCCCGCACCAGCCGGGCGGCTACGGCGGCGGGCCGCTGCTGCCGCCGATGCGCCGCGCGGTCGGCGCCTACGACACCGACGACGGCCCGTTCCCGCCCGGCAGCTACGACGCCTACGGCGACGACTTCCCCGACGACGGGGCGGACGGCGCGGAGGAGACGGCCGAGGCCCGCGAGGGGCGCGAGAGCGCCGACTCGGTGCGCAACGCGTACTTCCCCGGCCGCCGGATGAACCTCGGCGTCGTCCTGCTGCCCCTGCGGGTCTTCCTCGGCTTCATCTCGATCTACGCGGGCATGGGCAAGCTCTGCGACCCCGTCTTCTTCGACGGCGGCGAGCGCGGCTCCATGGTCAAGTGGCTGACCGCGCTGCACCCCTGGGCGCAGGCCGAGCCGCTGCGCGACTTCGCGCTCGCACACCCCGTCGGCGCCGGGCTCAGCGTCGCCTTCCTCCAGGTCGTCGTCGGCGTCCTCACCGTTCTCGGCCTCTGGCAGCGGGTCGCCGCGGCGGTCGGCGCGCTGCTGTCGGCCGCCCTGCTGCTCACGGTGAGCTGGCGCACCGTCGCCGCCTACGACGCGCCGGACATCATCTACCTCGCCGCGTGGAGCCCACTGATCATCGCGGGGGCGCCGGTCTACTCGATCGACGGGCGGCTCGCCGGTGAGGCATGGCGCAGGCTCGGCCCGCGCTCGGCCATCTGGGACCTGCGCCGCCGGGTGCTCCGCCGGGGCGCGCTCTGCGCCGCGCTGGTCGTGGGCCTGACGCTGCTGGTGGGTTCGGTGCTCGGGGGCGCGGTCCGCTCCTCCGGGGTGGTCACGGTGCCCGGCCCGAACGGCGACCCGACCAACCAGCTCCCCGGCGTCCCGCTGCCGGAGGAGTCCCGTACGGGCGGAACGTCGCAGAGCCCGGAGCAGCGCAGCCCCGCCCCGTCCCGCAGCGGCGCCGCCGTGGCGCCCACCGCACCGCCCACCCCGACCGCGGGCACCACGCAGGGGACGGCGGGCCAGGTGGCTGGTGCCGGCCGGCCCAGCGAGACCCAGGGCACCGGGCAGCAGGCCCCGCAGCAGACGACCCCGCAGCAGCCCCCGTCCGCCAGCAGCTCCGGCCCGACGTCCGCCGGCTCCACCGGCACGGGCGGCGGCTCCACGGGCGGCTCCGACAACGGCGGCGGTACGGACGACGGCGCCTCGTCCGGCGCCGGGCAGAACCCGATCGGCGGCCTGCTCGGCTGAGCGACGGAGGTTCCGGCGCCGGAGGTTCCTGCCACGGAGGTTCCTGACGGGGGTTCCTGCGACGGAGTTCCTGCGACGGAGGGGCGGTCACCGGTTTCCGTACCGGTGACCGCCCCTCCGTCCGCTGCGGGCGTCCGTCGCGCGGGCCCGTCCTGCTCCCACTCCTACCGCTCGTCGAGCTCCTTGGCGGCCTCGGTGAGGTCCTTCGCGGTGTCGATGGCCCGCCAGTACGCGCCGTGCGGCAGCGGGTAGCCGGCCAGCCGGCGTTCCCGGGCCAGCCGGGGGAAGGTGGTCCGCTCGTGGTCGCCCCGGTCGGGCAGCAGCCCCGTGAAGGCGGGGGAGAAGACGTACACCCCGGCATTGATCAGATACGGGGACGGCGGCGACTCGATGAAGTCGGTGATGTGCCCGAACGCGTCCGTCTCGACGGCGCCCCAGGGGATGCGGGGACGGGCCAGGGCCAGGGTGGCGGTCGCATCGCGTTCGGCGTGGAACGCGGCCATCTCGCGCAGGGAGAAGCGCGTCCAGATGTCGCCGTTGGTGGCGTACCAGGGCTGCTCGGGGTCGGGGAGCCGGGCGGCCGCGTACTTCAGGCCGCCGCCGCGCCCCAGCGGCTCGGACTCCACGACGGTCGTCACGCGCAGCGGCAGCACCGCCGAGTCCAGCCACTCCTGCAGTACCTCGGCCAGATGCCCGCACGACACCACGACGTCGGTCACGCCCTCGGCGGCCAGCCAGGAAAGCTGATGGCCGATGATCGGCGTCCCGGTGCCCGGGATCTCGACCATCGGCTTGGGGCGGTCATCGGTGTACGGGCGCAGCCGTGATCCCTGGCCTCCCGCCAGAACCACGGCCTGCGTCGGATACGTATGCATGCCAGGCACCCTATGCGGTGCCCGGCACGCGGTGCCCGGCGCGGGCGGTTCAGCTGAACCGGGCGACGCCCGAGGCGAAGGACGTGTCGCAGACGGGGCGGGAGAAGCGGTGGGCGCGGGTCGGGCCGTACTTCTCGACGGCCGCGCGGCCCAGCGCCCGGGCGATCGACATGCAGTGCCGGGCGAGGGAGGGGCGGCCCTCGACGGAGCGCTGGAGGTCGGTGAGGGCGACGCCCGGGTCCTTCTCCCGGAGCTCCACGAGCAGCCGGTCGCGCAGGGCGTCCTGCGGGGTGCGCGTGGCGGGGCGAGCGGAGATGTCGTGCGTCGCCGCGGCGAGGACCTGCGGCTCGGAGTTGTGGGCTGCCCACGGCACGCTGGTGACAGCGAGAGTCCCGGAGAGGACCATCACGACGGGCAGTACGAAGGCAAGGGATCGGCCGATGCGGCGCGCAGTGTGGGTCACGCAGCGAGCGTAGCGGCCGGTAATGCCGTGACAACATTCCGTCACTCTTGCGAGGGATGGTTCGAGGGGACTTTTCGAATTGCGCATTGACGAACGGCCCTGAAGCACCCGATATGCCGGGTGTTTCAGGGCCGTTCACGGCTGTTCAGGGCCGTTGGGCGCGTGATGCGCGGGCGTCAGTCGGTGAGACGGGCACCCGTGGAGGTCGAGAAGACGTGCAGCTCGTCCGGGCGCGGCACGACGTGCAGCTTGGTGCCCTTCTCCGGGACGGCGCGGCCGCCGACGCGGACGACCAGGTCCTTGTCCTCGCCGCCGACCTGGGCGGAGCCGTAGACGAAGCCGTCGGCGCCGAGCTCCTCGACGACGTTGACCGAGACGGCGAGGCCGGCCGGGGCGTCCGAGCTGTCCTTGGACAGGGCCTTCGCGGCGGCGCCGCCGTGCTCGACGATGTCGAAGTGCTCGGGGCGGATGCCGACCGTGACGGTCGTGTCGCCCTTGTCGGCGGCGGCGGAGAGCGCCTCGCGGGAGACCGGGACGACGCTGTTGCCGAACTTCACGCCACCGTCGGTGATCGGGACCTCGATCAGGTTCATCGCCGGGGAGCCGATGAAGCCGGCCACGAAGAGGTTGGCGGGCTTGTCGTACATGTTGCGCGGCGAGTCGACCTGCTGGAGCAGACCGTCCTTGAGGACCGCGACCCGGTCGCCCATGGTGAGGGCCTCGACCTGGTCGTGGGTGACGTACACGGTCGTGATGCCCAGACGGCGCTGGAGCGAGGCGATCTGCGTACGGGTGGAGACGCGGAGCTTGGCGTCGAGGTTCGACAGCGGCTCGTCCATGAGGAAGACCTGCGGCTCACGCACGATGGCACGGCCCATCGCCACACGCTGGCGCTGACCACCGGAGAGCGCCTTCGGCTTGCGGTCGAGGTACTCGGTGAGGTCCAGCATCTTGGCGGCCTCTTCGACCTTCGCCCGGATCTCGGTCTTGTTGACACCGGCGATCTTGAGTGCGAAGCCCATGTTGTCCGCGACGGTCATGTGCGGGTACAGCGCGTAGTTCTGGAACACCATGGCGATGTCCCGGTCCTTCGGCGGCAGGTGCGTGACGTCGCGGTCACCGATGCGGATCGCGCCGCCGTTGACGTCCTCGAGACCCGCGAGCATGCGCAGGGAGGTCGACTTGCCGCAACCGGAAGGACCGACGAGGACGAGGAACTCGCCGTCCGCGATGTCGATCTCCAGCTGGTCCACGGCCGGCTTCGTGGAGCCGGGGTAGATGCGGGACGCCTTGTCGAACGTAACGCTGGCCATGCTGATCTTCTCCTCCACCGGCAGGAACGTGCCGGACGATCCGAGTGACGGGAGTGGTCTGGTCCACTTGAGTGAACCTTCAGCGACGCTACCTGGACATGTGGAATCTGTCAGTAGTTCGAGGTCCGCGAAATTTCCGGACCGCGAGGGGTGTGACGTTGGTTAGACTGCTCCGGCATGCCTCCTTAGCTCAGCTGGCCAGAGCAACGCACTTGTAATGCGTAGGTCGTCGGTTCGAATCCGACAGGGGGCTCCGCGCGAACCCCAGCCCGGATCGTCTCCGAGCTGGGGTTTTCCATGTCAGCGGACGCGACGGCGTCGGCGGGAACGAGCCGCGCGGGTGTCCGTAGTCTCAGTTCTAGTCTCAGTTGGGGCTTCGGCCGGGGCCTGTGGCGGCGGTACGAAGAACTCGCCCATACGCCGCATCGCGTCCTTCGACAGGTGTGATCGGCCCTTCACGTAGCGGCGGGTCTGACTGATCTGGGTGTGCCGCAGGATCTCCATGATCGTGGGCATGTCGACCCCCAGCTCGTTCAGGATCGTGCCGGCCGTGTGGCGGCTTCCGTCGTACAGGCGACGGTCGTCGATTCCGGCCTCGGCGAGCAGTTCCTTGAACTCCTCGTAGTCCTGGCGCGGGTCCAGCGGGCGGCCGTCCGGACGCGAGAACACGACCTTATGCTCCTGCCACAGGTCGCCGGCCGCAGCCCGCAGCTCATCCTGCTGGGCCTTGTGGTCGCTGAGGAACGAAATGAAGACGGGCGGGATCGGTACGGCGTTCCGGCTCTTCTTGGTCTTGGGGCGCGTGAAGACGAGACCGCCCTCCTTGCGTTCCGGGCAGGCGCTTGCGTGCTTCGCGCAGTCCTTCAGGCACGGCTTCGGGCAGCCTCGCTTGTAACCCCCGTGCGAGGAGCAGTCCGGCCCACACGGATCGAACCGATGAAGGCGTGCTCCACAAGCGTGCGGGTCATCGCATCCGTGGCGCCAGGTGAGGCGCTGGAGCTGCCACTCCGGGCGAAACAGCTCTGCCTCCAGGTCCACGTACGGCCAGCGCAATCCGAGCGTCTCGCCCTGACGGAAGCCCATGCCGACACCGACGATCCAACGCATGAAGGTGGGTCGCTTGGCAGCAGCTTCGAGGAACGCCTTCGCTTCCTCCTGGGTGAATGGATTCGCCTCGGTCTCGTCCGCAGTCGGCGGGTCAACGAGCGTGGCAACGTTCTCGGTGATCAAGCGGCGCCGGTGCGCGATTTTCAGAGCGCGCGACAGGATGCGGTGAACCTTGAGAACGTGCGACGGCGCGTGTCCGGCCCGCAGCATGTCGGCGTACATCCGCTCCAAGTGCTCCGGGGCGAGCTTGTCGAGCCGGTGCTGGCCGACGCCGGGAACGATGTCGTTCCGTGTCTTCGACCAGTAGTCATCGAGCGAACGGGGCTTCAGTTTCAGGCTGGCAATGGTGTCCAGGTAGGTGGTCATCCACTGAGCGACGGTGGGCTTGCGACCAGCTTTCGGCGCGCGCCCTTCGTCTCGGAGCTTCTCCAACTCTTTCATCTTGCGGCGTACTTCCGGCTCGCTTCTCGCCATGCGGTGCCGTCGGTCGGGGCTTCCGTCGGCCTTGACGCCTACGGTCACCCGGCCGTGCCACCAGCCGTCCGAGCCGAGGTAGACGGACGACTCCATGTTCGCCTTGCGGGGGCTCAAGTTTCCTCCACGCGTGAGGCGCCGCCGGATGCCCGGCGGCGCCTCACGGTTGTTCAGGTGGGTCAGTGGGACTCGGGGATCAGGCCGTCGACGTACTGCTCCAGCGCGCTGCGGCGGATGCGCCGACAGCGGCCGAGTTTTACGTACTCCAGGAGCCCGGCGGTCATCAGCTCGTAGAGCGTGGAGCGGCCGATGCTGAGCACTTCGGCGGCTTCTTCCGGGCGGTAGAGCAAGCGGTCGGCGGGTGCGGTGATGCTCATGCTGGCGGTCCTCCGGAGGCGCGGGGGTGGGCGCGTGTGTCCGAGCTGGGATTTTCTGCGTCACGGCGTCACGAGCGTCACGTATGCCCTCTGAGCTGGGGTTTTGGTGTGACGCAGAGGTGCCGGAGTGCGTCATCCGTGACGCAGGCGTCCGTCATGGTGACGCGGGCTGTGACGCAGGTGACGCAGAGGTGACGCAGGATTGGCCCTCTGCGTCACGCCTGTTGCGGCTGGTCAGGGGGTGGTTCGGGCCGTCTGGTGACGCTGTGACGCAGAGCTTCCCTTCTTAAGAAAAAAGAAGGGGTGGTTTCTGTTGTGGTACGTGCCTGAAAGGCGTGAATGCGGAGCCGCGAAGCGGCGCGTCCTTTGGGCGGCAAGCCGCCGAACTGCAAGAGGAGCACGCCCGGGCGACACGGCAGGGGGCGTGCTCCTCTTGCTTGTCGGCTGCGCCGGTCAGAGCAGCGGGGGCTGCTCGTGGGGCGGCGGGACCGGTTGGCGGGTCATTTCGACGTAGCGGCCCTCTCGGGTGCGGCCCCAGTCGATGAGGACCCCTCGCGCGGCAAGGGTGGGCTGGAGGCGCTTGAGCCGGTCGGAGAGGACTTTGCCGGTGGTCGGCCACCCTTTGGGCAGTGCGCGGAGTTCGTCGCCGCTGTAGAGGGTGGTGAGGGCGTGCAGCCATTCCGAGGACGTCATGCGCTGCTCCGCGCCCGGGTCGAGGGTGGCGGCGTGCTTGAGGACGGTCTGTGCCATCAAGTCGCCCTCGATGACGTCGTCGTTGAGGTCGTCCAGGCTGGCCCGGTACGCGGCCAGGGTCCGGAAGCCCTGCGCGGTGTCGAGCTGCGCGCACAGGTGCGCGAAGTCTGCCATCCGCAGGTCCGTGGGCGTTTCCGCCTCGGCCGCGCGGACCGCGACCGTGAGGTCGAGGAGGGAGCCGAGGATGACGGGCAGGGCCTCCTCGAACTCCGCCCACAGCTCGGCTTCGGTCCTCCGCACCTTGGGCCGTTCCAGGCGTAGCGGGAGGAGGCGTTCGGCGAGGTCGGGGCGGATGACGCCGACGTCGATGCCGGTCAGGAGCAGGGGGCGGCGGTAGCGGGAGCGGTAGACGTCGCCGTCGCTGAACAGGGCCCTTTTGATGGACTCGGCGCCGGTGACGATGCAGCACATCAGGTCGGACAGGTCCGGGGCCAGGTGGCTCAGGTTGTCCAGGGCGGTGACCCATCCGGCGGCGACGGCCGTGATCAGGCTCTCCTCGTCCTTCGGGGCCCGGCGCAGGTCCCCGGTCATGCCCTCGATGATCCGTACGAGCATCCGGCCCGCCGTCGACTTCCCGGCGCCCTGGGGGCCGGTGAGGAACGGCGCGGGGACCGGGATGCCCGGCGCCAGACAGCCGACGAGCCAGGCGAGCGCCAGGCTTTCGGATTCGGCGCCGGTGAAGTTCGTCAGCCGCAGGAGGAGGTCGATGCCCTTGGCGTTCGTGTCGCGGGCGGGCATGGGGAGTTCGCCGGTGAGCTGGGTGCGGCGCCAGCACACCTCGCGCGGGTCGGGGACGCGGATGTCCCAGCCGGTGGGGTGGATGCGGACGGACTGCCCGTCGTCGCGGCCCAGGTCGAGCCAGGTCGCCCCGTCGAACCCGGGAGCGACCCGGATGTGGGTGGGCTGCACGTCCTGGCTGAGCGCGAGCGCTTCGATCAAGTCCAACGCCTCCTTCATCGACGTGCCGTTGAAGACGCCGACCCCGTCCTTGAAGAGGTCGACCATAAGCTCCTGCCGGTGGCTGCCCGTGGTGCCCTGGGAGCGGATCGGGCGGGCCACAGGGTGGCCGATCCGCTGGGCATAGACGGTGCCCTCGGTCGTGCGGAAGTACCGGAAGTGCGCCTGCGCGTAATCGGTGATGACCTCACGGGCCGGGGTCTTCTCGTCGTCGGACACAGGTCACATCCCCAGCGCGGTGCGGGCGTTGGACCAGGCGTCCGCGCAGTGCCGGGGCCCTTCGCCCTTGGCCTGCGCGGCGGCGAACAGCCGCTGCATGTGCGTGTCGGTGAGGCAGCCGCACCGGCCGTGCGCGGACAGCACCGCGAGGAACGTCCGGTACACGGTCGCGTGGACCGCGCTCTTCGCCTCGGCGATGCGCTGCTCGGCCATGGCGATTCCGCGCTCCAGGTAGGCGGGTGTGCGGTGACGGCACTCCCCGCCCCCGCCCAGACCCGGCACCGCGACGGGCACAGGCCGGACGGCCGGCGGCTTCTTCACGACCAGCGCGCGCACGGTGTCCGGCAGACGGGTCATCGTCCCGGTGCCGGGCCCGAGCCACCGGGCGTAGGACATCTCGGACTTGACGTCGACGCTGGGGCGGACCTTGTTCGAGGACTGCATCGCGCCCAGGTAGATCCAGTGCTCCCCCCGGGTGGTGGGCACGGTCCGGGTCGGGGGCAGCGCCCGGCGGGCCCAGGCGATGGCGTCGGCGTCGTCGAGGTCGACGACGGTGACCCCGGCCCCGCCGGGGTGGTAGGCGACCGCGTGGGCCTGCCGCCATACCCCGGCCCATGCGGGGGACCGGAGTACGGCGGGGTCGGTGGTGGCGGCGGCCCAGCCGTGGCACGGGCGCGGGCAGGCGCACGGGCCGGGGGTTTTCATGTTCGGCCGGCCGCCGCACGCGTTGTCCGTGCAGGCGGGGCAGTTGCCGACCGGGCGCTTGCCCGCCCGCAGCGGCAGCACGGGCACACCCGTCGCCGCCAGTTCGAGGGCGGTCCCATGGTGGGTGTTCATGCGGTCACCGCCTTGGCGCGGAGGCTGTGCCGGGCGTGGGTGCCGATCCAGTGGGTGTAGGCCGGGCGGATGGCCTCGGCGATCTCGCGGCGCACGCTGGTCCAGGTGATGCCCATGGCCTGCTGCCACTGGGCGACCGTGCCCTTCCCACCGCCCTCGCCGTAGACGGCGTAGTACGGGCCGGTGAACCACTGGCCGTGTCGCATTCCGGCGACGCGGCCCCGGTGCGGGAGGTGCGCCGGCTGCGGGAGGGTGAGGCCGTGCACCTCGAAGACCCGGTGGCGGATGACACCGAGACCGAACATCTCGCCGCAGAGGACGAGGTCGCGGCGGAGCGGGGCCCCGGCCACGTTCTCGATGACGAACGGCCGGCCGGACCGGGTGAGGACGTCTCGGATCGGGCCGAGGAAGTCGGGGTACTCGCGCCCCTTGTTGGTGCCCTTGGTGAGGGCGCTGTGGGTCTGGCAGGGCGGGGAGGCGTGGATGAAGTCGTACTCCGCCGCGTGCTCGGCGGCGAACTCAACGGCGTCGGCGACGTGGTGGGCGAACGGGTAGTTCGGCTGCTCGACGATGTCCACGCCGGTCACCTCGAACCCGGCCCGGTGGTAGCCCATGGCCGCGCCGCCGGCGCAGGAGAACAGATCCAGGAGACGCGGCCGGTGGCCCTCTCGCCGGATCGGGACAGGTTGAGTCATGCTGGGTATCTCCAGTTCTGTGAGAAGTGCTGGTAGACGACGGCGGCCCCAGGCTTTGGCGAGACGGGGGCCGCCGTCGGCGTAGCTACCGGGTGTGGGTGGCGGTGCGGAGGATGTCGGCGTGGTCGAACGCGAGCGGCGGCAGCGCGTCGAGCGGCCACCAGCGGGCGGCGCGGGCGTCGTCCCCGGCGACGGCCGGGGTGTCGGCGGGGATGGTGGCCAGGTAGGCGGCGGTGATGTAGCGGCCTCGGGGGTCGCGGCCGGGCTGGTCCCAGACGCCGACCTGGATGAGGTCGGCGGCGTCGACCTGGACGCCGGTTTCCTCGGCCAGCTCGCGGGCGGCGGCGGCGCGGCTGGTCTCGCCGGGGTCGACGTGGCCGCCGGGCAGGGCCCAGTGTCCTTCGTAGGGGGCCCAGCCGCGTTCGATGAGCAGGACGCGGCCGTCGCTGATGGCGATCACGTCGGCGGTGTAGCGCAGGGTTTCGAAGCGTTCGGTGGTCACCGGAGTTCCTCTCGGTCAGTGGTGGAAGTGGTCGGGGCCGGGGTTTCGGTCGTGTGTGGGTGCGGGGCGGGTGCCGGTGGTGTGGATGCGTTCGGCGTGGTTGTGGATGCGGCGGCCGACGCGGAGCCGGTGGCGGGTTCCGTGGCAGCGGCGGCATGTCTCGGAGCCTTTACGGGTGTCGGTCTGGCCGGTGCCCCGGCACTTGCGGCACGGGCCGAACGGCTTGACCATGCACAACGCTGCGTAACCGGCGATGGCGAGCAGGAGTAGGAGGCTAGCGAGACCCATGGAGGGGTCCTTTCGCTTCAGGAGGCGGTTTTCCGGGGTTTTCGCAGGTGGGCCGCTAGGCGCTAGTGCGCAGGCCAGGGCGGCTTTTGGTTGCTAGCGGGGGTGCTAGACCTAGCAGTGGGGGCCGCTAGGTCTAGCAGGGGTGCGCGGTCAGGCTGCGGCCTTGTTCTGGTCACGGCGGGTGATGGCAGCGGTGATGTCGGCCCGGTCGATGCCGCGCCGGTTCTTGCCCTCGCCGGTGTCGGTCTGGCCCCAGACCTGTCCGGCCTTGATGCCGTGGGGCTTGAGTGCGGTGGTGACGTTCTCGCCCTTCCACCCGGTGTAGGTGTCGGGGTGGGCGTCGGCCAGGCGGGCGGCGATGCGCTCGCACCACACCGCCTTTTCGGTCGGGGCGATGACCGCGAGGACGTCGGCGAGGACGTCGGTGTGGCCGGTCTTGTCCGGGCCCTTGCCGATGGCGTGGCCGGTGACGTTGCCGTACTCCTCGCGTGCGGTGCGGGCCCGTGCGGCGATCTGCTCGGCGGCGACGGCATCGACGAACGCGGAGGCGACGATGCGGGGGTCGTCGCCCTCACCGGCCATCCAGCAGATGCCCCGGTCGGAGCGGGAGAACATCGTGGCCCGGTATCCGGCCTTGTACATCGACGTGCCCAGCACCATGTCGTTGGCGGGCTGGGCCATGACCTTCAGGCAGAACCGCAGGACGGCGTTGGCGCTGATGCCGGTGGGCAGAGACTTCGCGTCGGGGCGCTGGGTGCCGAACAGGGTCACGATGCCCAGCGCCGGGCCCCGCTTCACGAGGTCGGTGCAGATCGCCTCGATCTCCTTGCCGTGCTCCTCGTGCTCGAAGGGCACCTGGCACTCGTCGAACCCGACCACGATCGGGTGGAGCTTCAGGCTCTTGTCGCTGGCCAGTTCGGGGGTGACCTTCGACTCCGGGCAGCGGGAGCGCGGCAGGGACTTGATGACCTTGGCCCGCCGCCGCAGTTCTTCCTTCAGCTCCCGCAGCGCGTCCAGGACGTACTCGATGTCGTCGTCCTCCTCACCGGCCCGGTAGCGGTGGCAGACCGGTTCCAGGGCGCCGAAGTCGCCGGTGCCCTTGAAGTCGAACGCGTGCAGCTCGGAACGGGGGTCGAGGGCGGCGATGAGGAGGAAGAGCCGCATGAGGAACGTCTTGCCCATGCGGGGGATCGAGCCGACGACGACGGCGGCGAACATGAGCGTGACGGACACGTCCCGCATCCGCTGGTCGTTGCCGAACACGACCGGCTTGAACAGGTCCACCGTCCCCGACTTGAGCAGCGGCCAGGCCGGTTTGGTGGTCTCGTTCATCGGCTTGTCCCCGACCCACAGCACCAGGCGGCCCTCGTGCTCGGTCGGGTCGGGGGAGGGCCACACGCAGCCGACCTTGCGCCGCAGCCCCGATGCCAGGGGCTTGCGGGACTCCATGATGTCCTCGGGCGTCACCCCGTACGGAAGGTCCAGGTCGGCGCGGTAACCGGGCCCGTCACGCACGATCTCCGAGACGAACCGCAACCCGTTCATGTCCCCGCCCTTCTTGATCCCGGCGGAGATCTTCGCGTTCCCGATCGAGTCGAGACCACGCAGCACAATGCTGCCGGTCAGCTTCTGCACCTCGGTCTTCAGCACGGCGGGGCCGACGACCGGTGCGTCGGGCTGCTGCCCGGCCATGCCCAGCAGCAGCACCCCGCCGGCAGCGAACGCGTAGAGGAATATGGGCGCCATGACGTAGAGCCAGAGCGCGAAGCCGAGGCCGAAGACGGCTGCGACCAGAACGACCAGGCCGCGCAGCCGGATCCTGCCGGACCTCAGCCGGGCCAGCCGCATGTACTCCTCGGCGTCCTCGGCACGCACGGCGGCTGCTCGCAGCGGGGCGGCTTCCCGGTCCCACACCCACCGGTTGGTGGAGGCGATGAACCGGCACGCGCCCCGCGGGGACATCAGCGAGAGGCGTCCGGCATACACCGGCAGCCGCAGGCCGTGAAACAGGGCGCTGTAGCCCAGATTCGCCCCGGCGTGCTTGGTGGTGGCCGCGAAGTCCCGCCTGTTGGTGAGCCACCCGGCCAGGACCGGCTTGCGCTTCTCCGTCTTGACCTTCGGGTCGGGCAGCGCGGGGTTGTCGACCAGGACCGGCGGCGCGGCCTCGTTCTCGTCGTCGAGGTCGGGGACCGGGCGCAGGTGAGGAGCGGCGGTGTCCGTCATGCTGGTACTTCCTTCTGCTCGATGGGCCGAGGGGTTGGTGTCGGGGCGGCCGGTGTCCTTGGCCGGGTACGACCGCCCCGACACGCAGGACATGTGCTCAGCGCTCCGCACGGGCCACGGCCCGCTCGGCGCGGCGCACGGCGTCCTCGGCCTGCTTACGGGCCTCACGGGCGGTGGCCCGGTCGGTGCGGGCGGCGGTGCGTTCGGTGGCCTTGGCGTTGGCGAGGGTCTGGCGGGCGTCGGCCTGCACCTTGTGCAGCGCCCGCAGTTCCTGGGCGCCGCGCTCGGCGGCCCGCTGGTCGATCCGGTCGATCGCCTTCTCGACCTTCGGGTCGACGCAGTCGGCGAGGGCCTGCCGGAAGCCCTTGCGGAACAGGCGGGCACGCTCGCGCTTCTCGGCTCGGGTGTAGCTCTCCACGGTGTCCTCCTCGCGGGGTGGGCCGGGCTGTCCGGTCCTCCGCCCGCCCGGTACAAGACCGGGCGGACAGGGGGCCGTCAGCGGCTCTTCCTGGAGAGGGACTTGGCGGCGGCCTGTCCGTCGGGGCCGCCGACGGAGCGGACGACGGTGACGACGCCCCAGGTCAGGACCACGGCGAGGACGGCGAGGATCGCGAGGTTGGCGGCGATGGCGGTCAGGGCGCCGACCAGCAGCGGCCCGAAGTAGACGCCGGCCGCGACGGCTCCGGCGCCGACGCCGGAGCCGAGCGCGACGCGCTGGACGGTGCGGTCGGGCGGGGCCTGGTGGATGTGCTGCACGACCTGCGGCGGGGGCGCCTGCGGTGCGGGCAGGTGGTCGGCGTAGACGTGGGTGCCGTCCGGGAGACGGACGACCCGGACGGGCTCGGGGAGGTGGGTGGTCACGGGGATCTCCTCCGGTCAGAGGGCAGGGGTGATCCGCCGACTGGCGTCGGCAGTGCTGGTGGTGGGGGGAGTGCCCCGGGCCGGATTCGATCCGGCAGCCTCACGCCGGGTCCGGGGCGGTGTGCGGGGTGGGGTCAGCGGCGGCCGATGGGCTTGCCGGACGCGATGTAGTCCCTGGCCCGCTCCATCTCGTCGCGGGTGAGGGTCCGCTTGAGCTGGTCCTTCGTCTGCTCGCCGGGGGCGACGATCGCGGCGGCGACGGCGATCGCGGCGCATTCCCGGTCGGTCTTCCTGCCGAACATGGGTTCTCCTCGGTGTGGTGTGGTGTGGCGGTGCGGGGCTGAGGGGTGGGGCCGTCTACCGGTCGTCGTCGAGGCCGGTGATGGTGCCGTGGAAGGTGCCGCCGACGATGCCGTGGTTCTCGCCGCCGAAGTGGCCGCCGGTGATGACGCCGCCCTCGATCTGCGCGGCGTTCTGGCCCGCGTTTCCGGTGTCGTCGTTGTCGGTGGTGTCGATGGTCATGTTGCCGATGCGGATCCGCATGATGTGGCGTCCTTTTCAGGTGGGTCGGGTGTCAGGTGGTGCGCTGTTCTTCGGGGTAGGCGCAGGTCACGCACATGCCGAGCGAGCGGGGGATGCAGTACCCGGCGTCGCGGTGGCAGGTGGGGCAGGTGCGGCGGGCGGTCATGGCCTTGGCGAGGGCCGCCCGGCGTGCCGGGGTCATGGGCCGGACCGGCACGGCGTGGTCGACGCGGTAGAGGTAGGCGACCAGGGGCGGCCGTCGTCGGCGGGGGCGTTCGAGCTGGGCGGCGACGTCCTGTCCGCCGGGCCGCAGTCCCATCGAGCGGAGCTGCCGGCGGGTCGCGTAGCCCTCGGGGGCCAGGCGCCACCGGTAGGTGGGCAGCGCGGCCATCAGGCGACGCGTTTCCAGGAGGCGCGGAGCCGGGTCTCCGAGGCGGAGTGCCCGGCGGCGCGGAAGCGGAGCGCGACCTCGCGGTAGGACAGGGCGGGGTCGGCGGAGAGGCGGATCTCGTCGACGAGCGCGTCCAGGGCGTCGTCGGTGAGCGCGGGCCCGGACTCCAGGGCCCGGCCCTGGACCGGTTCGGAGGGGCCCCAGACGGGGAGTTCCCACCGGGGGGTCGTGCCGGGTGTGACGTCGGGTGTGACGGGGGCAGTCACGCAGGTCAGGGCCCGGCTGGTGCCCTCGCCGCCGCGTGCCGTTTCCAGGGTCGACCAGGCGTCGGACAGGGTCCGGGCGGTCTCGGCCTGGACGCGTGCGACGCGTGCCCCGGCCTCGGTCACGGCCGTCAGCCGTGTCTCCTCGGTGCCCGCCTGGGCCCGCAGCCGGGCACGGGCCACGGCCGCGTCGTCACGGGCCTCCTGCTGGATGCCCCGGATCTGAGTCAGGGCCCCAGTGGTGAGCGCGGTCCGCTCCCACAACCCGTGAACCAGCCACAACGCCTTGGCTGCGATGGGGAGCCAGGCCACGGCCAGCCACGCGCCGGTGGAGGTGTCGGCGGTCAGGGCGTGCGCGACCAGGACGCCGGTGGCGACCAGCCCGAAAAGCCAGCCGATCACGGTCACCGGGGTGGAGTGGTCGCCCTGGGCGGCAAGGCGGCGGTCGTAGGCGAGGGTGGCCAGCCACCCGCCGTCGATCCCGAGACCGACGACCAGTGCGACCGGCCACGGCATCACCGGGCCCAGCCACAGCATCACCACGGCCAGCGTCAGCATCATCGACACCGCCGTCATCGCGACGGCCGGGGCGGTGGTCTTCCACGACGTCATGACGCCCCCTCCTCGTGAAACACGAACGGGGCGTAGTCGACCGGGGTGCGCTCGACCCGGCGCAGGATGTCCGACGTGCTGTTCTCGACGACGCCCGGGTAGGGCTTCACGCGGGTCAGCACGTCGAGCACGACGCGCACTTCCAGGGCCCGCACTTCGAGAAGGTGGTGGTGGGCCCGCTCGGCCGCCGGGTCGACGGACGGGAGCGGCAGGTCGAGCGCGGCGACCACGGCGGCCAGCAGCTCCCGGACCGGGGCGTCAAGGCTGGGGAGGTCACTCATGGCGGCCCTCCGCCCGGGTCAGGATGAGGTGCACGGCGACGACACCGGCCGTCGCGAGGGCCCCGGCGTAGTGGACGTCCTGGCGGCCGATGACCAGCCCCAGCACCTCCACCCCGATGCACACCAGCGACAGCAACCAGAAGAGGATCAGGTTCATGCCGCACCGCCCAGCAGGTCGGTGCGGTTGGTCAGGTCCCGGCGGGCCGCCATGACCTTGCGGCGGGCGCGGCGGATACGGCGCTCGTCCAGCTCGGACGGGGCCCGGTCCATGACCATGATCTGTACGTCCAGCAGCTCGACCTCGGCCAGGATCAGCGGGAGTTCCAGCTCGATCGCGTCCAGGTCGGCCGGGCTCGGCCCGGTGTCGGGCAGGGCGGCCGTAACGGCCGCCGGCGGGGGAGCGATGGTTTCCATGGGTTGTTCTCTCCTTAGACAGTCAGACGGCCCGTCGCGGTCCCCAGGTGGCACCCTGGGGGCCGCTCGCCGTTTCGGGGCGGGTGCTGCGGGCTAGTGGCGGTTGCCGTGGCTGCCGTGACAGCCGTAGACGAGCTCCTGGTGGTCGATGGGCCCGTGCGCGGCCTCCCACGCGGCCTGGGCCGCCCTTTCCTCGGCCGCCCGCTCGGCGGCAATCTCGTCGCGGAGGTTCTCGTAACTCTGCACAGCGGTTCCTCTCGCCTGGCCGCTCGCTGCTGCGGGCGACTCGTGCCCCGGGCCGGATCCGATCCGGCAGCCTCACGCCGAGTCCGGGGCGGTGTGCGGGTCAGACGGTGGGCTTCGGCATGGCCCGGCAGGTCTCGGCGTGCGCCTGCGCCCACTGGCGGGCGTCGCTGTCGGCCCCGCTGCTGCCGTTGTCGTAGCGGTAAGCGTGGGGGCCCCACTCCTCGTTGCTGTACGCCTTGCAGCCTCCGCACTGGGCCGTCGATACGTTCGGCTCGGTGTCGTAGAGGTAGAGGGTGTCGTGGGTGATGTCGACGGTGGCGCCGCCGACGGTGAGGTAGCGGGCGATGACGCTCTCGGGCCAGGCGGTGGTGATCTCGGTCATGACGACTCCCAGGTGGTGGGGGCGGGCACCAACCGGCGCCCGCCGGATGAGGGTGGGTCAGCGGGTCAGGAGGGCGGCGGCGATGGCGACCGTGGCGACGAGCGACGTGGTGCACGCGAGGCCGAGCATCCGCATCTTGCGGAGCGCGATCCGGCTCAGGGCCTGGAGGCGGGCGGGGCGCCGGTCGGAGGCCATGGCCTCCGCGATCGCGGCCGGGTCCGCGCCGGCGAAGTAGACGTACGACGCCCGGTCGGCGGTGCCCGTGCCCTGAAGTCGCGGCTTGATCACCAGGATCGCGAGGACCACCCCGGCGACCAGGGCGACGACCCCGGCGACGGCCAGGACCAGGGCCAGGCCGTGGAGGTCGGTCGCGCCGAGGCTGAGGGCGGCGACCAGGAGGCCGTCCAGGGTCAGAAGGCTCGCGGCCTTGGTGTCGGTGCGGGCCAGGTCGGCGGCGGCGTAGGAGAGCGCAGAGTCGAGGTTGATCGAGGTGCGGTCGGCGGCGGTCATGGTGACTCCCTGATGTAGGAGAAACAGCAGGTGGCAGCCCTGCCGAGATGCGGCAGAGGTGGAGTGCCCCGACCGGGAGTCGAACCCGGCCTACGACCATCGGGGCGGTGAAGCGGTGAAGCAGATGTCTCCTTACGGGGGGCGTGAACCCCCCGGCGAAGGTGTATGGAGACGTGACCTTTCGGTCTCGAACCCTCCGGTGAATGACAAGGCGCCGGGTCGCCTCCCCCCGACCAACGCGGGGCTCCTGGGTTGTGCCGTGAACACACGCCGTCCGGGCTTTTGTGGCCCATCTGGTGCGCACCAACAGAGTGCCATCTGGTGCGCACCAGATGCAACCCCTACTCCGGATTGCGTGTCGGTGTGCATCTCCAGGGAAAGGCCGGAACGGGGTGTGTCGGTAGCCAACTGGGGTTAACCTCAACGGTGTTAACCAGCTCTCACCTGGGCCTTTATGGGAGGCGGCGTGACTAAGGGGCTAAGGGCAGTCAGGGCTGCGAGAGGTTGGTCGCAGGATCGACTGGTTCACGAGATGCAGCGGTTCGCGGACCAACGACTGCTCGACATCGCCTCGGCGGCCAGCCTCAAGACCTACGTGTCGGAGTGGGAGAATGGCCGACGCACCATCACGGACCGATACGCCGGGATCCTCCGGCCGCTCCTCGGCGCCACGGACGCCGAGCTGCGGGGCGATACCGATGCGCCCGAGCCACAGGTGGATGGATACGCGGACCTGCTGAGCCGGATCGATGCAGCGGGCAGCCTGAGCGAGTCCATGGTCCCGTCGTTCCTGGCCCAGACCGAGCTACTCCGGACTATGGACCGGCAGATGGGCGCGACTGGCCTGGTCGACCAAATGAACGGCCACCTGGCGGCGATGGAGGAGGCGTTGACGTTTGCCGTGCTGCCAGGAACGAGACGGCCCATTGCGACCGCTCTCGCGGGGGCATCTACCCTCGCCGCGTGGCAGGCCCTGGATGCTGGCGCCGTGGATAGGGCATGGCGAAGGTACGAGCTTGCCAAGAAGGCTGCCCAGGACGCGGAATCCCCGCTCTATCTGGCACATGCCATGGGCGAGCAGGCATATGTCCTCGCGGATGCTGGCCGCCCTCGGCTCGCAGTCGAACTGGTGCGAGACGCGCAGCGCGCGCAGTCCGAGCGCCAGTCCCCCCGGCTGCGGGCGTGGCTCGCGGCCGCCGAAGCCGAGCTGTGTGCTGCTGCTGGGCCTGAGATGGAGTCGGCGGCACGGTCGGCGCTTGAACGCGCTACCACCCTTCTCCCCGATGACGGCGAGATGCGCGACGCTGACATGCTGAGCATCTTCCTCAACGCCAGCCACTTGGCGAGATGGAGAGGGAACGTCCTGGCCAAGCTCGGCGACGCCTCAGCGATGGAGGAGCTGTACGCGTCGCTCGACAGCGCCGATGGATCCTTCGTGCGTGCGCAGTCCGGGCTGCACTGCGACCTCACCCAGGCGCACCTGGCCCGGGGAGAGGTGGACGACGCGCGGTCTCATCTCCAGAAGGCCAGGTTGCTGGCGGGCCGCACGGGCTCCGTGCGGCATCGCCGGCGCGTTGACCTTCTTACCGGTCGCCTCTAGCTCGGGACGCCAGGATGTGGAGCAGGGCCACGAGCGTGCCCGAGCCCATGAGCTTGCCTTCGGACATGAGCCGTGGGATGTCGTCGAGAGAGATCCAGGCGATCTCGCCTGCCTCCTCAGCGTCGGTCGGCTCGCCGACTTTCTCGGCGCCCCGGGCCACGAAGATCTCGTGCGGCGAATCGACCATGCCGATCATCGGTTGGTAGGTGACGACGTGCTCGACAGGACCAGGACGCCAACCCGTCTCCTCCTCGGTCTCGCGAGCAGCAGTGGTGGCGGCGTCCTCTCCCGCATCCACAATTCCGCCGGGCAGCTCCCACCCCCACTGCTCCGGCACGAAGCGGTAGCGCCAGAGCATGAGCACGCGGTCCCGGTCGTCGACCACTGCAGTCACGGCTACGCGGAAAAGGCGGACGACGTGATGCTCAAAGCGGTCGACACCCGGCGGCTCAACGTCAACCAGATCCAGGTTCACCCATCGGTTCTCGTAGACGTGACGGGACCCATGGATCCTCCACGGGTCCATCTCTGCTGGCGTCGGGGCACTCTCGCCGCCGAGGACGCGGTACGAGCTGCGGTCGTGAGCCTTGATGAAGTGCTCGTTCGATAGACGGGCGAGCACCTGACGAAGCGCGGTGCGGCCGATCTCCAGCTCGGCGCTCAGCGCCCGCTCCGAGGGCAGTTTGTCGCCGGGGCCGTAGCGCCCGGACTCGATCCACGAGCGGATCGTCTCGTAGACCCTCTGTGTCTTGGGTCCCATCCTCGGCGCACACTCCCGGATCGTCGGCTGGTGATAGCCAGCGTATCCGGGGGGCGAAACGGGTGGCTCGGCCATGTGAACCTCTCTTCCGAAAGGGTGCAGCAGGCACCCCAGTCTCAGTTGCAGTCTCAGTCGGCGGTGATTCCGGGGTGGTTCCCCCCTGTCCAGGACAGTCCGGCAAAGCCTCTGACCAGGCGCGCAAGGCTTGCTGCGAATGCCCGTGGACGCCCCCAGAACAAGATCGGACAACTTGTAATGCGTAGGTCGTCGGTTCGAATCCGACAGGGGGCTCTGCGAAGACCCAGGACAGAAACCCTCTGATCTGGGTCTTTCTGTTTTCCGTAGCGGGACCTCCACGGGCGTATCCGCTTCGAACCGCGACCCGGGGGCGGCCGTGGGGGTCGCCCCCGGGTCGTTGCTCCCGATTTGTCCACCCCGGCGAGTGCTTCGCGCGGCCGGCCCCGCGAGGGATCCCGTTCTCGGTGTCGTGCCCATTTGCGCGCCCGCGCTCGCGATCCCGAACCCCGCGGACGACCTGCGCAGTGGGCGGCGTCCGTTTCCTCCACGGGGACCAACTCCACCGGCGTATTCCGGGGTGCTCGTCGACTGGGCCCCGGGCAGGCTCAGCCCAGGGGGAACCTTCTGGCGAAACGAGAGGTAATGAACGCAATTTCACGTACTCACGGTCGGCGCAAACACCTGTGCGCCACCGCAGTGCTGGTCACCGTTGCCGGGGCCCTCAGTGCCTGCGGTACCACCGGAGCACGAAGCGAAGCACCCCTCCCCGCGACCGCCGCCGAAGGCGTCGCGGCCACCGTGAAGAACACACCCTGTGGAGTTCCTCCCGTCAAGCTCGAGCCGAAGGCGCAGGAGTTCCTGAACGACCTGGCCGCCAAGGGCGGCCCCCCGATCAACACACTCACGCCGCAGGCGGCCCGCAAGGTCCTCGACGACCTTCAGGCCGGACCCGTGCCCGCGCCAGCCGCCGAGATCAGCGAACGGACTGTGCCCGGAGGCCCGACCGGACCTGTGTCCATCAGGATCGTCCGGCCCGCCGGGGTCACCGGCCCGCTCCCGGGGATCGTGTTCATCCACGGCGGCGGCTGGGTCCTCGGCAACGCGAAGACCCACGACAGGCTGGTCCGCGAGATAGCGAACGGCGCCCGCGCCACTGTGGTCTTCGTCAACTACACCCCCTCGCCCGAGGCGAAGTACCCGGTCCCCATCGAGCAGGCGTACACCGCTGCCAACTGGGTCGCCAAGAACGGCCGCGAGATCAACGTCGATTCCTCCCGGCTCGCCATCGCCGGTGACTCGGTCGGCGGCGACATGACCGCCGCGGTCACCATGCTGGCCAAGCAGCGAGGCGGGCCGCGCTTCGTCCAGCAGACGCTGCTGTACCCCGTGACCGACGCCGAGTTCGGCACCGCTTCCTACAAGCGCTTCGCGGAGTCCTGCTGGCTCACCCGCCCCGGCATGGAGTGGTTCTGGGACTCCTACGCCCCGGACAAGCGCACGCGCACTCAGCCGACCGCTTCCCCGCTGCGTGCCAGCACGGAGCAACTGCGTGGCCTGCCGCCGGCGTTGGTCATCACCGACTCCGACGTGCTGCTCGACGCGGCCAATGCCTACGTCGCCAAACTCCGGACCGCCGGCGTCCCGGTCACCAGCACTCACTACCCCGAAGTCCCTCATGACTTCATGATGCTCAACGGCCTCCGGGAAACGCGTTCGTACAAGAACGCGATCGCGGAGACTGTCGGCGCGCTGCACGACGCCCTGCACCCGCTCCCGCAGGGAGCGGCACGCGGTAAGTAGTGAGGGCAGGACGGTTGGAGGCCCGCGAGGCCGGGAGCCCTTCACTTCTCGGGCAACCACGGTAGCGGCGCCCCACCTTCCGGCGACCGGGTAGGGAAGCCTGGGCGAGACCCCGGGAGCAGTCGCGGTCCAGTCCCACTGCTGAGCGTTGTCCACCGCGGTCTTCGCGCCGTCGGGCAACGGTCGGCGCACGGCCTTGAACCGGGCCGGGTGAGGATCTCCACGGACCGCCACCGGCACTTCGACAGGTTCCCCGATGAACAGAAGCCCGGTTCGTCGACGTGCACTCCGTTCGCTGTCGCCGGCACTGCGCGGGCGACAGCGAACGGATCGCGTCCGGCCGCTGCCGGGCTCCGACACCAGCACACCTGCCATGCTGCGGCTCCTCCGTCTCACCGGCCGCCGCCGCTCCGGGGGCCGTGAGGTCGGACACGTCCGCGACGAACCGGATGTCGACCCAACCTGACCGTCTAGTCCGTCACTCCCTCCATGTGGGGGGAACCGCACTGGCGGACACGCCCCTATGTGCACTAATGGTAAAAATTTGGTTGTAGTAACTGCTTGTCTGGGTTCTCCGTATTTCGCTCGAAGGGGAATCCATGCGTATGCCGAGCAGCGTGCCGGCTGCACCGGGATGGCGTCGGGGCCGGGTCCGAAGCGTGGGCCGTGCGCTGGCAGGTGCGGTCGCGCTCGTGTCCTTGCTGGGAGCGGCTCCGATGACGGTCCCGCCGCCGACGCCCGACAGCTCCGTGGTCACGGTGAGGACGGGAGGCGACCGGGTCACGGACTCGACGGTCGGGCCGTTGGCCGGGGTGCGGCTCGCCCTGTACTCCTCGCAGGACACCACGACGCCCCTCGACGCGGACTGGGCGCGGTGCACCTCGGACGGTGACGGGGACTGCAGCTTCGTCGTGCCGGACACCGGCCCGGGCGGAGCCAACGAGGGCGCCCGCTACTACGTCGGCCAGCCCGAGGACGGTGTGCCGCCCGGGTGGTACACCAATACCGCTCTGCGGACCGGTGCCGGGAGCGGGTCGGGGTCGGTGCGGTCCCCGTACCGGTTCCTGACACCGGCGCTGGAGAGCGGGCGGACGTACTCCTCGACCCGCGACTTCATGTTCAGCACCGACTACGCGGCCAGCCCGTACGTCGCTTCCGGCGGCATCTGGCAGCAGTCCCGGAACAACCCCGACCTGCCGGAGAGCTGCGGCCTGAACGTCGCACTGGTCCTGGACCTCTCGGCGTCCGTGGGAAGTTCGCTGCCCGCGCTGAAGGCGGCGGCGAACGGATTCGTCGACGCGCTGGCCGGCACCCCCTCCCGGGCCGCGCTGTTCTCCTTCGACCGCGGCTCGCCCAGCACCGGGACCAGCAACCACCCCGGGCTGATGCCGCTGTCGACGCAGACCGGCGCGGACGCCTTCAAGGCCCTCTACGCGGACTGGACCCTGGGCTCAGGCACCAACTGGGACCAGGGGCTGTACGCGGTCGCCAAGGCCGAACCGCACTACGACGCGGTCGTCGTCCTCACCGACGGGAACCCGACGTACTGGAACAACCCCCGCATGGGCGACGGTTCGCACACCCACTTCGCCGATGTCGAAGGCGGGATCTTCTCGGCCAACGCGGTCAAGGCGAAGGGTTCGCGCGTCATCGCCGTGGGCGTCGGCCGGGGCGTCGAGGGGGTGTCCGGCCTGAACCTCCGAGCCATCTCCGGTACGGAGGCGTTCGACGGCACCAACACGCGTACCGCCGACTACTACCAGACCGCCGACTTCGCGGGGGCCGGAGCGGCCCTGACCGATCTCGCGCTCAGCAACTGCGCCGGGACGCTCTCCGTGGTCAAGCAGATCGTGCCCGCGGACAACACCGGCGAGGACGTCACCGGGGCCACTCCCGCGGGCGAGGGCTGGACGTTCAACGCGACGACCACCACCCCCGGCATCGGCGGGCTGCCCGACACACAGGAGACCTCCGCGGACAACACCGGTGCCGTCGCGTTCGAACCCACCTATCCGGCCGGTACCGAATCCGCCGACATCACCGTGGCCGAGGCCCAGCAACCGGGCTACGACCTGGTGACGCAGGGCGGGCTCAACGCCGTCTGCACCGATCTCGACACCGACACCCCGGTGCCGGTCACCAACTCCGGAACGGCGCAGAACCCGGCGTTCGGCGTGGATGTCCCCCGCCTCTCCGCCATCAGTTGCACCGTGTACAACCGGCCGCGGGAGGAAGCGGAAGCCGAGATCACCGTCGAGAAGGAATGGCGCATCGACGGAAAGACCTACCCGCACGCCAACCGGCCGCCCGGCTTCGACGCCAACCTCACCCTGACCGGACCCGGCTCCGCGGCCGCCACGCCCCAGGAGTGGGGAGTACCGCGCGGCGGCTACCTCCTCGGTGACGCCGCCACGATCGCCGAGACCACGACCGTCCCCGACACCTGCACCCTGGACAGCCGCAGGATCACCTCGGCCAACGGTGATCCCGCCGACGAGGTGCTCCCCTACGAGGCACGGCTGACCCGGGCGGAGAACACCTTCACCGTGCGCAACACCGTGACCTGCGAACACAAGGACGACACCTGGCTGACCCTGGTCAAGCATGTCGTCAACAAGCACGGCGCGTCGGCGGAGCCCGGAGACTGGACCCTGACCGCGGACGGCCCGAAGAACCTCTCCGGAACGAGTGGCAGCACCGACGTCACCCACGTTCCGGTGCCGCCCGGAACGTACGCCCTCGGCGAGTCGAACGGCCCCGCGGGATACCAGGCGGCCGGCTGGACCTGCACGGACACCGAAGGACAGGACGTCGACGCTGCCGACGGGAAGGTGACGCTCACCGCCGGTGACGACGTCACCTGCACCCTCACCAACACCTCACACGGCAGCTCACCCTCACCCCACCCGACACACACCTGGCCCGGCCCCGGCCACACGAAGCCTCCGGGCGGCGACCACGGCGGGGGCCACGGCGGCGGCCATGGCGGCGGCCATGGCGGGGGCGGCGAACTCAGCCACACCGGCACCGCGAACAGCGGCCCGCTCGCCCTGACCGCACTCGCCTGCGCGACCGCGGGCTCCGCTCTGCTGATCGGCCCCGCACGCCGACGCCGACGCCGACACACCTGACCCACACCACACCCACCCGTCCCGCCTTCACCGTCCCCCCGTCGGGCGGGCCCGCCAGGCCCGCCCGACCTCCAAGACGTCACACTGCGTGACATTTCGAGTGGCGGCCGACGCGTGACCGGGTGATCCTCGGGAGGACAGCGATGTCCCCTGCCGCAGGGAAGGACGGACCCGCAATGCCGATCTGTACGACGCGAGACGGAACCGAGATCTTCTACAAGGACTGGGGTCGTGGCCGACCCGTGGTCTTCATCCACGGCTGGCCGCTCAACGGTGACGCGTGGCAGGACCAACTGAAGGCCGTCGCCGACGCCGGCTACCGAGGTATCGCGCACGACCGCCGCGGTCACGGCCGTTCGACGCCGGTGTACGGAGGCTACGACTTCGACACCTTCGCCGACGACCTGAACGACCTGCTCAGCAGCCTCGACCTGCAGGACGTGACACTCGTGGCGCATTCGATGGGCGGCGGCGAACTCGCCCGCTACATCGGCCGCCACGGCACCGGCAGGATCCGCTCCGCCGTCCTGCTCTCCGCCGTCCCGCCGTTGATGCTGAAGGGCCCCGACAACCCGGAGGGTGTCCCGCAGGAAGTCTTCGACGACATCAAGGCCGGCATCCTCAAGGAGCGCTCGCAGTTCTGGAAGGACACGGCGGTCGGCTTCTTCGGTGCCAACCGCGAGGGCAACAAGGTCACCCAGGGCAACAAGGACGCCTTCTGGTACATGGCCATGGCGCAGACCATCGAAGGCGGTGTCGATTGCGTGGACGCCTTCGCCGCCACCGACTTCCACGAGGACCTCAAGAAGTTCGACGTCCCCACCCTGATCGTGCACGGCGACGACGACCAGGTGGTGCCGATCGACGCCACCGGCCGTAAGTCCGCCGAGCTCATCGCGGACGCCGAGCTGAAGGTCTACGAGGGCGGCTCGCACGGCATCGCCCTGGTGCCGGGTGACAAGGAACGCTTCAACAAGGACCTGCTGGAGTTCCTCAACCGGTGACCTCCGTGCCCGCTGCCGGCGACGGCCGCGGTGCGGACTGTTCGAAGTCGGGTGGGTGGTGGCCCCGGGGCCACCACCCACCCGACCATTCCCGCACGGGCGCGGTCGTCCGTGCCGTATGCGTTCCGTATGCGGGCGCCATCCCTTGTGACGTAGAAAGGCTCGGCCATGCCGGAAGAGCACCCGACCCCCGAGACCAACGCTCTGCCCGCGAACACGAACCCGGCCGCCGAAGGCTGCCCTGTTCAGGGCGCTGCCGCCGATCCGATGAAGGGCGACGGTATCCGCCAGTGGTGGCCGAACCGCCTCAACCTGGACGTCCTGCGGCGGCACGCGGGTACCGGCTGCAACCCCAACGGTGACGACTTCGACTACGCCGACGCGTTCAGTGCGCTGGACCTGCCTGCTGTGAAGCGGGACATCACAGAGGTCCTGACGACGTCCCAGGACTGGTGGCCGGCCGATTTCGGCCATTACGGTCCGTTCATCATCCGCATGGCGTGGCACTTGTCCGGCACCTACCGCGTGTGTGACGGCCGGGGCGGCAACGGCGCGGGCCTCCAGCGTTTCGCCCCCGTCAACAGTTGGCCGGACAACGTCAACCTCGACAAGGCCCGCCGACTGCTGTGGCCGGTGAAGAAGAAGTACGGGCGGGCGCTGTCCTGGGCCGACCTGATGGTTCTCGCCGGCAACGTCGCCCTGGAGTCCATGGGCTTCAAGACCTTTGGCTTCGGGGGCGGGCGCGAGGAGGTCTGGGGACCCGACGAGGCGGTGTACTGGGGACCCGAGACGGTGTGGCTGACCGACGCGCGGCACACGGACGAGGGCGAACTGCGAGTCCCGCTCGCGGCGGACACGATGGGCCTGATCTACGTCAATCCCGAGGGCCCCAAGGGCAATCCGGATCCTATGGCGTCCGCCACCGACATCCGTGAGACCTTCGACCGCATGGCGATGAACGACGAGGAAACCGTCGCGCTGTGCGCCGGTGGCCACACCTTCGGCAAGACCCACGGCGCCGCCGGTTCCGACAGGCTGGGCCCCGAGCCCGAGGCCGCGCCGCTCGAACAGCGTGGGCTGGGATGGAAGAACTCGTTCGGGACCGGCAAGGGCAACGACACCATCACCAGCGGTCTTGAGGTGATCTGGACCGACACCCCCACCACCTGGGACAACCGGTACTTCGAGATCCTCCTCGGCTACGAATGGGAGCTGACGAAGAGCCCCGGAGGCGCGTACCAGTGGCGGCCCAAGAACGGCGCAGGTGAAGGCAGCGTGCCCGATCCGCACGACCCGGCGAAACGTCGTACCCCGGCCATGCTGACCACCGACATCGCGTTGCGGGTCGACCCCGACTACGCTCGGATCTGTCGCCGCTTCCTCGGGGATCCCGACGCCTTCGCCGACGCCTTCGCCCGCGCGTGGTACAAGCTGACGCACCGCGACATGGGTCCGGTCACCCGCTACCTCGGGCCCGAGGTTCCGGCCGAGCAGCTGATCTGGCAGGACCCGCTGCCGGAACCGACCCACGCTCCTCTCGACCGGGCAGATGTGGACCTGTTGAAGTCCAGGGTTCTCGACGCTGGTCTCACCATCGCTGATCTGGTGTGGGTCGCCTGGGCATCGGCCTCCACGTTCCGCCGCAGCGACAAGCGCGGAGGCGCCAACGGCGCCCGTATCCGCCTCGAACCCCAGAGCGGCTGGGATGTCAATGAGCCCTACCGGCTGAGCACCATTCTCAGCCGGCTGGAGGATGTCCGTGCGGCGTTCAACGCGTCACGCCCCGAAGGCCGGGGCGTTTCGATGGCCGACCTCATCGTCCTCGCCGGCACCGCAGCCGTCGAGAGGGCCGCTGCCGACGCCGGCCACCGGCTCGATGTCGCCTTCACTCCCGGGCGGGTGGATGCCGCGCAGGAGCACACCGATGTGGACGGCTTCGCCCCTCTGGAGCCGGTTGCCGACGGGTTCCGCAACTATCTCGGCAAGGGCGACAGCCTTCCCTCCGAGTACCGTCTCGTCGACCAGGCCGACCTGCTCGGCCTGAGTCCTCAGGAGATGACCGCTCTCCTCGGAGGCCTGCGCGTGCTCGGTGCCACCTACCAGAACACCGCACTCGGTGTCCTCACCAGGACTCCCGGCCGCCTCACCAACGACTACTACGTCAACATCCTCGACGAGAACATCAGTTGGGAGCCAGCGGCTCACGACGAGAACCTCTTCGAAGGGCGTGTCACCACGAGCGGCCAGCTGCGCTGGACGGGCAGCCGCACCGATCTCGTCTTCGGTTCCAACGCCGAACTGCGCGCACTCGCCGAGATCTACGCCAGCGAGGACGGGGAGGACAAGTTCGTGGAGGACTTCGCCTCCGCCTGGACGAAGGTGATGGACCTGGACCGCTTCGATCTGCACCGTGGCCAGGGCTGACGGAGCTCGGGGCAGTTCGAGGACCTCGATGCCCTCCCCTTCCTCCGCCACCCCGCCGCCACGAGATCGCGCCCGGCACGGTCGAGCCCTGTCCGGCCGCGGTGGTCCGGGATGTCCACACCGGGGCGGGGCCTCACGCGGCCCCCTGCCGGTCGAGTGTCCGGGTGACTGCGTGGAAGAAGGAGGAGGACACACTCACGCTGAGCGGGCCCGGCACGGGGCGGCCGAGGACGTCGACACGGGCGGGAATCCTGGTCAGCAGGGCCGTACCGAGTCCCTTGCTGCGGTGCCGGTCGTGGAAGAAGGCGGTGGTCAGTATGTGCGCGACCGCGTCGATGTCCGCGCGGGTCGCGACGCGTGCGCGAACGGGGCGCCGCGGGGAGATCATCCGCCGGTCCTTTCCAGCAGGGTGAGGACCGTCTCCGCGGCGGCGAGGTCCTGGGGGCCGATGCCGATGAGCTTGGCGACCGTGATGTCGTCCGGTGTACGTCGTCCGGGGGCCCGGCCGGCCAGGACCTCGCCGATCTCGCCGTCCACGCGGTCCCGCGTGATCTCTCCGCGGGCGAGGGCCGCGTGGATGTCCCCGTGGCGGAGAGCGAGGTCCCTGCTGTCGACGATGACCCGGGTGGCGCGGTTCAGACAGGCTCCGTCGAGTTCACGCTTGGTCGGGTCGTCGGCGCCGAGGGCGGTGATGTGCTGACCGGGCCGGAGCCAGGAGCCGAACAGGACGGGGGTGGGGCTGGCGGTCGCGGTGACGACGATGTCGGAGTGGCGCACGGCCCGCTCCGGATCGGCGGTCGCGGTCACGTCGACGTGGGGCAGATCCTGGCCGAGGCGGTCGGCGAGGGCGAGCGCCCGGCGGTGGTCGCGGCCCCAGACCCGGAGCCGGCGGACCGGGCGTACGAGGGTGAGGGCGCGGGCCTGGAGTTCGGCCTGTCTGCCGGTGCCCAGGACGATCGCGCGGGTTGCGTCCGGGCGGGACAGCGCGCGGGCGCAGACGGCTCCGGCGGCGGCCGTGCGGAGGTCGGAGAGGTGGTGCTCGTCCTCCAGCACGGCCCTGACGGCGCCGGTCGACGCGTCGAAGAGCGCGACGAACCCGCCGCCTTCGGTCATGCCGCGCGCCCGGTTGCCCGGGAACCAGTTGGCGACCTTGACAAGGAAGTGACGGCCCCCGGGCAGGTAGGTGGCCTTGACGTGGGAGTCCCCGCCTTGTGCCACGGGCAGCACCATGACGGGTGCCCGAGCGTCTTCGATGGTGCTGAACGCGGTGAAGGCGTCGGCGACGGGTTCCACGAGGTCGGCGAGACCCACGACCGCGCGGATCCGGTCGGGCGTGTAGTGGGGGAAACCGGGCATGAGAGGGGTCCTCACTCGGGCAGCGTGTCCAGCGTTCCGCGGGCCACCAGGCTCACAGCGCCGCCGACCCGGACGTTGCGCAGCGCGTCGGGACGGCCTTGGGGCAGGACGGAGAGTCGGCTCGGGCGGCCGGTGAAGCGCCCCTGCCGCAGGACGAACTCCTTCTCGGCGGGGACGACGCGGTGCCGCGCCAGGTACGCGCCGACACAGCCGGCCGCGCTGCCGGTCGCCACGTCTTCCAGAACGCCGTCGTTGTTCCAGTGGCGGCCTTCCAGCGCCTGGACGTCGAGGACGTAGGCGAACTGCGCGCCGTACCGCCCGACCAACTCGGCGAAGTCGCCAGGGACGATCCTCGCCTCCGGCAGCCCCGACACGACCGGCACGACGAGGTAGCGCAGGCCGGTGGAGACGACCTCAAGGGGAAGATCGGCCAGTGCCCGGACGGGCAGGTTCAGTGCCGCCGCGATCCCCGCCCTGTCCTGCGTCGGTACGGTCGCGAGGAACTCCGGTGCTCCCTGGTCGAGGTCCGCGCGGTAGCCGTCGGCGGTGCGCCGGGTGGACACCTCGACGGTCCTGCCGGAGAGGTGGAACGTCCAGCGCCGGGGGCCGGGGGCGCCGTCTCGTTCGTGCAGGACCGCGGCCGCGCCCAGGACCGGGTGTCCGGCGAAGTCGAGTTCCTCGAAGAGATCGAAGACCCGTGCGGTGACGCGATGACTTCCTTCCGTGCCGCTCAGGAAGATCGCCTCGAAGTGGCGGAGCTCCTGCGTGATTGTGAGCATCTGCCCGGTGGACAGGCTTGAGCTGTCGGGAAAGACGGCGAGGGAGTTGCCGGTGTAGGCCTTGTCGGCGAACACGTCGACATGGCGGTAGTGCAGGGGCATGAGGCTTCCAGGCGGTGCGGGAGCGGGGGTACGTCTCGACGCTAAGCGGCACCGACCCCGCTGTCGTGGTCCAATCCGCGTAACGTGGCCTATGTGGATCGAGTAGTGCGGCGCATCCCCGCGTCACGGTTCCCCCGGATGCTCGGCGAGTGGCGCGACGGTGAGGGCACGCTGGCGCGCAGGCTGGCCGATGCCGTGGAGAAGGCCGTCTACGACGGCCGGCTCCCGCTCGACGCACAGCTTCCTGCCGAGCGCCTCCTCGCCGACGAGCTCGGCCTCGCGCGGGGCACCGTGGCGGCGAGCTACCGGATCCTGCGCGCCGAGCGGCTGATCGTCACCCGGACCGGCTCCGGCAGCACCGTCTCCCTGCCGCCCCGGCTGCACGACCGCCTTTCGCCGTGGGCCAGCGACCGGGGTGAGGCGGGCAGGAACGGGGCGCCGCTGGATCTGACCGTCGCGGAACCCGCGGCACCCTTCGACGAACTGCTCCAAGCCGTGCGGGAAGCGACCGACACGCTGCCCGCCGCGCTGCTCGGGGACGCCGCCGGGGCCCGCCGGCCGTCGGCGCTGCACACGGGCGTCGCCGACCTCTACAACGCCCAGGGGCTCACGACCGACGCGGGACACCTTCTGCTGACCAGCGGCGCCGATGCCGCGCTGAGTCTGCTCAGCGCGGCATACCTGCGGTCCAGGAGCCGGGTCGTCCTGGACTCGCCCACCTACCCGGGGGCGCTCGCCCTCTTCCGCGGCGCGGGTGCCGAGCTGGTCTCCCAGCCCCTCACCCCCACCGGCTGGGACCTCCCCGCGCTGGACCGTACCCTCGCGACGGCCCGGCCGTCCCTGACCTACCTGGTCACGGACTTCCACAACCCCACCGGCCTGCTGATGGACGAGGGCGACCGCGCCGAACTCGGGCGGCGGCTGTCCTCCCACGACACCCTGGTCGTCTTCGACGAGACCATGCGCGATCTCGACCTGCGCGGGGCAGCGGCAGCCGCCCCGCCGCCCCGCTTCGCGGCACGCGCGGGTGACCGGCACATCGTGTACGTGGGATCCCTGAGCAAGTCCCTGTGGCCGGGCCTGCGTGTGGGCTGGATCCGCGCACACCCGGACGTCGTCCGCCGACTGGCGGCGCTTCCGCTTGCCGCCGCCCTCGCCCCCTCGCCCGTCGACCGGCTCGTCGCCGCCCGCCTGATGGAACGCAGACAGGCGGTCCTCGACCGCCGGCGTGTACAACTGGCCCACCAGCGGGACCACCTCGCCGCGCGGCTGTCGGCCCTGCCGTGGTGCCGCTTCCGGGTACCGCAAGGCGGACTGTCCCTGTGGCTCGAACTCCTCGACACCGATTCACGACGCCTGACCGACCTGGCCGCCAGGCACGGCCTGGCCCTCACACCCGGCTTCCACTTCTCCCCGGACGGAGCCCTGGACCGCTACCTGCGAATTCCCTTCACCCTCCCGCCCGAGGCGCTCGACACCGCGGTCGACAGACTCACCGAGGCCCATGCCGCCCGGGACGACGCCCCCTGAGGGAGCCCGCGCCCCGGGCCGCTTCGCGGTGTGCCGGACGAGTAGTCCGATGTCCCGGTCAAGGGTCGTAGGCGATCAGTGATCCGGTGGACGGGGTCGAGCAGGCGTGGGGCCTGCCCATCAGGAGGGGCTTCGGGCACTCATGCGGGTTTCGGGGCCGTCGGGGGGAGGGCCTCGGTCGGTCCCGGGGTGGTGAGCAGCTCGCGGCGGAGGCGGAGGACCTGGCGCGGGGCGTTCCAGCCGAGGACGGCGCACACGCGTCCGTGCGTCCGGTAGACCCCGGTGAACCGATCGTCCTCCGGGTCGGCCTCGTGCGGCTCGTACTCCGCCCCGGGCGCGATCAGCCCGTGTACGGCGATCTTGTGGGGCCCCTGGTCCGTCCAGAAGTAGGGCACCCATTCCAGGTCGCGCCGTTGGCCCAGCAGATCGGCGGCGACGACGCGGGCCTGGTCCCCGGCGTGCATCCGGTGTTCGAGGCGCAGGTGCCGGCCGCTTCGCGGGTGGTACCAGGCCGCGACGTCGCCGCATGCGTGGACGCCCGGGGCCGCCCGGCCGACGGCGTCGCAGCGGACGCCGTCGGACAGGTCGAGCTCCGTACGGGTGAGCCAGTCCACGTCCGGGGCCGAGCCGATCGCCGTGAGCACGGTCCCGGCGGTGAGGCGGGTGCCGTCGTCCAGGAGTACTTCCAGGCCCTCGTCCCGGGGGAGTCGGCCGCCTTGGTGGATCTTCTCGACGGTCGCCCCGGTGAGGACGGTGGCACCTGCTGCGGTGAGCCGTTCCCCTGCGAGGGCGCCCACGTGGGGGCCGAGTCCCGGCAGAACGGTGGAGGCCGGGGTGACCAAGGTGACCTCGCACCCCAGGGACAGCGCCGTCCACGCCGTCTCGGTCCCGAGGAACCCGCCGCCCACCACGACCAGCCGCTGTCCCGGGCGCAGCCGCCCGGCCAGGGTTGCCGCGTCCTCGACGGTCTTGAGGGTCACGGCGCCCGGGAGTCCGGCGGTCCCGGGCAGGGTGCGGGGAGCGACGCCGGTGGCGACGACCAGGTCCGTGTACGGCAGGGCCGTCCCGTCGTCCAGGGTGACGACGCGTGCCGCGAGGTCGGCGGCGACGGCCCGCCGCCCCCGGTACTCGGAGGCGTCGAGCCGCTCCAGTGCGTCGGGGCCCGCCAGCCACAGCTGCTCGGGTCCCGCCTCGCCCTTGAGGAAGCGCTTGGACAACGGCGGTCGGTCGTACGGCGGGTGGTCCTCCCCGCCGACGAGGGTGAGGGCGTCGTCGTAGCCCAGGCGACGCAGTTCCTCGGCCACGGTCAGGCCGGCTGCGCCCGTTCCGACGACGAGGATGCTGCGGCTCA
Organism: Streptomyces sp. NPDC001108; assembly: GCF_053598535.1. Lineage (NCBI taxonomy): Bacteria > Bacillati > Actinomycetota > Actinomycetes > Kitasatosporales > Streptomycetaceae > Streptomyces > Streptomyces sp. NPDC001108. The sequence goes on from NZ_JBSFKL010000012.1 coordinate 147,416, forward strand.
CCGACCGTCCCACAGAATGGCCGCGGCGGGGCACACCCGGGCCGCCTCCTCGACACGGGGGCGTTCCCGCTCCGGCGTCTCCTCGGAAAGGAGGACGGCGACACCGTCCTCGTCGCGCTGGTCGAACACGTCCGGGGCGATCAGGACGCACTGGCCCGCTCCGACGCACTTGCCTTCGTCAACGGTGATCTTCATGTGTGGGGTCTCCTACCAGGCGACGGGGAACGAGTTGAGGCCGTGGACACGGCTGTGCTGCTTGATGTCGTACGGCCGGGCCGCGTCGGCCGCACGCAGCGTGGGCACCCGTGCGAACAGGGTGCGGAAGGTCAGCAGCAGCTCCAGGCGGGCCAGCGCCTGACCGAGGCACTGGTGGGTGCCGTGGCTGAACGCGAGGTGCCCGCGGGCGGGGCGCCGCACGTCGAACACGTCGGGGTCGTCGAAGGCCGCCGCGTCCCGGTTGGCCGAGGGCAGGGAGATCAGCACCCCTTCCCCGGCGCGGACGGGACAGCCGCCGACCGTCATGTCCTCCGTGACGGCGAACTGCCGGGGGTGCTGCGCGACCGAGAGGTAGCGCAGCATTTCTTCGATCGCCTCGGCCTGTGCCGCCTCGTCACCGGCGAGGAACAGGTCGCGCTGGTCGGGGTGGCGCAGGAACAGTGCGGTGCCCAGGCCGATCATGTTGCCGGTGGTCTCGAAGCCCGCGACGAGCAACGTCATCCCGATGGTGACGAGTTCGGCCCGGGCGATGGTGCCGGGTACCACCAGGTCACGGGCCAACTGCGCCAGCACGTCGTCGCCGTCGCCGGTGCGGAGCCGCTCGCCCACCAGTGCGTCCAGGTACTTTGCCAGCTCGCCCAGGGCGACGCGCACCTCGCTCGGGTCCGCGTTGCCGGCGAGCGCACGGGAGGCGGCGTTCCGGAAGAAGGCGTGGTCGGAGTACGGCACGCCCAGCAGCAGGCAGATGACCCGCGACGGGATGGGCTGGGCCACCAGCTCGATCAGGTCGGCGGGTGAGTCGGAAGCCAGCAGATCGTCGACGGCGTCATCGACGATCCGCTGGATGTCGGCGCGCAGGGCGTTGACCCGCTTGACCGTGAAGTGCCGCGCCAGTCGGCGTCGTTGTACCAGGTGGTCGGGGTCGTCGGTGCGGATCAGGCTCTCCGACTTGTCGTCGCGCTGCTGGACGTCGCCGGGGCTGAAGAGGGGGAAGGCCGGGTTGTCGAGCCTGGCGGAGATGCCCTGGCTCGACAGGACCTCCTTGGCGTCCTCGTAGCGGGTGATCAGCCTGGGCTCGGCGCCCTCCAGCGCCTTGACCCGCGGCAGCCCGGGAACCGCGCGGAGTCCGGCGAACTCGGCGGGCGGGCTGAACGGGCACGATCGCTCGGTCGGATAGGTGATGGCGGACGGTCCTGCGGAAGGGTCTGCGCTCACGCGTTACTCCGTTACTCGTGGGGGAGGCGAGAGCTGTGCTCATGCGTGTGGGGGCAGAGCGGCCCTCGACCAAATGTGCATCGTGCAACGGTAGTTCATCATGCACATCAATTGCATCATGCACAAGATTGGGGCGTTGGGGCGTCGGGGCATCGGAGCGTCGGGGCCTCGGAGGGTGGGGCGGCGACGTGCGCGATGATGGGGGGACGCGCTGACAGGAGGGGCAGAGGCATGGACGAACGAGAGCACCGGCTCAATGACTTCGAGCGGGAGCTGACGCTGCTGTCCCGCCACTTCGTCGCCTCACGCGGCCCACGCTCCGGCCAGAGCCTGGACCGCTCCGCCTACGTGCTGCTCACGCGCCTGGAGGCCGGCGAGCCGCTTACGCTCAAGCAGCTGGCCCACACGTTCCAGGTGGGCATCTCCACCATCAACCGCCAGGTCAGTGCGATGCTCCGCAAGGATCTGGTGGAACGCATCCCCGACCCCGACGGTGGAATGGCGCGCAAGTACCGACCCACCGCCCTGGGGCTGGAACGGCTCCGGGCCGACCGGGCGATCGGCCTCGAAGGGGTAGCGCGCCTGATCGGGGCGACGGGGTGGACGGAGCAGCGAACGCGCGACTTCGTGACCCTGCTCGGCGAACTCAACCAGGGTATTGAGCGCCTCGAAGGGCTCGCTCTGGCCCGCTCGGAACAAGGCGCGACGAGCTGACAGCCCGCAACCTCAAGGGTCAGTACCCCCTAGTCCGATCGGCCCGCCTGAATCAGTCCGGTCTCGTACGCGGCGATCACGGCCTGGGCGCGGTCGCGGACGCCCAGTTTCCCGAAGACGGCGGTGATGTGGTTCTTCACGGTCGACGTGCTGACGCGCATGGTCCGCGCGATCTCCGCGTTGTCGAGGCCGGTGGCCATCAGGCGCCACACCTCGGCCTCGCGCGGGGTGAGGTCGCCGGTGTCGGCGGTGACGGGGGGTGCGGGGCGCGGCGGGGCCGTGACGTAGGTGGCGATCAGCCGGGTCAGGAGCCGGGGGGCGACGGCCGCCTCGCCGGTGTGGACCACGTGGATCGCGGCCACCAGTTCCTCGGGCGAGGTGTCCTTCGGCAGGAATCCGCAGGCGCCCGCGCGCAGGGCGGCCACCACGTGTTCGTCCAGGTCGAAGGTGCTCAGCGCCAGGACGCGGCAGCCGGGCAGTTCCCGGGCGAGCCGGCCCGTCGCGGCGACGCCGTCGAGCACCGGCATGCGGATGTCCATCACGACGATGTCGGGCCGCAGCCGGTGTGCGAGGGCGACCGCCTCCTCGCCGTCCGCGGCCTCGCCCACCACGTCGAAGGCCGGGTCGGGGCCGAGGATCAGCGCCAGCCCGCGGCGTACCAGCGGCTGGTCGTCCGCGATCAGGACCCTGATGGCCGGCTCGCGCGTCGTCGTCCCGGTCACCGCAGTGCTCCCGCGTCGGCCCGCAGGGGCAGCCGGGCCGACACCCGGAACCCGCCCCCGTCCAGCGGTCCGGCCTCCAGGGTGCCGCCGTGCAGCACGGCCCGTTCGCGCATCCCGACCAGACCGTAGCCGGGCCCCGATCCGTTGCCCGGTCCTGCGGGGCCGGTGCCCGGTCCGTCGTCGGAGACCTCCACGGTCACCCCGTCCGGCGCGTACGCCAGCCGTACGTGGGCCCGCGCGTCTCCGGCGTACTTGCGGGCGTTGGTGAGCGCTTCCTGGACGATCCGGAACAGGCTCAGGCCCACGCTCGGCGGCAGCGCACGCTCCTCGCCCCGTACGTCGAGCGAGGCGGGGAGCCCGGCCCGGCACGATTCGGCGACGAGCCGCTCCAGGTCGCCGACGCCCGGCTGCGGGGCGGTCGGTTCGCTCTCCCATTCGTCCCCGGCCCGGAGCACGTCGAGCAGCTGCCGCATCTCGCGCAGGGCCACCCGGCCGGACGCCTCCAGCGTGACCAGCGCCTCCCGGGCCACCTCCGGGTCACGGGCGAGGTTGGCCCGGGCGCCCCCGGACATCAGCTGCATGGTGGTGATGTGGTGCGCCACGATGTCGTGCAACTCCCGTGCGATACGCCGTCGTTCGGCCGCCACCGCCTGGTCCGCGAGGAGTCGGCGTCTGGCCTCGATGTCCCGCTGCCAGTGGTTCATCACGGTCGCGGCGATCGCCACGACCGCCGCGGCGGAGACGGTGCCCACGATGTCCACGACCGGTGGCCGCGGCCACGACGCCGTGTCCACCAGTGACATCGTCACGGCCGCCAGCGACGCCGCGACCGCCACGGCCGTGCGCCGGGACCGGATGACCGTGTAGAGCGCGACGACCACCGCGGCGTTGAAGTGCTGGCTCATCGGCACGTTCAGGTGCAGGACCAGCCCCAGCAGCAGAACGGCCGCGAACGACAGGACCGGCGTCCGGCGCCGGACGAGCAGCGGCAGCGCGGCCACCACCACGAGGAAACAGCCGGCCACCGGCACGTCGCCCTGCTCGGACTGGCTGCTGAGGGTGAAGCCGATCAGGTCCACGGCCGCCACACCGGTCATGACCAGGGCGTCGTCGCGCGTCCACGGCAGCGCCTCGCCGCCCGCCGGGATCCCCGGGGCGCCGGGGTCGGGGCGCTTCGTCACCATCACGGTTCTCTTCTCTCCTGACCGGGCCGTACTCACCAGCCGCCACCGGTGCGGCACGCCTGCCGCCCGCGATCCAGTCTCGCACCGGGATCCGGGCACCTCCCGGGCCCCCGGGCCGACCCTCGGCCTGGGACCAGGGTCCTGGTCGGCGGCCATCCCCGGCCCACGCTCCCAGGCCGCTTCTCGTCCCGTACTCGGACGATCCGCGCGTTCCGCGGTGATGAGCTTTTCCTGTGCCGAAAACGCCGCATCCCACCCACCGTTGGAGAACACCGTGATCCGCGCCCTGACCGGGTTCTCCACCCGCAACCCGTGGAAGGTCATCGCCCTCTGGGCGGTGGTGGGCATCTTCCTCACCCTGCTCGCCCAGGCGCTGGTCTTCAAGGTCACACGGACCGGGAACGGGGACTTCCTGCCCGCGCAGTACGACTCGGCGGCCGCGCTGAAGGTCGCCGAGGAGAAGTTCGGGGTGAAGTCCGACGCCAACACGGTCACCGTGCTCGTCGGCAGGCAGGACGGCAAGCCCCTCACCCGGGCCGACCAGCGGCGCATCGGCGAGGTCGCCGAGGAGCTGGGCCGCCGGCACGTCGAGATGCCCAAGCCGGAGGACGACACGCCCTCGTTCATGTACGAGGACTACTCCCAGACCCCGAAGGTCGCTCCCGCCATGGTCGCGCCGGACCGCGGCTTCGAGCTGCTCTCCGCGCAGCTCACGGGCAACAGCACGGACCCCGGCCTGCACGACCTCTACCGGGCCTTCCGGGACGGGACGAAGGACGAGTTCTCCGATGCCGGGATGCGCACCGGATTCACCGGCGGCCTGGCCGACCTCGTCGACACGGCCGAGGCGGAGGAGACCACCGCGACGGTCGTCGGCGCCCTCATGCTCGGTCTGATCGTCCTGATCCACATCCTGGTGTTCCGCAGCGCGCTGGCCGCCTTCGTCCCCCTGATCGCGGTCGCCGTCGTCGCGGGCGCGGCGGGAGGTGTGGTCGTGGGCACCTCGATGCTCGCCGGCATCGACCTCGACCCGTCCACCCCGCGCATGATCGGCGTCGTCCTGATCGGCATCGGCGTCGACTACTTCCTGTTCCTGCTCTTCCGCTTCCGGGAACAGCTCCGGGCCCGCCCCGACGTGTCGGCCCGTGCCGTCGCCGCGGAGGTGAGCGCCCGGGTCGGCACGGCGATCACCTCTGCGGCGCTCACCATCGTCGCCGCCTTCGCCACGCTCGGCATCGCGACCTTCGGGCAGTTCCGGGTGCTCGGCCCGGCCATCGCCGTCTCGGTACTCGTCATGCTCCTCGCCGGCCTCACCCTGATGCCCGCGCTGCTCGCGGCCACCGGACGCGCGATGTTCTGGCCGTCCCGCTCGCTCGGGCGGGAGCCGCGCACCGGCAAGGCCGCGAGCATCGGCGATCTGGTCGCCCGCCGCCCGCTCACGCTGATCGTCGCCTCCGTCGCCCTGCTCGGCGCGCTGGCCACCGGACTCGTCGGCATGCGGATGGACTTCGGCCAGCCATCCGGCGGCCAGGACACCCCGGCGGCCGTCACCGCCGCCGAGATCGCCCGCTCCCTGCCCGCCGGTGTGTCCGATCCGGCCACGGTCTACGTCACCGCGAAGGACGGCACCACGCTGACCGACCGGGGAATCGCCGCGCTGCCCGAGGCCCTGGCCGGGGTCGACGGCGTCGGCCGGGTCGGCGAGACCGTCTTCACCAAGGACCGCACCGCGGCCCGTATCGACGTCCACCTCACCGTCGACACCCGGAGCCAACGGGCCCGCGACCTCGTGTCCGGTCCCATCCGCGCCACCGTCGCCGACCACACACCTCCCGGCGCGCAGGCCCATGTGGGCGGTACCGCCGCGGTCTTCGCGGACATCTCCACCGCAGTCGGCCACGACCTGAGGACCGTGTTCCCGGTCGCCGCCGCGCTGATCGCGCTCATCCTGATCGTCCTGCTGCGCAGCCTGCTCGCCCCGGCCGTGCTCATGGTCGCCGTGGGCCTCGGCTTCGCCGCCACCCTCGGCGCGTCGGCCCTGTTCTTCCAGCACCTCCTCGACCGGCCGGGGGTCGGCTTCATCCTGCCGCTGGTGCTGTTCCTCTTCGTCGTCGCGCTCGGCACCGACTACAACATCCTGATCAGCGACCGCATCCGCGAGGAGATGGACCGGCCGGGGCCTGCCCGCGCCGCCGTCGCCCGCGCCGTGCGCCACACCGCTCCCGCCGTCGCCACGGCCGGTGTCGTCCTCGCCGCGTCCTTCGGGAGCCTCGGCGCCAACTCCGACCCCGGCACGCAGCAGATCGGCTTCGCGACGGCGCTCGGCATCATGCTCTCCGCCTTCGTCGTCTCGATCGTGCTGGTACCCGCGCTCGTCGCGCTCCTGGGCCGGGCCACGTGGTGGCCCGTCCGCCCGGGACGCCCCAAGGGAAGCCACCAGGGCCGCCACCAGGGCCGCCAGGACGAGTCACCGGCAGGCCCGTCGCACCACGACCACCTCTTCCCGACCCACTGACGCTGTTCCCCTACCGACAGGAGTAGTTCCATGTACGCACATGTATCGCCGGTCTCGCCGGTCTCGCCGAAGTTCCGTCCCGGGCTCTCGCGGGGTGGTCGGCGCAAGGTCCTGATGGCCGTGACGGTGCTTACCGGGGCGGTCATGGCCGCCGGTGCGCTGTCCCCGTCGGCGGCGTCCGCCGCCAGGCCGGACACGGTCCAGAGGAGCTTGGACACGTTGGTGCGCGAGGACCGGGCGCCTGCCGCGCTGGCCACCGTCACGGACCGCGAGGGTCGGACGCGCGTCTACACGGCGGGTGTCGGGGACCTGAAGACCGGGGCGAAGGTGCCGAAGGACGGGCAGGTGCGGGCGGGCAGCAACACCAAGGCGTTCACGGCGGTGGTGGTGCTGCAGTTGGTGGCCGAGAAGAAGGTCGCCCTGAACGCCCCCGTCGACACGTACCTGCCCGGTCTGTTGCGCGGTGACGGGATCGATGGCCGCCACATCACGGTCCGCCAACTCCTCCAGCACACCAGCGGAATCCCCGACTACGTGGACCAGCGGGCGATCCTTGAGAACCCGCAGAGGTACTACGAGCCGCGAGAGCTCCTCGACGCCGCCCTCGCGCGGAAGGCCCACTTCGCGCCGGGGGAGAAGTGGGAGTACAGCAACACGAACTACCTGGTCGCGGGCCTGATCGTCCAGAAGGTCACCGGCCGCCCGCTGGGCGAGGAGATCGGCCGGCGGATCGTCGACCGCATCGGGCTGCGCCACACCTACTTCCCCGCCCCCGGAGACATGACCATTCGCGAGCCCCACCCCAAGGGCTACCACCGGGACGCGGCCGAGTCACCCTGGCGCGAGTACACCGAGCTCGACCCGTCGTGGGGCTGGGCCGCGGGTGCGGTGGTCTCCACCAACAGCGACCTCAACCGCTTCTACACCGCCCTCCTCGGCGGCAAGCTCCTGCCTCAGGCCCAGCTCGCCGAGATGCGCACCACCGTTCCCACGGAGGGGGCCGGTCAGGGCGTCCGCTACGGGCTGGGCCTGACCAGCACACCGTTGTCGTGCGGCGGCGTCTACTGGGGTCATGGCGGAACCATCCCGGGTTACTTCACCTTGGGAGGCGTCAGGGAGGACGGCCGTGCGGTCAACATCGCACTGACCTCCATTCCGGCCGACGAAGCCACCACACAGCAGGCGCAGACCGCCGTCGAAACGGCCCTGTGCCGCTGACGCCTCCACCGGACCAAACGGGACGACCGCCGCTTCCGCTCCTGCTCCCGCGTCTGTTCACGGCCGTAGGAGCGGGGGCGGGGCGGCGACCGGCGCCCCGGCGTGCCGCGCCGAGGCGCGCAGCCCCTCTCTTCGATCGCTCTTCACCGTCACCACAGGAGTTGCCCCATGGATGCATGTGTCTCGCCGAGGTCCCGTCCCACGCTCAAGCCGGGTGGTCGGCGCAGAGTCTTGCTGGCGATGTCGGTGCTGACCGGGGCGGTCATGGCCGCCGGTGCGCTGTTCCCGTCTGCGGCGTCCGCCGCCAGGCCGGACACGGTTCAGAAGAGCCTGGACACGTTGGTGCGCGAGGACCGGGCGCCTGCCGCGCTGGCCACCGTCACGGACCGGGAGGGCCGGACGCGCGTCTATACGGCGGGTGTCGGTGATCTGAAGACCGGGGCGAAGGTGCCGAAGGACGGGCAGGTGCGGGCGGGCAGCAACACCAAGGCGTTCACGGCGGTGGTGGTGCTGCAGTTGGTGGCCGAGAAGAAGGTCGCCCTGGACGCCCCCGTCGACACCTACCTGCCCGGCCTGCTGCGCGGTGACGGGATCGACGGCCGCCACATCACGGTCCGCCAACTCCTCCAGCACACCAGCGGAATCCCCGAATACATGGCGGCCCCCGTCTTCGAGGACTTCCCCGCCGTCCGGTACCGGTACTTCGAGCCGCGAGAGCTCCTCGACGGTGCGCTCGCGCGGAAGGCGCACTTCGCGCCGGGGGAGAAGTGGGAGTACAGCAACACGAACTACCTGGTCGCGGGCCTGATCGTCCAGAAGGTCACCGGCCGCCCCGTGGGCGAGGAGATCGGGCGACGCGTCATCGACCGCATCGGGCTGCGCCACACCTACTTCCCCACCCCCGGAGAAACGACCGTCCACGAGCCCCACCCCAAGGGCTACGAACGGGAAACGGACGACGGGCCCCTGGTCGACTACACCACCATGGACATGTCCATGGCCTGGGCCGCGGGTGCGGTGGTCTCCACCAACAGCGACCTCAACCGCTTCTTCGCCGCCCTCCTCGGCGGCAAGCTCCTGCCCCCGGCCCAGCTCGCCGAGATGCGCACCACCGTCCCCGCGGAGGACCGCGGCCCCGGCGTCCGCTACGGACTGGGCCTGACCAGTACGCCGCTGTCGTGCGGCGGCGTCTACTGGGGCCACGGTGGAACCGCCCTCGGGTACCGGACACGAGGAGGCGTCACGGAGGACGGACGCGCCGCCAACGTCGCGGTGACCACCACCCCGACGGGCGCGGCCTCCCGGCACGTGGAGGCCGCCGTCGACACGGCACTGTGCCGCTGACCCCGGGCGGCGAACAGGCCCGGAACCGGGGCGAAGAAGGAGGTGGGCGGGAGGAGGGGCCCGTGAGGTCGCGGGCCTACTTCTTCTTGTACTTGAGGGTCTTCCGCTCGTTCAGGCGCTGGACCAGGCCGAAGGCGGCGAGGGCGAAGGGCTTGATGGCGGCGGTGGGGATGTCCTGTTTCATGCGGCGCAGTTCGGCGACCAGGGCGAGTTCCTGTTCGCCCGGCCTGCCCACCTGGTCCTCCACCGTGCCCAGCTTGCCGAGCGACGGGTGGACGTAGTCCCACTCCTCCTCGCGGTCGCCGACCTGCCCCTTCTCCTCGTCGTTCAGGTGCTCGAAGTTCCGCAGCAGGTCCTTGCCGGCCGGGATGCCCTTCAGCCATTCGGCCCGGGTCAGCGTGATCTGCTTCGTCTCGCGGTCGCCGGCGTCCCCGCGCGCGACGGGCTTGGCGTACAGCTGGGCGCTCCCGTCCTCGGGGAATCCGACCGCCCTGAGGGCGAACGTGGCGAACCTGCTCGGGTCCTCGCGGAAGTACGCCTGGAGCGGGCCGGGCAGCAGCGCGAAGTTGTGGGCGAAGGAGGTGCGGGACATCAGTCCGCCCGCGATCGACTTCGAGTTGGGGTTCTCCTCCAGCTTGGCGCCGTAATGGAGGTAGCTGCCGATCAGGGAGACCAGGCCGACCAGGCCGTCCGTCGAGGCGTCCCCGATGCTCTCCCTGGGGAGTCCCTTGGCCAGCTCCTCGGCCGCCAGACGGATCTTGGTGACCTTGGTGAGGGCGGTCCGGTGCAGGTCCTCGCCGGCCTGCTTGCGCTGCCGGTGGGCCGGGAGCTTGAAGGGGTTGGACGGCTTCTCCGGCACCTCCAGGTACTCCAGGAACCGGGGCAGCTGATCGAGCTTGAAGCCGCCGGTCGTCTGCGGTTCGTAGAGGAGGGGGCCGCGCAGCGGGAACACCATGATCCCGGACTGCGCTTCGAAGCCCGCCACCCGGATGCCGTCGAGCGGGAAGGACGTCTCCGCCTGCCTGGCGTCCAGGGCCCTGGAGACCTTGGTGATCGTGTTCATCACCTCGACGACCTCGTCCTTGCTGTCCAGCGGATCGGTCACCCATTCCAGGGCCGAGCCGCCCGTGGGGCTGACGTCCGAGGTGAGCTGGTATTTCGTGCCGCCGCCGACCACACCCATCTTGGGGACGTCCCGGCCGGGTATGGGGGTCTCCCGGATCGCGTTGTTCCTGAGCAGCGCGGTCTCGCCGTCCGCCATGAGCCGCTCGTACGTGTCGGGGGCCTCCTGCCGCAGTTGTCGGAGCCGCGCCGCGCCCTCGTCGGTGAGCCGGCGTTCGTAGGGGCGGTCCGGGGGTGCCGGGGTGAGCCACCTGCGCATCAGATCCGCCTCGGACGCGCTCTGTTCGGTCTCGTCCAGAAGGCGTTTCGCGTCGGCCGACTTTCCGGCGAGCGTCACCATGATCTGCGCGTGCCGGACGGCCTCGCGCTCCACGATCTCGTTCTGGTAGTTCTCTTCGTCCGCCTGGGTCAGGTCGTTGTGGTCGCGCATGCGCCACTGCGACTCGAACTCGAAGCCGACGCGGCGCTGGACCGCGTCCCGGTGGCCGGCGCCGTTCCCGCGGTCCTCGCCGCCGGTCGTGGCGTGGGGGTGGGCGCTCCCGCCGCGAGCGACGCGGTCACCGACCTCGGCGGCCTCGCGCTCCCACCGGTCGCCCGGGTCGCTGAGCCCGGCGGGTGCGCCGCGCTGCGTGGTGTGGTGGATCTCGTGGGCCATCGTCCCCACGTCGCGCAGGACGCTCGCGTTCTGCACGACGATGTTGTCACCGACGGTGTACGCCTTCGCGTCGATGGCCGCGGTGGTCCGCGCGTCGACCGAGACCCTGAGGTGGCCGAGATCGGCACCGAAGGCCCGCTCCATGGTCGCCCGCATGCCGCCCGGCAGCCGGGTGCCGCCACGCCCGGCCGTTCTCACTGCCTCGTGGACGGCATCGTGTCCCTGGTCGGCGTCCGCCCGGTTCCGCTCGCCCTCGATCATGCGGGCGACGGCTGCGTTTCCGTACGTACGTTGCAGGGCGTCCAGGGAGCCGGGCGGGGCGGAGACCGGGGCGGCCGGGAGCGTGGCGGGGGCGCGAACGGTGCCCTCCGGACCGGTGCGTTCGTGGTCGCGGCCGGGGCCGGGGCTGGAATGGGGGCCGGCGCCGTCGTTCCGGCGGGACTTCGGGGTGTACCGCATGGAGGAATCCATTCGCACGAGATCGCTTGCACCGCCTCGGAACGCGACTCTGCCGCAGGAACCGGCGGGACGAAAGGACGGAACGGGCAGACCGTGGGCCAACCCCGGCCGTTCGCAGGGACGTTGGCACGGCAACGGTGGCTGGCCCGGTCGTACGGGAAACTCGTCGAAACAGTCGTCCGGGCGCGGCCGTGAACGGGGCCTTCCCGGCCCTGGCGAGGTGCTCCGGACCGATGGGGGACGCGTCCCGGAGCCCTGGGCCGCCGCTGCCCCGCGCGGGCTCCTCCGTGGCGTGCGGCAGCCCGGTGGGGCTCGGTGTAACACCTTGTGACCTGCACTTTTGGCTCGGTCGTTCCTAGAATTGGCCTCGGTCGAAAGGGGGGCCGGATGGACCGGACCGTACCCACCGTCGAGGACGTTCTCACGCTCCTGGACGGAGTGTTCGAAGCCGAAGCCGAAGCCGAAGCCGAAGCCGAAGCCGAAGCCGAGACCGAAACTTGCCCCGACCCCGGGGCCGGTCGTCTGGCGACCGGTGACGGCAAGGACTTCTGGGACCGCTTCTACGCCGACCGGTCCGGCCCGGTCCCGTTCTTCGTACCGAAGCCGGACGAGAATCTGGCCGCCCATGTGGATCGGGGCCTGCTCGCTCCCGGCCGCGCCCTCGACCTGGGGTGCGGGCCGGGCCGCAACGCCCTGTACCTCGCCTCGAACGGCTTCGAGGTGGACGCGGTCGACCTCTCCCCGGTGGCCGTCGCCTGGGCGAAGGACCGGGCCCGGGAGGCCGGGGCCGACATCCGCTTCCTCTGTGGCAACGCCTTCACCCTCCCCGCCGACGTGCTGGACGGCCCGTACGACCTGGTCGTCGACTCGGGGTGCTTCCACCACCTGCCCCCGCACCGCCGCATCAGCTACCTCCACCTCCTCGACCGCGTCCTGGCCCCCGGCGGCCATTTCGTCCTGAGCTGCTTCGCCGCCGGTGACGGGGGAATGGGATCGGAACTCCCCGACGCCGACTTCTACCGCGAACGCCGACTGCACGGCGGCCTCGCCTACTCGCCCGAGGCGCTGCGCCGGATCTTCTCCGGCCTGGAGGAGCTCGAACTGCGCCGGATGCGCGAGGAGTCGGCCGAGTCACCGCTCTTCGGCGTGCCGTTCCTGTGGACCGCGTTGTTCCGCCGAACCGCCGTCCGGGGCGGGACGCAGCCGTATTGACCCGCAGCGAACTCCCTGCTGAGTTGTTCCCTGTCCGGCCGGGGCCGGTGCGTTCCTTCTCCGCTCAGTCGAGGCCGTGCTTCTCGCGTGCGGCCTCGGTCAGCTCCTCCATGAGGCGTCCCGGGTCGACCACGTACTCGGTGTCGTCCAGGGCGTCGTAGTCCCGGGTGCTCAGGGGGAGACCCAGTGCGGTGAGGTCGGCCGCGAGTCGCGCGAAGGCGATGCGCTCGTCGGGCTCGTCCTGGTAGGCGGCCCGGTCGGCGGCGGCACCCTCGGCCAGGGTGCGGCCGACCGGTCTCCAGAAGCTGAACTCGGTGTCCAGCTCCACGAGGCGCCAGGGACGGTCCGCGGGCTCGCCGGGATGGAGCCAGTAGCCGAGCCAGCCCTTTCCGCCCTTCGCCACGAGCTTCACGTGTCCGGCCATCTCGGCGGCGGCGGCGTTGACGGCCCGCAGCTCCGGGTCCGCGAGTTCCTGCGGGGTCAGGTAGCTGGTGTCCAGGAGTGGGTGGACCTCGCCCGGCTCGAAGAATTCGAGGCCGAGAAGGCGGGCGAGGCCGGTGCGGCCCTCCCACTGCGCGATCAGCAGCACACGCAGGTCGTCCGGGACCGGGCGGCCGTCCAGTCGGTCGCGGGAGAAGGCGGCGAGCCGTTCGTCGTACATGCGCTCTCTCCGGGGCCGGGGCGGGGTTCCGGCGCCAACGTAACAGCGGGGTCCGACAACGGACCGCACGGGGGAGTGACCTGGATCACTGTTGAGGTTGACCCGAGGTCAGGGCGGACGCTTCTCGTACCGGAAGCCGCGAGGGACGCGGCGGATACGTACGAGGGAGTGGTCGCGATGTCCAACAGCCTGTCGAATCGGTGCCGTCCGGAGCTTCAGGAGATCCTGGACGGGATCGTCGAGTCCGGGATCACCGGGATCACGCTGCGGGTGCGTGACGCGCGGGGCGAGTGGGTCGGCAGTGCCGGAGTGGGCCGGTTGGGCGGGGACGAGAAGCCGCCGGTCGACGGGTACGTGCGGATCGGCAGCAACACCAAGACGTTCACCGCCGCCCTGGTGCTGGCGCTCGTCGCGGAGGGCCGGATCGGGCTGGACGACCCGGTCGCCGGGCGGCTGCCGGAGTTCGACGTGGACCCGAGGGTCACGGTGCGGATGCTGTTGCAGCACACCAGCGGGATCTTCAACTTCACCGGCGAGTACTACGAGGACGGCACCGTCGTTCCTGGCATCCCCGCCACCACCGCCGGCAAGGAGTGGGTGGACAACCGCTTCACCACGTACCCGCCGCAGGACCTGGTGCGCCTCGCCCTGTCGAAGCCGGCGCGGTTCGAGCCGGGCGAGGGGTGGAGCTACTCCAACACCAACTACGTGCTGGCCCGGCTGCTGATCGAGAAGGTCACCGGCCGCCCGGTCGCCGAGGAGATGCGGCGGCTGATCACGGAACCGCTCGGCCTGTCCGGCACCACGGCCCCCAGCACCGAGCCGGACATCGCCGAACCGCACGCCCACGCCTACTACCGGTACGAGGAGGACGGCGTGGAGCACACGGTCGACGTCACCCGCCTCAACCCCTCCTGGATCTCCAGCGGCGGCGACATGATCTCGACCTCCCGGGACCTGGAGACGTTCCTCCACGCGCTGGTGACCGGCAGGCTCCTGCCCGCGGAGCTGCTGGCCGAGATGTGCGCGCCGCGCCCCACGCCCGCCCCCGGGATGGGTTACGGACTCGGGGTCTTCGTGCAGGACCTCGGCGACGGCTCCACCGTCATCACCCACAACGGCGGTGCCGCCGGACACGCGGCGCTGATGTACGCCACCCCGGACGGCACCACCACCCTGACCGGCACGCTCAACTACGTGGACGACGCGACGCTCTCCCTGGCCCTGCCCTTCCAGCGGGCGACGCAGCGGCTCGTCGACGCGGTGTTCGGCGCCGGGCGGACCGGTGCCGCCGGGCGCCCGGAGGCGTGAACGCAGGGGTGGCGCAGTTCCCTTCGGCGGGGGCGTCGCGTAGAAAGCGGACCGGAGCCGCGCCGATCCCGGCGTGGCCGGGTCCGGGTACGAGGCAGGCTGGACGGATGAACAACGGGGTCACGATCGGGCAGGCGGCGGAGTTCGTCGGCGTCACGGTGAAGACGGTGCGGCACTACCACAAGCTCGGCCTGGTGAAGGAGCCCGAGCGCGACGGCTCCGGCTACCGGCGTTACGGGTCCGCCGAGTTGCTGCGGCTGGTGCAGGCCCGGACCCTGGCCGCCGCCGGGGTGCCGCTGGCCGAGGTGGGGGAGCTGCTCGACGCCGACGCCGACCGGTTCGCCGCCGCGCTCATGGATGTGGAACGCCAACTGACCGAGAAGATAAATGAGTTGATCGCGCGGCGGGACACGTTGAGTCGGCTCGCCGACGGCGACCGGGCGCTGCTGCCCGAGCGGGCGGTGGCGCTGTTGGAGCGGATGTCCGATCTTGGCTTCGGCGAGGAGGAGGCCGCGGCGGCCCGGGAGGGGCTGGTGCTGGCGAGGGCGCTGGTGCCCGAGGGGTTCGACGAGCATCTGGCCCGCGTCGAACGCGCCCTGGGGAATCCCGCGTTCGTCGAGTTGAGCAAGCGGGCCGCCGAGTCCGTCGGCTGGTCGCCAGACGATCCCCGGGTCGAGGAGGTGGCCGTCGCGCTGGCCGACCACTACCTCGCCCACCCCGAGCAGTTGGAGATCGTGACCGGCCTCCAGGCCCGTACCGAGGCCGCGACCCGGTACGAGATGGTCGCCCGGTACGGCGAGGAGGCCCCGGGGGCGGCCCGGCTGGCCGCGCTCGTCGAGGCCAGGCTCCGGGCCGCCGGAGTCCGCATCCCGGGACCGCGCCCCGGCTGACCTGGGCCCTTCCGCACACTCAATGCGGCTGCGTCGGGTCAGGTCGGGTCGGGTCGTTCCGGGGTCAGCGGTAGCTGCCGAAGCGTTCCGTGACGGCCGGCAACCGGTCGGCGGCCAGGGCGTGGGCGGCGGCCCGGGGCGTGGTGCCCTCGGCCTCGGCGCGGGTGAGCATCCGGTCGACCAGGGTGCGCATCGACCGGCGGACGTACGCGAACGCCTCGTCGGCGTCGGCGCCTATGTCGCCGAAGAGCGTCCACCACCACCAGGCGTTCGTACCGGAGTTGACGACGACGTCCGGCAGGACGGTGATGCCGCGCGCGGCGAGCAGCGCCTCGGCCTCGGGCAGCACCGGCATGTTGGCCGCCTCCACGATCCAGCGGGCGGTGATCCCGGCCTGGTTGGCGGTGTCGACGGCGTAGCTGACGGCGGCCGGGACCAGGACGTCGGCGTCGGCGGTCAGCCAGGCGTCGGGGGGCAGTTCGCGGTCCCCGGGGCGGAGCGCGGCCCGGTCCACCGTGCCGTGTCCGTCGCGGGCGGCGAGCAGTGCCTCGACGTCCAGGCCGTCCGGGTTGGCGACGGTGCCCTTGATGTCGGCGACGGCGACGACGCGCAGCCCGGCGCGGGCCAGGAAGCGGGCGGTGGCGCCGCCCATGGTCCCGAGCCCCTGCACCGCGACGCGGGTGCCGGAGTACGGGACGCCCGTCCGGTCCAGCGCCGTGAGCACCGACTCGGCGACCCCGCAGCCGCCCACCAGCTCGTCCAGCCCGATGCCGTCCACCTCGATGGTGAAGGCGTCGGCGAGGCGCCGCCGGGCCGCCTCCTCGTCGTCCAGGAGCGGGTAGACCGCCTGGACGGAGGAGACCAGACCCGCCTCGGCGGCGGCCCGGTCCACCAGGTCCTGGGTGAGGCCGAGATCCTCGCCGGTGGTCCAGAAGTGCTCGACGTACGGGCGGACCGCGCGCAGGTAGCGGACCAGGACGCCGTACGCGGCGGGGTCGCGCGGGTCGCAGTCGATGCCGCCCTTGGCGCCGCCCAGCGGGATGTAGCGGGCGGCCGGGTCGTAGTGCAGCAGCTCCTTCATCGTCATGCCGCGGGCCAGTCCGGCGACCTCCTCCAGCGTGCAGCCGGGCCGCATCCGCAGGCCGCCGCTGGAGACGCCGCGCACCAGGCGGTCGATGACCAGGTGCCCCCGGTGCCCGGTCTCCTGGTCGGTCCAGGTGAGGGAGACCAGCGGGGCGTTGGCGGTGGACGGGGTCATCGGGAGGGCTCCTCGGGGACGGTGATGAGGGTGGGGCCCTGGGTGTCCAGGGCGTGGCGCAGCGCCTCGGCGAGCGCCTCGGGGGAGTCGGCCCGTATGCCGTGGCCGCCGTAGGCGCGGGCCAGCGCGGGCAGGTCGACGGGCGGGAGGTCGACGGCGGTGGGGTGGTCGCCGCGGGCCGCCATCTCGTCGCGGATCTCGCCGTAGCCGCCATTGTCGAAGACCACGACGGGCAGCGGGAGGCCCAGCTGTACGGCGGTGGCCAGTTCCTGCACGGAGAACTGGAGGCCGCCGTCGCCGCTGAGCGCGACCACCGGCCGGTCCGGGTCGGCCGCCTTCGCGCCGATCGCGGCGGGCAGCGCGTAGCCGAGCGTGCCGAAGCCCGTCGGGTGGAGGTAGCGGCCCTCGGGGCCGACCGGCAGGTGCGGGAGCGCGCCGTTGTAGCAGCACTGGGCGCTGTCGGAGGTCAGGACCGTGTCGGCGGGGAGCACGGACCGCATCGCGGCCAGGTACGGCAGCAGGTGGCCGTCCAACTCCCTTGTTCCGGCGTCCCGTTCGGCGCGCAGGGCGGCGACGGTGCGGTGTGCCCCGGTCCTTCCGGGAGGCGCGGGCAGCGCGGGCAGGGCGGCGAGGAGGGCGTCCAGGGTGGGGCGGGCGTCGCCCACCAGCGGGATGCCGGCGGGGAGCCCCGCGTACATCTGCGCCGGGTCGAGGTCGACCCGTACCAGCGTGCCGCCGAGCGCGGGCGGCGACGTCCACAGGTCGGACTCGGCGAGCTCCGTGCCGACGGCGAGCACCACGTCCCGCTCCGAGAGCCAGCGCTGGACGGCCGGGCTGTGCAGCGAGACGCCGAGCGCGAGCGGATGGCTCTCGGGGACGATGCCCTTGCCGTTGGCCGAGGTCACCACGGGGGCGTCCAGCAGCTCGGCCAGGCGCAGGCACTCGGCGGCGGCCCCGCGCGCCCCGCCGCCCAGCACGATCCCGGGCCGGTCGGCCGCCCACAGCGCCCCGGCGGCCTCCGTGACCGCGCGGGGGTCCGCCGCGACGGGCGGCACCGGCGGGGCGGTGCGCACCGGCCCGGCCGGTTCGGCGGCGGTGAGCAGGTCCAGCGGGACCTCGATGTGCACCGGCCGGGGGCGTCGCGTCCGGAAGAGGGTGAAGGCGCGGGCCACGGCCACGCCGATCTCCTCGACGGAGGAGACCCGGTGGCTGACGGCGGCGACGCCCCGCAGCGCCTCGGTCTGGCTGCGGGTCTCGTGCAGCAGCCCGGTGGACTGCCGGGGGTGGCGCAGCGGCATGCCGGGGGAGACCACGAGCAGCGGGACGCTGTCGGAGTACGCCTGGCCGACGGCGGCCGCGATGTTCAGCAGGGCCGGGCCGGTGGTGGTGAGCGCCACCCCGGGCCGCCCGCTGGTCCGGGCGTACGCGTCGGCCGCGTACCCCGCGCCCTGTTCGTGGCGGGGGTTGATGTGCTCGATCCGATGGGTGGCCAGATGCCGGTAGATCTCCAGGTTGTGCGTGCCGGGGATGCCGAAGATCCGGGTCACGCCGTGCGCGGCGAGCGCTCTGACCAGGGCTTCCCCGCCGGTGATCGGGGTGGTGGGGGCGGGGGGACCGGACGGGGCGGGTGCGGGCACGGCACGGACTCCTTACTGAATGAAGGGTCAGTATCGAGAGCGTGGGCCCGGCCTGTCAATGTGCCGGGTACTGAATGCGCGTTCAATCCGGGAGGCTGTTCGCGCCTACCACGACCGGACGAGGGCCGCCACCCGGTTGCGTACGCCGGTGGAATGGTCGGCGGCGTCCGCGGGGCGAGCCACCTTCGGCGGCCGGGGCGAATCCCTACCTTGCCCGGCATGAGGCTGAGACATTTCGGATCCCGGACCAGAGGCCGTGGCCGTGGTCGGGGGCAGAGCAGGCTGGGACGCTGGGCCGTGGGCGGGCTCGGTGTGCTCGGGATGGTGGCGGCCGGTCTGGGGCTGCCCGCGCAGTCGGCCACGGCCCAGCCCTCGGGCGTACCCCTGGTGAACGAGACCTTCACCGGGGCCACCGCGGACCCGGAGTTCGAGGGATTCGGGCCCGCCTGCCTGACCGGCGCCCCCGAGGCCCCGGCCCCCGGCCCCGGTACCCACCCGCTCACCGGCTGCCCGGCCGGTGCCACCGGTCCCGTACCGCCGGACAACGCTGCCCCGCACGGCTACCTCCGGCTGACCGACGCCTCCCAGGACCAGTCCGCCGCGGTGCTCTACAACCACGCGCTCCCCGCCAACCAGGGCCTGGTCACCAGCTTCGACCAGTGGCAGTACGGCGCCACCACCAACCCCCCGGCCGACGGCATCTCGTTCTTCCTCATCGACGGCGCCGCCTCGCTGACCGCTCCCGGGGCCTTCGGCGGCAGCCTCGGCTACGCGCAGAAGCTGCCCGACAACGACCCGTCCCAGCCCTTCCTGCCGGGCGTCAACCACGGCTACCTCGGGGTCGGCCTCGACGTGCTCGGCAACTACTTCGGCGACTGGGAACGCCGGGGCACCGGCTGCGCCAACCGCTCCCCGTCCGGCACCGCCTTCTACATCCCGGCGCCCGGCGAGAACATGGTGACCCTGCGCGGGCCGGGCAACGGCACCGAGGGCTACTGCTTCCTGGACGCCACGACCAGCAACTTCTCCACCACCGGCCCCTGGCCCTCCACCCTGCCGGGCCGCCTCCAGGGCCCGACGACCACGCTCCCGGCGGGCGTCACCCCGCAGGAGGCCGAGGCCCTGCTGGAGCCGTCCCGCCGCACGGTGACCGTCGAGATCTCCCCGGCGCCGAACCCGGTCGTCACCGTCGCGATCGACTTCCACGACGGCAACGGCAGCCGCCAGGTGCTCTCCACCCCGGCGCCCCAGCCGGTGCCCAGCACCTACAAGTTCGGCTTCGCCGCGTCGACCGGTGCCTTCACCGACGTCCACCTCATCCGGAACGTCAGTGTCCACTCGGCCGCGCCGCTGCCCCAGCTCAACCTGGTCAAGCAGGTCTCCCAGGACCCGCCGCTGGAACTGCCGCTGACCCCCGGTACGGAGGTGCCGTACGAGTACGTGGTCACCAACAGCGGCGGGGTGCCGCTGACCGATGTGACCGTGGCCGACGACCGGGTCACCGGGATCAGCTGTCCGCGGACCACGCTCGCCGTGGGCGCGTCGATGACCTGCACCGGCACGTACACCGTCACCGCCGCGGACGCCGCGGCCGGAGAGGTCACCAACCGGGCGACCGCGCACGGCCGGGCCGACGACACCCCCGTCGTGTCACCCCCGGACGAGGTCACCCTGCCGGTGCAGAGGGGCCCCGGCATCCGGCTGGAGAAGTCGGTCGACGACACCCGGGTGTACGAGGTCGGCGACGAGGTGACCTACACGTACACCGTCACCAACACCGGCCCGACGGAACTGACCGGCGTCTCCGTCAGCGACGACCGGGTGACCGGGGTGACCTGCGGGACGACCACGCTCGCCCCGGCCGGACAGCCCGGTGACAGCACCACCTGCACCGGCACCTACCGGATCACCGACGCCGACGCGGCCGCCGAGTCGGTCACCAACACCGCCACCGCGCACGGCCGCTCCGACGGCACCGCCGTGGAGTCGGAGCCGGACCAGGCCACCGTGCTGGTCGCCTCCGAACTGACCCTGGGGCTCACCAAGTCGGTCGACGACAGCCGGGTCTACCGGCCGGGCGACCACGTGACGTACACGTACACCGTCACCAACACCAGCAATGTGCCGCTGACCAACATCGCGGTCACCGACGACCTCGTGCCGGACGTGACCTGCGAGGCGACCACGCTCGCCCCCGGCGCCTCCACGACCTGCACCGGTACGTACACCGTCACCCGGGCGGACGCGGAACGCGGGCAGATCGTCAACGTGGCCGACGCAAGCGGGCAGTTCGGCCGCACCGAGGTGCAGTCGGAGCCCGACGACGCCACCGTGCGCACCGAGCAGGAGGCCGTGCTCTCGCTGCACCTGACGAAGAAGGTGGACACCTCGCGCACCTACAAGATGGGCGACGAGGTGACGTACACCTACACCGTCACCAACACCGGAAACCAGGAACTGACCGGTGTCTCGGTCAGTGACGACCGGGTGACCGGGGTGACCTGCGAGGCGACCACGCTCGCCCCCGGCGCCTCCACGACCTGCACCGGTACGTACACCGTCACCCGGGCGGACGCGGTACGCGGCGAGGTGGTCAACACCGCGGTGGCCTCGGCACGGAACGGCACCGTGGTGTCCAACACGGACCAGGCCCGCATCAACGTCCAGAAGAAGCCGTGCGAGGGCAAGGAGTGCAAGCCCAAGCCGTGCCACGGCAAGGACTGCAAGCCGAAACCGAAGCCCTGCCACCAGAAGAGTTACTGCCTCTCCTGATCCGCCGGACCGCGGGCACCCGCCACCACCCAGGTGGCGGGTGCCTCCGCGTGTGCGGTCAGTGCCGGCCGGCCAGCCGGTCCGCGAACTTCGCGACCGGGTCCGTACCGGCCCTCGGCGAGGCCAGTTCGCGGCGGTCGGCGGCGCGGTAGGCGGCGTACATGCCGTGCACGCCGATCCACCGGAAGGGCTCCGGCTCCCAGCGGCGGACCTTGTGGCCGACCCAGGGGAGGGCGGTCAGCTCGGTGGGGCCGGACTGGCCGGAGTCCTGCTGGACCAGGTCGCGCAGGGTGCGGGCGGCGAGGTTGGTGGTGGCGACGCCGGAGCCGACGTAACCGCCCGCCCAGCCGAGCCCGGTGGAACGGTCCAGGGTGACGGTGGCGCACCAGTCGCGCGGGACGCCGAGCACCCCCGACCAGGCGTGGTCGATGCGGGCGCCCGCGGCGGCGGGGAAGAAGCGGACGAGGATGTCGCGGAGCGCCTCGATGGTGGCGGGCTGGGTGCGGCCGTCGTTGTCGGTGCCGGAGCCGTAGCGGTAGGGCACGCCCCGGCCGCCGAGGGCGATCCGGTCGTCGGCGGTGCGCTGGGCGTACATGTAGGCGTGCGCCATGTCGCCGAGGGTCTCGCGGCCCTCCCAACCGATGGTGTCCCAGACCGATCGGGGCAGCGGCTCGGTGGCGATCATCGAGGAGTTCATGGGCAGCCAGGTGCGCCGCTGGCCCTTGAGGTTCGCGGTGAACCCCTCGGTGCAGCGCAGGATGTACGGGGCGCGGACGGTGCCGTACGGGGTGCGGGCGTGCTTGGGGGTGATCTCGGTGACCGGGGTCGACTCGTGGACGGTGACGCCGAGCGCCTCGACGGTGGCGGCGAGCCCCTGGACCAGCTTGACCGGGTGCAGCCGGGCACCGTGCGGGGTCCAGGTGGAGCCGACCGCCCCGGCCACGTTGACACGTTCGCAGGTCTCCCGGGCCCCGCGCAGCACCCGGTCCGTCTCGCCGAAGGCGATCTCCACGGAGTGGAAGTCCTTGAGCCGGGCCAGCTGGGCCGGGGTGTAGGCGACCTCCAGGACCCCGCCCTGGTGGATGTCGGCGTCGATGCCCTCCTCGGCGGCGACCCGTACGACCTCGTCGACCGTCTCGTTCATCGCCTGCTGGAGGCGGACGGCGGCCTCGTGGCCGTGCAGCTTCGCGTAGCGGTCGCGGCCCGCGATGCCGTTGTACAGCCAGCCGCCGTTGCGCCCGGAGGCGCCGTAGCCGCAGAACTTGGCTTCGAGGACGGTGATGTTGAGGAAGGGGACGGCCTTCTTGAGGTAGTAGGCCGTCCACAGCCCGGTGTATCCGCCGCCGACGATGCAGACGTCCGCGGTGGTGTCGCCGGGCAGGGGTTCCCGGCCGAGGGGGACGCCCTGGTCCGCGTACCAGAACGATATGCCGCCGTTTACGGTGCTGACGGTGCTCATGTTGACCCTGCTCTGTCCGGTAGGGAGCCCTCGTGGCTCTCGGGCGGGACGTTACTGCGCGCGGAGGGGTTTCGTCCCCTGCCGGAGCGGGTGAGCGGGTAGCAGGCGAGGCCGATGAGCGCGGCGCAGAAGTGGCCGAGGTCGGTGAAGGTCCGGCTGGTGATGAGCGGGACGCCGTAGAAGACGAGGACGGCGAAGGCGTACACGTACCGCCAGGGCGCCGGGACGCGGTACGTGAGGACGGCGACCACCCCCGCGAGCGCGTAGCTGACCCCGACGTCCAGGGTGTCGGCGGCGGACGGCACCACCTGCCCGTGCCGGATCCCCCAGGCCAGCACCCCCTCGCTGGCGAGCGTGGCGAGCACATGCGCGAGGACGACGACGGCGAACCAGCGCAGGGTGCCGAGCCAGCGTTCGGCGGTCGCGTGGAAGACGGTGTAGAGGAAGGCGTACGGCAGCCAGTGGCCGCCGTCGATCCAGAGGGCGCTGGTGAACAGGACGCGGACCGGGTCGTGGCTCAGCTCGTGGATGTTGGTGGAGCGCTGCCGCAGGAAGTCCTCCTCGAAGTCCGGTGACATGAAGTGGACGAGGACCGTGGTGACGAAGAGCGCGGCCAGCCAGACGTAGGTGCCGGGCGCGCTGCGGATCCAGGAGCCGGTGCTGCGGAGCCACCGGCCGGCGGTGGAGCGGCGCCGGGTGGGCGGTGCGGGGCTGCTCGGGGTCATATCCGATTGACGCACGGTCCCGGGACCGGCGGCGTGACCGACATCCCGGGGGACGGGGGCGGAGGAAGCGGGTGGCGGTCGTCCGCTTACCCTGCCCCCATGATCCGTACCGCTGTTCCCGCAGATGTCCCCGCCATCCACACGATGATCCGTGAGCTGGCCGAGTACGAGAAGGCCCCGCACGAGGCGCGGGCCACCGAGGAGCAGCTGCACGAGGCGCTGTTCGGTGACCGGCCCGCCGCGTACGCGCACATCGCCGAGGCGGAGGACGGCGAGCCGGTCGGCTTCGCGCTGTGGTTCCTGAACTTCTCCACCTGGCGCGGGGTGCACGGCATCTACCTGGAGGACCTGTACGTGCGCCCGGAGCGGCGCGGCGGCGGCCACGGGAAGGCGCTGCTGACCGAGCTGGCACGGATCTGCGTGGAGCGCGGCTACCAGCGCCTGGAGTGGTCGGTGCTGGACTGGAACGCCCCGTCCATCGCCTTCTACGAGTCGCTGGGCGCACGGCCGCAGGACGGGTGGACGGTGTACCGGATGACGGACGCGGCCCTGGCGGAGCTGGGCGGGCGATAGCTCTGGGGGCGTTGTCGGTGGGGTGCGCCAGGATGGGGGCATGGCACGGAGCAGCGGGAAGACGGCGAAGCGGACCATCGCGGCGGCACGGCGGCCGGAGGTGCGGCTGCCGCCGCTCGTTCCGTACGACGGCGCGGGGCTGGAGCCGGACGGTGACTACGACGGCGTGCGGTTCGCGGCGACGGACCTCTCGGACGGGTCGGGCCGGGGCGCCCGGTTCATGGACTGCGCCCTGGACGGCTGCGCACTGGACCGTACGGGGCTGGCCAGGGCCCGGTTCATCGACTCGGTGCTGACCGGGGTACGGGGCGTGGGCACCGATCTCGCGGGGGCCTCGCTGCGCGACGTGGAGGTGGTGGACGCCCGGCTGGGCGGGGTGCAGCTGCACGGTGCGGTGCTGGAGCGGGTCCTGGTGCGCGGCGGGAAGATCGACTACCTGAATCTGCGCGAGGCCCGGCTCACGGACGTCGTGTTCGAGGGCTGTGTGCTCTCCGAGCCGGATTTCGGGGGCGCGCGGCTGGTCCGGGTGGAGTTCCGTGACTGTGTGCTGAGACGGGCCGACTTCAGCTCCGCGCGGATGGAGGCGGTGGATCTGCGGGCGGCCGCGGAGCTGGACATCGCGCGCGGGGTGGACCGGCTGGCGGGCGCGGTGATCAGCCCGGTGCAGCTGATGGAGCTGGCCCCCGCGTTCGCGGCGCAGATCGGGGTGCGGGTGGAGGCGTAGAGGCGCTCGGATCAGATACGGGGGAAGCGGGCCTGGAGGTCCCAGATGACGGGGTTGTCGGCGAGCCCTTCGTGCAGGTCGCAGAGGTCGGCGATCAGGTCGTGCAGGAAGTCGCGGGCCTCGCGGCGCAGCAGCGAGTGACCGAAGGTGAGCGGGGGCTCGTCGCCGGGCATCCAGTCCGCCTCGATGTCGACCCAGCCGAAGCGGCGCTCGAAGAACATCAGGTCGGACGACTCGGTGAAGTCCAGCTCGGCGTGCTGCCGCCGGTGCGAGCGGCTGCCCCGCGGGTCCTGGTCGATCCGCTCGACGATGTCGCACAGCGCCCACGCGAAGTCGAGCACCGGCACCCATCCCCAGGCTGTGGACAGCTCCCGGTCCTCCTTGGTGTCCGCAAGGTAGACGTCACCGCAGAACAGGTCGTGCCGCAGCGCGTGGACGTCCGCGCGGCGGTAGTCGGTCTGCGGCGGGTCGGGGAAGCGCCGGGAGAGGGAGTAGCCGATGTCGAGCACGTCTCGATGGTGTCATGCCGGGAGCACCGTCAACGCCGGGGCGGTCGATGCGCTCGATCCGGTGACCGGTCGGGGAATTCCGGTTCTGTCGTATGGCGGACGCATTTCTTTGCGCGTGCTCGGCTCGTCCATGAAGCAGGGCATCGGATCTTCCAGCAGAGTGCGACGGAGCCACGGACGCCGATGCCGCGGCGATCTTCGCCGAATTCACCGAGGCGGGGTTGGGAGACACCCAGGCCCGCGAGATCTGGAGGAATTTGATGAGCACGAGCCTCAGCCACTTCCGCGGGATCGTCGCCGAGAGCTTCCGCGACGAAGGGCGCGAGGAAGGCATCGCGAAGGAGCGTTCCCTGAGCGTGCTGCGGATGCTGGACCGTCGGGGCGTGGCCGTGAGCGAGGCCGACCGGGAGCGCATCGGCGCGTGCCGGGACCTGCCCACGCTCGATCTCTGGGTCGACCGGGCGTTCACGGTGAAGACGACCGACGACCTCTTCGACCAGGGCTGACCGGAGCAGACCGGGGCTGATCAGGGCTGACGACCAGGATCACGGGGGATCACGGCAGCAGGCGCTGCTCCTTGGCGACGGCGACGGCGCCCGCGCGGGTGTCGACGCCGAGCTTGTCGTAGATCCGGCCCAGGTGGGTCTTGACCGTGGCTTCGCTGATGAACAGGGCCCGGGCGATCTCGCGGTTGCCCAGGCCCTGGGAGAGCTGGGCCAGGATGTCCAGCTCGCGATCGGTGAGGGTGGGCAGCGGCTTGCGCATCCGGGCCATGACCCGGCTCGCCACCGGCGGGGAGAGCGTCGTACGGCCCTGGGCGGCGGAGCGGATCGCGGCGAAGAGCTCCTCGGGGCGCTCGGCCTTCAGCAGATAGCCGGTGGCGCCCGCCTCGATGGCCCGGGTGATGTCGGCGTCGGTGTCGTACGTGGTGAGGACCAGGACGTGGACGCCGGTGGAGGAGATCCGGCGGGTGGCCTCGACGCCGTCGATGCCCGCGCCGAGCTGGAGGTCCATCAGGACGACGTCCGGGGTGAGCTTGGCGGCCAGGGCGACGGCCTCCTCGCCGCTGCCGGCCTCGCCGACGACCTCGATGTCCGGTTCGCTGCCGAGGAGGGCGAGCAGTCCGGCGCGGACGACGACGTGGTCGTCGCAGAGCAGGATGCGTACGGGCGGCGTCGCGGTCATCGGGGATCCTTCGCGGCGGTGGGCGGGGTGACGGGGGCGAGCGGAATGGCGGCGGAGAGCACCGTACCCTCGCCCGGCACCGACTCGACGGTCAGCGTGCCGCCGAGCTGGCCCAGCCGGGCCCGGATCGCGGGCAGCCCGTGACCGCGCACGCTGCCGGGGGTCCGGGTGGCCCCGGTGGGGGTGAAGCCCCGCCCGTTGTCGGCGATGTCGAGGACGACCCGGTCGTCGAGGTGGGTCAGGGTCAGCGCGGCCTCCGTGGCGTGCGCGTGCTCCTTCACGTTGGCGAGCGCCCCCTGCGCGATCCGGAGCAGGGCGGACTGCGTCCGGTCGGGCAGCGGGGAGTGCCGCTCGCCCTCCACGTGGCAGCGGACGGTGAGCCGCCCCTGCGCCTGTGCCGTCTCCCGGGCGGCCAGCGCGTGCAGGGCCGCCTCCAGCCCGCCGCCCTCCGCGAGATCGGTGGGGGCCAGGTCGTGGACGAAGCGGCGGGCCTCGGCGAGATTGCGCTCCGCGATGCCGGTGGCCGTACGGACGTGACGGCGGGCGGTCGCCGGGTCGGCGTCCCAGGTGCGGTCGGCGGCCTGGAGCAGCATCTGCTGGCTGGACAGCCCCTGGGCCAGGGTGTCGTGGATCTCCATCGAGAGCCGCTGCCGCTCCGCGAGGGTGCCCTCGCGGCGCTCGGTGGCGGCCAGCTCGCGGCGGGTGCGCAGCAGGTCGTCGATGAGTTCCCGCTGCCGTTCGGAGAGCTCGCGCTGGTACTCGGCCTGGCGCCGCATGTGGACGAAGACGGCCGTCGCGATCACCGCCACGGCGGGCGGTGCCAGGACCAGGTTCGGGTCGAACCCCTGGGCCAGGCGCAGCTGCGCCGCGACGACGAACAGGGTGAGCAGCACGACGAGCGCGAGCGCGGCGCGCGGCGGCAGGATGCGCAGCCCGGTGAAGAAGAGCGGCACCGCGCACCACGCGAAGCTCGGCGCGAGGACGACCACCACCATCCACACGGCGACCAGCACACCCAGCCACACCAGCGATCGCGGCGTCGGACGCGTTCCGAGCACCGGCCCGAGCACGTACAGCACGGCGAGCGCGAGGGAGAGCGCGATGATCCACGGGGTGCGGGCCTCGCCGGGGTGGCGCAGCAGGAAGCGGGTGAGCGAGGCGCCGAGCAGCAGGAAGAACGCGGCGTGCATGAGGAGTGTGAGCCACCGGGCGCCCGGATCGTAGCCCTGTGCCGCCCCGGCAGCCGCTCCCCGCCCCGCACCGGCAGACGTTCCCCGCCCCGCACCGGCGGCCGTTTCCGTACCGGTCGTGGAGTGAACGCCGTCCGCGGCCCGTCCCGCGCCGGTGCCGGATGCCGATGGGCTGGACCGGTGCTTCACCTCGTACCTCTCGCTCCCCGGGGCAGGGCTCCGGCCGACCCACCTGGGTACGGTCGTGATCTGCACGGATACCGCCATGGTCACCCCGGTCCGGCGCCCCCGCATCAACCGTTCGGCCGATGGGGCCGTCGACCGTCCCGGGCGCGGCGTCGAGCCGGTCCGTCGACCGTACGGGACCGGGGGCGGCCGGAGCATGGAGGACAGAGCCGGACCCGCTGGCCGAATCCGAGGAGTCGTTCACCATGAAGAAGCTGTCGCTGCGCGCCCGTGTCCTGACCGGTGTCGTCGCCGCCGCCGTCGTCGCCGGTACGGTCGGGGCCGCCTCCGCCAGTGCCTCCGCCCCGGCCGCCGCCCCCGCCGCCGTCACCGCCGACGCGGCGAACGGCAACCTCCAGCGGAGCACGCACCTGACGCTGGAGGCGGCGACGAAGGCCGCGCAGGCGACGCTGGACGCGGCGAAGAAGGAGAACCAGCGGGTCTCGGTCGCCGTCGTCGACCGCAACGGGAACACGATCCTCACCCTGCGCGGCGACGGTGCCGGTCCCCAGGCCTACGAGTCGGCCGTGAAGAAGGCCTACACCGCCGTCTCCTGGAACGCCCCCACCTCCGAGCTCGCCAAGCGCCTGGCCAACGCCCCCACCCTCAAGGACATCCCCGGCACCCTCTTCCTCGCCGGCGGTGCACCGGTCACCGCCAAGGGCGCCCCGATCGCCGCCATCGGCGTCGCCGGAGCCCCCTCCGGCGACCTCGACGAGAAGTTCGCCCAGGCCGGCGTCGCCGCGCTGGGCAAGTAACCGCCGGACAGACGGAGCGACAGGTCCAACGGGACCGACAGGACCGACAGGACCGACAGGAGAGACACGGAGATGAACGCCCTCGATCAGGAACTGCTCGACGCCGCGCGCACCGGTCACCCCGACCGGGTGCGGGCCGCGATCGAGGGCGGCGCCCGCGTCGACTGCCGCGACGAGGAGCTGCGCACCCCGCTGCTCCTCGCGGTCCACGGCGACCATGTCGAGGCGGCCCGGCTGCTGGTCGCGGCGGGTGCGGACCCCGACGCGCAGGACACGCGCGAGGAGAGCCCCTGGCTGGCGACCGGGGTGACCGGCAGCGTCCGGATGCTGCACGTCCTTTTGCCGGCCGGTCCCGACCTGACGCTCCGCAACCGGTTCGGCGGCATCGCGCTCATCCCGGCGAGCGAGCGGGGCCACGCCGCGTACGTGCGGGAGCTGCTGCGGCTCACCGACATCGACGTCGACCACGTCAACCGGCTCGGCTGGACGGCCCTGCTGGAAGCGGTGATCCTCGGCGACGGCGGCCGGGCCCACCAGGAGATCGTCGAGCTGCTGCTGGCCGCCGGTGCCGATGCCGGTCTGCCGGACGCCGAGGGGACGAGCGCCCTGGAGCACGCGGAGCGCCGCGGCTTCGCGGAGATCGCCGCCCTGCTGCGGGGCGCCCGGTGAAGGCGCGCCACGCCCTGGTCGCGCTCCTCGCGGCGGCGGCCCTGGCGGGCTGCGCGGGCGGTACGCCGGAGACGTCCCGTACGCCGGAGAGTGCGCCGGAAAGTGCGCCGGGGAGCGCCCCGGGGCTTCCGGCGCGGGAGGCCACCCCGCACGGCACCCTGCTCGTCGCGGACTTCGGCTCCACCACCGTGACCTTCGTCGACCCGGCCCCGGCGCACCGCCGCCACACCCTCGGCTCCGTCGAGGTCGGCACCGCCCCGTACGGGCTGGTCGTCGGCGAGGACGGGCTGGCCTGGGTGGCGACGGCCGAGGGCGTCGCGGTCGTCGACACCGAGAAGCGCACCCGCCTCGCCCGGATCCCGTACCGGACGCGGACCGGGCCCGTCACCACCGGCGAGTACCGGGGCGGCGGCATGGGCATCGCGCTCTCCCCCGACGGGTCGCGGGTCTACGTCGGCGTCAACGTGCCCGGCCGCACGGGCGTACTGGAGATCATCGACACCGCCGCCCGCGAGGTCACCGGCACGGTCCCGGTCGGCCGCCGCCCCTTCGACGTGGACGTCGCGCCCGACGGCACCGAGGTGTACGCCACCGGCCACGACTCCTTCGACGTCACCGCGGTCGACCCGGAGACCCGCCGGACCCGGCGCTTCGAGGTCGCCCCGTACGGGACCGAGGGCGGCCTCGGCTCCTGGCTGAAGCCGCACTACGCCGTCGTGCGCCCCTCGGACGGCAGGCTGCTGCTGCCCTTCGAGGGTGAACGGCTGGTCGTCCTCGACCCGCGCACCGGGCGCTCCGCCATCCAGCGGATGACCGCCGACACCCACCAGCACGGCGCGACGCTCGCCCCGGACGGCACCCTGCTCGTCGTCGGCACCGGCCCGATCGTCTCCGGCGACCGGGGCCCCTCGCTGACCGTCCGCGCCCCCGACGGCACCGAACGCGTCGTACCGCTGCCCGGACCGCACGAGGACGTCACGGTCACCGACGACAGTCGCACGGCGTACGTCACCGGCGGCTTCACCCGTGACGGCTACCGCGACGCCATCACCGTTGTCGACCTCACGGGCCGCGAGCGCCCGTTCGAGATCGCCGCCGGCGCCCGCCCGCTCGGGATCGCCGTCCTCTGAACCGCCGGGCCGGTCACCGGGCATTACCACTGAAAAGCCGTAACCAGCCCCTAGGATCGCGGGGGTGAACCACCGAACACCGGTACGCCGCACTGTGCCCGTCACCCTCGCCCTGCTGGTGCTGGTGACGAGCACCGGCTGCTCCGGGGGTGTCGAGGGCCGGCCGGGTGCCGCCGGGGTGGGCGATCCGTTCTTCCCGAGGCTCGGCAACGGCGGCTACGACGTCACCCACTACGACCTCGCGCTCGACGTCGACCCGGCCGCCCACCGGCTGCGCGGCACGGCCACCCTCACGGCCCGCGCCACCCGGGACCTCAGCGCCTTCCACCTCGACCTCCTCGGGCTCACCGTGGAGTCCGCGACGGTCGACGGCCGACCCGCCGCCGTCAGCCGGGCGGGGCAGAAGCTGACGCTGCGACCGGACGCCGGGGTCCGGCTGAGCGCGGGGCACACCTTCCGCACGGTGATCCGCTACGCGGGCTCGCCGCGCCCCCTCACCGACCCGGACGGCTCCCGGGAGGGCTGGCTGTGGACGGCGGACGGGGCGGTCGCGCTCGGCGAACCGGCCGGGTCGATGACCTGGTTCCCCGGCAACGACCACCCGAGCGACAAGGCGTCGTACGACATCGCGGTCACCGTCCCGAAGGGGCTGACGGCGGTCTCCAACGGAGAACCGGCGCCCTCCGTCACCTCGGCGGGCCGGACCACCTACCGCTGGCACGTCGGCGAGCCGATGGCGAGCTATCTGGCGACCGCCGCCGTCGGCCACTTCGAGACGAAGGACACGAAGAAGTCGAAGGAGGCGGGCGGCATCGAGGTGTTCACCGCGGCGGACCGGACAGTGGCGGCGGACAGCGCGCCGGTCCTCGCCCGGGTACCGGAGATCGTGGCGTGGGCGGCGCGCCGTTTCGGCCCGTACCCGTTCGCCTCCACCGGTGCGATCGTCGGCCGCACCGGGGACGCCGGTTACGCGCTGGAGACCCAGAACCGGCCCTTCTTCCCGGGGCCGCCAAGCCCCCGGCTGCTGGTCCACGAGATGGCCCACCAGTGGTTCGGCGACTCCGTCACCCCCGCGAGCTGGCGGGACACCTGGCTCAACGAGGGGTTCGCCACCTACGCGGAATGGCTGTGGGCGGCCGACAAGGAGGGCGTCCCGGTCGGGGACAGCTTCGACGCCGCGTTCCGGAAGGACGTCAACTGGGCCTTCCCGCCCGCCGATCCGCCGACCGCCGCGGACATCCTTGAGCCCCCGGTGTACGGGCGCGGGGCGATGGTCGTCCACGAGATCCGCAGGGCGGTGGGCGACGACACCCGGTTCTTCGCCCTGCTCAAGGGCTGGACCGGCGCCCACCGGCACGGCAACGCGTCGACCGCCGACTTCACCGCCTACGTGGAGAGGGCGACCGGCCGCGACCTGAGCGCGCTGTGGAAGACCTGGCTGTACGGCAGGAGCCGGCCCGCCCCGCAGGGCTGACCGGCTCCCGTCACCGCTGGCCGGTGCGCGGTACTACTTCACGTTGACGCCGTCCCAGGCCGCTTCCACGGCCGCCAGCTCCTCGCTGTCCGCCCCGTACAGGTCGGTCGCCGCCTCCTTGGTCGCCTCACGGGCGCCCGCGTAGTCGGTGGAGGAGGTCATGTACTCGGAGAGCGCCTTGTACCAGATCTGGACGGCCTTGTCCCGGCCGATGCCGGTGACCGTGGAGCCGTCGGCGGTCGGCGAGTCGTAGTCGACGCCGTTGATGGTCTTCGCGCCGCTGCCCTCGGACAGCAGGTAGAAGAAGTGGTTGGCGACGCCGGAGGAGTAGTGCACGTCGAGGTCGCCGACGTTGCTGTCCCAGTAGTCGGCCGAGCCGCCGTCCTTGCTCGGCTCGTCCATGTAGCGCAGCGGGGTGCCGTCGCCGTTGATGTCGATCTTCTCGCCGATGAGGTAGTCGCCGACGTCGGTGCTGTTGTCGGCGGCGAACTCCACGGAGGTGCCGAGGATGTCGCTGGTCGCCTCGTTGAGGCCGCCGGACTCGCCGTAGTAGTCCAGGTTGGCGGTGGACGAGGTCAGGCCGTGGCTCATCTCGTGGCCCGCGACGTCGAGGGCGGTCAGCGCGCTCTTGTTGTCGGCGCCGTCGCCGTACGTCATGCAGAAGCAGCTGTCGTCCCAGAAGGCGTTGACGTAGGAGTCGCCGTAGTGGACCCGGGAGTAGGCGGCCTTGCCGTCACCGGCGATGCCGTCGCGGCCGAACGCCGACTTGTAGAAGTCCCAGGTCTGCGCGGCGCCGTAGGCGGCGTCGGCGGCGGCGGTCCGGCGGTCGTCGCCGGTGCCGTCGCCCCAGGTGTCGGTGGTGTTGGTGACCAGGGAGCCGGTGCCGCTCTCGCCCTGGTTCAGGTCGTACGTCTTGTGGCCGCCGCGGTCGTTGTCGGTCAGCTCGTAGCTGGAGCCGTTCTGCGTGGTCGACAGCTCCACGTCACCGCTGTACTGGCTGTGGCCGACCCCGGTCTCGACCGCCTCGTAGCTGCGGAGGACCTTGCCGGTGGTGGCGTCGGTGATGGTGTGCACCCGGCTCGGCGTGCCGTCCTTCTGCACCCCGGTCTTCACGGTCTCCAGGGCGAGGACCGGCTTGCCGGAGTTGGCCCAGATCACCGTGCGGGCGGCCGCCGCGGTCTTGATCTTCGGGGTGGTGGAGGCCACCGATATCCGGGCTTTGGTCGCCTTGGTGACGCCCTTGAGCTTGCCGTTGGCGGCGGTGTGGGTGACGAGGTCGCCGCCGAGCACCGGCAGACCGTCGTAGGTGCGCTCGTAACGGGTGTGGACGGTGCCGTCCGCGTCCTTGATCACATCGCGGGCGACCAGCTTCTCCTTGCCGCCGAGCCCGAGCGAGTCGGCGGTCGAGGCGGCGTCGCTCTGCGCGGACATGATGGCGGCGGTCCGCTTCGCGGCCGTGTTCGCGCTGAACGGGACGGCGCTGCGGGTGACCGAGGGGCCGTCACCGGAGGTGGTGGGGGCGGCCGTTGCCGCGCCGGTCTGTACGCCGACGACGACCATCGCGGCCACGGCGGCCAGGGCTGCGGCGCGACGGGTGTGCTTGTGGAGGGTCATGCGCTCTCCGATGCTCGTTCCGTGGGGGGTTACGAGCCGAGAGCGTGCCACCGAATGAGCGGCATTGACCGTGTGCCAACAAATACCTCACATTTATTTGACTACTTCTTGTCCGAATGGAATACACAAGTGTTCGTTAATCGGCGGGAGTTGGCCATACTCGGCCAGGAATAGCGGCGGCTCCGGCCGGCCCCGGTCGAGCACAGACACCTGCGGTCGAGTACGGACACCTGCGGGCAGGCGCGGACACGCACGAGCCCCCGGCCGCGGGCAGCGGCCGGGGGCTCGTGCGGAGCAGACACGCCCGGGTCAGGGCGTCGTACGCCGGAGCTCAGGCAGGTGGGCTCAGATGTTGACGCCGAAGTCCTGCGCGATGCCGCGCAGGCCGGAGGCGTAGCCCTGACCGACGGCGCGGAACTTCCACTCCGCACCGTTGCGGTACAGCTCGCCGAAGACCATGGCGGTCTCGGTGGCGGCGTCCTCGCTCAGGTCGTAGCGGGCGATCTCGACGCCGCCGGCCTGGTTGATGATGCGGATGAACGCGTTGCGCACCTGGCCGAAGTTCTGGCTGCGGTTCTCGGCGTCGTAGATCGAGACCGGGAACACGATCTTGTCGACCTCGGCCGGCAGGCCCGCCAGGTTGACGTTGATCTGCTCGTCGTCGCCCTCGCCCTGGCCGGTGACGTTGTCACCGGTGTGGACGATGGTCTGGTCCGGCGTCGACTTGTTGTTGAAGAAGACGAAGTGGCCGTCGGAGACGACCTTCCCGGAGGCGTCGACCGCGATGGCCGAGGCGTCGAGGTCGAAGTCGGTACCGGTGGTGGTGCGGACGTCCCAGCCGAGGCCGACCGTGACGGCCGTCAGGCCGGGGGCCTCCTTGGTGAGGGAGACGTTGCCGCCCTTGGACAGGCTTACAGCCATGGGGAGTCCCTTTCATCATCACTCGCGGGCTTCGTGCCGTCACGAAGCTACCGTCACAGGCCATAACGCGGGCAAGGGACCAGGAGGTTCCTGATCCCTTTGCTTTCTTTACCGAAATCCCCGGCCGGACGTGCCACCTCCTGGGGAAAAGAAGGTGACGAACCCGCCGTGGAGCGGGGACCATGGGTGTCATGTCCGGGCCCTATGTCATCCGCGGTTCGGTCTCCCTGCCGGAGGCCGAGCTCATGTGGCGTTTCTCCAGGTCCTCCGGGCCCGGCGGCCAGCACGTCAACACCAGCGACTCCCAGGTCGAGCTCCGCTTTGACCTCGCGGCGACCGAAGCGCTCCCCGAGGTGTGGAAGGAGCGGGCGCTCCAGCGGCTGGAGGGCCGACTGGTGGGCGGGGTGATCGCGGTACGGGCCTCCGAGCACCGCTCCCAGTGGCGCAACCGCGAGACGGCGCTCGTCCGGCTGGCCTCCCTGCTCGCCGAGGCGACGGCCCCGCCGCCCCGCCCGCGCCGCAAGACCCGTATCCCCCGGGGGATCAACGAACGCCGGCTCCGCGAGAAGAAGCAGCGCGGCGAGACCAAGCGCGGCCGCTCCGGCCGCGACTGGTGACGGGACGCCCCTCTCCTCCATGACCGGGGCGGTCCGCCGCCGCGTGACCGGGGCGACCCCCTACTTCAGGTGCCGGTACTGCCCCCGGAAGTACATCAGCGGCGCCCCGCCGCCCCCGGAGGGCAGCTTCGCGCCCAGCACCCGGCCGATCACCAGCGTGTGATCACCGGCCACCACCCGCTGTTCGGTCCGGCACTCCAGCGTGGCCAGCGCACCGTCGATCAGGGGCGCCGAGGTGATCGGCCCCCGGGCGCAGTCGAGCTCCTCGAACAGCAGCCGGTCGCTGATCCGGCCCTTCATCGAGAACCGCCCGGCGATGTGCCGCTGGTCCTCGGCGAGCACGGACACCGCCCACAGCGGCTGCTCGTCCAGCAGGTCGTCCATCCGGGAACCGTTGCGCAGGCTGACCATCACCAGCGGCGGGTCCAGTGAGACCGACATGAAGGCGGTCGCCGTCATCCCGGCGTCCTCGCCGCGTCCGTCCTCGTCCAGCGGCGGCTCCTGGGCGGTGACCAGCACGACGCCGGCGGCCAGCCGGGCGAGGGCGGCACGGAACTCATCGTTGCTCACCCCCTCAGCATGGGGGACGGGCCGGGGACGCGGGGTGGAGGTCATCGTCTGGGACACACCGGCACGCTAGCCGCGGAGCGAGAGCCTCCGCATCGGGCCATGGGACCAGCCTGGTCCTAGGACCAGCCGTCCCCGTGCATCCCGGACGGTCGCCCCGCCCGCCGCGGACGCCCCCGTGCCGTCGTTGCAACGTCCGGATTTGCGTTCGGCAAAAGAACGGGGCGAATTCACCCACCACCCCCGATTCTTTACCATCTCTTGTGACTTGAGTCACAGAGTGCGTTTTTCGTTGACCCTGTGTACCGATGGCACAGCTCACTGTGATTCAGTTGCGATGACACTGCGGTTAGTACGTCGATATGAAACCTGGAGTGCTGTCGAGGTCTCGGGGAGTGCGAACGATGGAGGCCGAGTCGGAGCCGTACGTCCGCCTTGCGACGATGCGGCAGCTGCACCAGGCCGTGGCCGATCTCAACACGGCGCGGAGCCTGGCCGACACGCTGCAGACCGTGGCCGACGGAATCGTCACCGGTCTCGGCTACGAGCTGGCCTGTGTGAATCTGGTCCGCGCCGACGGTGACCTCGTCGTCGCCGCCTTCGCCGGGAACAGCGCGGCGGAGGCCCTGATCACCGGCCGGGTCGGCTCACGTGCCTCCTGGGAGCGCCGGCTGATGATGGGGCAGGCGTGGGACGGGCTCCGCTTCATACCGCACACCGACGGCTGGGTCCTCCTCGACGACGACGTTCCCCAGTGGCACACCGACGGGCCCGACCCCCGCTTCGAGGACGAGTGGCACCCCCAGGACCGCCTCTACGCCCCGATGTACACGACCGGCGGCGACCCCGATCTGCTGGGCGTCATATCCGTGGACCGGCCGCGCAACGGCCGCCGCCCCGGTGCCTGGGGCCGCGAAGCACTCCAGATGTACGCCTCGCAGGCCGCCATTGCGATCGGCAACGCCCGGCTCAGAGCAAACATGCAGCGGGCCCTGGTCCGCCTCGAACGGGAACAGCAGGCGCTGCGGGCCAGCGAGGAGTCCTTCCGCCAGGCCTTCGAGTACGCGCCCAGCGGCATGGCCATCGCGGAGATGGGCGGCGACCAGCACGGTCGGCTGCTGCGCACCAACGACGCGCTGTGCCGGCTGCTCGGCCGCCCCGCCTCGGCGCTGCGCCGCTACTCCTTCGCCGACCTGGTCCACCCCGAGGACATCGGCACCCTGCTGCGGACCTCCGCCGAGGGGGGCAGGGCCGAGCTGCGGCTCGGACGGCGGGACGGAACGTATCTCTGGGTCTCGCTGCGCAACTCCGTGGTCGCCGACACGACGGACGGCCCCCGCTTCCTGCTCACCCACGTCGAGGACATAGAGGAGCGCAAGCGCCACGAGCTGCATCTCGCGCACCGCGCCTCGCACGACGCCCTCACCGGTCTGCCCAACAGCGCCGAGCTGCGTTCCCGGCTGGGCGCCCGGCTCTGCGAGCGCCCGGGCGCCGCCGGGGCGCTGGAGTCGCCGGACGCGGCCCACCGCGACCCCGACGACCGGGCGGGGCGCGGCTACGAGGTGGACCAGGCCCCCGGCGGCCCGTACGACCACCATGTGCACGTCGTGGCGCCCGACACCGGGCACGACGACGGGGCGAAGGGGCTGGCGGTCCTCTTCTGCGACCTCGACGGCTTCAAGTCGATCAACGACCGCTTCGGCCACCACACCGGCGACGCCGTGCTGATCGAGGTCGCCCGCCGGCTCACCACCGGCGTCCGCGACGGCGACACCGTGGCCCGGCTCGGCGGTGACGAGTTCGTGGTCCTCGCCGACGGGCTGGGCGAGGCGGACGCCGCGGACCTCGCCGTCCGGCTGCGGAACGCCATCATCCCGCCCATCCGGGTGGACGGCCGGGCGGTCCGGGTCGGGGCGAGCTTCGGCATAGGCTGGGCCGCCTGCGGGATGACCGCCGAGGAAGTCCTGCGCTCCGCCGACCAGCGGATGTACGTGGAGAAGCGGTCCCGCTCAAAGGTTCACCGCAGAGCCGGCTGAGGTTAACGGGGCGGCCGCTCCGGGGCCGCGCCGCCGCCCCGGCCGGGACGCGGCCGCGCTGGACGGCGATTCTTGGCCTGAGCCGTTCGGGGTAGGCTCGGCCGGTCGGCCACGGCTGGCACTATTCGGCGACGGCTGGCGAGATGGTGAGGAGTGACCCAGGGATGACGGCCGGGAACAACGGCGCAAACACGCCCGAGGACGACGATCCGTTCGGCTACCTGTACGAGGACGGACAGGCATCGGGCGCCCAGCCGCCCCGGCAGGGCGGCTACGGCTACCCGCCGGTGGCACCGCAGCGCGGAGTGCCCCGGACGTCGTACAACCAGGTGCGTGCCGTCGGCGAGCGCCAGTACGGCCAGCAGCAGCCGTACGGCCAGCCGAACGCCCAGTACGCGGCCCCCGAGACGTACCCCGGAGCCCCGCCGCAGGGCGGCCAGGGCCGTCCCGGCGGCCCCGAGACCCCGGGCAGGGGCGGGCCGAACACCAAGGGCCTGCTGATCGGCGCGGTCGCGGTGGTTCTGGTCGTCCTCATCGGGATCGGCGCCGCACTGATCTCGGAGAAGAACAAGAAGGACGACAAGAAGAGCGAGGCGACCTCCTCCGCCGCCCCCGGCGGCCAGGTCGAGGAGTCCCCGAAGCCCGAGGAGTCCGCCAGCTCAGATGCCCCGGTCGAGCTGCCCAAGCAGGACGCGGCCTCGCTGAAGCTCGGCGGTTCGGCGACGCTGGACAACAGCACCAAGGGCGCCAAGAGCGCCAACGGTCAGTACATCAACCTCAACGAGGTAGGCCGGTCCGCGACCTGGGCGGTCGACATCCCGGAGGACGGCCCGTACACGCTCTTCGTGACGTACGGGGTGCCGGGCAAGGACGCCAAGACGTCCCTGACGGTCAACTCCGAGGCCCCGCGCGGCATCAACATGAACAACTACGCCAAGGCGTCCGAGGGAGACCTGGAGAAGGGCTGGACGACCACGTTCGCCTGGGTCGAGCTCAAGAAGGGCCCGAACACGCTGATGATCTCCTGCAACGACGGCGACCAGTGCGACGCCAACCTCGACCAGCTGTCGCTCAAGGCCGGTCATGTGAAGCGCTGATCCGATCCGCACGCAGAACGGTCCGGTTCTCCACGCCCTCGGGCGCGGGGCCGGACCGTTCTCGCGTACCGCGCAGCGATCAGCCCATCAGGGCCAGGAACCCGGCCACCGTGCCGGTCATCGCCTCGCGGCCCGGGGCGAGGTACTTGCGCGGGTCGACGCCGGTGGTGTGCTCGGCCAGGTACGCGCGGACCGCTCCGGTGAACGCGGTGTTCAGGGCGGTGCCCACGTTGATCTTGACCATGCCGGACGAGGTGACCGCCCGGCGGATCTCCGCGTCCGGGACGCCGCTGGAGCCGTGCAGCACCAGCGGCACCGGGACGGCCGCGCGCAGCCGCCCGATCAGCTCGTGGTCCAGGGCGGCGGTGCGCTCGGTCATGGCGTGCGAGGAGCCGACCGCCACGGCCAGCGCGTCCACCCCGGTCGCGCGGACGTACGCGGCGGCCTCGTCCGGGTCCGTGCGGACGCCGGGGGCGTGGGCGTCGAGGGGGGCCTCGCCCTCCTTGCCGCCGACCTTGCCCAGCTCGGCCTCGATCCAGATGCCGCGTTCGTGGCCCCAGGCCACCGCCTCGGCCGTGGCCCGCACGTTCTCCTCGTACGGCAGCCGGGACGCGTCGAACATGACGGAGCCGAAGCCCTCCGTGTGCGCCTGGTGGAGCAGCTCCACGGACTCGACGTGGTCGAGGTGGAGGGCGAGCGGGGCGCTCGACGTGCGGGCGACGGCGGCGGCCGCGGCGGCGATGCCGGAGAGCCGTCCGCCGTGGAACTTCACGGCGTTCTCGGATATCTGGAGGATCGCGGGCGCCCCGGCGCGCTCCGCCCCGGCGGCGATGGCCTCCGCGTGCTCCAGGGTGATGACGTTGAAGGCGGCGATTCCGCGTCCCCGGGCCTGGGCGGCGGAGACGAGTTCACCGGTGCTGACGAGCGGCATTGCGGACCTCTTGTTGCTTCCTCCGGACCGCGAGCGGGCGGGGTCCGGTACGGCGCGGCCCCTCAGGCCGCCGGTGCGTGTTCCTCGACGACGACGCGCGGCAGCAGTTCCTCGTACGCCGCGCGGTCGAAGTCACCGGCCGTGGGGGAGAGCACGGTCGCCGTCGACAGTGCCACCGCCCGCCGCAGCCGGTCCGGCCAGCTCAGCCCCTCGACGAGCCCGGACAGCAGCCCGGCCACCGCGGAGTCGCCCGCGCCGGTCGGATTGCCCCGGACGGGGGCGGGCGGCCGGGCCCGCCAACTGCCCTCGGGGACGAGCGCGAGCAGCCCGTCCGGGCCGAGCGAGGCGATGACGCCGTGCGCGCCGCGCCGCCGGGCGTCGCGGGTGGCGCGGGCCGGTTCCTGTGCGCCGGTGAGCTGGGCCAGCTCCTCGGTGTTCGGCTTGATCAGGTCGGGACGGGCGGCGATGCCGCGGCGCAGCGGTTCGCCGCTGGTGTCGAGGAGGACGGGGACCTTCGCGGCGCGGGCGGCCCGGACGAGTTCGGCGTACGCGCTGACGTGGATGCCCGGCGGCAGGCTGCCGCAGAGCGCGACGGCGTCGGCCCCGGGGAGCAGTTCCTCGTACCGGCTCAGCAGGGCGGCCCATTCGTCGGCGGCTATCTGCGGGCCGGGTTCGTTGAGCTGGGTGGTGTCGCCGGTGGCCCGGTCGGCCACGGCGATGGTGCGGCGGGTGTTCCCGGCGACGGTGATCAGGGCGTCGGTGACCGGGGTGCTGTCGACCGGGGCGTCGGTGACCGGAGCGCTGTCGACCAGGGCGTCGGTGACCGGGCCGGCGGCCGAGGGGGTCGCGGTGGCGAGCAGCTCGCGCAGGAGGGCGCCGGTGGGGCCGCCGGCGAAGCCGGTGACCACGGTGTCGTGGCCGAGCGCGGAGAGGACCCGGGCCACGTTGAGCCCTTTGCCGCCGGGCCGCTCGGACGTCTCGCGGACGCGGTGGCTGGTGTGCGGGACGAGCGCGGGCACGCTGTACGTCAGATCGAGCGCCGTGTTCAGTGTGACCGTCAGGATCACCGCGACCGCCTTCCTCCCACCCTGCTCCGAAGCGCGGAACCGGGGTGGAGCGCGCCTTCGTCGACCGATTCACCGGCTGTTTTCCAGGCGATCATGTCAAAGAGGCGGCGATCGGCCCAGACCTCCGGACCAACCGCCGCCTCTTTGTTACGTATTCGACGCGCCGTCAACAATGCGCGGTATCAGGCGATTTCGGGCTCTTTGATCCACTCGCCCTTGCGCATGACGCCCCGGAGGACGAAGTCCTCGTCCAGCACCACCAGGTCGGCGTCCTTGCCCGGCTCCAGCGAGCCGACCCGGTCGTACACGCCGAGCAGCCGGGCCGGGTTGGCGGAGATGGACTGCACGACGTCCCCGACCGGGATCCGGTCGATGGTGACGGCCCGGTGGAACGCGGTGTCCAGGGTGAGCGTGGAGCCCGCGATCGAGTTGCCCTCGACCAGCCGGGCGACGCCGTCCTTGACCTCGACCGCGAGCGGGCCGAGCTGGTAGTGGCCGTCGCCGAAGCCGGCCGCGTCCATCGCGTCGGTGATCAGCGCGACGCGGTGGGCACCCGCGTGGTGGTAGGCCAGCTCCAGGGCGGCGGGGTGCAGATGCGTACCGTCGTTGATCAGCTCGACGGTGATCCGCTCGTCCTCCAGCAGCGCCGCGATCGGGCCGGGCTCGCGGTGGGCGAGCGGCGGCATCGCGTTGTAGAGGTGGGTGGCGACGGTGGCGCCCGCGTCGATCGCCTCGACGGTCTGCTCGTACGTGGCGTCGGTGTGGCCGATCGCGGCGATCACGCCGTGCTCGGCGAGCAGCCGCACCGAGTCGATGCCGCCCGGCAGTTCGGTGGCGAGGGTGAACATCTTCGCCGTGCCGCGCGCCGCGTCCATCAGCTTGCGGACCTCGGCCGGGTCCGGGTGGCGCAGCAGGTTCTCGCTGTGCGCGCCCTTGCGGCAGGGCGAGATGAACGGTCCCTCGAAGTGGATGCCGGCCAGGTCGCCCTGTTCCACCAGCTCGGAGAGGACACCGGCCCGGTGGGCGAGGAAGTCCATCTCGCCGGTGACCGTGGAGGCGACCAGGGTGGTGGTGCCGTGCTCCCGGTGGGTGCGGATGCCGGTGAGGACCTCGTCCACGGTGCCGGAGGTGAAGGACGCGCCGCCACCGCCGTGGTTGTGCATGTCGACGAAGCCGGGCACCAGCCAGTGGCCGCTCAGGTCGAGGGTCCGGGCGTCCTGCGCCGCGCTGCCCGCGATCCGGGTGCGTTCGACGATCACCCGGCCGTTCTCGACGGTCCCGGTGGGAAGGACCACCCGGGCACCTGCGAGAACCGTGCTGTCTGCGCGTCCGGCCATCAGGCGGATACCTCCGTGGAGAGAAGATCCCAGGCGAGCAGCCCCGCGCCCAGGCATCCGGCGGTGTCCCCGAGGGCTGCCGGGACGATGTGGGGCAGCTTCTGGAACGTGACCCGTTCCTCGACGGCCGCACGGAGTGGTGTGAACAAGGTTTCCCCGGCCTCGGCGAGACCGCCACCGATGATGAGCGTGCGCGGGTCGAGCAGGGTCAGCGCGGTGACCAGCCCGGCGGCGAGCGCGTCCACCGCGTTCCGCCAGACCTCCACTGCCGCCGGGTCGCCGGACTCGACGGCCTTGGCGCAGTCCGCCGCGTCCGCCTCGGGGTCGCCGGAGGCGGCGGCCCAGGCGCGGCTCACGGCGGCGGCCGAGGCCAGGGTCTCCAGGCAGCCGCGCTGGCCGCAGCCGCAGTCGGGGCCGTCCGGGCGGACCACGATGTGCCCGATCTCGCCCGCGTATCCGTGCGCGCCCGCCTCGATCGTGCCGGCGATGCCGATGGCCCCGGCGATGCCGGTGCCCAGCGGGACGAAGAGGAAGCGGTCGGCATCCCGGCCCGCGCCGATCCGGCCCTCGGCCAGCCCTCCGGTGCGTACGTCGTGGCCGAGCGCCACGGGAACGCCGCCGAGCCGCTCGCCGAGCAGGCTGCGCAGGGGGACGTCGCGCCAGCCCAGGTTGGCGGCGTAGACCGCGATCCCGTTCGCGGCGTCGACGATGCCGGGAACGGCCACCCCGGCCGCCACGGCGCTCTCGCCGAAGTGCTCCTCGCCGTACGCCCGAAGGTCGGCGGCGAAGCCGAGAATCGACTCCACGACCGCGTCGGCGCCGCGCTCG
Organism: Streptomyces sp. NPDC001108; assembly: GCF_053598535.1. Taxonomy (NCBI): domain Bacteria; kingdom Bacillati; phylum Actinomycetota; class Actinomycetes; order Kitasatosporales; family Streptomycetaceae; genus Streptomyces; species Streptomyces sp. NPDC001108. The sequence goes on from NZ_JBSFKL010000012.1 coordinate 190,157, forward strand.
CGGCCGGTCGCCCGTCGCGCTTCGTGCAGCAGCGCGCCGTCGGCCCCGACCAGTGCGGCCTTCATTCCGGTGCCGCCCACATCGAGGGCGATGACGTGTTTCACGGGAAACAGTTTCGCCCGAGGATCGAAAAAGGTCTAGTCCACTAACCCGTTTTGTTGCGGATGCATACAAAATCACGGTCAAGGCGGGCGCCCCCTTCCGGCGGCGGCACCTGGTGACGTACCGGTCGCGTTGCGAAAGCGAGACCGCCGAAGGTGTAGACCTTCATGATCGCCTGGTGCAGGATCGCTCCTCATCCAAGGACCCCGGCACCGGCACGGCCGGTGCCGACAACGCGATGGACGAGGACGGTCGGGGCTGTGCAACTGCGCTATCGGGTACTGACGGCGGTCGTCACCGCACTGGGCATGACGGCGGCGCTGGCCGGCTGCGGGGGCGGTGACGGGGACTCGGAAGACGTCACCCTCAGACTCGTCGCGGCCGACTACGGGACCGGCCCGGCCAACAGCTCCCAGAAGTACTGGGACAAGGTCGTCGAGGGCTTCGAGTCCACCCACCCCGGCATCAAGGTCGACGTCAGCATCCGCTCCTGGGACGACATCGACCGCGAGGTCGCCGAGATGGTGAAGAAGGGGCAGGCCCCCGACATCGCCCAGGTCGCCTCCTACGCCGACTACGCCGCGGCCGGCAAGCTCTACCGGGCCGACCAGATGCTGTCCATACGTACCCAGGCCAACTTCCTTCCGCCGCTCGCCGACGCGGGCAGCGTCACCCGCACCCAGTACGGACTGCCGTTCGTCGCCAGCACCCGGCTGCTCTTCTACAACAAGAAGCTCTTCGCCCAGGCGGGCCTCGCCGCCCCCCGGACCTGGGACGACATCCGCGCCGACGCGGCGGCGCTCAAGCAGCGCGGCGTGACGTACCCCTTCGCCCTGCCGCTCGGGCAGGAGGAGGCCCAGGCCGAGACCATGATGTGGCTGCTCGGCGGGGACGGCGGCTACACCGACGACAGCGGCTCGTACGACCTCGACTCCACCGAGAACGTGACGACGTTCGAATGGCTGAAGACCAACCTCGTCGACCCCGGGCTCGTCGGCCCGCAGGCCCCCGGGAAACTCGACCGGCGCAAGGCGTTCGCCGCCTTCACCGAGGGCCGGGTCGGCATGCTGAACGGCCACCCGACGCTGATGCAGGAGGCCGCGCGCAAGGGTGTGTCGGTCGGCATGGTGCCGATGCCCGGACGGGACGGCCCCGGGCGGAGCTCGCTGGGCGTGGCCGACTGGATCATGGGCTTCAAGCAGAACGGCCACCGCGTGCAGCTGGGCAAGTTCTTCGACTACCTGTTCACCGACAAGAACGTCATCGCCTTCGCCGACGAGTACGACATGCTCCCGGTCACCGACAGTGCCTCGGCGGCCATGGAGGCCGACCCGAAGTACGCGTCGCTGCGGAAGTTCCTGGCCGCGCTGCCGGACTCGCAGTTCTACCCGTACGGCAAGACCTCCTGGGCCCGGACCAGCGCCTCGCTCAAGGAGAACATGGGCCGGGCCGTCGAGCCGGGCGGCAGCCCGGAGAAGACACTGGGCCTGGTCGCCCGGGACGCGGCCGCGGCGGAGCGCGGGAAGCAGCGGGGACCGGCACCGGTGGCGGCCCGCCGGACGGGGGATAGGTTGGCTGATATGACCACCTCCGACCCCGGGCCCGACACCCCCGACGCCCTCTCCGAGCGCGACCGCGCCGTGCTGGCCGTCGAACGGCAGTCGTGGTCCGGCCCCGGGGCGAAGGAGCGGGCGATCCGCGAGCAGCTCGGCATCTCGCCCACCCGCTACTACCAACTGCTCAACGCCCTCCTCGACGACCGCCGCGCCCTGGCGGAGGACCCGGTCACCGTCAACCGCCTCCGCCGGATCCGCGACGCCCGCCGCGCCCGCCGCTGAGCACCGGGCACGGTCTTCACATAGAGGAACGGGCGCGCCCAGGAACACGCCCCGGCCCCCGCCAGGCATCGGCCCCCGCCCGGGAAGGTCCTTGGCCGACCGCCGCCCCCACCCCGTTCCCCGGCTATAGGCTCGCCCCATGGGCAGCAACCCGGAAGCACCCACCCCCGCCCCGGACGGGACGCCCGCCGGGCTCCCGGTCCCGACCACCGGGGCCGGCCGAGAGGCCCTCGCCGCGATCCTCGCCCGCCCCGACCGTGCCGTGATCGCGCTCGACTTCGACGGCACCCTCGCCGACATCGTCCCGGACCCGGAGCAGGCCCGCGCTCACCCCGGCGCCGTACCGGCCCTCGCCGCGCTCGCCCCGAAGGTGGGCTCCGTCGCCGTGATCACCGGCCGCCCGGCCGGCGTCGCGGTGCGGCACGGCGGCTTCGCCGGGGTCCCCGGCCTCGACCACCTCGTCGTCCTCGGCCATTACGGCGCCGAGCGCTGGGACGCCGTCACCGGCACCGTCCACGCCCCCGCCCCGCACCCCGGCATCGCCGCCGTCCGCGCCGAACTCCCCGGCGTCCTGGACCGCTCCGGCTCCTGGCACGGCACCTGGACCGAGGAGAAGGGCCGGGCCATCGCCGTCCACACCCGCCGCGCCACCGACCCGCAGAGCGCGTTCGAAGCCCTGCGCGGGCCCCTGGGCGAGCTGGCCGCCCGGCACGGACTGGTCGTCGAGCCCGGCCGTCTGGTCCTGGAACTGCGCCCGCCCGGCGTGGACAAGGGCGTGGCCCTCACCGAATACCTCCGGGAGACCGGCGCCCGCTCCGTGCTCTTCGCGGGCGACGACCTCGGCGACCTCGCCGCCTACGCCGCGGTGGAGAAGCTCCGCGCCGACGGCCCCGACGCCGTACCCGGACTTCTGATCTGCAGCGGCAGCGCGGAGGTCACCGAACTCTCCGACCGCGCCGACCTGCGCCTGGACGGCCCCGCGGGCGTCGTCGCCTTCCTCGCCCGACTGGCCGAAACCATCGGAACGACCAACAACCCCCGGGAGACGCCCTAGGGGTGTCTGACACATGCCTGCGGCGTCGCGGGGTCCGGCACATCCCCAAGCTCTCGGCTTCGCTCGAGCAGGGGACACCCCACTGCTCGCGGCGTTGCCGAACCGCCCACGTGGCTCCTTCCCCGAGCTCTCAACTCCGTTCGAGCAGGGGAGACCCCATCCGCGGACGCCCCGGCGCCTTGCGATCGCACGCACCGGACCCCGCTCCTTCACCCGCACTCATTTATCAGACACCCCCTAATCCCGCCGCAGCGCGTCCAACTGGTCGAGGAACCACTGCTGCGGCGGCAGCGCGACCGCCGCAGCGGCCAGGCGCTCGGTGCGCGCCGCCCGCTCGTCCTCGGCCATCGTCAGCGCCTCGTGCAGCGCCGTCGCCGTCGCCGACACGTCGTACGGATTCACCACGACCGCGTCGCCGCCCAGCTCCTCGTACGCCCCCGCCTCCCGGGACAGGACCAGCGCGCAGCCGTGGTCGGAGACGACCGGGATCTCCTTGGCGACCAGGTTCATGCCGTCGCGGATCGGGTTCACGAGCGCCACGTCCGCCAGCCGGTACGCGGCCAGCGAGCGGGCGAAGTCGTCCTCGACGTGCAGCACCACCGGCGTCCAGCCGGCCGTGCCGAACTTCATGTTGATGTCGTCGGCGACCCGGCGCACCTCGGCCGTGTAGTCCTGGTACACCAGCAGGTCCTGCCGGGAGGGGTAGGCGAAGGCGATGTGGACGACGCGTTCGCGCCACTGGGGCCGCTCGGCCAGGAGTTCCCGGTACGCGAGCAGGCCGCGCACGATGTTCTTGGACAGCTCGGTCCGGTCCACCCGCACGATCGTCCTCCGGTCCGGGCCGACCTGCTCGCGCAACGCGGCCAGCCGCTCGTCCACGTCCGCCTCGTGGGCCCGGCGGCGCAGGAAGTCCCCGTCCGCGCCGAGCCCGTGCACACCGATCCGGGTCTCCCCGGTGCCGCCCAGGATCCGGTTGCAGCAGTCGGTGAACGCGTCCGCCCAGCGCCGGGTCAGGAACGCCGCCCGGTCCGCGCCCAGGATGCCGCGCAGCAACTGCTCGGCGATGTCGTCGGGGAGCAGCCGGAAGTAGTCGACCGGCGCCCACGGCGTGTGCGAGAAGTGGCCGATGCGCAGATCGGGGCGGAGTGCGCGGAGCATGCCCGGCACCAGCGCCAGGTGGTAGTCCTGCACCAGCACGTCGGCGCCCTGCCCGGCCTCCTCGGCGAGCGCCTCGGCGAAGGCCCGGTTGTACCGCTCGAACGATGCCCACTGGTGCCGGAACTCCCGGTCGAAGACCGGCTCCGTCGGGGTCTGGTACAGCAGGTGGTGGATGAACCAGAGCACCGAGTTGGCGATGCCGTTGTACGCGTCGGCGTAGGTGACCGCGTCGATGTCGAGCATCCGGACACCCGGCTCGCCGACCCCGCGCCGGACCGCCTCCCGGTCCCCGTCGCCCAGCGCCGCGCACACCCACAGCTTGTCGTCGACGGCGCTCAGCCCGGACACCAGCCCGCCGCCGCCCCGTCTCGCGGCGAGCGAGCCGTCGTGCTCCCGGGTGTACGAGACCGGGCCGCGGTTGGACGCGACGAGCACCCGGGCACCGGTCGGGGGACCGTCGGCCGGGGCGTCGTCGGGCCGGGCGGTGGGACGGGAATCGCGCGCGGAGACCATGTTGCGGAATCTAGCCCGATCGCGAACCGCCCAAACGTGCGAAATCAGGCCGCCCGGCGGGCCAGGTACTCCTCGATCCCGCACATCGGAGGCCGCTCCTCGGTGTCCACCGCATGGGTGCGGGGCACGAAGCCGTTCGCCCCGCGCTCGAACTGGGTGAGCGCCGGACGCACCAAGTGCCCGCGGGAGAGCCGGAGCTGGGCCGTGCGGTAGATGGCAGCGGCCATCCGGCCGAGCGCCTGTCCGTCCTGGTGCCGGTGCTTGCGCACCCCGACGTCGACCTGGGCCAGCGCGTCCAGCCCGACCGTGTGCAGCGCGTCGACCAGCAGCCCGAGCTCCACCCCGTAGCCGACCGGGAACGGCAGCCGTTCCAGCAGCGAGCGGCGCACGGCGTACTCGCCCCCCAACGGCTGTACGAATCCGGCCAGCCGGGGCCAGTGCAGATTGAGCAGCGGGCGCGCGACCAGCTCGGTCACCCGGCCGCCCTGCCCCGTGGTGTCGCCGAGCGGGCGGTCGTACATCGCCTTGACGAACTGGACGTCCGGATCGGTCAGCAAGGGGCCGACGATGCCGGAGACGAAGTCGGCCGAGAAGTCCTTCAGGTCGGCGTCGACGAAGCACACGATGTCCCCGCCGGTCACCAGGAGCGACCGCCACAGCACCTCGCCCTTGCCGGGCACGGCCGGTATCCGGGGGAGTATCGCGTCGCGGTGCACCACCCGCGCACCGGCCTCCCGGGCCACCCGGGCGGTGGCGTCCGTGGAACCGGAATCGATCACCACCAGCTCGTCGACCAGCCGGACCTTCTCCATCAGCTCACGCCGGATCGTCGCGACGATCTCGCCGACCGTCGCCTCCTCGTTCAGCGCGGGCAGCACGACGCTGACACTCCCGCGCCCCGCCTCCCCGGCCGCGGCCCGAGCGGCCAGGAGGCGGTCCAGCGGGCGGTCGGCGGCCGACCAGGAACGCCTGGTCAGCCAGTGCTCGACCTCTTCCAGCACGGTCGGTACTCCCTGTTGTGTGATCCATCTCGCGGGTCGGACGACTATCTCAACAGCCCGCGGCTTCGGTTACAGTCTTGAACAACGCGGACGACCATCGCATGCCGGGGTCCGTCCGCCGAAAAATGCCCGGATCGAAGATCCGGTGCCACAGCGCTCATCCAGAGGGACTGAGGGAACGGCCCGTTGAAGTCCCGGCAACCCCCCCACCGACCGTGCGGTCCGGTGAGGAAGGTGCCAATTCCGTCTCGTGGCGAAACGCGCCGCGGGGAAGATGAGGAGAAAGGGCCTCGCCATCATGGCTGCGCAGACCGCTGCAGTAAGCACCGACGCTTCCGTCGACACCACCGAATCCGCCGCGTCCGTCGATCTCGGACCCGCTTCCGGCCTTTCCTGTCGCGAGTGCGGCGAGCGTTTCGAGCTCGGCCCCATTTTCGCCTGTGCCTCCTGTTTCGGCCCGCTCGAAGTCGCGTACGAACTGCCGACCGGTTCCCCCGAGGAGCTGAGGAAGCGCATCGAGGCCGGACCGGCGAACATCTGGCGCTACGCCCCGCTGCTGCCGGTCCCCGCGGACGTCGCCGAGAAGCCCAACCTGAACCCCGGCTGGACCAAGCTCGTCCAGGCCGACAACCTCGCCCGTGAGCTGGGCGTCGAGCCCGGCAAGCTGTTCGTCAAGGACGACTCCGGCAACCCCACGCACTCCTTCAAGGACCGCGTCGTCGCCCAGGCCATCGAGGCCGCCCGCGCCTTCGGCTTCACCACCCTGTCCTGCTCCTCCACCGGCAACCTCGCCGGTGCGGTGGGCGCCGCCGCCGCCCGCGCCGGCTTCCGCTCCTGCGTCTTCATCCCGCACGACCTGGAGCAGGGCAAGGTCGTCATGGCCGCGGTGTACGGCGGTGAGCTGGTCGGCATCGAGGGCACGTACGACGACGTCAACCGCTTCTGCTCCGAGCTGATCGGCGACCCGCTCGGCGAGGGCTGGGGCTTCGTCAACGTCAACCTGCGCCCGTACTACGGCGAGGGCTCCAAGACCCTGGCGTACGAGATCTGCGAGCAGCTCGGCTGGCGGCTCCCGGACCAGCTGGTCATCCCGATCGCCTCCGGCTCCCAGTTCACCAAGATCGACAAGGGGCTCCAGGAGCTGATCAAGCTCGGTCTGGTCGAGGACAAGCCGTACAAGCTCTTCGGCGCCCAGGCCGAGGGGTGCTCGCCGGTCTCGGTGGCGTACAAGGGCGGTCACGACGTCGTCCGGCCGCAGAAGCCGAACACGATCGCCAAGTCGCTCGCGATCGGCAACCCGGCCGACGGCCCGTACGTCCTGGACATCGCCCGCCGCACCGGCGGCGCGGTCGAGGACGTGAACGACGAGCAGGTCGTCGACGCGATCAAGCTGCTGGCCCGCACCGAGGGGATCTTCGCGGAGACGGCGGGCGGGGTGACGGTCGGCGTGACGAAGAAGCTCATCGAGGCCGGTCTGATCGATCCCGCGCTGACCACGGTCGTCCTCAACACGGGCGACGGACTCAAGACCCTCGACGCGGTGGCCGAGACCTCTCAGGCGACCGCGACGATCCGCCCCAGCCTGGAGGCGTTCCGCGCCGCCGGCCTCGCCACCAGCTGATCAACCGAGCCTCCAGGAAGGACACACCCATGAGCGTCAAGGTCCGTATCCCCACCATCCTCCGCACCTACACCGGCGGCCAGGCCGAGGTTCCGGCCGAGGGCTCGACCCTCTCCCAGGTCATCGCGTCCCTGGAGCAGAACCACCCGGGCATCGCCGCCCGCGTCCTGGACGACCAGGGCAAGCTGCGCCGCTTCGTGAACGTGTACGTCAACGACGACGACGTCCGCTTCGAGGACGGCCTGAACACCGCGACGCCGGACGGCGCCGGCATTTCGATCATCCCGGCGGTGGCCGGCGGCTGCTGAGGCCCGACTCCCTGACATCACGATGTCCTGACGCCGTTCCGATGTCCTGACGCCCTGATGCCTGATGTCGCGATGTCCTGGTGTTCTTGATGCCGCGCCGATCGGCCGGGACTGTCGCCCGCGTTGTCGAATTGCCCTCTCCGGATTCAAACGGAGGGGGCAATTCTGCATGGTTGAGCGCGGTAGAGTAGGGGAAGTCCCCCCAGCTGCTCGCGCCAACCGCGTATGAGAATGCGCCCGGCCCCGACAAGATGCAGCCAAAGTGTGTGTTCCGCTTGCGGCATAAGTCACCTTTGCCCGGCCCGAGTTGCCCGGGAATCCTCTGAATCGCGCATATCCGGGTGTTCAGCGCTGCCCAGAATTCTCGTCCGATTGACCTGTTGCAGAGGGCAGTTGGACAGATACATTCAGCCGCGGTCGACGCGTTCCGGCGCACACGCCCTCTACCTGTCGGAGGGGGAGTTCTGACCCGGGTCCGCGAAGTGCGGACCTGCGCAAGGGCCAGTAATAGGGGAGTTAGGCATGGCTCAGGGCACCGTCAAGTGGTTCAACGCGGAGAAGGGGTACGGCTTCATCGCGGTCGACGGTGGTGCGGATGTTTTCGTCCACTACAGCGCGATCCAGATGGACGGATACCGCACCCTTGAAGAGGGTCAGCGAGTCGAGTTCGAGATCTCGCAGGGCCAGAAGGGGCCGCAGGCAGACATGGTCAAGCTCGCCGTCGGCTGAGTTCGAGCGGTCGGCCAACGACGCCACTCACGCACTGAGGGCCCGTACCCATGAGGTACGGGCCCTCAGTGCGTCCCGGACGCGCCCGGCGCGCGGACCTCGCGCCCCGCCCGCCCCCCCCGACGCGCCCGGCGCACCGTCCGCCACGCGCCCGGCGCACTGTCCACATCCCGAGGGGGACGCTTGCACTCTCGGGGGTCGAGTGCTAATCATTGGCGTTAGCACTCTCCAGGTGAGAGTGACAGAACTTGGACCGGGCCGGTGAGGCCCGCAGCCCGGTGGGGCAAGGAACCACCGGGTGCGCAGGCCGTCCGTCGCGGGCGCCATCCGGTCCGGAGAAATCCACCCCTGTCCGGGAGGACCACTTCACATGGCCAAGATCATCGCGTTCGACGAGGAGGCCCGGCGCGGTCTCGAGCGCGGCATGAACCAGCTCGCCGACGCCGTCAAGGTCACCCTTGGCCCCAAGGGTCGCAACGTCGTCCTTGAGAAGAAGTGGGGCGCCCCCACGATCACCAACGATGGTGTCTCCATCGCCAAGGAGATCGAGCTGGAGGACCCGTACGAGAAGATCGGTGCGGAGCTGGTCAAGGAGGTCGCCAAGAAGACGGACGACGTCGCCGGCGACGGTACGACCACCGCCACCGTTCTCGCCCAGGCGCTCGTCCGCGAGGGTCTGCGCAACGTCGCTGCGGGTGCCAACCCGATGGCGCTCAAGCGGGGCATCGAGAAGGCCGTCGAGGCCGTCTCCGCCGCCCTCCTGGAGCAGGCCAAGGACGTGGAGACCAAGGAGCAGATCGCTTCGACGGCCTCCATCTCCGCCGCCGACACCCAGATCGGCGAGCTCATCGCCGAGGCCATGGACAAGGTCGGCAAGGAAGGCGTCATCACCGTCGAGGAGTCCCAGACCTTCGGTCTGGAGCTGGAGCTCACCGAGGGTATGCGCTTCGACAAGGGCTACATCTCGGCGTACTTCGCCACCGACATGGAGCGTATGGAGGCGTCGCTCGACGACCCGTACATCCTGATCGTCAACTCGAAGATCAGCAACGTGAAGGACCTCCTTCCGCTGCTGGAGAAGGTCATGCAGTCCGGCAAGCCGCTGCTGATCATCGCCGAGGACGTCGAGGGCGAGGCCCTGTCGACCCTGGTCGTCAACAAGATCCGTGGCACCTTCAAGTCCGTCGCCGTCAAGGCCCCGGGCTTCGGCGACCGCCGCAAGGCCATGCTCGGCGACATCGCCATCCTCACCGGTGGCCAGGTCATCTCCGAGGAGGTCGGCCTCAAGCTGGAGAACGCCGGTCTCGACCTGCTCGGCCGCGCCCGCAAGGTCGTCATCACCAAGGACGAGACGACGATCGTCGACGGTGCCGGTGACAGCGACCAGGTCCAGGGCCGCGTCAACCAGATCCGCGCCGAGATCGAGAACTCCGACTCGGACTACGACCGCGAGAAGCTCCAGGAGCGCCTCGCGAAGCTGGCCGGCGGCGTGGCCGTCATCAAGGCCGGTGCCGCGACCGAGGTCGAGCTGAAGGAGCGCAAGCACCGCATCGAGGACGCGGTGCGCAACGCCAAGGCCGCCGTCGAGGAGGGCATCGTCGCCGGTGGTGGCGTGGCTCTGCTCCAGGCCTCGGCCGTCTTCGAGAAGCTGGAGCTCTCGGGTGACGAGGCGACCGGCGCCAACGCCGTGAAGCTCGCCCTGGAGGCCCCGCTCAAGCAGATCGCCGTCAACGGTGGTCTTGAGGGCGGCGTCGTCGTCGAGAAGGTGCGCAACCTGGCCGTCGGCCACGGTCTGAACGCCGCCACCGGCGAGTACGTCGACATGATCGCCGAGGGCATCCTCGACCCGGCGAAGGTCACGCGCTCCGCCCTGCAGAACGCCGCGTCCATCGCCGCGCTGTTCCTCACCACCGAGGCCGTCATCGCCGACAAGCCGGAGAAGGCCGCCGCGGCCGCTCCGGGCGGCATGCCGGGCGGTGACATGGACTTCTGATCCTGACGGATCGGTAGTTCCTTCCGCACGGCTTCCGAGCTCTGCGGGCGTTGGCCCCCGGGACCTTCTGGTCCCGGGGGCCAACGCCGTTCCGCGCTCCGTCGGGAAGCCGGCTTTCCCCGTGGAAGCCGGCTTTCTTCGATACGGAGGGCGGCTTCGCTGCGGGAGGGGGCCTCGCTGCGGAAGGTGGCTTTCGCTACGGAAGGTGGCTGAGGAGCCAGGTGCAGAGCTCTCCGGTGACGAGCGCGTGCGGTTCGTTCCGGGAGGCGAGCCGGTAGGCGTCCAGCCCGCCGGTCCCGGCCGGAAGCGCGGAGATGTCCTTGTACAACTCGTCGTCCGTGTCCAGCTCGCCGATGTCCACCGCGCTGACGGACGGCACGAAGCAGTGCGACCGGATGCGCACGGCGGTCGTGAGACCGAGATCGGGGTGCAGGGCGTTGAGCCCGTCGGCGAGGATGCCGAAGCCCTCCAGCGAGCCGCCGGGGGCGCCGTCGATCGAGGGGAGCCCCGTGGTCCGTACCTCGTGGGTCTTCGGGGCCACCACCCGGAGCTTCGCCACGGATTCGTCGGGGCCGGGCGCCTGGGTGTGGAGACGGGTGCCGACGACCGATCCGCCCGTGCCCTCCAGGGCCAGTTCACCCGCCCGTACGTCGGTGCCGACCCCGTCGGCCGTGCCGTTGGCGACCCCGATCAGCCGGGGACGGCGCGGCCACTCACCGACGGCCGCCATCTCGGCGAGGAACGCGGCGCGCGCCCCGTCCCGGTCCGGGGTGCCGTTCCACGTACCGATGTGCCGCCACAGCAGTTCCCGGGTGGCCGGGCTGTTGATCTGGTCGGAGAACCGGCCGTCGAGATCCCTGACGTAGTGCGCGAACGCCTGGAGCGCGACCGGGATCCAGGCGCCCCGGTGCGGGCTGTCGTACGAGAAGTACAGCTCCGTACCGTGGTCGAGGCCCTCGAACTCCATCCGGGCCAGCGCGTGACGGGTGACCAGCCCGCCCGTGCTGAACCCGCCGACGACCAGCGGGGTGCCGCCCTGCCGTTCCATCAGGGCACGGGTGATCGCGGCGCGTGCGGTGCGTGAGTTGTCCAGAATCGACGCCCCGCGGTCGTGGTGGCCGAGCAGGATGACGTCACGGCCACGGCGGCGCAGCTCGCTGATGAGGGGAAAGTCGCCGAACTCCAGGATCTGCCAGGAGGACTCCAGCTCGCTGGGGCCCGTCCCGAAACCGTCGGCCAGGATCACGGGCCGTACGAGACCGGGGTTCCCCTCGCCCCGGTACACCCAGGCGGTGCCGCCCGGCAGATCCCATACGGCGCTGGGCGACACCGGAAGCGAGCCGGGCCGCTCGGCGTCCAGCCGGGTACCGGGCGCCAGCGCGATGGCGGGCCTTTCGTGGAGCGCGGAGACGATCTGCTCGCGGGACGGCTCGGGCATGGGTGGCGTTCCCCTTTGGGACGGTTGATAACGATGCGCGCCCAGGGGAGCACGTGCCGAAGCCGTCCAGCGGGAGATGCCCGGCCAAACCACCCCCAGGTGGGAGCCACTTTCGGACACATCCCACTGCCCCGCCCGCCACCCGCCTCAGTGGTGCCAGGCGGTCCCGCCCGTGTTGTGGATGAACCGCTGGAGCACCTTGAGCGTGGTCAGGTACTCCTCGTCGGAGATACCGGCGTGCCGCTCCGCCCACAGCTCCGCCTGGAGGGCGGCGGCCTTCTCGTGGAACGCCCGGCCCTCGGCCGTGATGACGAGGCGCCCTTCGGCGTCCTCGGTGATCCAGCCCTGGGAAATGGTCCGGTCGATCTCCGCCTCCATGGCCTCCGGGCCGGTGTCGAGGTAGTTCCGCAGGAGCCGGGACACCTCGCCCCGATCCCTGCCGCCCTCGGCGTGCCCGGCCTGTGCGGTCCGTGCGGCCTGTGCGACCTGTGCGAGAACCCACCACTGCGGCTGGCTGGTGCCGATCCCTTCGAGCGCGGCCCGGGTCCGGGAGACGACGGCGTTGTAGGCGGCCCAACTCCAGTAGCCGATCGGCTGCTTGATCAGATCGGCGTCGTTGTGCGAGTAGTCCATGACTGCTTCCTCCACCGTTGCTCGGGTCGGTGTGACCTGGTCGATGTGGCCAGTGGGACCGACCGTAGAAGCTCAACCGCGCTTGGGGTCAAGGGAGTTCGGTGGGCGCCGAGGCGGCTCGCGGTTCTGTGCCCGCGCTCTCGTGTCTCGCGAATCACTCGATGCGGTGAACGTTACTGAGCGTAATGGCTCTGCAGGTGGTGGCTGGCTACAGTGTGTAATCACCCGCGTCCGCCTGGTGGTGGGTCGGTCGATGGGAGGCGTGGGATGAGGAAGTCGAAAGCGGCGGCAAGCGCGGTGCTCGCCGCCGGATTGTTCTTCGGTGGGGCCGGGGTCGCCATGGCTGCCGGATGGCAGCGGGTCCCTGACCTGGAGAGCGGGGGAGTGAAGCTTTCCAAGGGGCAGTACCGGTTCAATCCTGCGGGGCGGAATCACGGAGGGTTCGAATGGCAGGGCGACCTCGCGGATGTGTCTCCGGGTGACGGCAACAACGTGTACGTCCAGGTGCGAGTCGAGGGGTACAGCTGGAACCGCTTCAACGGGCAGCAGAAGAAGACGGTCCACCTCCACAAGACGGTCTACGACGGGGCGGCTCGGTACACCAGTACGGCCCACATCCGCGCTTGTCGTGACCGTGGATCCCTGCGCCCGGACAACTGCTCGCGCACCATGCACTACAAGAACAAGTAGCTACCGCCCGGCCCGGGCGGTAGCGCCCGGGCCGCTCTTCGAGGAGGTTCCCGTGGGCCAGGTAAGTGAGGTCGAGGTCCTGTCGGCCAGGGGTGTTGAGCTCTCGTACGGGAGCACGGTCGCGGTCAGGGATGCTTGGCTCTCTGTCGGACGGGGGGAGGTCGTGGCCGTCACCGGGCAGAGTGGCTCGGGGAAGTCGTCCTTGTTGTACTGCCTCGCGGGGGTTCTGCCGGTCGGTCGGGGAGTCGTGCGTTTCGAGGGACGGTCGCTGGGCGAGTTCGGGGACGCGGAACTGAGCGCGCTCCGGCGGGACCGCTTCGGGTTCGTCTTCCAGTACGGCGAATTGTTGCCGGAGCTGACCATCGAGGAGAACACCGCGCTTCCCCTGCGTCTCGCGGGGCAGCGCAAGGTGCGGGCGCATGCGGCGGCCGGTGAGGTGCTCGGGAGGCTGGGGCTGGGCGACCTGAGGCAGCGCAGGCCCTCAGAGGTGTCCGGTGGACAGAGCCAACGGGTGGCAGTGGCGAGAGCATTGGTCCATCGCCCGGCCGTCGTCTTCGCCGATGAGCCGACCGGGTCGCTGGACAGTGTCAACGCGGCGGCGGTGCTGGACGAGTTTCTGACACTCGCCCGGTCGCAGGGGACGGCGGTGGTGCTTGTCACCCATGATCCGGCGGTGGCGGGCCGGGCCGACAGCCGGTACGTGATGACGGACGGTGTGCTCGGCGCGCAGATGCCGGTGTGAGGGAAATCCTGCTGGGGTTCAGGCTGTTGCTCGGGTCCGAGCGCGAAAATCGGGTTCGGTTCCTGCTGATGGTGGTGGGTGGCTCGATCGGCGTGTGCTGTCTTGCCGCGGTCCTCACCATTCCCGCCGTTCTCGACGCACGGGACGGCCGGGTCGCGGCGCGGGAGCCGCGAGGCCCGCACTCCTCAGCGGCCGGTGCCACCCGTCTGCTGGCCACTGCCGATGCCTATGGTTCACGGCCATTGGGCCGGGTGTTCGTCGCCCGGGGCGAGAAGGTGCCCGACCCGCCGCCGGGGATTCCCGGGCTGCCGAATCCGGGCGAGGTGTTCGTGTCGCCCCGGCTCCATGATCTCCTGGGTGCGGAGCCCGGGGTGGGAAAGCTGCTGCCGGGCCGGGAGCGTGGCCTGATCGGCCCTGCCGGACTGGCCCACCCCGATGAGCTCTACGCGTACATCGGCATGCGCCCCGATCAGCTCCACGGCGGCTCGCCGGTGGCGGGGTTCGGGGTGCGGTGGGCGCCCAGCCCGGCCGTGGAGCCGTCCACACTCGACATCCTCCGGTTCACGCTGGCGGGCGTGGTGCTCCTGCCTCTGGCCGTCTTCCTCTCGGTGTGCGCCAGGCTCTCCGCGGCCACCCGACTCCGCCGGCTCGCGGCGCTGAGACTGCTCGGGCTGAGCGTCAAGGGCGTTGGGCGGGTCAACGCCGCAGAAACGGTCGTCGCCGCACTGTTCGGCGCGGTTCTCGGGCTTGCCGAGTACTGGCTGGTCAACCAGATCACCGCCCGTATCGGGCTGCCCGGCCTGAAGTGGTACGTGGGCGACGGTGATCTCACGGTGACCACGGTGGCCGTGTGCCTGGTCGGGGCTCCGGTGCTGGCCTGGTTCGCGGCGAGGGCCGGGGCCGCGAAGGCGGCGGCGAACCCCCTGGCCGTGCGGCGGAGCGGGGTGGCCGGAACGCCCCGTGCCTGGGGCGTGTTGCTGCTGGTTGCGGGCATGGGGATCGTCGTCGGCTACTGCGTGCTCGGCGTGCTGGACCGGCCACCGCGCGACACCGCGCTGTCCTCGCTGCTGATGCCCACCGCGGTGGTGATGGTCGGCATCGGCCTGGTGCTCACCCTGCCGGTGCTCAGTCACCGACTGTCGCGGCGGGTGGCGGGGGCCACGTCGTCCCTGCCGCTCGGGCTGGCCATGCGGCGGAACGAGGTCGAGCCGGGCAGCGCGCTCAGGGTCGCGTCGGGCCTGGTGCTGCTGGTTTTCGCCGCGTCCCTGGCGCAGGGTGTGCTGGTCGAGTTGGACCAGGTGTCCCGCCCGAACACCGTCCAGCAGGACTACCGCATCCCACTCGACGGCATCGGCGCGGCCGACGTGACGGCGCTGACGCTGCTGCCGGGGGTGAAGGGGAGCGTCACCGAGCAGCGGTCCTGGTTTGACGGGAACCTGGACGAGCCGCCCCCGGAGATCTCAGCCACGGTGGCGACGTGCGCGCAGCTGGCCAGAATGGTGACCGCCACCACCGGGTGCGTGGACGGGAAGGTCATGCGGCTCACCGACGAGCGGGTGCCCTCCGGCCCGGAGCGGATCGGTGAGGTGTTCCCCTTCCGGTTCTGGCAGGGATCCCGCCGCACGACCGTGGAGGTGACGGTCCCGCAGAGGGAGGTCCGCTTCCGCGCACATGACTTGTCAGCGGTGGACTCGGACATCCTGGTCCCGCCTTCGATGGTGCCGAAGAAGGCCCGGCCGGGCAACGCCACACTCCTCCTGACGAGCGGGCCGGATCCAGCGGTCGTGCGGGGTGTGCTGGACGGGATCGGTGCCCTCGCGCCGACCGCCGCCGTCGACCTGGTGGGGACGAACGTCGAGGGGATGCAACAGATCGCTGTCGTCAAGGCGCTGTTGGGGGCAGGGATGGTGCTGGGGCTGGTGATCGGTGTCGCGGCCTACCTGGTGTCGGTGACCGATCGGGCCGTGGAACGAAGAGCGCAGGTCACGGCGTTGTCCCTGCTTGGGGCGCGGCCCCGGACGCTGCGTGTGGTGCAGTGCGTCCAGGTGGTTTCGCCGTTGGCGGTGGGGCTGCTGCTCGCATTGGTGGCGGGGAAGCTCACCGAGTCCGGTTACCTGATCACCGGGGGCGGTGCGGTGTTCTGGGACGGGGCGGGGGTCCCGCTGTTGCTGTTCTCGGCCGCCGGCGTTGTGGTGGTCGCCGCGATCGGCGCTCTGCCGCTGGTCGGAAGACGGGTGGACCCCGAGCTGATCGGGCGGGACTGACGGGCCCGGTGTGCCGGAGGGGGGTGGGCTCCGGCACACCGGGTCGGCCAAGGCGGGCTGCCCCGATCGGATCGGATCGGATCGGGAGGGGCCTGGGCGGGATGGTTCGGACCGGGTCGGGACGGACCGGGGCGGGCTCGCGGCTCGCGTGGCGGACCCTGATCCCCGATCCGGCCTGGTGCGGGTGGGGTGTTCTAGGGCGTGTTTCGAAAGTCCCGTCTGCCCGGAGGCGCCCGGCACGCACGCTCGCCGCGTTGTCGGGATCACCCCGATACGTCCAGTATCGGGGCGACCCTCCGCCTTGCGATCGCACGCACCGGACACCCCCGGGCCTGCCCTCCGGGCAGACGACGCTACTTTCAAAACACGCCCTAGTCGCGGTGGGGGCCGATGACGGTGGTTCCGTCGTGCACCGTGATGGCCAGGGCGGGGCAGATGTCGGAGGCGTCCAGCACCCGTTCGTCCGGCTCGATCTCGTCGGTCCGTGCGCGGGCGCGCTCGCCGTCGAGTTCGAACACCTCGGGGACCGTGCCGGCGCACATGCCGGAGCCCTGGCAGAGCTGGGGGTCGACGCGTACGTTCCAGGTCATGGCGGTCACCATTCCACCGGCATGACGCGTGGGCCGCGCACCAGCATCTCGGACTTCCAGGTGACGTCGGCCGCCAGGCGCAGTCCGGGGAAGCGGGTGATGAGGGCGGACAGCGCCTCCTGGAGCTCCAGCCGGGCCAGTGGGGCGCCCAGGCAGTGGTGGACTCCGTGGCCGAACCCGAGGTGCTGGTTGCCCTCGCGGGCGATGTCGAGGACGCCCGGGGCGGAGAACCGGAGGGCGTCGCGGTTGGCGGCGCCGACGGCGACCAGGACCGGGCTGCCCGCGCGGACGAGCGTGCCGCCGACCTCGATGTCCTCGGTGGCGTACCGGGCCTGCCCGGCTCCGCTGCCCAGGGGGACGAAGCGGAGCAGTTCCTCCACCGCGTTCGGGACGAGCGAGGGCTCGGCCCTGAGGCGGGCGAGCTGGTCGGGGTGGTCCAGGAGGGTGAGGACGAAGTTGGGGATCTGGGACGCGGTGGTCTCGTGCCCGGCGACCAGGATGCCCACGCACAGATCGACGAGTTCGAGTTCGGAGAGCCGGTCGCCGCCGTCGCGGGCCTCGATGAGCGCCGTCATCAGGTCGTCCTGCGGGGCTTGGCGGTGCTGCTCGATCAACCCGGCCATGTAGGCCCGCAGTTCCTCGCGGCTCGCCTCGAACTCCTCGGCCGTCAGGGAGCTGGTCGACAGTGCGTCGTCGCTCCACTTGCGGAAGAGTGGCCGGTCCTCGGTGGGCACGCCCAGCATGCGGCAGATCACGGCGACCGGTAGCGGCAGGGCGAAGAGATCGACCAGGTCGGCGGGGGCCCCGGTCGCCTCCATCGCGTCCAGGAGTTCCCCGGTCAGCTCGCGGACCTGGGGGCGCAGCTTCTCGACCTGGCGGACGGTGAACGCCTTGGCGACGAGGGAGCGCAGCCGGGTGTGGTCGGGCGGGTCCATGCCGAGGATGCCGCCGTCCCGTTTTCCTTCGGACTGCCGGGGCTCGTCGTGCGAGGCGGCAGCGGCCCGGCTGAAGCGCTGGTCGCCCAGGACCAGTCGGGCGTCGGCGTAGCGGGTGACGAGCCAGGCCGGCTCGCCGTAGGGCATCTGGACCCTTAACAGGCCGGGCTGTTCGCGTACGCGTTCGTAGGCGTCGGCGAGCTGGAGCCCGTCGGGGGTGTTGAAGGGATAGGCGAGGGGTGAGATGTCAGCGGTGGTCACTGCGTCCTCCCGGATGTAAGCAGCTGCTTACAACGGTAGGAGCCTCTGTCTCCGGCGGTCAACGATGCTTTACGGCCGTTATCCTGACGGGCCGTTCGAGAGGAGAGCGCCATGGAACCCGGTTCCGTTCCGCCGCCCGAAGAGCGCCGCAGGGACGCGGCGGCCACTCGTCGGCGGCTGTTGGAGGCGGCCCGTGACCTGTTCGCGGAGCGGGGCTACGAGGGGGCGACGGTCCGGAGCATCGCGGCACGGGCCGGGGCCAACCAGGCATTGTTGTTCCGCTATTTCGGCTCGAAACGAGGTTTGCTCACGGAGGTCATGGCGCAGGGCGGTCTGGAACAGGTGCGGGCGACGCCGCCGGAGGAACTGTTCGAGGCCGCTCTGCGATCGATGCTGACCCGCAGCGCGGAGGGGACGGAGGACCGCTCCCTGGAGGTCTATCTGCGTTCGACGGGGCGCGGTGGTGAGTCGGCCGGGACGCTGCGGGAGCTGGGGGAGGAGTACCAGAAGGCGCTGGCCGGGCTCTCCGATGCCCCCGACGCGGTGCTGCGGGCGGATCTCGCGATGGCCTGGCTGCTGGGCATCGGTCTGATGCGGACGGTGGTCGCGCGCGAGCCGCTGGCCGGTGCGGAGCCGGACGAGGTCTGCCGTCTGGTGCTCGGCACGCTCGGCCACCTCTGGGCGGCGCCACCAGGTGAGGCGGAGGGGGCGGAGGAGGCGCCGGGGGCGCCGACTCCGTAACGGCGCACCGGGTGGATGCGACGTGACCGGGCCCGGAACGGAAAGTCCCGGGCCCGGAGGGAACGAGCGGCCGCCGGTCAGGCGTTGTTGCGCTCGAAGACGGCGAAGGCCGCCTCCTGGCGCCACTCGGTCGCCGCCTTCGGGTTGGCGGCGAGGTAGCGGGCGCAGCGCGGGCTCGGGCGGTCGCTGCCCAGCCGGTCGGCCAGACAGGCGGCGACCGGGCGGTAGGCGGACGGGGCGGTGTTCCGGGCCCACAGGCTGCGGCCCTCGCGGAAGGCGTACTCCAGCGAGGCGCGGGCCAGGTCCTTCAGCTCGACGTAGCCGAGGTCGTAGGTGCTGGAGGCGTACTGGAACTCGTGGCTGATGTCGATCCGGGAGACGCCCGGGTCGTCGGTGGCCAGCACGATCGGGACGCCGTAGCGGCGGTACGCGTTGAACGGGTGGTCGTCGCCGGCGATGCCGAGGATCTGCTTGTTGCTGGAGAACGGCACCTCCACGGCCACGTCGCGCCGGGCCATCGTCCGGGCCAGCTGCCGCCAGTCGTCCTCGTGGACCAGGTCGACGCCGTGTCCGACGCGCTCGGTGCCCGCGACGAGTACGGCCTCGCGGATGTGGAAGGTCAGGTCCTTGGGCTTGACCAGGCCGGGTGCCAGCTCACCGGCGTGCAGGGTGAGGTGGGAGCCCGGGTACTGGCCGCGCAGGTACTTCAGCATCCGCATCTGGAGGCTGTAGTCGGCCAGCGCGGTGGCGCCGTCCTCGGGCTGTACGAGGTTGACCGCGACGAACCTCGGGTCGCGCTCGGCCAGCCGCATGCCGACCGCCATCTGCGTGAACACCCGGACCGGGGAGCTGCCCCGGGACACCTGGGAGATCCAGCGGACCGGGAGCCGGCAGCCCGGGTCGGGGCGCGCGGTGTCGCAGTGCGCGGTCGCCCGGAACTGCACGTCGGTGTCGTCGGCCTCCTTGACCGCCTCGTCCACCACCCGGTCGAGCTGTCCGCCGGCCAGCAGCTTGCGGTGCAGGGCGGCGAGGTCGGAGTCGTAACCGACCTTGTCGGCGAGCGCCTTGCTGCTGTCCGAAGCGGGGGTGACCAGGGTTTCCAGGTAGAACTGGTTCTGCTCGGCCACGGTGTTGGCCACGTTGGCGAGCATCTTCCCCCTGGTGTACCAGGTGGCCATGGAGAACTTGCCGAACGTGTCGAAGAAGTGGTCGTGCCCGAGCTCGTTGGGCGGGAAGTCCTGCATCGACCAGGCCCGGACGATCTGCCGGCGGAACGCGGCGTCGCGCTGCGCGTCGGCCGCGGGGCGGGTGCCCGGACCGCACGGCGGCGCCACGGCCGTCATCGTCGCGTCGATGCAGAGCCCGTCCTCGGCCGCGAGCTTGATCAGGTATTCGGTGGTGACCGCACCCGAGAGGTGGTTGTGCAGGTCGCCGCCCTTGGGCAGGGCCTTGAAGAAGGTCTTCAGCCGCGCCGGGTTGTTCCGCAGCGACGCGAGGTGCGCGGAGGTCCTGGCCTCGGCGGGGGTGACGGCACGGGGCAGGAGGCGGGCGGCGGAGTGGGCGGCCGGGGCCTGTGCGGGGGCGGCGGCCGCCGCCGGGATCGCCGGGAGCAGGGTCAGTACGGCGAGTGCGCCGAGTCCGGCCGTGCGCAGCGACGCGGGGCGGGGACGGGGACGGTGGGCCGTCCGGAATGTTGAGATCACCGCCGCATGATTGCGTCCGGAGAGGGTATTCATCGTCCAAACCACATGTATGGCCTGAAACCTCCACTCAATCGAGGGATTTCGGTCTTTGTTCCCCGTTCTCCGGGCAGGCGATGGTGACGCCGCTCAATGAGAGGGCGGGAGTGGTGTGGGAAGAGGGTGGTGGTGGGGGCTCTGTGGAGGTTCGGGGGCTACGGGGAGTGTTGGGCGGTGCGTCCGCGTTCGTTGGTGCGCCGCACTCCGGAGGAGTGAATCGCTTGGGCGCAGCATGACAACTCCCTGTGACAGATGTGCGGTTGCGGGTTCTGCGCCTCTTCCGGGCGTGCGGCGCGTTGGACACGCTGGGTGTGCATTTTCGTTACTCAGCGTGGAAAGGAATGGCTCATGACGATCAAGGAACGGCGCGGGGCGGCGGAGGGCAGAGTGCGGGCTGCGGAGGACGCGGTGACGCGGTTGAAGGAGGGGTTCTCGAACGTCGGGATCACTCTGCCGTCGCTGCGGATCGACCCGGTGTCGTGTGCGGCGGACGACTCGTCGGCGCCGCTGGTGGACCTGGGGCGGTGCAACCTCGATACGGCGCTGCGGCTGAGCACGGTGCTGGAGGCGCAGAGGTCGGCCGGTCATGCGGAGTGAGGACCGCGAGCCGGGGGCGCCCGAGCCGGGGTCGTTCGCGGTGGACATCCGGGACGGCCGGGTGGGGCGCGTGATGGGGACGATCGGTCCGTACGTGCAGTTGCGGGCGCCCGGCGGCGGGCCGGAGTGGGAGTGCCCGCCGGATTCGGTGCGCCCGGCGCCGTTGCGGGAGGTCCTGCGGGCCAGGGTCCGGGAGGTCAACCGGGAGGGGAGGCTGCCGTGAGGGTGCCGGGTTTGCCGCGTTGACCACGCGGGCGTGGGGCGTCGACGGGAACGGGAGCGGTGACGAGACGGACCAGCGCCGTTACGCCGTTCCCGTCGACGCTCCCCGCCCGCCCGGCCGCCCACCCGCCCGGCCGCCCGTAGTCGTGGGGCCCGGTGGCCCGGTGGCTAATGGGGCCGGTGCTTCGTGGGGTCGGTGGTGGGTCAGACTCCGGCGGGTTCCTTCGTCGGGGAGTCGGGGCCGTTGCCCCGGGGGTCTGTGCTCGTCCCCGTGGCCGGGTTCGGGGACGGGGACGGGGCGGGGGCCGGTTCCTGTGCGACGTCGAACTCCGCCAGCAGGTCCTTGCCGAAGCCGAAGAAGTACGTCGCGAGGAAGCCGGTGAGGTAGCCGGCCAGCAGGCCGCCCGCGTAGATCGCGGCGGTGGTGCCCAGGCCGTGGTTGCCGTCGAGGAGCGGGAAGAGCGCCCAGCCGGACGGGCCGATGGCCGTGGAACCGACCTTGTCGCCGAGCTGGTTGAACAGACCGACGAAGCCGCCGCCGAACGCGCCGCCCACGCATGCCGTGACGAACGGACGGCCGAGCGGGAGGCTGACGCCGTAGATCAGCGGTTCACCGACGCCGAGCAGACCGGCCGGCAGTGCGGACTTGATGGTGCGGCGGATCGACCCGTTGCGGGGAAGGCGGAAGTAGACCGCGACGGCCGCGCCGACCTGGCCGGCGCCCGCCATCGCGAGGATCGGGAGCAGCACGGTGTAGCCCTGCTGCTCGATGAGGGTGGTGTGGATCGGGATCAGCGCCTGGTGCAGGCCCAGCATCACCAGGGGCAGGAAGAGGCCGCCGAGGACGAACCCCGCGCCCGCGCCGCCGTGGGAGAGCAGCCAGTCGGCGAAGGTGCCGATGGCGGTGGAGACCTCACCGGCCAGGTACATCAGGCCGAAGATCGTCACCAGGCCGGAGACCAGGACCGTCAGGGTCGGGGTGACCAGGACGTCCAGCGCCTCCGGGACCCAGCGGCGGCACCACTTCTCCACGTACACCGCGAGCACCGCCGCGCCGAGCGCGCCCAGCACACCGCCCTGTCCCGGGGAGAGCTTCTGGCCGAACGCCTCGATGTTCGCGACGCCGGGGAAGACGATGATCGCGGCGACCGCGCCGCCCAGGATCGGCGTTCCGCCGAACTCCTTCGCCGTGTTGAAGCCGACGAACACGGCGATCAGCGCCATGAAGCCGGAGGCCATCGCGGCCAGCGCGGGGGTGACGGAGGGCAGCCGGCCCAGGTTCACCAGCAGTCCGTTGAGGCCGGCGATGATGCCGCAGCCGATGAGCGCGGGGATCAGCGGGACGAAGATGTTGGCGATCCGGCGCAGGAACAGCTTGAACGGGGTGGCGTTCTTCGCCTTCCGCGCCGCCTTCATCGCGGCTCCCTGCGCGGCCAGCCCGGCCGCGGAGGCGTCGGGTCCGGAGGGGGCCGACGCGGGGTCGGTGGTTCCGGCGGTGGCTCCGGGGGCGCCTTCCGGAGTGGGGTGTGCGCCGGGCTCCGTCGCCCGAGCCTCCTCGATGAGCCGTTCGAACTCCGGGGTGACTCGGGCGACGGTCCCCGGGCCGAGGACGATCTGGTACGTGTCGTCCTCGACCACGCCCATGACGGCGGGGACCGCCTTCAGGGCTTCGTCGTCGACGAGCGAGCGGTCGTGCAGACCCAGCCGGAGCCGGGTCATGCAGTGGGCGACGGAGTCGACGTTCGCGGCGCCGCCGACGAGCGGGAGGATCGCGGCGGCGGTGGCGCGGTTCTTGTCTTCTGGTGCCATGGTGCGGGGGCCTTGCTGTGGGGGGTGCGGGTGGTGCGGGCAGTGCGGGTGATGCGGAGGGGGGCGGGTGACACGAGGGGGGAAGTGGTGCGGGTGGGGCGGTCGGGTCAGTCGGTGTCGGTCGTGGCGGCGAGGGCGGCGCGGAGGTGGCCGTCGGACGCGGCCAGCAGCGTGGCGGCGGTCTCCCCGTCGACCTGACCGAGGATGGTGAGGATGGCGTTCTTCACCTCGCCGTCGGTCGCGGCCAGGGCGGCCTCGATCTCGGCGTCGGAGGCCCCGGTGGCGAGCGAGACGATCCGGCGGGAGCGGGCGCGCAGCTTCTCGTTGGAGGCGCGGACGTCGACCATCAGGTTCCCGTACGTCTTGCCGAGCCGGATCATCGTGATCGTCGAGATCATGTTGAGGACGAGCTTCTGGGCCGTGCCCGCCTTGAGCCGGGTGGAGCCGGTGAGCAGCTCCGGGCCCACGACGACCTCGATGCCGTGCTCCGCCGCGGCGCCCAGCGCGGAGTCCGCGTTGCAGGACAGACCGATCGTCAGGGCGCCCCTGGCGCGGGCGTGCTCGACGGCGCCGATCGCATACGGCGTGCGGCCGGAGGCGGAGATGCCGACCACGGTGTCGTCGGCGGTGAGGTGCAGCGCGTCGAGGTCGGCGGCGGCCAGCTCCTTGCTGTCCTCGGCGCCCTCGACGGCCTTGACCATGGCGCCGGGGCCGCCCGCGATCAGCCCGATGACCTCGGACGGGTCGGTGTTGAAGGTGGGCGGGCATTCGCTGGCGTCGAGCACGCCGAGCCGGCCGGCGGTACCCGCGCCCGCGTAGATCAGCCGGCCGCCGCGGGCCATGCGCGCCGCGGTGCCGTCGATGGCGGCGGCTATCTCGGGGAGCCGGGCGGCGACGGCGGTCGGTACGGACTGGTCCTCGCCGTTCATGATGCGGGCGATGTCGAGCGTGCCGAGGCGGTCGATCTCGGCGAGCTCCGGCCGGAACGCCTCGGTGGTGAGCGTCGCCAGCTCGGCGCGCAGCTCGCCGTATCCGCCGGCGGCGTCGGGGGAAGTGGTGGAGGTCATGGGGGGCGGCTCAGCTTTCTCGGTCTTCGTCTCGATCGGGTGCGAGCGGTTCGGTTGCGTGCGGTTCGGGAGTGCGTGGGGCGGAAGCGCGGGGTGCGGTTCTGGTCCGTACGGCTCTGCGGGTGCCCCGGTCCGTCGGGGCGGGCCCGGTCAGCGGGGGCGCGGGGTGTGGCGGTGGGCGAGTGCTTCGTAGGAGGCGGCGAGGGCCGGTGCGGCCGTTTCGTAGGTGCGCTGCGCGACACCTATGAACAGGCAGTCGACCACGAGGAGCTGGCTCGTGCGGCTCGACATGGCCGCAGGGCGCAGTTCGCTCTCCCGGGCGGTGGACGTGGTCAGTACGTGGTCGGCGTACTGCGTGACCGGGCCGTCGGGGCGGCCGGTGATCGCGACGGTCGTCGCACCCCGGTCGAAGGCGACCCGCAGCGGCTCGATCACGTCGCCCGTGGAGCCGGAGTGCGTGATCGCTATCGCCACGTCGCCCGAGCGCAGCTGGACGGCGTTGGTCACCGCGAGGTGCGGGTCCGTGTGCGCGTGCGCGATGAGGCCGATCCGGGCGAGCTTCTGCGCCAGGTCCTGGCCGACGAGCGAGGAGGCGCCGACCCCGTAGATGTCGATGCGGCGGGCGGTGGCGGCGGCGGCCACGGCGGCGCCGAGCTGCACCGTGTCGAGCCCGGCGGCCGTGTCGGCGAGGGTCTGCTGTTCGTCGTAGGCCAGCTTGGCGACCACGTCCGCGATCGGGTCGTCGACCGCTATGTCGGCGGTGACGGAGGGGGCCCGGCCGGACTGCTGGTGCGCGGCGAGCCCGGCGAGGGCCAGGCGCAGGTCGCGGTAGCCGGGGTAGCCGAGGAGACGGGCGGTGCGGACCACGGTGGCCTCGCTGGTGCCGGTGAGCTCGGCGAGACCGGTGACCGTGAGGGCGGCGCAGCCGGCCGGATCCCCGGCTACGGCCTCGGCGACGCGCTGCATCGAACGGGTCATGGACGGCGCGAGCGTACGTACCTTGGCCGCGAGGGCCGCCGGGGCGGGCGGGGACTCGGCGCTGAAACTTTCCTTCAGGTCATGGGTCACATTTGAAAGATATTTTCAACCCGGTTGGCCGTCAACCCCTCCCTTGGTCCCTCTTCCTTCGGCCGGTCGCCGGTCTGTCTGCTTCCGGCCGTTCGGGCGGACCGTTCCCGGCCGTCCGGCGGTCCTGAGGGGCGGGTGCCGGGCGTTCCCGGCCGCGCGCGGGTTCGTGCCCGGCGGGCCGGGCCGCACGGCCGGGAGACAATGGGGCCATGGAGATGAATCCCTTGGAACAGGCCCTGCACACGGCCCGTGCGCTGGTCATGGCCGATCTCGCCGCCGGGGGCGTCGCCGAGGCCGGGATCGTCTCGCTGGTCGAGGACGCGGTGACGCACCGCCGCTGGTGGGTCGAGCAGTGGCCGGAGGGCGTCGAGTTCGTGGTCGGGCTGGTCGCCCAGGACGTGCAGGACGCCCTGCTCGAACGGTACGGACGCTGGCCGCTCTGCCCGGTCTGCGACGCGGGCGACCCGCACGCCCTCGACGTCGAACCCGAGCTGGGACCGGACCCGCACTGGGTGTGCGCCAAGGCCGCGGTGGCGGTGGCGCCGGTCGGTTCGCTGGCCGGGATACCGCGCCGGTGACCCTGTACATCGACCCGCCGCAGTGGCCGGGGCACGGCCGGTTCTGGTCGCATCTGGTCAGCGACGTGTCCTTCGAGGAGCTGCACGCCTTCGCGGCGTCCATCGGCTGCCCGCCCCGGGCCTTCGACCGGGACCACTACGACGTACCGGAGTCCCATTACGAGGACGCGGTACGGGCCGGGGCCCGGCAGATCGGCTCGAAGGAGCTGGTCCGCCGGATCACGGAGGCGGGGCTGCGCCGCCCCAAACGACGACCGGCCCCCGGCGCCTGACGGCGGAATCCGGGGACCGGCGTACGCGGTGCGCGGCGCACGTGATGTACGCGGCGTGCACCGGCGCGCGTGCGAGGGGTGCGGGATCAGGGGCGTACCTCCGCGGCCGCCTCCACCGGCTCCGACGCCGCGGCCGGAGCCCCCGTCACCCGGCGCGAGCGGCCGCCGCCCTGGAGCCGCAGCGCGATCACCACGGCCACCAGCGCCACCACCGTCATCGCGCCCCCCGCCCACGCCGTCGACGTGAAGCCGAAGTCGGCGTCGATCACCGCACCGCCCAGCCAGGGGCCGCCCGTGTTGCCCAGGTTGAAGGCGGCGGTCGTCGTCGCCCCCGCCAGCGTCGGGGCGGCGCCCGCGACGTTGAACATCCGGGCGTTCAGCGCCGGGGCCGTGTAGAACGCCGAGACTCCCAGCAGGAACGCGAGCACGACCGCCGCGACCGGGCTCGACGCGAACAGCGCCAGCGCGACCAGGAAGACCGTCGAGGCGGCGATCCCGCTCATCAGCACCCCGAAGAGATGCGCGTCCGCGACCCGGCCGCCGATCGTCGTACCGATCAGCGCGCCGACCCCGAAGAGCGCGAGCACGGTCGGCACCCAGCCCGAGTCCAGCCCGGCGACGTCCGTCAGCAGCGGGGCCAGATAGCTGAACGCGCAGAAGACACCGCCTGCGGCGAGCGCCGTGATCACGATCGCCAGCCACACCTGCCGGTCCCGGTAGATGGCCATCTCCCGCTTCAGCCGGGGCTTCTGCTCCGGCAGCGGGATGCGCGGGATCAGCGTCGCCACCCCGACCAGTGCCACCGCGGAGGCCGCGCCGACCGCCCAGAACGCCGACCGCCAGCCGAGGTTCTCCCCGAGGAACGCGCCCAGCGGCACACCGAGCACATTGGCGATCGACAGACCGCCGATCATCACGGCCATCGCGCGGGCCCGCGCGTTCACCGGCACCATCGCGATGGCGACCGCCGCGCCCACCGCCCAGAACCCGGCGCAGGCGAACGCGCTCACCACCCGGGACGCGAACAGCACCTCGTACGTCGGGGCCAGCGCGCCCGCCACCTGGCCGAGCCCGAAGACGGTGATCAGGGTGATCAGGGTGGTCCGGCGGGGCAGCCGGAGCGTGGCGACGGCGAGCAGCGGGGCACCGATCACCATGCCGATCGCGAAGGCGGATATGAGGAGTCCGGCGCGCGGGATGGACACGTTCATGTCGTCGGCGATGGGCGGCAGCAGACCGGAGAGCATGAACTCACTGGTCCCCAGGGCGAAGACCGAGAGTCCCAGGATGTAGACGGCCAGGGGCATGCGGGAGCGTCGAGCGGCAGAGTCGGGCATGCCAGCAGACAACCGTGTCCGGCGCCGTCAGATTCCCGGCGCTTGTCGGATTTACGTAGTTGTCACCTTCCGGTCGCCCGGCCCCGTTGCCGGCAGGCGGGCGAAGGGGCTCAGCCGTTCAGCAGCTCCAGCTCGGTCAGCAGGTTCCGCCGCGCCCGGGGCTCCCAGTGCTCCGCCCCGTAGGGCGTACGGAACAGCCTTGGCAGCCCGAGCAGTTGGCGGAGCACCGCCGCCCGCCCCTCCCGGAACGCCTCGTCGGGCACGAAGCCGTACTCCTCGCGCACCCGGGCCGCGTACGCCGCGTACTCCTCCGGGCCCGCCGCGAGCACCGCCAGGTCCGAGTCGCAGAGCACCTCCCCGTTCGCGTCGCCGTCCGCCGGGTCGTGGGTGACGGTCAGCCGGACGAGACGGGCGACCTCGGCCGTGACCCCGTCCGGCACTCCGGCCTCGGGGAGGGCGCGCTCGGCCAGCGCGGCGCTGCGCTCCTCGTTCTCGGACCGGTCGGGCCGGTAGACCGCGTCGTGGAACCAGGCGGCGAGGCGCACCGCGTCCACGTCGGCCGCGTACGGGACGAGTGTGTCGATGTGGCCGAGCACGGCGACCAGGTGTGCGGTGGTGTGGTACTTCCGCTGTGGCTCGGCCCAGCGGGCCAGCAGGTTGTCGGCGTACGGGGCCGGGTCGGGGCCGGGGGCGCCGCCCCGCGCACCGACGAGCGCCGTCCGCCAGCGCTCACGGAGGGAGTCGTCGCGCCCCGCGCCGGGGGCACCGTTCGCACGGGAGCTGTCGGTCATGGCACCGACCCTAAGGGCTCGCCCCGCGCTACGTCCTGAGCGCGGCGGCGACGGGACGGTGGTCGCTGCCGGTGGCGGGGAGGGTCCAGGCGTCGGTGGGGGTGACGTCCCGGACGAGGATGTGGTCGACCCGGGCGATCGGGAAGGCCGCGGGCCAGCTGAAGCCGAAACCGCTGCCCGCCTCGTCCTCGACCGAGGTCAGCCGGGACATCAACGGGGCGAGGCGGCGGTCGGTGGTGGCGCCGTTGAGGTCGCCCAGCAGGAGGACCTTCCTCTGCCGCTCGTCGTCGAGCGTGCGGTCGAGGGCGGTGAGGGCCGCGTCGCGCCGCCCGATCGTGAAGCCGGCGGCGCCGACGCGTACCGAGGGCAGGTGGACCACGTAGACGGCGAGCGGGCCGTTCGGCGCCTCGACCCGGGCGCGCAGGGAGCGGCTCCAACCGGGGTCGATGGTGATACGGCGGGATTCGGCGAGGGGGTAGCGGCTCCACAGGGCGACGGTGCCGATGCGTACGGAGTGCGGGAGCCGGCGGTCCAGTACCTCGCGGTACGCGGGCAGCGCGTCGTCGGTGATCTCCTCCAGGGCGACCAGGTCGGGGTCGGCGGCCAGCAGCGCACGGGCGGTCGCGGTGGGGTCGGGATTGATGGCGCCGACGTTGTGC
This sequence comes from Streptomyces sp. NPDC001108, assembly GCF_053598535.1. Lineage (NCBI taxonomy): Bacteria > Bacillati > Actinomycetota > Actinomycetes > Kitasatosporales > Streptomycetaceae > Streptomyces > Streptomyces sp. NPDC001108. The sequence continues at coordinate 218,907 of NZ_JBSFKL010000012.1, forward strand.
GTGACCACGGTCAGGTCCGGTTTTCCCCCGCTCCCCCCGCCGAGGAGCAGGGGTCCGAACACGCCGACCCACACGGCCCCGAGCAGAAGCGCGGCGACGACGGCCGTTACCGACCTGCGGAAGAGAGCGGTCAGGAGCAGCGCCGGGACGACCAGGCCGGTCCAGGGCAGCAGGGTTTCGAGCAGGCTGCCGAGGTTGCCCGGCCGGTTGGGCACGAGCGGGTGGCCGACCATCAGGAGCGCCGCCCCCGCCGCGACGGCGCTCGTGGTCCGGCCCGTACGGAACACCGGGCCGTACCGGCGCGGGAGCCGCTCCGGCCGGTCCGGCCCCGGCCGGTCCGGGGCGTGCAGGTCCGGTGCGTGCACGGGGTCGGCCATCGGCCCGGAGAGATCGGAGAGGTCGGTGGGACCAGAGAGGCCGGAGAGGTCGGTGGCACCGGAGAGGCCGGCGGGGTCGGAGAATCCGCCTCCGATGTACACATCCGGATAGGGGTCCTCGCGCAGATCGGCCATGACATGTCCTTCGGAAGCTAGGAGGCGCGGAAGCGCGGATGATCGGAAGCCCGGGGGCAGGGAGCGACGCCGCACCGGTCAGCCGGCGGCGTCGGTCCGCGGCGTCGGGCAGCGGCCGCCAGGGCTGGTCAGCAGCTCGAAATGCCACATCTCGTTGTTGTAGACCTGGCACAGGCCGTAGTCGGCGCCGTTGCGGATGAGCCAGTCGTCGGCGTCGGTGGGGCCGATGTCGACGGCCTTCCCGGACACGTGGGTCGACTTCTCCGGGGTGTTCACGAACTGCCGCGCCTTCTTCTCGCTCCCGTACCTCTGGATGGCCTCGTCCAGCAGGCGCTGCTGGTGCTCCCTGCTGCGCCATCCCGAGGTGACCCGGAATTCGATGCCGTCCTCGCGGGCGTCCCGGGCCGCCTTCCGTACGGCCTCCAGCAGGTTCTCGTCCAGCCGGTCGATGGCCGGGGACCGGGTGTCGAAGGGGGTGAGGTCACGTTCCCGGGGGGTGTCGCCGCCGTCGGTGCTCCGCGGTGAGGCCCCTGCCGTCGCCGGGCCGCTCGGCCCCCGGTCCGCCGCCGCGGCGGCGCGGGCGGCCGGTTCGCTCCGGGCCGCGGTGCCGCATGCCGCCGCGAGCGCCAGCACCCCGACCGCGCACACCCCTGCCGCCGTCCGGACGGGGAAGCGGCGCGCCGCCGGGGCGGAAGGGCTCGCTGCCGGGTCGTCGTGCATGGTGGCCTCCGGAAATCTCGGTCGGGGCGGGCGGCGGGTGCCGCGGGCCGATGCACCGAGTGAAGAGCGGACCGTGTTGTGGGGCCGTCTCGATTTCCCCATACGTTTTCGATAGGTCCGGAGCGCTACGTTTTCGATGGGCCCGGCATGGTTCATGTGGGAGGTCCGGGTGCGAAGCAGAGCAGGAGAGGCCGTATGCGGGTGCTGATTGTCGAGGACGAGCTGTATCTCGCCGAGGCGGTGCAGGCGGGTCTGAGGCTCGAAGCCATCGCCTCCGACATCGCCGGGGACGGCGACGCCGCCCTGGAGCGCCTGGAAGTGAACGAGTACGACGTCGTCGTACTCGACCGCGACGTCCCGGGGACGCACGGCGACGACGTGTGCCGGGCCATCGTGGAACGGCGGCTGGGCTGCCGGGTGCTCATGCTGACCGCGGCGGGGCTCCTCGACCAGAAGGTCACCGGTTTCGAGATCGGTGCCGACGACTACCTGACGAAGCCCTTCGACCTGAAGGAGCTGGTCGTACGGCTGCGCTCACTGGCCCGCCGGCCCAAGGACAGTACGCCCCCGGTCATCGAGTGCGCCGGAATCCGGCTGGACCCGTTCCGGCGCGAGGTCTTCCGCGACGGCCGGTACGTGGCGCTCACCCGGAAGCAGTTCGCCGTCCTGGAGGTCCTGATGGCCGCGCGCGGCGGCGTCGTCAGCGCGGAGACGCTGCTGGAGCGGGCCTGGGACGAGAACGCCGACCCGTTCACCAACGCCGTCCGCATCACCATCTCCACCCTCCGCAAACGGCTCGGCGAACCCTCCGCCATCCAGACCGTGCCGGGCGTCGGCTACCGCATCGACGGGCCGACCGGGTCCGCCGGGTGAACCGCCGCACGGCACCCGGCCAGGAATCCGGGGAGACGGAGCGGGGCGCGTCGCGGACCGCGCGGCCGCGGCGGCTGACCGCCCGGATGAAACTCACCCTGACCTACGCGCTGTTCGTCCTCGGCTCGGGGGCACTCAGCCTGATCGTGGTCTACCTGGCCATGCGCTTCCTGCCCAACTACCCGCTGACCGCGGTGAACCCGCAGGCCGCGGCCCTGGCCGCCCGGCCGGACATCCTTCAGGCCCTGTTCGTGGCCGCCGGCGTCACCCTGCTGCTCCTGGCGCTGCTCGGGCTCGGCGGCGGGTGGATCATCGCGGGCCGCGTCCTGCGCCCCCTCCAGGAGATCACCCGAGCGGCCGGGCGGGCCGCCGACGGCTCCCTGGACCACCGCATCGGACTCACCGGCCCGCGCGACGAGTTCACCGAACTCTCCGACACCTTCGACGACATGCTCGCCCGCCTCCAGAGGTCCTTCGAGGCCCAGCAGCGTTTCGCCGCCAACGCCTCGCACGAGCTGCGCACCCCGCTCGCCGTCAGCCGCACCATGCTCGACGTGGCCGCGGCCGACCCCGACGGCCAGGACTACCGGCAGCTCGTCTCCCGGCTCAGCGAGACCAACCGGCGCGGCATCGAGATCACCGACGCCCTGCTGGAACTCTCCGCGCTCGACCACACCCCGCCCGCCACCCGGCGCCTCGACCTCGCCGACACCGCCCGGGGAGCCGTCGACGCCGTCCGCGAGGAGGCGGGGGCGCGGGGCGTCACCGTGACCACCGACATCCGCCCGGCCCCGGCCACCGGCAACGACGTCCTGCTGCGTCAGCTCGTCGTGAACCTGCTCCACAACGCCGTACGGCACAACCTGCCCACGGACGGAACGCTCACCCTGACCACCGGCCCCGACCCGGCGCGTCCCGGCCACGCCCTCCTGACCGTCGCCAACGCCGGACCGCTGGTGGCCGGGACGGTCGACCGGCTCACCGAACCGTTCCTGCGGGGCGGCGGGCGGGTGGTCGGGCCGGACCCGGGGCGGCGCGGTCACGGCCTCGGGCTGGCGATCGTCGCCAGCATCGTCCGCGCCCACCACGCGGACCTGGCGCTGACCCCCAACCCCGGGGGAGGGCTCACCGTCCGGGTGTCGCTGCCGGGTCCGCCGCCCGACGACGAGGGCCCGTCCGGTCGCGCTCGGCCGGACGGGCCCTGAGGGGTGCGGCGCACGTCGGCGGGACGGCGCCCTGAGGGGTGCCGTCCCGCCGACGTGCGCCGAGGCCGTCAGCTCCTCCCGGCCGCCGCCTTGAACCCCCGCAGCCGCAGCGAGTTGCCGACCACGAAGACCGAGGAGAACGCCATCGCGGCGCCCGCGATCATCGGGTTGAGCAGCCCGGCCGCCGCGAGCGGCAGCGCGGCCACGTTGTAGGCGAAGGCCCAGAACAGGTTGGTGCGGATGGTGCCGAGCGTCCGGCGCGACAGCCGGATGGCGTCGGCGGCGGACCGCAGGTCACCGCGGACCAGCGTCAGGTCGCCCGCCTCGATCGCGGCGTCCGTACCCGTCCCCATCGCGAGGCCCAGATCGGCCTGGGCGAGGGCGGCGGCGTCGTTGACCCCGTCCCCGACCATGGCGACCGAACGCCCCTCGGCCTGGAGCTTCTTGACGACGTCGACCTTGTCCTCCGGCATGACCTCCGCGTACACCTTCTCGATCCCGACCTCGGCCGCGACCGACTCGGCCACCGCCCGGTTGTCACCGGTCAGCAGGATCGGGGTCAGCCCCAGGCCCCGCAGCCGCTCGATGGCCTCGGCGCTGGTGTCCTTGATCTTGTCGGCGACCTCCAGGACGGCTCGTGCCTCGCCGTCCCAGGCGACGGTGATGGCGGTCCGGCCGGCGGCCTCGGCGGCTGCCTTGAGTCGGGCGAGTTCCGCGGGGAGGTGGATCTCCCACTGGGTGAGGAGTTGTTCGCGGCCGACGAGGACGGCGTGGCCGTCGACGATGCCCTGGACGCCGAGTCCGGGGACGTTGGCGAAGTCCTCGGGGGTGGGGA
>NZ_JBSFKL010000013.1:0-194644 GCF_053598535.1 Streptomyces sp. NPDC001108
TGGAGATACGGAAGGAGGCGGACTCGATGAGGATGCGGGCGCCGGCACGCAGCTCGATGCCGGAGGCGGTGATCACGGTAATACTCCAGGGCGGTTGGACGGCTTACGGGACGAGGGCGGAGATGTCTCGACGCCGCTAATGCACAAGGAGAATTGCCATGGGGCCATTCTACTGGCGGTGTGCAACTGCTTTTCCGCGTGCTTCCCGGCAGCCACCCGGGGTGGCCGCCGCACGGCCGGAAGGCGGCGCGGCGTGACCTGTCCGATACTCGGCGGAGGCGGGACCAGAGCGCGGAGCGGAAGGCGGGACCATGCAGTTCGACGACGATGCCGGTCTGGACACGTCCGAGGTCCAGGACGCGCGCGGCAGCCGGATCCCGGGCGGCAGGGCCACGGTGGGCGGCGGCGTCGTCGGGCTCGTCGCGCTGCTGCTGGGGCTGTTCTTCGGCGTCGGCCCCGAGGAGCTCGGGCTCTCGTCGGGCGGGCCGACCACGGCGCCGACCTCGTCCACCGCCGCCCAGGTGGAGCGGGACTGCCGGACCGGGCGGGACGCGAACACCCGGGAGGACTGCCGGACCGTGGCGGTGGTCAACAGCGTGCAGGACTACTGGAAGCAGGAGTTCCGGCAGCGCGGGGCCACGTACACGCCGTCCCGGACGGTCCTGTTCAGTGACCGGATCAACACCGCGTGCGGCGCCGCGAGCTCGGCGGTCGGGCCGTTCTACTGCCCCGGTGACCGGCAGGTCTATCTGGACCTGGGCTTCTTCGACGAGCTGCGGACGAAGTTCGGCTCCAGCGGCGGCCCCTTCGCCCAGGCCTATGTCGTCGCCCACGAGTACGGCCACCACGTGCAGGACCTGATGGGGACGCTCGGGCGGGCGCAGGACGGCCGGACCGGCGCGAACAGCAACGCGGTCCGGGTGGAGCTCCAGGCGGACTGCTACGCCGGGATCTGGGCCCACCACGCGACGACCACGCCCGACGGGGCGACCGGGCGACCGCTGCTCACCTCGCTGACCACGGCGGACGTCCGGGACGGGCTCGACGCGGCGGCCGCGGTCGGTGACGACCGGATCCAGGAGAAGTTCCAGGGCCGGGTCACCCCGGAGTCCTGGACGCACGGTTCGGCCGCCCAGCGCCGGCAGTGGTTCACCACCGGCTACCGCGACGGGGACCTCGCCTCCTGCGACACCTTCCGCTGAGCGCCGCCGGGCCACTGTCGGTGCCCGGTGGAAGACTGGGCGGCGGATCACTGTGAGGACGTGGCGCAGGAGAGGTGAGTGCGGTGGCGAACGCGGCGGCCGGAGTTCCGACCATCTACCCGACGATTCTGTACGAGGACGCGCAGGCGGCGATCAGGACGCTGACGGAGGCGTTCGGCTTCGTCCGGGAGGCGGTGTACGAGGGCGAGGACGGCGCGGTGCTCCACGCCGAGCTGTCCTGCGGCAACGGCAGGGTGATGCTGGGCTCCAAGGGGCGCGACGGCGTCTTCTCCCGGGCGATGCGGGACGCGGGCCCCGTCGGCGTCTACGTCGTGGTCGAGGAGATCGACGCGCACCACGCCAGAGCGGTGGAGCACGGGGTGGAGATCCTGATGCCGCCCACCGACCAGGACTACGGCTCACGGGACTACATGGCGCGGGACGCCGAGGGCAACGTCTGGAGCTTCGGTACGTACGCGCCGGGGTCGGCGGGCTGACGGCCGCCGGGCGGGCCCGAGCGCGCTCGGGCCCGCCGCGCGGTCAGGCGCCGCCGGTGTGCACCTGGAACGCGGCCCGGCGCACCGCCTTGGCCAGCGCCGGATCCGGGTGGGCGGCGGCCAGCGCCACCAGTACCTGCACGGTGCGCGGATGGCCGACGGCCCGTACCTCCTCCAGGAGGGCCGGGACCGTGCCCTGGACGGCGGAGTCGAGGTGGCGGACCAGCAGCCCGGTCTCGCCGTGGTCGGCGACGGCCGCAGCGGTGTCGACCCAGAGCCAGGTGGCCTCTTCGCGGCTGAGGACGTCGGGGGCGTCCTCGGGGTCGGTGCCGTCGTACTCGGCCAGCCAGAGCAGCGCGTAGGGGCGCAGCGAGGCGTCGGCGAGCACGGCGCGGACCTCGGGCTCGGCGGGGGCGCCCACGACCCGGAGCGCCTCGAAGGCGAGCCCGCGCAGGAGGGCGTCCTCGCCCCGGGCCACGTCGAGGAGTTCGGCGACGGCGCTGCCGACCGGGCGGGCGGCCAGCCAGGCCCGGTACTCGTCGCGGGCCGGGCCCGGGGTGAGCCTCGCGCAGCCGAGCAGCATGTCGGCGGCGGACTGCTCGATGTTCCCGGCCGGGCTCTGGGCGGCGACGCAGATCTGCTCCAGCTTGACCCAGACCGCCCAGTTGCCGAGCGGGGTGAGGGTGGCGTGTCCGGTGCCGAGGGTGAGCGCGCCGACGGCGGCCAGTCCGTCGAGGGCCCAGTCGAGCAGGGCGGCCGGGTCGGCGGGCGGGGCGGGCTCGGCCGGTCCGGGCAGCGGCTGCGGCCCGTACGGCACCTCGCAGCGCTCCTCGCGGAGTTCGGCGACGCGCTGGGCGAGCAGGTCCAGCAGGGCGGGGACGGTGACCGGGCCCGCCGAGAGCTGGAGGAGGGAGAGGACCTGGGGCACCGCCTCGACGGCCTCGGCGGCGGCCGTGGACTCCAGGCCCGCGGGCGCCGGGTGGACGAGCGACCAGGCGTCGAAGAGCGCCACCCAGCCGCGGAGCACGGCGGAGTCGTCGCGGTCCCAGGCACGCAGCCGCCAGCCGGGGCGTGCGGTGTCGCCGTGCAGTTCGACCAGGCCGGCGAGCCTGGCCCGGTCCCAGCCGGAGCGCACCTGTGCCGGGGACAGTTCGAGGGCGGCCGCGGCGCGTTGGAGCGCCTGGGCGGCCAGCGGTGGCGCGCCGGGGGTCGCGCCGTCGGCGGCCCACCGGGCGATCCGTACGGCGTCGGCGAGGGCGGCCCTGGCCTGGCGGGCCAGTTCCGACCGGGGTGGGGTGCCCTCGGGCGGGCGGGGGGCCGGCCTGGTGCGCCGGGTGGTCACGGCCTTGCGGGCGGTGGCAAGGGGTCGCGGGCGGACAAGTCGCAGCCTGGAGTCGCGCGGGTTACGGGACGTCACGGGTAGCAGTCTTGCCCCTGACGGCCCGAAAGCCCAAACGGAACCCGGATTCCCGGGACGGCGATCCCGGTCCGGGCCTGGGACAATGAGGCGTTTACCCTCTCCCATCCGGTCACATCGCGGGGATCCGGGGGCGCCTCACGGATCTTGCGCCGGGCGGACCGGAAGCCCCGGTCCGGGGCCGGTTCGCGGGGAGGACGGGCCGCCCTCCCCGGCCGGGTCACATCAGGGGGACCAGGAAGCGGCGCAGGGTCTCCTCGTAGCGGGCCGGGTCGGCGTTCCACATCGCCGCGTGCGGTGCCTGCGGGACGGTGTGCAGGGCGATCAGGTCGGGGCGGCGGGCGGCGAGGTCGCGGGTCGGCTGCCAGGGGGCGAGCTGGTCGTCCGGGCCGTGGAAGACCAGGGTGGGGGTGCGCAGGGAGCGGGCGACGGATTCGTCCAGCAGCCGGCCGCCGTGCACCCCGGTCTGGCCCTCGGCGGCGCGCTGCGCGAGCGGCAGCAGGAAGGCCGGGACGCCGCGGGCGACGGCCAGGGCGCGCAGGGTGGCGTTCCAGTCCAGGACCGGGGAGTCCAGGACGAGTCCGGAGATCCGGTCGCGCAGGGCGGAGCCGACGGCCGCGTGCAGCGCCATCGAGGCGCCGGTGGACCAGCCGTGCAGGACGACGTCGCGGGCGCCGTGGCGCACGGCGAAGCGGATCGCCGCGTCCAGGTCGCGCCATTCGGACTCGCCGAGGTGGACGAGGCCGTCGGGCGAGCGCGGGGCCCCGGCGTCGCCGCGGTGGGCGAGGTCGAGCACGGGCAGCCGCAGCCCGTTCAGGAAGCCCATGAGGTTCATGGGGTGTTCCCGGGTGGTGCCGAGGCCGTGCACGGTGATGACCCAGGTGTCGCGGGCGCCGGGCACGAACCAGGCGGGCAGGGCGCCGAGTTCGCCGGGGATCTCGACCTCCTCGTGGGCGAGGCCGAGGGCGCGGGAGGGGTCGCCGCTGAACAGCTGCGGGGTCACCCGGACCTTGTCGCCGGGCTCCAGGGTGCCCCGGTCCACGCGTTCCAGTCGGCGGACGACGGTGTCGGGGGCGGCGTGGGCGTTCTCGATCACCGGGCCGACCACGGCGTGGACGTCGTCGCCGACCAGTCCGTACGTGCCGGGACGCAGGGCGGTGAAGGAGCGGGTGAGGGTGACCTGGCCGGCCGCCGTGGCGTGGACGGTGAGTCGGCGGTCGGCGGGGAGCGGGCGCCCCGCGGGGGCCCGCAGGGCGACGTCGCTGGCGTACCGGCCGGCCGCGACCGCCGCCGCGCCGACGCCGAGGACCGTGGTGACGGCTGCTGCCGTGATCGTTGCCGGGCGCACGGCCCCAGTCTCGTGGCGGCGGGGGCGCGCTGCCAGCGGACGGGGCCGTGTGCTGGGCCGGTCGGGTCAGCCCGGCTGTCCGTATCCCTTGAGCGCCTCGCCCACCTCGTCCAGCTGGTCCGGGGTGAGCAGGCTCGGGGTGTGTCCGGGGACGGAGCTCGCGGCGAGCCAGAGGCGGCAGAGCCATTCGAGCTGGGCGGTCCGGTCGTACGCCTGGTCCAGGGTGGCCCCGTAGGTGACGGTGCCGTGGTTGCGGAGCAGGCAGCCGGTGCGGTCCCGGAGGGCGGTAAGCATGTACTCGGCCAGTTCGGGGGTGCCGTAGCGGGCGTAGGCGGCGACGCGGACGGGGCCGCCGAGCATGGCGGCTGCGTAGTGGACCGGGGGGATCTCGGCGACCAGGGTGGAGACGGCCGTGGCGTGCACCGCGTGGGTGTGGACGACGGCGGCGGCGTCCGTGTTCCGGTAGACGGCGAGGTGGAGCGGGAGTTCGCTGGTCGGGACCAGGTCGCCGAAGAGGCGGTTGCCGTCCGGATCGACGCCCACGGCGTCCTCGGGGCGCAGCCGGTCGTAGGGCACTCCGCTGGGGGTGACGAGGATGGTGGAGCCGACCCGGGCCGACACGTTTCCCGACGTCCCGACGACGAGCCCCTCGGCCGCCGTCCGCCGCGCGGTGGCGACGACCCCGTCCCACGCCCGTCCGATCGCGTCACATTGCTGATCGCTCATGCGCCGAAGCTGATCGCTCATGGACCGATCCTGTCAGCCCTGGGGAGCGATGGGTACAGGGCCGGGCGGACCACCGCGTTCCGCCTTCCGGGGAACACACCTCGAACAGAAACGGAACGCCGTGACTCCGGTTGGAGTCACCACAGTGCCCTCCCCAGTTCATCTTCCGTTTACCCAGGTTGCCTACGGTCCACATGCCAATGACGTCGAACGATTGCCTGGGTAAATGGAACACATCACGCTGCTCCTCGCGATTGTGATCGTGACAGCTCTAGTGTTCGATTTCACGAACGGTTTCCACGACACCGCGAACGCGATGGCGACCACCATCTCGACCGGTGCACTCAGACCGAAGACCGCGGTGGCCATGTCCGCCGTTCTCAATCTCGTCGGCGCGTTCCTGTCGGTGGAGGTCGCCAAGACGATCTCCGGCGGGATCGTCAACGAGGACGGGTTGCGCACAGAAGTGATCTTCGCGGCACTCGTCGGCGCCATCCTCTGGAATCTGCTGACCTGGCTGGTCGGGCTGCCCTCCAGCTCGTCGCACGCCCTGTTCGGCGGTCTGATCGGCGCGGCCGTGATGTCGGCGGGCTGGTCGTCCGTCAACGGCGGCACCGTCGTCACCAAGGTGCTGCTCCCCGCGGTCGCCGCCCCGATCGTCGCCGGTGTCGCCGCGCTGCTGGCCACCCGGCTGACGTACCGGATCGGCGGGAAGATCCGCGACGAGGCCCAGGAGAAGGCCACCGCCAAGGGCTACCGGGCCGGCCAGATCGCCTCGGCCGGGCTGGTCTCCCTCGCCCACGGCACCAATGACGCGCAGAAGACCATGGGCATCATCACGCTGGCCCTGGTCACCGGCGGGGTCCTGCACCCCGGGGCCAACCCGCCGGTCTGGGTGATCGTCTCCGCCGGTCTCGCCATCGCGCTCGGCACCTACCTGGGCGGCTGGCGCATCATCCGCACCATGGGCAGCGGCCTCACCGACCTCAAGCCGCCGCAGGGCTTCGCCGCCCAGACCAGCGCGGCCACGGTCATCCTGGCCTCCTCGCACCTCGGCTTCTCGCTCTCCACCACGCAGTCGTGCTCCGGCGCCGTGATGGGCGCGGGCCTCGGCCGCCAGGGCGGTGTGGTCCGCTGGTCCACCGCCACCCGGATGTTCGTCGCCTGGGGCCTGACCCTGCCGGCCGCCGGTCTGGTCGGCGCGGGCGCGGAGCTGCTCACCAAGCAGGGCACCTGGGGCGTCGTCGTGGTCGCGGCCCTGCTGGTCCTGGGCTCCGGCTCGATCTGGCTGCTCTCCCGCCGCAAGCCGGTCGGCCACGACGACGTCGCCCCGGGGTCCGGGGCCCCGGCGCCGGTCCCCGCCGAGCCCGCCGGTGTCGTCACCACGGCCATCGCCGCCGTCAGCCCGCCGCCCACCACCGCGGCCCAGGCCGCCACCACCCCCGCCGCCGCCCCGGCCGCGGCCGTCGTGACCGCCCTCCCGGTCACGCCCAAGGCCCCTCAGGACCCGGCGCAGCCCGCCGCCGTCTGACCGGTCCCGCACCGACCGTCTAAGGAATCAGCATGAAAATCGACTGGGCGGCCCTCGGCTCCGTCTTCGGTGTCTCCCTCGTGGTCACCGTCGCGCTGGTGGGTCTCTTCACCCTGGGCATCGTCGGCCTCTCCAAGCAGCCCGAACCGGCTGCGCAGGGCGGCTCCGGCGGCTCGCCGCTGCTGGCCCGCGCCGGCGCGTACGCCTGCTTCGCGCTCTGCGCGGCGGCCGTCGGGTACGGCATCTTCCTGATCGTCGCCTGACCCGCCCCGCGCACGCCCGCATCGGGCCGGACACCCCCGGGTGCCCGGCCCGATGTGCGTCTCGGCACACTGCCCCGCCGCAGGTCAACGGCAGGTTGACGGGCCTTCGCGGGGCATGGTGGACTGCCGGAGCCAATTACGGCGACAGCAGAGGAAGCCGGTGCGAATCCGGCGCGGTCCCGCCACTGTCACCGGGGAGCGGTCCCCCACACCGGACGTCACGGCGCGCGCGAGCGGGCTGGAAGGCCGGGGGCCCCGCGGATCCGGGAGCCAGGAGACTCTCGTCGCCGGTCACGTCGAACCAGGGCGCGGACCCTGAGTGAGGACATATCGCCATGCCCGGCCGCCATGCGCCCGCCGTCCCAGGCCCCGATGCCTTCCGTACGAGAGTCCGCCGCGGCGCGACGGCCGGCTGAGCCGTGCGAGCCGACCGCATCTTCGCGTACGGCGCCACCGCCGGTCTCCTCGGCGACCTGCTGCTCGGTGACCCCCGCAGGGGCCACCCGGTCGCCGCCTTCGGGCGGGCCGCGGCGGGCGTCGAGCGCCGCCTGTGGCACGACCACCGCGGCTGGGGCGCGCTGCACACCCTGATCTGCGCCGGAGCCGCCGTGGGCGGTGGTGCGGTGGCCGCCCGCGCGGTGCGCCGCAGCCCCGCCGCCTCCGTGGCGCTGACCGCCGCCGCCACCTGGTCCGTCGTCGGCGGCACCTCCCTGGGCCGGGAGGCGCGGGCCATCGGCGGCGCGCTGGAGGCCGGTGACATCGCCCTGGCCCGGGAGCGGCTGCCGCATCTGTGCGGGCGCGACCCGCAGTCCCTGGACGGCCCGCAGATCGCCCGTGCCGTGGTGGAGTCCGTGGCGGAGAACACCTCGGACGCCGTGGTCGGCGCCCTGGTGTGGGGCGCGGTGGCCGGGGTTCCCGGGCTGGCCGGGTTCCGGGCCGTCAACACCCTCGACGCCATGGTCGGCCACAGGTCGCCACGGCTGCGCCGGTACGGCTGGGCCTCGGCCCGCCTCGACGACCTCGCGGGCTGGCCCGGCGCCCGGCTCACCGCCCTGCTCGCGGTGGCGGCCGGGGGCCGCCCCCGGGACGCGCTGCACGCCTGGCGGGCCGATGCCGCCAGACATCCCAGCCCGAACGCGGGTCCGGTGGAGGCCGCGTTCGCCGGGGCGCTCGGCGTACGGCTGGGCGGGACCCTCGCGTACGGCGGCCGGGTCGAACACCGCCCGGTGCTCAACGGGGAGCGCGGCAGGGCCGTGGAGGGCGCGGACATCGAACGCGCGGTGCGGCTGTCGCGGCGGGTCGGCGCGCTGGCCCTCGGCGTGTGCGTGGCGGGGCGGCTCGGTGCCGGCCTCGCCGCACGACGGATCGCCGCGCGGCGGACCGGTACCGGACGGAGGAGCGCATGAGCGGCGGACTGCTGGTCGCCGGAACCACCTCGGACGCGGGCAAGAGCGTCGTCACCGCGGGCATCTGCCGCTGGCTGGTGCGCCGGGGCGTGAAGGTGGCGCCCTTCAAGGCGCAGAACATGTCGTTGAACTCGTTCGTCACCCGCGAGGGCGCCGAGATCGGGCGCGCCCAGGCCATGCAGGCGCAGGCCGCCCGCGTCGAGCCGGCCGCGCTGATGAACCCGGTCCTGCTGAAGCCCGGCGGCGACCGCTCCAGCCAGGTCGTCCTGATGGGGAGGCCGGTCGGCGAGATGAGCGCGCGCGGCTACCACGGCGGCCGGCAGGAGGCCCTGTTCGGCACGGTCACCGACTGCCTGGAGCAGCTGCGGGCCACGTACGACGCGGTGATCTGCGAGGGGGCGGGCAGCCCGGCCGAGATCAACCTGCGGCGCACCGACATCGTGAACATGGGCATCGCGCGGGCGGCGGACTTCCCGGTGGTGGTGGTCGGCGACATCGACCGGGGCGGCGTCTTCGCGTCGTTCTTCGGTACGACCGCGCTGCTGGCCCCCGAGGACCAGGCGCTGGTCGCGGGCTATCTGGTGAACAAGTTCCGCGGTGACGTGTCGTTGCTGGAGCCCGGTCTGGACATGCTGCGCGGGCTGACCGGGCGGCCGACGTACGGGGTGCTGCCCTTCGCCCACGGGCTCGGCATCGACGAGGAGGACGGGCTGCGGGTCTCGCTGCGCGGGGCGGTGCGCGAGTCGGCCGTCGCACCGCCGCACGGCGAGGACGTGCTGCGGGTCGCGGTGTGCGCGGTGCCGCTGATGTCGAACTTCACGGATGTGGACGCGCTGGCCGCCGAACCCGGGGTCGTCGTCCGGTTCGTGGACCGGGCCGAGGAGCTGTCCGACGCCGACCTGGTCGTGGTGCCGGGCACCCGGGGCACGGTCAAGGCGCTGGCCTGGCTCCGGGAGCGCGGACTCGCCGACGCGCTGGCGCGGCGCGCGGCCGCGGGCCGGCCGGTCCTCGGCATCTGCGGCGGCTTCCAGCTGCTGGGCGAGCACATCGAGGACGAGGTGGAGTCCCGGGCCGGCCGCGTCGAGGGCCTCGGTCTGCTGCCCGTGCGCGTCCGCTTCGACCGGGAGAAGACCCTGGCCCGGCCGGTCGGCGAGGCGCTCGGCGCCCCCGTGGAGGGGTACGAGATCCACCACGGGGTGGCGGACGTCCTCGGCGGCGAGCCGTTCCTGGACGGCTGCCGGGTGGGGGCGGTGTGGGGCACCCACTGGCACGGCTCGCTGGAGAGCGACGCGTTCCGCCGCCGCTTCCTGGCCGAGGTGGCGCGGGCCGCCGGCCGGCGTTTCGTCCCCGCCCCCGACACCTCCTTCGGCGCGCTGCGCGAGGAGCAGCTGGACCGGCTCGGCGACCTGATCGAGGAGCACGCCGACACCGACGCGCTGCTCCGGCTCATCGAGTCGGGCGCGCCGCCGGGGCTCCCGTTCGTCCCGCCCGGGGCGCCCGGCGGCGCCCTGCCTCATCCCCGTACATCCGCGAAAGACGCAGGAGGGACCGCCCAGTGAGTACGCATTTCCCGTTCACCGCCGTCGTCGGGCAGCAGGACCTGCAGCTCGCCCTGTTGCTCAACTCCGTCTCGCCGGCCATCGGCGGGGTGCTGGTGCGGGGCGAGAAGGGCACCGCGAAGAGCACCGCCGTACGCGCGCTGTCGGCGCTGCTGCCGCCGGTGGCCGTCATGCCGAGGTGCCGGTTCTCCTGCGATCCGGCGGCGGCCGACCCGGCGTGTCCGGACGGCCCGCACGAGCCGGGGGCCGGTGTGTCGCGGGACGCCCGGATGGTGGAGCTGCCGGTCGGCGCGTCGGAGGACCGGCTCGTGGGGGCGCTCGACATCGAGCGGGCGCTCGCCGAGGGCGTGAAAGCGTTCGAGCCGGGGCTGCTGGCCGACGCGCACCGGGGCATCCTCTACGTCGACGAGGTCAACCTGCTCCACGACCACCTGGTGGACCTGCTGCTGGACGCGGCCGCCATGGGCGCGTCGTACGTGGAGCGGGAGGGCGTCTCGGTCCGGCACGCGGCGCGTTTCCTGCTGGTCGGGACGATGAACCCGGAGGAGGGCGAGCTGCGGCCGCAGCTGCTGGACCGGTTCGGGCTGACCGTCGAGGTCGCCGCGTCCCGGGAGACCGACCAGCGGGTCGAGGTGGTGCGGCGGCGGCTGGCGTACGACGACGACCCGGCGGGGTTCGCGGCCGGCTGGGCCGGGGAGGAGGAGGCGCTGCGGGCGAGGATCGCCGCCGCGCGGGCGCTGCTGCCCGCGGTGGTCCTCGGCGACGCGCCGCTGCGGCAGATCGCCGCGACCTGCGCCGCCTTCGAGGTCGACGGGATGCGCGCGGACATCGTGATGGCGCGGACGGCCACGGCGCTGGCCGCCTGGGCGGGGCGTACGGAGGTGCTCGCCGAGGACGTGCGGCAGGCGGCGCTGCTCGCCCTCCCGCACCGGCGGCGGCGCAACCCCTTCGACGCGCCGGGGCTCGACGAGGAGAAGCTGGACGACACGCTGGAGCGGAACGGCGGGGACGACGATCCGGACCCGGACGGCCCGGACGGCGGCGGCCGGCCGCCGCGGGACGACGGCCCGGGCACGCCGCAGGACCCCGGGCAGGGCGCCGACGACACGCCCGGCCCCTCCGTACCGGAGCAGGGCCAGGGCCAGGAGCGGGGCCAGGAGCAGGGCCGGCCGTCCGGGGGCGGCGAGCAGCGCCCGGTGGGCGCCACCGAGCCGTTCCGTACGAAGACGCTGAGCGTCCCCGGCCTGGGCGAGGGCGCGGCGGGGCGGCGCTCCCGGGCCCGTACCGAGCACGGGCGCACCACCGGCGCGCGACGCCCGGAGGGCGCCCTGACCAAGTTGCACCTGGCCGCGACGGTCCGGGCCGCCGCCCCGCACCAGCGGGCGCGCGGCCGGTCGGGGCGCGGGCTGGTGGTCCGGCGGGACGATCTGCGGCAGGCGACGCGGGAGGGGCGCGAGGGGAACCTGGTGCTCTTCGTGGTGGACGCCTCCGGGTCGATGGCGGCCCGGCAGCGGATGGCGGCCGTGAAGGGCGCGGTGCTGTCGCTGCTGCTCGACGCGTACCAGCGGCGGGACAAGGTCGGGCTGGTCACCTTCCGGGGCCGGGACGCCGAGGTGGTGCTGCCGCCGACGTCGTCGGTGGACGCGGCGGCGGCCCGGCTGGAGCTGCTGCCGACCGGTGGGCGCACCCCGGTCGCGGCCGGGCTGCTGAAGGCCCATGAGGTGCTGCGGGTGGAGCGGCTGCGCGATCCCTCGCGCCGTCCGCTGCTGGTCGTGGTGACCGACGGGCGGGCGACCGGCGGCCCCGGGCCGGTGGCGCTGGCGTCCCGGGCGGCGCGGCTGCACGCCGCGGAGGGCGTCGCCTCGGTCGTCGTGGACTGCGAGTCGGGGCCGGTGCGGCTCGGGCTCGCGGCCGAGCTGGCCCGGGATCTCGGCGGCACCGCCGTGACCCTGGACGAGCTGCGGGCCGATGCGATCACCGGACTCGTCAAGGGCGTCCGGGAAGCGGGCAAGAGGGACATCACCAGGAGGGCCGCGTAATGCCGCAGGGACAGCCGACCACCGTGCCGGACGACGGGCTCACCACCCGTCAGCGCCGCAACCGGCCGCTGCTGATGGTGCACACCGGCATCGGCAAGGGGAAGTCGACGGCGGCCTTCGGGATGGCGCTGCGCGCCTGGAACCAGGGCTGGCCCGTCGGGGTCTTCCAGTTCGTCAAGTCGGCGAAGTGGAAGGTCGGCGAGGAGAACGCGCTGAAGGTCCTCGGCGCGAGCGGCGAGGGCGGCTCCGTCGCCTGGCACAAGATGGGCGAGGGCTGGTCGTGGGTCCAGCGCGACGGCCAGCAGGACAACGAGGAGGCGGCGCGCGAGGGCTGGGAGCAGATCAAGCGCGACCTGGCCGCCGAGACGTACCGGCTGTACGTCCTCGACGAGTTCGCCTACCCGCTGCACTGGGGGTGGGTCGACACCGCCGAGGTGGTCGAGGTGCTGCGCGCCCGTCCCGGCACCCAGCACGTGGTGATCACCGGCCGCAACGCGCCGCGGGAGCTGCTGGACGCGGCGGATCTGGTGACCGAGATGTCCAAGGTCAAGCACCCGATGGACGCCGGTCAGAAGGGTCAGCGGGGCATCGAATGGTGAGCTCCGCCCCGGGGGTCCCCCGGTGAACGTGCCACGTCTGGTGATCGCCGCGCCCTCCTCGGGCAGCGGCAAGACCACCGTCGCGACGGGGCTGATGGCGGCCTTCGCGGGGCGCGGCCTGGCCGTCTCCCCGCACAAGGTCGGGCCCGACTACATCGACCCCGGCTACCACACGCTGGCCACCGGGCGGCCGGGGCGCAATCTCGACGCCTACATGTGCGGCCCCGGCCTGGTCGCCCCGCTGTTCGCGCACGGGGCGGCCGGGTGCGACCTGGCGGTGGTCGAGGGCGTGATGGGGCTGTACGACGGGGCGTCGGGCCAGGGCGAACTGGCGTCGACGGCCCAGGTGTCGAAGCTGCTGCGGGCGCCCGTGGTGCTGGTCGTCGACGCGTCCTCGCAGTCCCGGTCGGTGGCGGCGCTGGTGCACGGCTTCGCGTCGTGGGACCCGCGGGTGCGGATCGGCGGGGTGATCCTCAACAAGGTCGGTTCGCAGCGCCACGAGGAGCTGCTGCGGGACGCGCTGGACGAGTCGGGGCTGCCGGTGCTGGGGGTGCTGCGGCGGGCCGAGCGGGTGGCGGTGCCCTCGCGCCATCTGGGGCTGGTGCCGGTGGCCGAGCGGCGCGGCGACGCGGTGGGCGCGGTCGGGGCGATGCGCGAACAGGTGGAGGCGGGGTGCGACCTGGAGGCGCTGATGACGCTGGCCCGGTCCGCGCCCCCGCTGCCGGACGGCGGATGGGACGCGGCGGAGGCGGTCGGCGGCCGCGGCGGTCCGGTCGTCGGGCGGGGCGGGGCGGCCCCGGTGGTCGCGGTGGCCTCCGGTGCCGCGTTCACCTTCTCGTACGCCGAGAACACCGAGCTGCTGGCGGCCGCCGGGGCCGAGGTCGTGCCGTTCGACCCGCTGCGCGACGAGAAGCTGCCCGAGGGGACCCGGGGGCTGGTCGTCGGCGGGGGCTTCCCCGAGGTGTACGCGGCCGAGCTGTCGGCCAACACGGCGCTGCGGGAGGCCGTCGCGGGGCTCGCCGGGTCCGGGGCGCCGGTGGCGGCCGAGTGCGCGGGGCTGCTGTACCTGGCGCGTTCGCTGGACGGGCTGCCGATGTGCGGGGTCCTGGACGCGGAGGCCCGGATGACGAAGCGGCTGACGCTGGGCTACCGGGAGGCGGTGGCGGTCTCGGACAGCGTGCTGGCGGCGCCCGGCACCCGGGTGCGCGGCCACGAGTTCCACCGCACGGTGCTGGAGCCGGGCGCCGGTCCCGAACCGGCCTGGGGCATGCACCTGCCGGAGCGGCGCGTCGAGGGCTTCGTACGGGGCGGGGTGCACGCCAGCTATCTGCACACGCACTGGGCCCCCGAGCCGGGGATGGCCCGCCGGTTCGTCGAGCGGTGCGCGCGGTGACGGGCGGACGCTCAGTCCGCGATCCCCACCACCAGCCAGATGAAGCCGACCCCGGCCACCGTGCACAGCAGGGTGGAGCGGGCCGGGTGCTCGTGGTGCGCCTCGGGAAGGATCTCGGCGGCGGCGAGATAGAGCAGGGCGCCGCCGAAGAAGCCGAGATAGCAGCCGAGGAGTTCCGCCGGGAGGGTGAACAGCAGGGTCGTCGCGGCGCCGGCCATCGGGGCCAGGGCGTCCGCGAACAGCATGAGCAGGGCCTTGCGGCGGG
The DNA here is from genome assembly GCF_053598535.1 of Streptomyces sp. NPDC001108. NCBI lineage: Bacteria > Bacillati > Actinomycetota > Actinomycetes > Kitasatosporales > Streptomycetaceae > Streptomyces > Streptomyces sp. NPDC001108. The sequence goes on from NZ_JBSFKL010000013.1 coordinate 14,246, forward strand.
CGTTCCCGTACAGGCTGGTGATCGTGTACGTGTTGAAGCCGTCGGCGAAGTCGTGGGTGATGACGGCGAGCGCCACGGTGGCGCCCATGCCGGCGCCCACCTGGAAGGCGGCGCCGAGGGCGACGCCGTCCATCAGGCTGTGGCCGACCATCGCGGCCGCCGCCGTGAGCCCGACCTGCGGCACCCGTCCCTCGCCCGCGCCGTGCGCCGCCCGGCGCACCGCGAGCAGCCGCTCGACGAGATGGGCGACGAGGAAGCCTCCGACGAAGAGCAGCAGGGCGGCCGGCACCCCGAAGACGGGCCCGCCCGCCGCCTCGACCGCCTCCGGCAGCAGGTCCAGGCCGACCACGCCGAGCATCAGCCCCCCGGCGAAACCGAGCACCAGATGACGGCGGTCGGTGACGCGCTGGGCCACCCAGCCGCCCAGCAGGGTCATCAGGAACGCGCCGAACGCGACGAACACCGCCATGGGCCCTTGCTAGCCGATCACCCCCGGTACGCGCATCCCAGCGCCGCCCGATCCCCGCTTCCGGATCTCCCGCCCTTTCGAGAGGAACCGTTCCATGTCCGAAGCCGTCGGCGCCGCCGCGGTGTTGCCGTCCGCGCCGCTCACCGTCGGGGTCGGCGCCTCCCGGGGCGCGCCCGCCGAGGAGATCCTCGGACTGGTCCGGGACGCCCTGCGGGAGGCCGGGCTCTCCCCGCGGGGCGTCGCGGAGCTGGCGACCGTGGACAGCAAGGCCGAGGAGCCGGGCATCGTCGCCGCGGCGCTGGCGCTCGGGGTGCCGTTGCGCACGTATCCGGCCGAGGAGCTGGCCCGGGTCGCGGTGGGCGGCCGGTCCGGTGCGGCGCTGGCCGCCGTGGGGACGGCCTCGGTGGCGGAGGCCGCCGCGCTCGTGGCGGGGGGCGAGCTGGTGGTGCCGAAGCGGAAGTCGGCGCCCCGGGGGCGGGTGCCGATGGCGACCTGCGCGGTGGCCCGCCGCGCCCCGGACGCCGCCGCCCCGTCCGGCACCGCGCCGGACCCGCACGATCTGCGTCACCACGGCGACGCGGAGGTACGGGGCGGGGAGCTGACCGATCTCGCCGTCAACGTACGGGCCGGTACTCCCCCGGTCTGGCTGCGGGAGCGGATCGCCGCGTCGCTGGCCTCGCTGGCCGCGTACCCGGACGGCCGGGCGGCGCGGGCGGCGGTGGCGGCCCGGCACGGGCTGCCGGTGGAGCGGACGCTGCTGACCTCGGGGGCGGCGGAGGCGTTCGTGCTGCTGGCGCGGGCGCTGCCGGTGCGCCGCCCGGTGGTGGTCCACCCGCAGTTCACCGAGCCGGAGGCGGCGCTGCGCGCGGCCGGGCACCGGGTGGAGCGGGTGCTGCTGCGGGCCGGGGACGGCTTCCGGCTGGACCCCTCGGCGGTGCCCGAGGAGGCGGATCTGGTGGTGGTCGGCAATCCGACCAACCCCACCTCGGTGCTGCATCCGGCGGCGCTGCTGGAGCGGCTGGCCCGGCCAGGCCGGTTCCTGGTGGTCGACGAGGCGTTCATGGACGCGGTGCCGGGCGAGAGGGAAGCGCTCGCGGGGCGCACGGACATCCCGGGGCTGGTGGTGCTGCGGAGCCTCACCAAGACCTGGGGGCTCGCGGGGCTGCGGATCGGTTACGTACTGGCGGAGCCGGGGACCGTACGGGTACTGGCGCGGGCGCAGCCGCTGTGGCCGGTGTCGGCCCCGGCGCTGACGGCCGCCGAGGCGTGCGTGGAGCCGTGGGCCCTGGCGGAGGCGGCGGAGGCGGCGGAGCGGATCGCGGTGGACCGGGACCATCTGGTGGCGGGGCTGCGGGGGGTCGACGGGGTGCGGGTGGTGGAGCCGGCCGAGGGGCCGTTCGTCCTGCTGCGGCTGGAGGGGGCGGCCGAGGTACGGGAGCGGCTGCGGGAGCTGGGCTTCGCGGCGCGGCGCGGCGACACGTTCCCCGGGCTCGGCCCCGAGTGGCTGCGGCTGGCGGTGCGCGACCGGGCCACCACCGACCGTTTTCTCGCGGCGTTCGGCCGGGCGGTGCGGGGGCCGGGCGCGGCGGCGGGCTGAGGGGCCGCCGCGCCCGGTGTTCCGGTGCGGGTGCGGGGTGCGGGGTCAGCCGCGGGCGCGGGCCCGGCGCCTGGTGAGCATCACCGCCCCGCCGCCGGCGGCCAGCAGCACGGCGGCGCCGCCCGCGATGTAGGGGGTGGAGGAGGAGCTGCCGGTCTCCGCGAGGCTGGTGTCGCCGGCCGGGGCGTGGCCGGTGCCGGTCTGCGGCTTCACCCCGTCGCCGCCGGTGCCGCTGTCGCCGGAGCCGCCGGTGCCGTGGTGGCCGCCGGTCGACCCGGCCGTGGCGCCGCCGCTGGTGGGGCCGCCGCTGGAACTCCCGTTGCTGGAGCCGCTGTTGTCGCCGCCCCCGGTCGTCGTCCCGCCGTTGCCGCCGGAGCCTCCGGTGCCGCCCGAACCCCCGGTGCTGGAACCTCCGTTGCTCGTTCCCCCGTTGCTCGTGCCGCCGTTGCTCGTGCCACCGGTGTTGCCGCCGCCGCCCGGCTTCGGCGTCTCGCAGGTGGCCTCCACCAGTGAGACCTCGCCCTGGACCTCGGCGACGTTCAGGTTGAGCGGGTTGACGGAGACCTTGAGGCGCAGTGCGGTCGCGGCGGCGGTGCGTGAGGTGGTGTCCGTCTTCGAGAGGTCGAGGGTCACCTCGCCGACGCCCGGCACGGCGACCCGGGTGGTGCCGCCGGCGCCGAGCTCGATCCGCTTGCCGAGGACCGTGACGTGCCCCAGGACGTTCGACTCGGCGACCGGCTTGCGGCCCGCCTCGCAGACCGCCCTGGACGTGACCTTCTCCACCTCGATCAACGGGAGCGCCCGCAGCCCGGGGACGTGGACCCGGGCCTTGACCACATTGCTGTAGCCCTCGGCGCGGTGCCGGTCGGCGGTGGCCTTCGCGGTGGCCACGTCGGCGGCGAGGAGGCTGACCGGCCGGTTGCCGTCCACCCCGTCGACCCGGACGCGCAGCGCGGTGCTGTCCGCGTCGGCGGGCGCCTGCACCGCGTTGAGCGAGGTCCTGAGCGGTACGTCGACCGTCTTGTTCAGGAGCGAGACGTCGAGCGAGGCACGGAGCACGGCCGCGCTCGCCTTCCCGCCGCCGGTGGCCGTGGTGGTCGCGGGCTCGGCCTGGGCCGGAACGGCGGCCAGCAGGGCGACGGGAGCGACGGCGACGGCCAGGGCGGCGAGTCGGAAGGTGTTGCTGTTCAAGGTGGTGGAACCCCCACATGAGACATGGAGCCACCGGCGCCCTCCCATGGGGGACATGGAGGGTTCCGGCGGCCTCGACCCCGAAAGCTTTACGCACGGAGGGTGAACTCGCGGACACCTGACGTGAGTTCACTCCAAAGGGGGGTTTCCGCGCCTGTATTCGAATATCTCGGTACGTGCGTTCCTCCGGTTCACCCGAACCGCCGAGCGCGGACGGCGCGGCCGTCGAACACGCCGGTGCACATGCGGGGCACGCACGGACACGCACGGAAGTGCCTCAACGACGACAGCCGCATTCCGGACACGGCCCGTCAACCCGGCGATCCCGGCGGCGGACCGCCGGCCGGCCGCCCCTCAGCCGATCACCCGCCCGTTCAGCACCACCCGGCGCGGCCCGGCGAGGACCCGTACGTCCGCCCGCGGGTCCTCGTCGTACACCACCAGGTCCGCCGGAGCCCCCTCCTCCAGGCCCGGCCGCCCCAGCCACCGCCGGGCGCCCCAGGTCGTCGCGGAGAGCGCGTCCAGCGGCGGGATGCCCGCCTTCACCAGCTCGGCGACCTCGTCCGCCACCAGTCCGTGGGCAAGCACCCCGCCCGCGTCGGTGCCGGTGAAGACCGGGATCCCGGCGTCGTACGCGGCGCGGACCGTGTCGTAGCGCCGCTCGTGCAGCCGCCGCATATGGGCCGACCAGCGGGGGAACTTGGCCTCGCCGCCGTTCGCGAGCGCCGGGAAGGTGGCGATGTTGACCAGGGTGGGAACGATCGCGACGCCGCGCTCGGCGAAGAGCGGAATGGTGTCCTCGGTGAGGCCGGTGGCGTGCTCCACGCAGTCGATCCCGGCCTCCACCAGATCGCGCAGCGAGTCCTCGGCGAAGCAGTGCGCGGTGACCCGGGCACCGAGCCGGTGCGCCTCGGCGATGGCCGCCTCGACCGCCCCGCGCGGCCAGCAGGCGGTCAGGTCGCCCACGCCCCGGTCGATCCAGTCGCCGACCAGCTTCACCCAGCCGTCGCCGCGCCGCGCCTCCTGCCCGACGTACGCCACCAGCTCGTCCGGCTCGATCTCGTGGGCGTAGTTCCGGGTGTACCGCCGGGGCCGGGCGATGTGCCGGCCCGCCCGGATGATCTTCGGCAGGTCCTCGCGGTCGTCGATCCACCGGGTGTCGGCCGGGGAGCCCGCGTCCCGCAGCAGCAGCGCGCCCGCCTCCCGGTCGGCCAGCGCCTGCCGCTCGCTGGTGGCCGCGTCCACGGCGCCGTGGAGGTCGAGCCCGACATGGCAGTGCGCGTCCACCAGCCCCGGCAGCGCCCAGCCGGTGACGGTCACCGCCCCGTCGGCCCCGGCCGGCCTCTCGTACGTGATCCGGCCGCCCTCCACCCAGAGTTCGTCCCGGACGTCCTCGGGGCCGACGAGCACCCGCCCCTTCACGTGCAGCACCTGCGAAGCCTTGTGATCACTCATGGGCAGCACTGTACGAGGCGGCCTCAAAGGCCCTCGGTACGCTTCGACGAGAGAACCGTCCGCACGCGCCACCGCGCGCCGAACCGATCCGAGCCGAAGAGAGCACCGCCGTGACCCACCCCTTCCTCGACCTCGCCCCGCTCACCGCCGCGCGCTTCGCGGCCATCGAGCAGCGGGTCGCCGGCCTCCTCGCCACCGAGCAGGACGTCGTCATCATGCAGGGCGAGGCGCTGCTCCCGCTCGAAGGCTGCATCCGGGGCGGCGCCCGGCCCGGCACGACCGCGCTGAACGTGGTGACCGGCCCGTACGGGCAGACCTTCGGGAACTGGCTGCGGGACTGCGGTGCCGAGGTGATCGACCTGGCGGTGCCCTTCCACACGGCGGTCACCGCCGACCAGGTCGCGCGGGCGCTGGCCGAGCACCCGGAGATCGACTTCGTCTCGCTGGTCCACGCGGAGGCGGCGACCGGCAACACCAACCCGGTCGCCGAGATCGGTGAGGTGGTCCGCGCGCACGGGGCGCTGTTCATGCTGGACGCGGTCGCCTCGGTGGGCGCCGAGCCGCTGCTGCCGGACGCCTGGGGCGTCGACCTCTGCGTGATCGGCGCGCAGAAGGCGATGGGCGGCCCGGCCGGGGTGTCGGCGGTGTCGGTGAGCGCGCGCGCCTGGGAGCGGATCGCCGCCAACCCGCAGGCACCGCGCCACTCCTACCTCTCGCTGCTGGACTGGAAGGAGCGGTGGATCGACGACGGCCGCAAGGCCCTGCTGCACGCCCCCGCCCAACTGGAGATGCTGGCCCTGGAGGCGTGCGTGGAGCGGATCGAGGCCGAGGGGCTGGACGCGGTGATGGCCCGGCACGCCTCGGCGGCCGCGGCGACCCGGGCGGGCGCGGTGGCGCTCGGCGGCGGCCTCTCCCCGTACGTGCACCTGGCCGGGGAGGCGGCGCCGGTCGCCACGACGCTGCGCGCCCCCGAGGGCGTGGACGCCGCCGGACTGGTCGCCCGCGGGCTGGCCGCCGACCCGTCGCTGCCGCTGATCGCGGGCGGCGGCGCGCTGTCCAAGGAGATGATCCGGGTCAACCACTACGGCGTGGACGCGACGCGGGGCGCCGTGCTCTCCTCGCTCGCCGCCCTGGGCTCGGCGCTGGCCGACACGGGCCGCCGGGTCGACCTCGAGGCGGCCGGCAAGGCCGTCGCGGAGGCGTGGCCGAACGCGTGACCTCGCGGTCTCTCCCGTGAAGTGCCAGCTCCGGACGGGTCGTTGACCCCTCGCTCCCTGGCGGGCGCCGAGCACCGGTGCGTACTATGTGGGGCCTGATCATGAGCCCCGGCATCCCGGAACCGGGGGCCGGGGCGGTGATCGGCCAGGTACACACGGACCCACGGGAGATGCGCCTATGCGTTGTGGAGTAGAACTGACCGCCTATCTCGTCAACGAGTCGCGCGCCAGGATGCCCGAACTCGCCGAGGACCCACTGGCAGCCGCCTGGATCCCGGAGAGCGACCGGCCGGCGGTGCGCGAGCTGTGGGCCGAGTTCGCCGGCACCGTCTACCCCCACGACGACCTGGTCGTCTCCCTGCGCGGGAGATTCATCGCGGACACCCTGGCCCGCGCGCTGGAGAAGGACCCGGACACGGTGCTCGTGGTCTGCGGGGCCGGATTCTCCTCGTACCCCTGGCTGCTGCCGTTCCGGACGGCCATCGAGGTGGACCTGCCGGACATGATCGCCGCCAAGCAGGCCCGTACGGCGGAGCTGGTGGCGTCCGGGGCGCTGCCGGAGCGGGACGTCCACCACCACGCCGCCGACCTCGCCGGGGCCGCCTCCCGCGAGGAGCTGGCCGCCCTGGTCCGCAAGGCGGCCGACGGGCGCCCGGTCGCCTACGTGGCCGAGGGGCTGGTCTTCTACCTGCCGCCGGACGAGGCGCGCGCGGTCGTGGGCCTGGGGGCCGAGTTCGGCCCGTGCGCGGTCACGGCGGTCAGCTACTGGCCCGCCGCGGCCGCCGGGAGCCAGGTCCTCGCCGACCAGCGCACGTGGTTCCGCAGCCGCTCGGTGCCCGAGGACGCCTCGTACCTGACCCACCACGGCCTGACCGAACTGCTCGGCGACGGGATCGAGGACTGCGGCCCGGAGGACCTCCAGCGGCGCTACCTCGGCCGGATCGACGTGCCCGAGTCCGAACTGATCCCCGAGTACGTGGCGGTGTCCTGGCACAACTCCGCGCGCGGCGTCCCCGGACAGGGCGTTCCGGGACGAGCCACCGGAGCGACGCGTTGAGACAGGTGCTCCACCTGCAGAGCAGGGCGTACCCCGTGCACCACAACTCCCCGCCCCTGGAGATCGACTCCTTCCAGGTGCCGGGCCACGGCACGTTACGCCCGGTCGCCGGCGAGCTCGGGTCGCTCGGGTACAACCCGGACCACACCATCGAGCTGGACCTGAAGGAGATCATCACCCAGGTGATCACCCTGCCCGGCACGGAGATCGTCGGCTGCCACGCCCGGATCCTCAGCGCCGGCAGCATCCTGGTGACGTACGCGCTGCGCCACGAGACCGATCTGCGGCTGCTGCCGCTCGCCGAGCTCGACACGCTGGACGCCCACGTGAACACCCTGCTCCGCGACGCGGACGGTCCGATCCTCAGCGCGGTGCTGACGGCCGCGGCGGCCTGCGGGATGGTGCAGGGGCTGGCGCTGCGGCCGGACCTGGCGGGCACCGGCGTGGCCGCGCCGGTGGACCGCCAGTCCGCCCGGTACAACTGCCACTTCGTCACCGAGGACCCGCCGTGGTCGTCCGATCCGCGGCTGCCGGAGTTCAGCCCGGGGCCGCACTGCCGGATCCTGCTGCCGTACACGTACGCCTGGGACCGCGACCCGGAGACCCCGCTGCCCGAGCTGCGGACGATGACGGAGCCGACGGACATCGCGACGGCGCAGCAGTCCCTGCTGGTGGGCGCCCTGCTGGGCGGGAAGCGGATCCTGGTCGACCTCGCGAGGGCCGGGGCCCCCACGACCGATGTGCACGCGTTCCGGCGCTTCCTGGACGGGGTCTGGTCCGACTACCACCACCTCGACGGCTACCGCATAGAGTCCGCCCAGGGCCCGCGGGCCACCTATCTGGCGGCCCGTGAGTCCATCGGCCTGGACAACACCCAGGAGCGGACCGACAAGCTGCTCGGCTACGTCGGCAACTCGCTGCTGGCCGCGGCCTCGCAGCGGACCGAGGCGCTCGACACCCGGCTCAACCGGGTCGCCGCCACGCTCGCCATGGTCGCGGCGGCCTCGTTCAGCCTGGACGCCGCGGTGTTCCTGCTGCCCGAGTCGGCGTCGCTGGCTCCCCGGGTGGGGATCCTCAGCGGGCTGATCGGGCTGACCGGGATCGGCATCCTCGCCCTGTTCCTCCCCGGACGCCGTCACCGCCGGATCGCGGCACCGCAGGTGCTGCCGCGTCAGCGCAGGTCCACGCCCACGCCCACGCCCACACCCACGCCCGTACCCGTCCCCGTTCCCGTGCCCGAGGGGCGGCCCATCGATCCGTCCCCGCGGGCGTAATCCGCTGTACCCCCGAGGTCCGGGCGGAGAGAGTGGGCCCATGACCTCATTCGTGCGCCACATCACCATCGACTGCGCCGACGCCTACACCCTGGCCGGATTCTGGGCCGGGGTGCTCGGCGCCCCGGTCGGTGCCGACGACTCGCCCGGTGACCCGGAGGTGGCCGTCGAATCGCCCGACGGAGCACTGCTGTTCATCACGGTCCCGGAGGACAAGCGGGTCAAGAACCGGGTCCACCTGGACATCCAGCCGAAGGACCGGACCCGGGACGAGGAGGTCGAGCGGCTGCTCGCGCTGGGCGCCACGCTCGTGGCCGACCACCGCAGGCCGGACGGCCGGGGCTGGGCGACCCTCGCCGACCCGGAGGGCAACGAGTTCTGTGTCGAGCTCGGCCCGGCGGAGCGCGCCGCCCTGACCGGGGCCAGGTTGCCGGTCACGGCGGACGACGTGACCGAGGTGGTACGGCTGGCGGCCGAGGCGCTCCGGGGTGCCCCCGCGGACCGCTGGGACGAGCCGGCCGGGCCCCTGGAGTGGACCTGCTGGGAGACCGTGGAGCACCTGAGCGACGACCTCTTCTCGTACGCGGCCCAGCTGGGCCCGCAGCGGCCGCCGCTGGACGACTACGTCCCGTACCGCTGGGGCGCTGACCGCGAGGGCGGTCCGCAGAACGCGGTCTTCGCGGACCGGGCGGCCGGGCCGGACGGGCTGCTGTGGACGCTGGAGGCGAACGGCGCGATGCTCGCCGCGATGGTGCGTACGGCCCCGGCGGAGCGGCGCGCGTTCCACTCGTACGGGATCTCCGACCCGGAGGGCTTCGGCGCGATGGGGGTGGTGGAGACCCTGGTGCACATGGACGATCTCGCCGCCGGTCTGGACGTGGCGTGGAACCCGCCGGCCGCGCTGTGCGACCGGGTGCTGGCCCGGCTGTTCCCGGACGCCCCGGCGGACGCGGACCGGTGGGCCGTGCTGCGCTGGGCCACCGGCCGCGCCGAGCTGCCCGGCCACCCGCGCCTCACGGCGTGGAAGTGGCGGAGCGCACCGCTGGACGGAACCGCGTAGGGGTTTCAGCCCGCGAGCACGTCCAGGACCCGGTCCACGTCGGCCTCCGTGTTGTACACGTGGAACGAGGCGCGCAGGTTCCCGGCCCGGTTCGACACCACGATCCCGGCGCGTTCGAGGTCCGCGCCCCGGTCGCCGAGGCCGGGCACGGCCACGATGGGCGACCGGCCGGGCACCGGCTCGTGGCCGAGCCGGACCAGCCCGGCCCGCATCCGCGCCGCGAGCCCGGTGGCGTGGGTGTGAACGGCATCCACCCCGATCTCCGCCAGCAGCGCGAGGGACCGCTCGGCGCCGTGGTACGCGAGGAAGGCGGGCGGGGCGTCGAAGCGGCGCGCGGTCCGGGAGAGCCGTTCGACCGGGCCGTAGACGCTGTCCCAGGGGTCCTCCGCGGCGCTCATGGCGGCGTGGAGCGGCGGCAGTCCGGGCTGCGCCTCTTCGGTGACGGTGAGGTAGGAGGTGCCGCGCGCACCGAGCAGGAACTTGAAGCCGCCGGTGACGGTGTAGTCGTACTCGCCCGCCTCCAGCGGCAGCCAGCCGGCCGACTGGGTGGCGTCGATCAGGGTCCGGGCGCCGTGGTCGGCGGCGGCCGCGCGTATCGCCTTCAGGTCGGCGGTGCGGCCGTCGGCCGACTGTACGGAGGAGAGGGCGACCAGCGCGGTGTCCGGCCCCACCGACTCGGCCATCCGCTCCAGCGGCACGTAGCGTGTCCGGAGGTCGCCGCGGATCGCGAACGGGCCGACGACGGAGCTGAACTCTCCCTCCGGGGCGAGTACTTCGGCCCCCGGCGGCAGCGAGGCGGCGATCATTCCGACGTGCACGGATACGGAGCCGCCGACCGCGACCCGGTCGGCGTCGACCCCGGCGAGACGGGCGAAGCGCTCCCGGGCGGCCTCCACCACCGCGAAGTCGCCGGAGCCGTCGGTACGCCCCGAGGAGAGCGTCCCGGCCAGCTCCGTCACGGCGGCCAGGGACCGCCGGGGCAGCAGCCCGCAGGAGGCGGTGTTGAGGTAGGTCTTCGTCGGCGCGAACTCGTCGTCCACGAGGGTGCTCAGCGAGGCATCATCCATGCGCCCAGCCTGGGGTCCCCCCGGCCCCCGGTCAATCACGGACGGCCGGGGGCAGGGAGGGGGGACGCTCGTCACCGCTTCCGGGCGGGCCCTCAGGGGCGCGGGACCTCGCAGCTTCCGTCGGCGTCGCAGGCCGCCGCGTCCCCGCCGAGCGCGGTGAGCGGGCGGTCCTTCCACGCCTGCTCCAGCGCCTGGGCGAAGACCTCGGCGGGCTGACCGCCGGAGATGCCGTAGCGCCGGTCGAGCACGAAGAACGGCACCGCGTTGGCGCCCAGCTCGGACGCCTCGCGCTCGTCGGCCCGCACCTCGGCCGCGTACGCCTCCGGGTCGGCGAGCACGGCCCGCGCCTCGGCCCCGTCGAGCCCGGCCTCGACGGCCAGCTCGACCAGCACCTCGTCGTCGTAGACGGACCGCTCCTCGGCGAAGTTCGCCCGGTAGGCGAGGTCCAGCAGCGCGTCCTGTCGGCCGCGGGCCTTGGCGAGGTGGAGCAGCCGGTGGATGTCGAAGGTGTTGCCGTGGTCGCGGCCCTCGGTGAGGTAGCCGAGCCCCTCGGCCCGGGCGTTGGCCGCGACGTTCTCCTCCATGCCCCGCGCCTCCTCGGGGGTGCGGCCGTACTTCTGCGCCAGCATGTCGATCACCTGCGCGGTGTCGCCCTTGGCCCGCCCGGGGTCGAGCTCGAAGGACCGGTGCACGACCTCGACCTGGTCCCGGTGGGCGAACCCGGCCAGCCCCTTCTCGAAGCGGGCCTTCCCGATGTAGCACCAGGGGCAGGCGATGTCGCTCCAGATCTCGACGCGCATGTCTCTTCTTCTCTCGTTTTCCTCGTACCACTGCCCGAGCAGCGCGGAGCCACCCTCCGCCCCCGTCCACAACACGGGACCGGAGGTCCTCATTCCCGTGCCGGGGAACGTCCCTCAAGCCAGGGCGCCGCTACAGGGCTCTCCGCTTTCGCACTACCGGTGAATCGCGCGGCTCCACAGCTCTTCGGCATGCTCCGCGAACCGGTCGAACATGCCGCCTTCGCCGTGTCGGCGCAGATGCAGCAGCGGTGAGTCATGCCCCACCAGTCGCGCCAGGTGGGGGGTCACCAGGGCTTCGTCGTCGAAACGGAAAACCGACAGGCTCACATGGTTGATGGCGTCGAGCGGGGCGGAGAAGCGCGCTTCGACGTTCTCCAGGGCGCCGAGCCGGTCAAGGTGCTCCAACGTGATACGGACACGCGTCGAAACCGAGAGCGCCACGTCCTCGATCTCCTCACGCTGCCGGGTCACCTCCCCGTCCGGGTCGCCCACGAGGAATCGCACCCGGCATCCCGATTCGGCCTTGCGCCGGACGGTCTCGGCGAAATGGGGAACCTGCGTCCAGAAGAAGTAGTTCGTATAACCGGCCAGGAACAGTTCGTCACCGGCGGATTCGACCAACTCCGTCCAGGTGGTGGAAGGGCACGCCGATCGGTAGGGGTAGCTGTGGACCAACTCCCGGTCGTTCCCGGTCTTGAACCTTTCCTGCACCGCTTTCGGCCACACCATGTCTTCGTCAACTCCCAGCGCCCGGCAGGCGTCCGCTCGGTTCCTCGCGTGGGGTGTCAGCTCCTGATTGCTGAGCCATCGCTCCACCTGCTTGGACGATACCCCCACCCGGTATGCGAGTTGACGCGAGGTGAGTCCGGCATCGTCCATGGCGGACCTGAGCGCGGTATTCAATATGTCAACCCCCTTGCGCCGCCCTTTTGGGCCTTCTCCGAGACTAGCGGCCCACGTCCCAACTGTCGCCGTCGCGCTCAGGGAAACGTCCGCGAGGGTGAGTAACCATCAGCGCATGACTGAACCAAGGCGGTACCCCGACACTCCAGCCCTTCAACTCCCCCTGTTTCCTGAGCTGGCGGAGCCCGAACCGGTCGAGGGATGCGCGGGTTGCGCCGAGCTGGCCAGGGTCCGTGGCTGGGCCCGCGCGGGGCTCGACCGGACGACCGTGACGGACTGCAACGTCCTGATGCGACGGCATCCGGACGGTCACTGATGAGTATCCGCGCCACGTTCCGATACGTACCCAACACGTTCGTGCAGGCACCGGAGAGTGGTGTGACGGCAGAGTTGTTCTGCACCTTCATCGGGTGTGGCACGTCGTCCGGACCGCAGACCCGCCCCGAAGCCGCCCAGGAGTGGGCCCTGGGCCACACCGGCCTGCATCCCGGTCACGGCTTCTACCGGCGCGAGTACACCGACAATTGATGATGGCAGTTGACGCACTCGACCCCGGACCGGGTGGGGAATACCCGCACTTTCCCCGCGATGCGGACGGGCGGCCCGCTTGGGCCGACACAGCAAGGGGAGCCGATACCGTGATACCGAGAGGGATTCAGCGAGTTCGGCACGCCGACCGGCTCACGGATATCGATCGCCCCACCACCCGAACGGAACGCCGGTTACTCCCCCGACTATCGCTCCGAACGGCACGTACAGGGCATGAGCCTCGGTCCCTTGCCTGACGCCATATGGCGACAGGGCTCCAGGCAAGGGCCTCCGGGCACCGAACCCGCGCTTTGGCTTGCGCCTTTACCGTGAAGTGAGCCACGCTGCGAGTCCGCTTCCTATGGCCGTTGTGAGTACTGCCGCCAGCCATGCGGGGAAACGTCGGATTGTCACATGCAGTCCACCACATCGGAGTTCAAAGGAAGGGGAGCGGTTCTCATCGGTCGTCATGGACGCATCCCATCAAGATGTACAGGGTCGCGGCACGGGGATGGGGCGTGAACTTCCGTGAACTGCGGGGCCAGAACGTGAAATTGCGTGAAACCCATACTGCCGCGACTTCGACGGTTTATGCCCTAGCTAATTTGGGCCACAGCCAATAGTCGGATCGGGCGAAACCGGGCAAATTGCTTAGAAATTTGCTTGCTGCGAAAATTACGCCTCGGGTAGGAGGTGTCCCCATGCTGCGCAGACCCCGCCCCCGGGTGCCCCGAACTGACTGCTCCAGCAGTCGGCGGGGCCGCGGTCAGCGGGACGCGAACCACGCTGCAAGTGCGCTGCCAGCGACCGTGGTCGCCGTCGTGACGAGCCATCGGGGTATGCGCTGAACGGTCATGTGCAGTCCGCCGACGCGCAGTTCGAGGAATGGTCGAGGGGGGTGGGGCGGCATGACTGTGCCTTTGGGCATGATGGTGCCCCTCTCTGGATGGGTGGGGTGCAGGAACGGCACTTGCGAGACTCCGCAGATACGCGGTTCGTCGTTCCTGACGGTAAGCCACCCAGCCCTTCAACTGACTGCGAAACAGGAAAAGTTCAGCTATGTAGGCGAACAAATGATGGTGCCGTGAGCATTAAATAGCTACGATGTGGGTAAACTCGCCTTCACTTTCTGAGTCACTAACGGCACGTTGAATCTGGGGATGTGCCGAGGAGGCGATTCCCTCCATGCCCCGACTCCCCCGTGCTCTGTCCTCGGATGCCCCGAGCTGCCCCCGGCCACGTTCGCGGAGTACGGCGTGAAGCTGGCTACGTCGTACTACTCGGACACCGCCGAGGAACACGACCAGGTGACGCAACTGCGCGGATCGCACAGGAAAACTCGCGCCAATGTCCAGAAGGCGCTGGAACTCGGCATCCCGTTGCGTGGCGGAGTCGTCGCCGTGCAGGCCGGCCAGCGGGTACAGGAAGCCGCACGGGACCTTACGGCGCTCGGTGTCGGAACGGTTGGCGGTGACCGGACGCGTGCGTTCGGCCGTGCGAGCAACGGCGCAGCACCGACTATCGCTGATCTGTGCGGGCACTGCGCTCACGAGAAGTGTGCCATCGGCCCGACCGGCGACGTGTGGCCCTGCGTCCTTGGTCGATTCCTGACCCTCGGCAATGTGCTGGAAAAGCCGATCTCCGATATCTGGGGCGGCGCGCAGATGACCGAGGTCGCGGCCGAAATCGCAGCGGTTCACGGGGACGGTGTCCAGTCGTGCACTCCTCCGCAGTTCCTACCCATGTGCGGCCCCTGTGGTCCGTGCGTTCCTTCGGTCGGACACTGCGACCCCAAGGAAGCGGGCCCGCCGCTACGATCGCCGCACCGGCCTAGCCCGCTGAATGCAAGGGAGTGCACAGATGGACGATCACGGGGACGACTTCGGTCCATGGGGGTGGGAGGAGGACGGCAACGCCATTCAGCGGACTGAGGGTGAATGGCTCACCATCGCTCGATACGTCCGACACGCAGCCAACAAGCTCGGGCCGGAACTCCCGCTCTGCCTCCCTGGTGAACCGCAGGAATGCGGGCGGACGGCCCAACAGCACGTGATCGCTTGGGCCGCTCACCTCAAGGCCGTGTCCCATCACCTCATCGAGCAAGCCACCCCGAGCGAGGCCAGAGGCGCGCACGCCATCGGCCCGATGTATCAGCGCCGCCTGTCGGACCTGCGCGCGACCACCTTCGCGCCGCACTGACCGACCGGATAGCTCAACCAGCCCCGTCCATACGTCTCCCCCGGCGTATGGACGGGGCTTCCTGCTGCCCAACTTCCGTTGCATAGACGCTGGTCAGAGCCTCGCGGTAACCTATGGTTACGTTGGTTCACGCGCAGGCGATGTCGCTCCGGATCTCGACGCGCATGTCTCTTCTTCTCTCGTTTTCCTCGTACCACTGCCCGAGCTCTCGGGCCGAGGTGCGACACGGGGCTCTCCGAGGACGGACGCCGCCGCTCCGCGGCTCAGGCGCCGTCGGGCGGGACGGGGGTGGCCTGGTGGTAGTACATCCGCCACACCGTGGACGTACCCCGCCTGCGCCAGAGTGAGGTCCGCAGTGCGCGGTCCCCGCCGAGCGTGGTCTCGTAGGTGAGGTGCACCAGCCCGGGTGCCAGCAGGGCACCGGAGAAATTCGAGGGCTCGTAGTGCGGACCGCTCTGCGTCGAGCAGTCCATCTCGGGCAGCGCGGCGAGCATCTCGTCGTACGTCCACCGCCGCCCCGAGGCGCCGACCTCGAAGAACTCGGGGTCCAGCAGCTCCTGGGCGAGCGAGCGTGACATCCGTACGGCGGGGTCCATCAGACGCAGCTCGCCCGCGATCGCCTCGCGTATCTCATCCGTCTCCTGGTTCATCCCGGCATGCTCCCCGGGACAGCTCGGCGCCCACAACCGGGTTTCCCCGTACGGTCCGCGGCCGAGGGTGTCCCGCCGGCCCCGGTTCAGCCCTCGCCCTCGTCCTCGTCCTCGTCGAGTTCCGTGATCGGCCGGTCGGAGACCACGGCCACGAGGATCATCGGGGCGTCGCCGTCGCTCTGGTTGAGGGAGACCGCGATCCACCGTCCGCCGACCGGGCCCCACACCACCAGGTCGCCCAGGCAGTCCGTGTCGCAGAGCGCCTGGTAGAGCGGCGGGAGGGGTTCGCCCGCCGCGTTCCGGAAGATCGGGACCCGCATGCCCGCCGTGCGGTGCGGGCCCCATCGGCGGTCCAGCTCGGCGGCGAGCCCGGCGAGCCGGTCCGAGGCGGCGGCCTCGGCAGCCGCCCAGTCGGTCCCGTACACGCCCACCAGGTCGTCGCTCTGCCAGAGGGGCTCGATGCGGAAGCCCTCACCGGTCGTCGCGCTCCACTCGCCGGTCTCCGGCTCCCCCTCGTCGGACGTCGGCCCGGCGGCCGGGAGCGGCGCGGCGAGGAGGGCTTCGATGCGGGAGACCGGACCGGTGGGCCAGGCGGGTGTCACGACTCCCTGCGGCCGTCGACCCGGCGGGGCAGGCCCAGCGGGTTGTCCTCGTGGAGCTCGGGCGGGAGCAGGGCCTCGGGGGTGGTCTGGTACGTGATCGGGCGCAGCCAGCGTTCGATGGCGGTGGCGCCGACCGAGGTGGAGGTGGAGGTGGACGACGGGTAGGGGCCGCCGTGGTTCTGCGCGGGGGCGACGGCGACGCCGGTGGGCCAGCCGTTGACGAGGACCCGGCCGGCCAGCGGGGTGAGGGCCGCGAGGAGCGCGGGGGCGTCCGGGTCGGCACCGGTGGCGGTCTGGAGGGTGGCGGTGAGGTTGCCGGGGAGGCGGGAGAGCACGGCGGTGATCTCGTCCTCGGAGGCGTAGCGGGCGACGACGGTGACCGGGCCGAAGCACTCCTCCAGCAGCTCGTCGTGCGGGCCCTCGGCGACCAGGAGTCCGGCCGGTACGGTGAGGAAGCCGGCCGCGACGGTGTGCTCCCCGCCCGCGCCGGGGGTGACCGGGGCCTCGACGCCGGGGAGTTCGGCCCGGGTCCGGACGCCCGCGAGGAAGGCGTCGCGCATCCGGTGGTCGAGGAGGACCGCGGCCTCGGTGTCGCTGACCGCGTCGGTCAGGGACTTCAGGAACCGGTCGCCGCTCTCGTCCGCCGGGGCCAGGACGAAGCCGGGCTTGGTGCAGAACTGGCCCGCGCCCAGGGTCATCGAACCCGCAAGCCCGGCGCCGATCTCCTCGGCGCGCTCGGTCGCGGCCGCCCCGGTGACGACGACGGGGTTGAGGGAGCCCAGTTCGCCGTGGAAGGGGATGGGGCGGGGGCGGGCCGCCGCCGCGTCGAACAGGGCCCGGCCGCCGCGTACCGAGCCGGTGAACCCGGCGGCGGCGACGAGCGGGTGGCGGATGAGCTCGACGCCGGCCTCGAAGCCGTGCACCAGGATCAGCACGTCCTCGGGCAGGCCGACGCGGGCGGCCGCCCGGCGCAGCACGGAGGCGCACAGTTCGGAGGTGGCGGGGTGGTCCGGGTGGGCCTTGACGACGACCGGGCAGCCGGCCGCCAGCGCGCTCGCGGTGTCGCCGCCGGGGACGGAGAAGGCCAGCGGGAAGTTGCTGGCCGCGTAGACGGCGACGACGCCCAGCGGGATCTTGTAGCGGCGCAGGTCGGGCCAGGGCGGGGTGCGGTCGGCGTCCGCGTGGTCGATGTGGACGTCGAGGAAGGCGCCCTCCTCGACGACCTCCGCGAAGGACCTCAACTGGGCTGCGGTGCGGGCGAGTTCGCCGGTGAGCCGGGCCGGGCCGAGTGCGGTCTCCGCGTCGGCGGCCTCGATGACGTGCTCGCCGGCCTCGGTGAGCAGTTCGGCGGCGGTGCGCAGGAACGCGGCGCGCCGGGTGCGGTCGGCGAGGGACTCCCGTACCGCGTGGGCGGCCCGGACCGCGCGGTCGATCTCCTGCGCGGTAGCCTCCACCGCTACCTGCTCACGCGGGTTCCCCGTGCGGGGGTCGACGCTCCAGACTGGTGCTGCTGCCACCGTGGTTCCTTCCGCTCACTGCCGCACATCGGAGATTGTTCGGTATTCTGAACAGAGTTCTGAATCGTGAATATGACGTGACTCTATTTCCGGGCGCTCGATGTTGGCAAGGAGCCCCGGTCCAAGGGGTCCGGGGGTTCCGGCGACGGGTCGGGGCCAGTGGCTGGAAGGGTGCAGGGCGATGTCGGTCGGTGAATCCGGCGGGGCACAGGTCAAGTCCGCCGTACGGACGGTGGAGCTGCTCGAATACTTCGCGGGGCGGCCCGGCATGCATTCGCTCGCCGCCGTGCAGGAGGCCGTCGGCTACCCGAAGTCGAGCCTCTACATGCTGCTGCGCACCCTGGTGGAGCTGGGCTGGGTGGAGACGGACGCGACGGGCACGCGGTACGGGATCGGCGTGCGGGCCCTGCTGGTCGGCACCTCGTACATCGACGGCGACGAGGTCGTCGCGGCCGCCCGGCCGACGCTGGACCGGCTCTCCGACGACACGGCGGAGACCATCCACCTGGCCCGGCTCGACGGGACGAACGTGGTGTACCTCGCGACCCGGCAGTCCCAGCACTACCTGCGTCCGTTCACCCGCGTCGGCCGCCGGCTGCCCGCGCACTCGACCTCGCTCGGCAAGGCGCTGCTGGCCACCCACAGCGACGAGCAGGTGCGCAAGCTGCTCCCCGAGACGCTGCCCGCGCTGACCGAGCACACCATCACCGACCGCGAGAAGCTCATCGAGGAGCTGCGTCTGGTCCGCGAGCAGGGGTACGCGGTGGACCGCGAGGAGAACACCCTCGGTCTGCGCTGCTTCGGCGTCGCCGTCCCGTACCGGACCCCCGCGCGGGACGCGATCAGCTGCTCGGTGCCGGTCGCCCGGCTCACCCCCGCGCACGAGCAGCTGGTGAAGGACGCGCTGTTCGACGCCCGGGACCGGCTGGCCCTCGCCACCCGGCGGCTCTGAGCCGTACCGGCCGCCGTACCGGACGCATCCGTCGGGGAAGCCGCCGCGCCCGGACGTCCCATGAGAAAGCGGTGAGAACCGCCCCGGTCGGGAACGGTGCGTGAGGTCCGGCTCGTCCCTCCGATGGGATGAACAGAACCATCAGGCGAACCTCGGTCTTCTGCCTGCTCCTGGTCCTCGCCCTGCTGGTGCGGGCGACCTGGGTGCAGGCATATCAGGCGAAGGCGCTCGCGGACGACGACCGCAACCGGCGGAACACCATCGCGCAGTACGCGCAGCCGCTCGGTGACATCATCGTGGCCGGAAGCCCGGTCACCGGATCGAAGAGGACGGTGGGCAGCGACCTCGCGTACAAACGCACCTACAAGCAGGGCGAGCTCTACGCGGCCGTCACCGGCTACGGCTCGCAGGCGTACCGGTCCACCCAGCTGGAGGGGATCTACAGCGATGTGCTGGACGGCACCGACGACCGGCTGAAGAACCCGCTGGGCGCGCTGACCCGCAAGCAGGAGGAACCGGGCGACGTCCTGACGACGATCGACCCGGACGTGCAGAAGGCGGCGTACGAGGCGCTCGGCGACGACAAGGGCGCGGCGGTCGCGATCGACCCGGCGACCGGCCGGATCCTGGCCATGGTCTCCACGCCCTCCTACGACCCGTCGACGATCAGCGGGACGACGGACGGCACGGCCTGGAAGAAGCTCCAGGACGACCCGGACATGCCGTTGGTCAACCGGGCGATGCGGCAGCCGCTGGCCCCGGGCTCCACGTTCAAGCTGGTGGTGGCCGCGGCCGCGCTGGAGAACGGGCTGTACGGGTCGGTCGACACGCCCACCGACAGCCCCAACCCGTACACGTTGCCCGACTCCAGCACGGTGCTGCGCAACGAGAGCGCGACGGCCCCCTGCGAGAACGCGACACTGCGCGTCGCGCTCCAGTACTCCTGCAACAACGTCTTCGCGAAGGCGGCCGTCGATCTCGGCCAGGGCAAGGTGCGGGCGATGGCCGAGAAGTTCGGTTTCAACGCGGAGAAGCTGGACGTGCCGGTGCGGGCGTCGAAGAGCGTCTACCCGACCGGCATGGACCGGCCGCAGACCGCGCTCACCGGCATCGGCCAGTTCGAGGTGACCGCGACGCCGCTGCAGATGGCCATGGTCTCGGCCGCCCTCGCCAACGGGGGCGAGCTGGCCGCGCCGCACATGGTGTCCTCGGTGACCGACGGCGACGGCGACCCGCTCCAGGAGTACCCGGACGGCGACACCCGCAGGATCGTCTCGGCGTCCACCGCCGAGCAGTTGCGCGGCGCCATGGTGACCGTCGTCGAGGAGGGCACCGGCAGCAACGCGAGGATCGCGGGGGTCGAGGTCGGGGGCAAGACCGGCACCGCGCAGAACGGTGTGGGCAACAGCAGCACCCCGTACGCCTGGTTCACCTCCTACGCGAAGGACCGGTCCGGCGGCAAGGGGGTCGCGGTCGCCGTGGTCGTCGAGGACTCGGGCGCGGCGCGCTCGGAGGTCAGCGGCAACGGCCTGGCGGCGCCGATCGCGCAGAAGATGATGAAGGCGGCGCTGGCGGGCTGAGCGGGGACGGACGGTGGACCGGGCCGGCGGGGGTGGCTGACGGACGCCCCCGCCGGCCCGGCGTCCTCATCCGCGGGAGCGGAGACCGGCCAGGGCCGCGGCGACGGCCGCGAGGTCCGGGTCGGAGGCCAGCCCGGCGTGGTAGAGGCGGAGCTGGTTCGCCCCCAGCGAGGCGGCGTGCGCGGCGTCCCGCTCCAGGGCGGCGGGGCTGCCGCCCATCCCGGTGACCACGGAGAAGTTGGCCGCGAGCACCCCGCCGCGGCCGGTGAACGGGCCGAGCACCGCCTCGCGCGCCGCGTCGTCGCCGGTGCAGGGCAGCACCACGCCGTCCGCCACCGAGAGGATGTGCGCCGGGTCCACGCCGGTGTTCGCGCCGGTGCGGTGGGGTTCGGGATCGGCGTGCAGCAGCACCTGGAAGCCGGGTTCCGCCGCCGCCCGTACGGCCGCGACGACATCCTCCTGGAGCGTACGGGCCACCTCGCCGCGCCACCGGAGGGTGGTGGCGGCGAGATCGGCGCCGAGGAGGTGCCCGATGCCCGCGCGGCCGGCCGCCCCGGAGCCGGAACCGGCCCAGACCGGTTCCAGCGCGGTGCGCACGGCCGCGGCCAGGGCGTCGGCGTCCAGGCCCTGTCCGGCGTAACCGGCGCGGCAGGCGGAGCAGAAGCAGAGCGACATCAGGTACTGCGCCGCGTCGCCGAGCCCGACGCCCGCGATCTTGTCGTGGGCGTGCAGATGGGCGAGGCCGTACCAGCCGCAGGACTCCAGCTCGGTGCCGCGCGCGCCGGCGCGGGTCGCGGCCTCGGCGGCGAGGTCGGTCAGATAGGCGCGCACCTCGGGCCGGGCCACGCACGGCGCCCAGGGGTAGCGGTCGCCGTAGGCGTTGACCACGGAGGTGTCCGGGTGCTCGGCGCCCAGCCGGGAGTTGTGCGCCAGCACCACCCAGCTGTGCACCTCCAGGCCGACGCCGGTGAGGGCCTCGGCGGCCTCGGCGAACGCGTCGGCCGAGGCCGTCCAGGACTGCGTCCGGGGACGGAGCGCGCGCCCCGCCCAGCGGTCGGCGTCCGGCGGGTAGAGCACCGCGGCGTACTCGGCGGTGACGACGCGGTGGGACGGGTGGCGCGGGGTGAGCGCCCGGGTGGAGTGGTAGGCGGCGGCGAGCGTCACCTGCTGGACGCCGAGGTCGGCGAGGCGGCGGGCGGCGTCCGGGTCGCCGACGACGTCCCAGGGGTAGAGGAAGGCCGAGGTCCTCACCCGCGCGTCCCCGGTCCGGGCTCCGGCTGCTCGTCCCCGCCCTGTCCCAGGTGCTCCGATCCGTACCGCTCCAGCACGGCCCGGCCGCGCGCGATGATCGCGGTCAGCTCCTCCACATGGGCGGCGGTCGGCTCGGTGAGCGGGGTGCGGACCGGGCCGACGTCCAGCCCGCCGAGCCGCACCCCGGCCTTGACCAGCGCGACGGCGTAGCCACGGCCCTTGGCGCGCAGCTCAACCAGCGGCCGGTAGAAGTGGTCGAGGAGTTCGCCCGCCAGGGCGTCGTCGCCGGAGTCCAGGGCCCGGTAGAAGGCGAGGGCGATGTCGGGCGCGAAGGCGAAGACGGCGGAGGAGTAGAGCGTGACGCCGATGCCCCGGTAGGCGGGGCCGGTGAGTTCGGCCGTCGGCAGCCCGTTGAAGTACAGGAAGTCCGTGCCGGGCCGTCCGGTGCGGACGGCGCTCACCGTGCGCTGCATCAGGTCGAGGTCGCCGTAGCCGTCCTTGAGGCCGATGATGCCGGGCGTGCCGGCGAGGGCGACGACGGTCTCCGGGGTGAAGACGGCGTTGTCGCGCTGGTAGACGATCGTCTCCAGGGAGGTGGCGGCGGCCAGTGCGGTGTAGTGGCCGAGCAGCCCCGCCTGGTCGGCGACGACGAGGTACGGGGGCATGGCGAGGAGCCCGTCCGCGCCCGCTTCCTCGGCGATCCTCGCGTACTGGATCGCGAGGGCCGTGCCGTAACCGGCCCCGGCGACGACCGGCACCTCCCCGGCGGTCTCCTCGACGGCCGCGGCGACGACCCGGCGGAACTCCTCGGGCGTGAGCGCGTGGAACTCACCGGTGCCGCAGCAGGCGAAGACCGCCGCCGCGCCGGCGTCGACACCGGCGCGGACATGGGCGCGGAAGGCGTCGAGATCGACACCGCCGTCCGGGCCGTACGCGGTGACGGGGAAGAAGAGCGGCCCGGCGACACGGGTGAGGCGGGCGGCAAGAGGTGCTGAGGTCACTGGCGCTCCCTGAGCGTGCAGTCGTGCACAATTCTGACTGGTGTCCACATTCATGAACGACTGCACGCTAAGCCAGCCTCCGGGCGCGGGTCAAGGAGGAGAACGACGCACCATCGTCGAAGCGGGTGGCAAACCCACCCACCCGGGACGCCCTGCCGCCCGCACACTTGACCCGACACATCGACACTTCCTAGCGTGTCCACGGATATGAATGCTGTCCGTGCTGACGTCCACCCCGACGACGTCCAGGCCGAGGAGATCCGCGCATGCCCGCTCCCCGCACCGTCCTGCTGACCGGCGCCGCCGGCGGTCTCGGCACCCTGATGCGCGGGCTGCTGCCCGGGTACGGGTACACGCTCCGGCTCTTCGACGCCGTCCCCGTCGAGGGCGAACCGGACGCCGTCACCGCCGACCTCGGCGACCGGGAGGCGGTGCGCGAGGCGGTCCGGGGGGTCGACGCGATCATCCATCTCGCGGGCATCTCCCTGGAGTCCTCGTTCGACAGGATCCTCCGGGCCAACATCGAGGGCACGTACCACCTCTACGAGGCGGCGCGGGAGGAGGGCGTGCGGCGGGTGGTGTTCGCCTCCTCCAACCACGTCGTCGGCTACACGCCCCGGCCCCTGCCCGGCGATCCGTCGGTGCGCACCGACGCCCCGCGCCGCCCCGACACCTTCTACGGCCTGTCCAAGTCCTTCGGCGAGGACCTCGCCCAGCTGTACTGGGACCGGCACGGTCTGGAGACCGTCTCGGTACGGATCGGCTCCTGCTATCCCCAGCCGACCTCGGTGCGGATGCTGTCGCTCTGGCTGAGCCCGGCGGACGGCGCCCGACTCTTCCACGCCGCGCTCACCGCGAAGGACGTACGACACACCGTCGTGTACGGCTCCTCCGCGAACACCCGGCTGTGGTGGGACCTGGCATCGGCCCGCGCGCTGGGGTACGAGCCGCGGGACGACTCCGAGCCGTACGCGGCCCGGCTCGTCGCCGAACAGGGCGAACCGGACCCGGACGACCCCGACCACGCCCACCTCGGCGGCCACTTCTGCACCCGACCGCCCCTCTGGCCGCACTGACCACGAAGCGCCGCGCCCCGGGCCGAAGCACCCCCCTCACCCCGCAAGTGCAGCACCCTCGCCCGAAATCCGCGCGACAGGACATCCGCGCGGCGGGCAGGATACGGCCCCATGCCGAGACCTTCCGGATTCCTGTACGAGCAGCACGGCGACGCGAGCGTCACCCTCACCCATCACGGCCGCCACGCGGGCACCCTGCGCGGCGCCCGGGCGGCGAAGTTCCTGACGGAGGTGGAGTCGGGGGACGCGCAGTTGGTGATGGCCCGCTGGACGGGGGCGTACAAGCACGGCAACGAACGCACCGCCCGCAACCATCCCCGCAACCGCTGAGCGGCGGGGCAGCCGGGCAGTGGTGGGGGCGGCGGGGGCGATACCGGCGGAAAGTCCGGGAAGTTCAGGAAGTCCGGGTCGTCTCCGAAGGTAAGGGAACGGCAAAGGGACATCGTTCGTTACCCGGAGCATGACCGCTATGACCCCCGGCTCGAACATCCCTCTCTCCGCGGCCCGCGTGGCCGTGGACGTCGCCGCTCCGGTGCGGCTCGACGTCTCGGGCCTGCTCCTCACCGTCAACGGCAAGGTCCGCTCCGACGACGACTTCATCTTCTACAACCAGCCCAACGGCCCCGGTGTGGCCTACCGCTCCGGCGGCGGCACCGCACCGGACGCGATCGTGGTGGACACCGCCGCGGTCCCGGCCGGCATCGAGAAGATCGTCGTCACGGCCAGCCCGGACGCGGCGGGCCAGACCTTCCAGGGCATCGAGCCCACCGCGACGGTGCGCGACGCCGACGACGGCAGCGTGCTCGCCACCTTCACCCCGCCGCGGCTGGGCGCCGAGACCGCGCTCGTGGTCATCGAGGTCTACCGCCGCAACGGCGTCTGGAAGGCCCGCGCGGTCGGCCAGGGGTACGCGAACGGCCTGGCCGGGATCGCCACGGACTTCGGCGTGACGGTCGAGGAGGAGCCCGCCGCCGCGCCGCCGCCCCCGATGCCCTCCGCTCCCCCGGCCCCCGCCGCGGCTCCCGTGGATCCCCGCGTCGCCGCTCCGCCGGCCCCGGCCGCTCCCCCGCCGCCGCCCGCCGCCCCGCCCGCGCCCGGCAGCGGAAAGATCAACCTCGACAAGGGCCGCGTCAGCCTCCAGAAGAACCAGACGGTCTCCCTGGTCAAGGGCGGCCGCCCGCTGCTCTCCCAGGTCAAGATGGGCCTCGGCTGGGAGCCCGCGTTCCGGGGCAAGAACATCGACCTCGACGCCTCCGTGATCGCCTACGGCCCCAACCGCAACCATCTGGACAGCTGCTACTTCGGCAAGCTCTCCATCCTGAACGGCGCGGTCAAGCACTCCGGCGACAACCTCACCGGTGAGGGCGCGGGCGACGACGAGGTGATCGTCGTGGACCTGGGGCGGCTCCCCGCCGAGGCGACCGGCCTGGTCTTCACGGTCAACTCGTTCACCGGGCAGAAGTTCACCGAGGTCGCCAAGGCCTACTGCCGGCTGGTCGACGCGGCCACCGGCGAGGAACTGGTCCGCTTCGACCTGACGGGTGCCGAGCCGCAGACCGGCGTGATGATGGCCAAGCTGATCAGGCAGTTCTCCGGCGAATGGGAGATGACGGCCATGGGCGACTTCGTGAAGTCGCGCACCGTCCGGGGCATGGTGAAGCCCGCCGCCCAGGCGCTGTAGCCGAGGGCGCCGGGCCAGGTCCGGCACACCCCTGTACGGGGCTCGGCCCGCCACTGGGCGGCGGAGCCCCGTACGGAGCGGCGGACACTACTTCTGCGGCTGGCGCTTCCACGGGCCGGTGATGGCGACCATGATGCCCGGCGTCTGGATGTTGGCGTACAGCGTCCGCCCGTCGGGCGAGAAGGTGACGCCGGTGAACTCGCTGTACTCCGGCTCCTCCTCGCTGCCGATGTTCAGCTCGTTGCGGGCGATCGGGTAGGTGCGGCCGCTCCCGGTCGCGCCGAAGAGGTGCTGGAGGCCGTCGCCGTCCTCGGCGATGACCAGACCGCCGTACGGCGAGACGGTGATGTTGTCCGGGCCGTCGAAGGCACCGTCCTTCGACGGGTCGGGGTTGACCCCGAGCAGCACCTTCAGGGTCAGGGTGCGGCGCTTCGGGTCGTAGAACCAGACCTGGCCGTCGTGCTGGACGGGGCTCTCGGCGCGGGCGAACGAGGAGACGACGTAGGCGCCGCCGTCGCCCCACCACATGCCTTCGAGCTTGCGGGCGCGGGTGATCTCGCCGTCGGCGAACTGCTTGCGCACCGAGACGGTCCTGGCGTCGCGGTCGGGCACGTCGGCCCAGTCCACCCCGTAGACCGTGCCGATCTTCGTGGCGCGGGACAGGTCGTCGACGAACGCGCCGTTCTTGTCGAAGCACTTGGCGGCCTGGAGGACCCCGGCGTCGTCGGCCAGCGTGCGCAGCTTGCCCCGGCCGTGCTTGAAGCCCTGCGGCGGGACCCAGCGGTAGAGCAGCCCGTTGGGCTTGGAGGCGTCCTCGGTCAGGTAGGCGTGGCCGAGCTTGGGGTCGATGACGACGGCCTCGTGGGCGTACCGGCCGAAGGCCTTGATCGGGCGCGGGTCGCGGTTGGCCCGGCGGTCGTAGGGGTCGACCTCGAAGACGTAGCCGTGGTCCTTGAGCAGGCCGTTCTTGCCCGCCTTGTCCTCGGTCTCCTCGCAGGTCAGCCAGGTGCCCCACGGGGTGGCGCCGCCCGCGCAGTTGGTGGACGTGCCGGCGATGCCGACCCACTCGGCGGTGCGGCCGTCGCGACGGGTCTCCACGACGGTGCAGCCGCCGGCCGCGACCGGGTCGTAGACGAGGCCCTCGGTGAGCGGGACCGGGTGCTCCCAACCGGCCCGTACGCCGCTGAGCTCGTGGTTGTTGACGAGGAGGGTGACGCCGCGCGGACCCTCGAAGGCGGCCGTGCCGTCGTGGTTGGAGGGGGTGTACTCGCCGGTCTCCAGCCGGGTGACCCCGCAGTGGGTGACGACCTGGTACGAGAAGCCCTTGGGGAGGGCGAGGAGGCCCTTGGGGTCGGGGAGCAGCGGGCCGTAGCCGGGCTCACGGCCGTGACCGTGGCCGTTGCCCCGGTCGTTGTCGTTCTCGCCCTGGTCGTTCCGGCCGCGCTCCGGCTCGTCCGCCGCCAGGGCGCCCGGCGCGGTGGCCAGCGCCGCGACGGTGCCGGTCAGTGCGATACCGGCACCGGTGAGGGCGGACTGCTTGGTGAATTCCCTGCGCGTGAAGGGCATCACGTAACTCCTGGGGACGACGTGGGCGGGCTGTTGCCGCACCCACGTTCGCGCCCCCACGCCAACATCAGTTGAACTGCGGACGACGTCCGGGGGCACCCTTTCTGTGCAGTTGGCCGGAACCTGTGTCCAATTCCCGCCCCACGGTCCGCGCCCCCGGTCGACGGGCGGTCAGGAGCCGGTGCGCGAGCGGGCCTTGAACGCCGCCTTGCGGGCTTCCTTCGCCTTCTTCTTGTCGCTGTGCAGGCGCCCCATCGCGTCGAGGACGTCGGCGGTCGCCGGGTGGTCCACCCGCCAGACCTCGTCGAAGAAACCGTTGTGCCGGCCGGCCAGCCCCTCGACCAGGCCCTGGAGCTCGTCGAGGTCGCCGTCGGCCGCCAGCTGGGCCGCGATGGTGTCGACGGCCAGCCAGAAGATCATCGACTCCGAGGGCGCGGGCACCGCGTCCGCGCCGAGCTCCACGAGCCAGACCCGGGCCAGGCCGCCCAGCTCGGGATCGTCCAGCACCGCGCGTACCGCGGGCTCCGCCTCCGCGCCGACCAGGGCGAGCGCCTGCTGGCAGTGGAGCCGGCGCAGCGGCGCTCCCGGGTCCGTGCCGCGCGCCGCGGCCAGCAGTTCGGCCGCCGCCCCGGCCGCGTCGCCGCGCCGGGCCAGCCACAGCTCGACCTCGCTGCCCGCCGCCGCCTCGGGGTAGTGCGCGACACCGGCGAGCAGGGCGTCGGCGCCCTTGTCCGCGAGGTCGCCGAGCGCCGGGGCGTCCACCCCGGCCTCCCGCATCCGGGCGCGCAGCCCGTACAGCCCGAGCGGGGTGAGCCGGACCATGCCGTACCGGGTGACGTCTTCGTCGTCCGCCGCCGGAACGGCCTCCTCGCCGGCCTCCACCAGCAGCGACTCGTCCACCGGGCGGTAGTCGACGAGGCCGATCGGCTCCAGTACCCGGAACTGGTCGTCCAGACGCATCATCGCCTCGGAGACCTGCTCCAGCACGTCGTCGGTCGGCTCGCCCATGTCGTCGGGGACGATCACCGAAGCGGCGAGCGCGGGCAGCGGCACCGGCTCCGGGTCCGTGCCGCCCCGGCCGTCGCCGACGGTGAGCAGGTAGAGGTTGGCCAGGGCCCCGTCCAGGAAGTCCGCCTCGGCCTCCGGGTCCCAGTCCAGCGCGTCGAAGTCGACCGAACCGTCCTCGCCGACCAGTTCGGCCAGGTCGTCGAAGACCGGCGCGGTGGCGTCGGCGTACGCGGCCTCCAGGCCGTCGAGCCAGATCGCCAGCACGTCCTGCGGCGAACCGCCGGTGACCAGCGGCAGGTTCTCCCCGGGGGCGGCCGTTCCCACCGCGTCCGGGCCGTCCTCCTCGACCGGGTCCGTCACGTCGATCAGCCCCGTGTCGACCGCGAGCCGCCATGCCTCGCTCGCCTCCGCCGCACCGTTCTCGTCGGCCGTGAGGCCCAGGTGCTCGGCAGCCGCGGGCAGCTTCTCGTCGACGAGCTCGCCGCCCGCGCCGACACCGGTCTCCGGCCCCGCCCAGCGGGCGAGCCGGACGGCACGGGCGAGCAGCGGCGCGGCCAGCGCGTCCCGTGCCAGCTCGGCCTCGGTGCGCAGCCGGACGGGCGGCAGGGTGGGGGGCTCTGCGGACATCAGGGGGGTCTCCTCGGGACATACGGTTCGTACGGGATCGGGCGGGCCCCAGCGTAGACGCAATTCGCCCCATGCCGCCCGGCTCATGGGGCGGACCGGGGCGGCCCGTCCGGCGGGCCTTGACAACCGCCCCGCCCACACGAGGGATTGACGCACGTGGCGCCCGCGGCCCGCGGGCGCTCCGCCTCGGCCCGCAGGCCCTGTCCCGCCCCCCGGGGTTTCACCCGCCCGTGCCCGGCGCGAGGGAGAGCGCGGGCGTGTACCGGTGGACCCCGCCGCCGGCGGTCACCCCGGGGTAGGACCGCACCCGCTCCCACTGCGGGGTGTCCGAGCCGATCCCCACGCCCTTCCCGGCCAGCGCGTCCATGTGGGTGCGGGCGCTCTCCCACTCGGCGTAGTTCACCACCCGCGTCCCGTCGGTGCTCACATGGAAGTGGCCGGAGATGCCGCCGGGGGCCCGTGATCCGTCGGTCGCCAGCGCCTCGAACACGGTGTCCACCCAGTCCCGTTGGCGCGCCGGGTCGGGGCCCTCGAACGCGACGTCGACGATCACCACGCAGCCCGGCTCCCGCGCGTCGTCCTCCCCCGGCAGCAGCGAGCGGTAGAGCTCCAGGGTGTGCAGCCCGAGCCGGCGGATGCCCGGTACGGCGGCGTCGATCTCCGCGTTGCGCTCGTCCCGGCCGTCACGGAAGAAGTCCTGGTAGGCCTCCTCGCCACTCCACTGGCTGTAGTGGAGGAGTGTCCGCCCGTCCTCGCCGGTGTGGACGGTGTACGAAAGAAGTCCGGGGTGCGGCCAGTCGCGGCCGCCCCACGCCGCACGGATCGCCTCGACGGTCGCCCGCATGCGCTCCGGCGTGCCGGTGTCCCAGGTGCTCATCTTGACGAGGCCCACGTCGTTGCGGGCAGGATCGGGACGGGATGTGAAACGCACGCTCATGGCGGATCCTCCTGACCGGGGCACCGGGGTGGTGCGCCCTCACCGGCCACCCTCGTACGTCAACCGGAGTTGAGGTCAACACACCACGTCCGGCCGCCCCACCGCGTTCACCGAGAGCACGACGAACGGAGTACCGCATGGCACCGCTTCTCAGGACGATCAGCCGCGAGGAGCATCTGGCGTTCGTCGCGGGCCGCCCGTCCGTGAGCCATATGCAGGTCCCGTCGTGGGGCGACGTGAAGCCCGACTGGCGTGCGGAGAGCATCGGCTGGGTCGACCGGGACGGCGCGGGCCGGGAGCGGATCGTCGGCGCGGGGCTCGTGCTGTACCGGCCGATCCCCCGGCTGAAGCGGTACCTGGCCTATCTGCCGGAGGGCCCGGCCGTCGACTGGTTCGGCGCGGAGCCCCGGGAGTGGCTCGATCCGATGGTGGCGCATCTGAAGACGCGGGGCGCGTTCGCGGTGCGGATGGGGCCGCCGGTGGTGGCGCGGCGTTGGGACGCCCGCACCGTCAAGGAGGCCATCGCCGACCCGGCGGCCGGGCGGCTGCGCGACGTGCCGGCGGACGAGGAGGACCCGAGGGCCGCCCGGCTCGCGGCGGAGCTGACCCGGCTGGGCTGGCGGCGCGGCGAGGAGGAGAGCGAGGACGGGTTCAGCGCGGGGCAGCCCCGGTACGTCTTCCAGGTGCCGTTCGCCGGGCGCACCCTGGAGGAGGTCCGCGGCGGCCTGAACCAGCAGTGGCGGCGGAACGTCAAGAAGGCGGAGAAGGCGGGCGTCAAGGTCGTCGAGGGCGGCTTCGAGGACCTTCCGGCCTTCTACGGGCTGTACCGCGAGACGGCGGAGCGCGACCGCTTCATCCCCCGCCCGCTCGCCTACTTCGAGCGCATGTGGACCTCGCTGCGGGCCGAGGACCCCGGGCGGATGCGGCTCTACCTCGCCGAGCACGAGGGGGAGACGCTCTCCGCGGCGACGATGCTGACCGTCGGCGACCATGTCTGGTACTCCTACGGCGCCTCGACCGCCCACCGGCGCGAGGTCCAGCCGAGCAACGCCGTCCAGTGGCGGATGATGAGCGACGCGCACGAGCGGGGCGCGGCCGTCTACGATCTGCGCGGCATCACCGACACCCTGGACGAGAGCAACCACCTGCTGGGCCTGCTGCGGTTCAAGGTCGGGACGGGCGGCCGGGCGGCGGAGTACATCGGCGAGTGGGACTACCCGGTCAACAAGGTGCTCCACAAGGCGTTCGCCCTGTACATGGCGCGCCGCTGAGCCTCAGCGCGTGGTCCGCCAGGCCGTCATGTTCAGCTCGTCGAGCAGGCGTACGTCGCTGCCTTCGAGCGGGAAGACGCGGGGCTCCAGGCCGGGGGCCGGGGCGATCTCCAGGGCGTCGCCCTCGATGAGGTCGCCCCCGGTCGGGGTGGAGACCCAGGCCAGCAGCGCGTACATCTTGCGGCCCGGCTCCAGCACGACCTGCTGCGGGCCCCGGTCGGTGCCCATGTAGGAGGAGCCGGGGTTGACCTTGACCGGCAGCGGGTCGCCCGCCTCGTCCAGCGCCCGGACGGAGGGGTAGCCGTGGACCGGGTACGGCTTGGAGCCGCAGTTGGTGAGGGTGAGCCCGACGGCCCGGTGGCCGAGCGCCGGCTCCACCTCGCCCATGTCGACGACGACGCCGGAGGACGGGCAGTCGGCCGGGCCGGTGGGCGTGGGCGCGGGGGTCGTCGGCCGTTCGGCGGGCGGGCGTCCGGCAGTCGTGACGGGGGCGCTGGGGAACGGGGAGGGCAGCCTGTCGGCGTGGACCCGGTACGGGTCGGTGGGCGTCGGCCCCGGCTCGCCCTCGCCCGCCGGTACGAGGAAGCCCGAGCAGCCGGAGAGCGTGAGCCCCAGCGCCCCGGCCAGGAGCGCGGCCGCCAGCGGGCCGCGTCCCCGGTGGACCGTTCTGTGCTCTGTACCCGTCCGTCCCCGCATGCTCGCGCCCCCGCCCGGTCGACCGTCCGCCGTATAGACGTTCGATCATGCCAGAGCGCGGCGGACCGGCATCCATCGTTCAGCGTTGCTTGCCGGTCATCCGGAGCAGATCTAAGTGGACCTTCACGGTCCACTCGGCCGAGACTTCGGGGATGACCTTCCCCGCCACCCCTTTCGGCCGGGCGCTCTGCGCCATGATCACGCCCTTCACCGACGCCGGTGGGCTGGACCCGGACGCCGCCGCCCGGCACGCCGCCCGGCTGGTCGCGGACGGCTGCGACGGCCTGGTGCTGAACGGCACCACCGGCGAGTCCCCGACCACGACCGACGCCGAGAAGACCGCCCTGCTGCGGGCGGTCCGGGAAGCGGTCGGCGACCGGGTGCCGCTCGTCGCCGGGGTCGGCAGCGCGGACACCCGGCACACCGTGGAGCTGGCCCGGCAGGCCGAACGGGCGGGCGCGGACGGCCTGCTGGTGGTGACGCCCTACTACAGTCGGCCGCCGCAGGCCGCCGTCGAGGCGCACTTCCGCCGCGTCGCCGACGCGACCGGCCTCCCGCTGATGCTGTACGACATCCCCGGCCGCACCGGGACCCGCATCGAGCCGGAGACCCTGCTGCGGCTGGCCGGACACCCCCGCGTCGTGGCCGTGAAGGACTGCGCGTACGACCTGCTGGGCTCCACGAAGGTGATCGGCGCGACCTCGCTGGCGTACTACTCGGGCTGCGAGGAGCTGAACCTTCCGCTGTACGCGGTGGGCGCGGCCGGCTTCGTCAGCACGGTCGCCAACGTGGTGCCCGGTCCGCTGCGGGCGGTCCTGGACGCCTTCGACGCCGGGGACACCGTCGGGGCCGCCCGGCTCAATCTGCTGACCGCCCCGCTGGGCGAGGCCATGATGGCCTCGGGGCTGCCCGGGGCGGTCACCGCGAAGGCGCTGCTCGACGCCGGACCGGTCCGGGAACCGTTGCAGCCCGCCGGGCGCGGGGCGGCCGACGGGCTGCGGGAGGTGTACGCGGAACTGCTCAGCGCGCTCGATCAGTTGTGACTGTGCAGGACGTCGTTGAGACCGTCCCAGACCGCGTTGTTCGGGCGGGCCTCGACCGCGCCGGAGACCGAGTTGCGGCGGAAGAGGATGTTCGAGGCGCCGGAGAGCTCCCGGGCCTTGACGATCTGCCCGTCGGGCAACGTGATCCGGGTGCCGGCGGTGACGTAGAGCCCGGCCTCGACGACGCACTCGTCGCCGAGCGCGATCCCGACCCCGGCCTCGGCGCCGATCAGGCAGCGCTCGCCGATGACGATGCGCTCCTTGCCGCCGCCGGAGAGGGTGCCCATGGTGGAGGCGCCGCCGCCGATGTCGGAGCCGTCGCCGACGACGACGCCCGCGGAGATGCGGCCCTCGACCATCGAGGTGCCGAGGGTGCCCGCGTTGAAGTTGACGAAGCCCTCGTGCATGACGGTCGTACCGGCGGCGAGGTGGGCGCCGAGCCGGACGCGGTCGGCGTCGGCGATGCGGACGCCCTTCGGGGCCACGTAGTCCGTCATCCGGGGGAACTTGTCGACCGAGGTGACCTGGAGGTGCAGCCCCTCGGCGCGGGCGTTCAGCCGGACCTTCTCCAGGTCGTCCACGGCGACCGGGCCCAGCGAGGTCCAGGCGACGTTGGCGAGGAGGCCGAAGAGGCCGTCCAGGTTCTGGCCGTGCGGGCGGACGAGGCGGTGCGAGAGCAGGTGCAGGCGCAGGTACGCGTCGTGCGCGTCCAGCGGCTTGTCGTCGAGCGAGGCGATGACCGTACGGACGGCGACGACCTCGACCCCGCGGCGGGCGTCCACACCGACGGCCTTGGCGGCGCCCTGGCCCAGCAGGGTGACGGCCTCGGCCGGGGAGAGCCGTTCGGTTCCGGCCGGGCCGGGTTCGGCGATGAGCTCGGGGGCGGGGAACCAGGTGTCGAGAACGGTGCCGTCGCCGGCGATGGTGGCGAGGCCGGCGGCGACGGCGCCGGTGGTGCGAGCAGGAGTCGTGTCGGTCATGACACGAAACCTAACCGGCCGGACGCCGCGGGAGCCAACCGGTCTCGCCCGATGGTCGTGGCGCCGCCCGCACCGGGCGCCACCTCGGAGAGTTCCTTCAGGGAACCCACTATGGCATCATGCGGTCCGGTGGAAGGCGGACGTCGCCGGACGCGGCGGACCCACGGAGGAACCCATGCCCCAGCGCACCAGCCTGGCCGACGCCGACTGCGCGATCGCCCAGGCGCTCGACGTGGTGGGCGACTGGTGGACCCTGCTGATCGTGCGGGACACGGCGCGCGGGGTGCACCGCTTCGACGCGCTCCAGGAGGAGCTGGGCGTGTCCCGCAAGGTGCTGACCGAGCGGCTGCGGCTGCTGGTGGACGCGGGGGTGCTCGCCCGGGAGCCGTACCAGGACCGCCCGCCCCGGTACGAGTACCGGCTCACCCCGCGGGGCCGCGCCCTGCTGCCCGTACTGATCGCCCTCCAGGACTGGGGCGACACCTGGCTGCTCGGGGAAGGGGAGACGATGGCGACCGCCGAGGAGAGCTCGAAGGAGGCGGCCCGGGTGCACGCCCTGGTGGGTACGCGCCTGCCGGAGCTGCGCCTGCCGGACCACGAGGGCGCCCCGCGCGACCCGGTCGCCGGCACCGCGAGCACCGTCCTGTACTTCTTCCCCGGCGCCTACGCGCGCAAGGACGCCTATCCGCCGGGCTGGGCCGCCATCCCCGGAGCGCGGGGCTGCACCCTCGAATCCTGCACGTACCGCGACCAGTTGGCCGAGTTCACCGCGGCGGGTGCGACGGTGCACGGCGTCTCCACCCAACGCCCGGACGAGCAGCGGGACTTCAGCCGGGCGGAGGGGCTGCGGTTCCCGCTGCTGTCCGACGCGGGGCTGGAGCTGACGGCGGCCCTGCGGCTGCCGACCTTCCGCGCCGGGGGCGTCAGCAGGCTGAAGCGGCTGACCCTGGTGGTGGACCGCGACCGGACGGTGCGCGAGGCGCTGTACCCGGTGACGGACATCGAGGAGAGCGTACGGGCGGCGCTCGCGGCGGCCCGGTCCATCGGGCCGTCCGGGGACCGAGCGCCCACAGGGGCCGTCCGGGGCGGGCACCTCAGCCGGTGATCCGCCCCAGCATCTCGCGCGCGTACGCCTCGTCGTACGTGCCGCCGGTGAGCAGTACCTGGAGGCAGATCCCGTCCATGAGCGCGACCAGCGCGCGGGCCGTGGCCGGGTCGGTCCGCCGGGCGAGCAGCGCGGCGGCGCCGTCGGCCCACTCGGCGGCGACCGGCCGCAGCGCGGGTCTGCGCAGCGCGGCGAGGTACAGCTCGTACTCCAGTTCGGCCCTGCCGTGCCCGCCGGAGAGGTACCGCCCCAGCAGCCGGGCCAGCTCACCGGCCAGGTCGGACTCCGGGTCGGCCAGGGCCCCGCTGTCCCGCATGACCCCGGCGAAGTTCTCGTTCGACCGGCGCAGCGCGGCCGTCAGCAGCTCGTCCAGCGAGGCGAAGTGATACGTCGTCGAGCCGAGCGGCACATCGGCCTCGGCGGCGACGGAGCGGTGGCTCAGCTCCGCGATGCCCCGGGCGCCGACCACCCGGATCGCGGCGTCGATGATGCGGTCGCGCCGGCCGGGGTCGTAGCGACGGGCCATCAGTGGGCCCCGCCCAGGTTCAGCACCACCACTCCGGCGATGATCAGCACGATTCCGGCCAGCTTGACCGCGTTGCCGGACTCGCCCATGAAGAGGATGCCGATGGCGGCGATGGCCGCGGTGCCGACCCCGGCCCAGATCGCGTAGGCGGTGCCCATCGAGAGCGTCTTCAGCGTCCGAGCGAGCAGCCCGAAGGCCAGGAGGTAGCCCGCGACGGTGATCAGCGAGGGCCAGAGCCGGGTGAACCCCTCGCTGTACTTCATGGCCGTCGTGCCGGCCACCTCCGCCGCTATGGCCGCGGCCAGCAGTCCGTAACCCATGTGTACGAGTGTACGCATCGCTGTCGCACGGAGAAGGCGGGAGCTTACGGGCGGCCGAAACGTTACGGTGTCCCGACCGACAGCACACCAGTACGACGAGAGACGACGGAGCGACAGTGGCGCAGGACGCAGGGTGGGGCGGAGCACCGTACGGAGGACCCCAGGGGCCCCCGGGGTGGGGAGGCTGGGCGCCGCCACCGCCGAAACCAGGGGTGATACCGCTGGTCCCGCTCAGACTCGGTGACATACTCGGCGGCGCCTTCAGCACGCTGGGGCGCTACTGGAAGCAGTTGTTCGGCATGGGCGCGGCCGTCTACGGCGGGGGGCTGGTGGTCATGGCCGTCGCGGTCGTGACCGCGTACTCCGCGGTCGGCGACCATCTGCGCACCCTTCTCGCGCTCGACTCCGAGGCGGACCCGAGCTCCTCGGACCTGACTCCGGTCCTGATCGGTTTCGGCGTCGTCTTCCTGGTCGCGGCGGTCGTCGGCGTGCTCTCGACGGCCTTGATGTACGCGGCCGTTCCCGCGGTGCTCCAGGAAGCGGTGCTGGGCCGGCCGACCACCTTCTCCGCCGTCTGGCGCCGGGCCTGGTCCCGCGTCCGGGCGGTGATCGCGGCGGTGTTCCTCACCTATCTGATCGCGATGATCCCGATGGTGCTCGTGATGGTCGCGTTCTTCGCCCTCGTCGTCGGAGCGGTCGCGGTGGCGCACGACACCGGTGCCACTCCGTGGGTCGTGCTCGGTCTCGTGGGCGCCTTCGCCACCGGCCCGCTGGCGATCTGGCTCTTCGTGAAGTTCTCCCTGGCGCCCTCGGTCGCGGTCTTCGAGGGGCAGTCCGCGGTGGCCTCCATGCGCCGCTCGTCCCGGCTGGTGCACGGCGACTGGTGGCGCGTCCTCGGCATCAGCCTGCTGGGCGCCCTGCTGGCCATGGTGACGAGCTACATCATCCAGATGCCGTTCTCGTTCCTGGGCATGTTCTCCGGCGTCATCGGCGGTTCGGCCCTGGGCGAGGACCCCAGCCCCACCGCGATCCTCTTCGCCATGAGCGGCTACCTGGTGGTCATGGTCCTGGGCGGCCTGGTCAGCCAGTTCATCACGGCGGTCTTCCCGCCGCTGGTGACGGGACTGATCTACGTGGACCGGCGCATGCGCACCGAGAACCTGGGCCCGACCCTCGCCGAGGCGGCCGGCGTACCGGCGCAGTACGACACCCCGTACGGGCCCACGTACCACGGTCCGCGGTAGGGACTTCCGCCGGGATCGGGCGGGTCATGGGCGTCGATGACAATGCCCCGCATGCGAACGGCCGTGCCCGCCAGTCTGCCTGGCGGGCACGGCCGTTCGCGTGCGGGGCGTACGGTCCGTCAGCGGCCGACGGTGAACCAGACGGCCCGCGACTTCTTCCACTCGGCCCGGTCGAGGTCCTTGGCCTCCGTGCCGTCCCCGTACAGATCGG
This sequence comes from Streptomyces sp. NPDC001108, assembly GCF_053598535.1. Taxonomy (NCBI): domain Bacteria; kingdom Bacillati; phylum Actinomycetota; class Actinomycetes; order Kitasatosporales; family Streptomycetaceae; genus Streptomyces; species Streptomyces sp. NPDC001108. The sequence goes on from NZ_JBSFKL010000013.1 coordinate 50,907, forward strand.
CCGAGCCGGAGTCCGTGATCAGCTGCGCCCGTGCTCCAGGCACCGTCAGGTCGGGGACGTCCACGACAGCCTCCCAGCCGCCCGGGTCCGTGGTCGGCAGGTCGATCCGCTTGACCGGGGCGTGGGCCGGGACGCCGTCCCAGGTGTAGAGGGCGTACGGGGCGGAGTTGTCGTCGGCCGCCCAGGAACCCGCCACGATGAGGTACTGGTCGGCGGCGTTCTTGCGGATGTCCCGGATGCTGAGCCCGCCGAGGTCCAGCTCGACCGGCGCGCCCATGACCGCCTTCGCCCCGCTGCCGGCCACCTTGTCGAAGTTGGTGACGGGCACGATCAGGGCCTTGCCGCCCGTCTTCGGCGGCACCAGCGGTGCCCGGAAGCCGAGGTACGCGGTGGTCGTTGAGCCCGGGGCGAACTCCAGGCCCTCGAGGTTGAACCCGTCGATCTGCTTGGGCGCCTGGCCGTCCTCCGTACCCGCGGCGAAGCCGAGCCGGTTGCCGTTCGCCCTGTCCCAGGCGACCAGGTCGTCACGGAGCTTCTTGTACGAGCCGCCGACCTTCAACTGGGTGCCGGCACCCGAACCGGTCACCTTCGTGGTGAAGACGGTATTGCGGGGCGCCTTGTAGACGCCGTCCTTGTTGTTGCCGAGCGAGCCGGTCCAGTAGATCGTGTCGCCGACCCGGGTGGCCGCCTCGATGTCGACCTCCTTCGACAGCCCGAGCTGCGCGCCGACGTCCCAGCTGCGCACCGGGCCGCCGGAGGCGGAACGGTCGTACAGGCGCAGCGTGTTGGACTCGTCGTCGCCGACGACGATGTACCCGCCGCCGACGTCGACGGCGGCCGAGGAGTCGGCGGAGCCGGTGAGATAGCGGGTGTCGGCGGCGTTTCGCACGGCGGCGGACGCGGCGTAGTGGAGGGTCTCGGTGGCGGTCTTGCCGCCGAGTCCGGTGACCTTGATGGTGAGGTCGGTGTAGCCGCGGCCGCGTGCGGCGACCGCGAGGGTCCGGGTCGCGCCGGTGCCCGTCACGGTCACGTCGCCCGCCTGCGCGACGGACGGCCTGGAGCTGGCGGACACCGCGACGCCGAGCTCGCTCGCGTCGGCCCCGCTCTGGGCGACGGTGACGGTGACCACCGGGTCACCGCTCGCGCCGACGGCACCGGAGAGGTGGGAGACCGGGAGCCCGATCGTCGGGGTCCCGTAACTCGCGGCCTGCGCGGGGGCGTCGACCCCCAGGGCGGCCAGCAGGAGAACTCCGCCCGCGGCGGTGGCCGCTCCGCGGCCGGGGAGCGAAATACGATGCAGCACGGCATGCCTCTCGTCGGCGTGGTGACGCGGTTACGTTCCGCTGACCATGCCAACGACGGGCGCACCCCAGGGGTACGGCGGGCGACACCGAAACGAAGAACGGCCCCCGGATCGGGGGCCGTTCCACCGCGGCGTGCGGACGCGCACCGGTCAGACGTTGAAGCCGAGCGCGCGCAGCTGCTCGCGGCCGTCGTCCGTGATCTTGTCCGGACCCCACGGCGGCATCCAGACCCAGTTGATCCGCAGCTCGTTGACGATGCCGTCGGTGGCCGACTTCGCCTGGTCCTCGATGACGTCGGTCAGCGGGCAGGCCGCGGACGTCAGCGTCATGTCGAGGGTGGCGATGTTGGCGTCGTCGATGTGGATGCCGTAGATCAGGCCCAGGTTGACGACGTCGATGCCCAGCTCGGGGTCGACGACGTCGTACAGGGCCTCACGGACCTCCTCCTCGGAGGCCGGCTTGATCGTCGGGGTCTCGTCGGTCGTCACCGTGTTGTCGCTCATGCCGTCTTCCCTTCGGACAGCGCTTTGGCCGTCGCGTCCTTCCACGCCATCCAGCTCAGCAGCGCGCATTTCACCCGGGCCGGGTACTTGGAGACACCGGCGAACGCGACCGCGTCCTCCAGCACCTCCTCCATCGCGTCGTCCGGCTCCAGCTGGCCCTTCGACTGCATCAGCTCCAGGAAGGTCTCCTGGATCTTCTGCGCCTGGCCCAGCTCCTTGCCGACCAGCAGGTCGTTGAGGACGGAGGCGCTGGCCTGGCTGATGGAGCAGCCCTGACCCTCGTACGACACGTCGGCGATGGTCTCGCCGTCGTACTTCACCCGGAGCGTGATCTCGTCGCCGCACGTCGGATTGACGTGGTGCACCTCGGCGTCGCCGTCCCGCAGGCCGCGCCCGTGGGGGTGCTTGTAGTGGTCCAGGATCACTTCCTGGTACATGGAGTCAAGCTTCACCAGTCAACCCTCAGCCGCTCGTCCATCATGCGAAAAAGTTCCGTACGTGCTCCAGACCGTCCACCAGGGCGTCGACCTCGGCGGGCGTGGAGTACAGATAGAACGACGCTCGCGTCGTCGCAGGAATTCCGTACCGGAGGCAGACCGGCCGCGCGCAGTGGTGTCCGACCCGGACGGCGATGCCCTGCTCGTCGAGGACCTGGCCGACATCGTGCGGGTGGATGTCACCGAGCGTGAAGGAGATCGTGGCGCCCCGGTCCTCGGCCGTCGCCGGGCCGATGATCCTGAGATCCGGGACCTCCAGCAGCCGCTTCACCGCGTACTCGGTGATCGCGTGCTCGTGCCGGGCGATCCTGTCCATGCCGATCGCCGAGAGGTAGTCCACGGCCGCGCCGAGGCCGACGGCCTGGGCGATCGGGGGCGTACCGGCCTCGAACTTGTGCGGCGCGGGGGCGTACGTCGACGAGTGCATCGACACGGTCTCGATCATCTCGCCGCCGCCGAGGAACGGCGGCAGGTCCTCCAGGAGCTCCTGCCGGCCCCAGAGCACGCCGATGCCGGTCGGGCCGACCATCTTGTGGCCGGTGAAGGCCACGAAGTCGGCCTGGAGCGCCTGCACGTCGAGCACCATGTGCGGCGCGGCCTGCGAGGCGTCGATGCAGACCAGGGCGCCGACCTGCTGGGCCCGGCGGACGATCTGCTCGACCGGGTTGATCGTGCCCATGATGTTGGAGACCAGCGTGAAGGAGACGATCTTCGTCTTCTCCGTGATGATCTCCTCGATGTTGGACAGGTCGAGGCGGCCGTCGTCGGTGATGCCGAACCACTTCAGCTTCGCGCCGGTGCGCTGCGAGAGCAGCTGCCACGGCACGATGTTGGAGTGGTGCTCCATCTCGGTGGTGACGATCTCGGTGTCGTGGTCCACCCGGTAGGGCTCGTCGGCCCAGCCGAGCATGTTGGCCACGAGGTTGAGCGACTCGGAGGCGTTCTTGGTGAAGATCACCTCGTCGCGGCTGGGCGCGTTGATGAACGCCGCGACCTTGTCACGGGCGCCCTCGTAGAGCGCCGTGGCCTCCTCGGCGATGGTGTACACACCGCGGTGCACGTTGGCGTTGTGCCGCTCGTAGTACTGGTTGAGGGCGTCGAGCACCTGGCGCGGCTTCTGCGAGGTCGCCGCGCTGTCCAGGTAGACGACCTTCTTCCCGTCGTGGACCGTCCGATCCAGCAGGGGGAAGTCCTTGCGGATCGCCTCGGTGTCGAGGAGGCCCGGCAGCTGTGTCACGCGGACGCGCCACCCTTCACGTATGCCTCGTAGCCCTCGTTCTCCAGCTTGTCGGCGAGCTCGGCGCCGCCGGACTCGGCGATGCGGCCGTTGGCGAAGACGTGCACGAAGTCGGGCTTGATGTAACGGAGGATCCGCGTGTAGTGCGTGATCAGCAGGGTGCCGACCTCGCCGGTCTCGCGGACCCGGTTGACTCCTTCGGAGACGATGCGCAGGGCGTCGACGTCCAGGCCGGAGTCGGTCTCGTCGAGGACCGCGATCTTCGGCTTGAGGAGCTCCAGCTGAAGGATCTCGTGGCGCTTCTTCTCACCGCCGGAGAAGCCCTCGTTGACGTTGCGCTCGGCGAACGCCGGGTCCATCTGGAGCCGGCCCATCGTCTCCTTGACCTCCTTGACCCAGGTGCGCAGCTTGGGCGCCTCGCCGCGAACGGCGGTGGCGGAGGTGCGGAGGAAGTTGGAGACCGAGACACCGGGGATCTCGACCGGGTACTGCATCGCGAGGAACACGCCGGCGCGGGCGCGCTCGTCGACGCTCATCTCCAGGACGTCCTCGCCGTCCAGGGTCACCGAACCGCTGGTGACCGTGTACTTGGGGTGTCCCGCGAGGGAGTACGCGAGGGTCGACTTGCCGGACCCGTTGGGGCCCATGATGGCGTGGGTCTCGCCCTGCTTCACGGTCAGGTCGACGCCCTTGAGGATCTCCTTCGTGGCGTTGTCGGCCTCGACGGAGACGTGCAGGTCGCGGATTTCAAGCGTTGCCATGGGTGACTCAGGGCTCCTGGGTGACGGAGACGAGCACATCGTCCCCTTCGATCTTGACGGGGTATACGGGGACGGGGCGCGTCGCGGGAAGGCCGGACGGCTTGCCGGTGCGGAGGTCGAAGCTGGAGCCGTGCAGCCAGCACTCGATCATGCAGTCCTCGACCTCTCCCTCCGACAGGGAGACGTTCGCGTGCGAGCAGATGTCGTTGATCGCGTACACCTCGCCCCCGGTACGGACGAGGGACACCGGGACGCCGTCGAGCTCCACCCGCTTCGGGGTGTCGTCCTCCAGCTCGCTCAGCGCGCAGACTTTGACGAAGGCCATCAGACGGACGCCCTCAGCTCGGCCTCGATCTTGTCGAGCAGCCGCGCCTCGACGTCCGGCAGGCCGATCTGCTGGACGAGCTCGGCGAAGAAGCCGCGCACCACGAGTCGGCGGGCCTCGTCGGCGGGGATGCCGCGGGCCATCAGGTAGAACAGCTGCTCGTCGTCGAAGCGGCCGGTCGCCGAGGCGTGGCCGGCGCCGGCGATCTCGCCGGTCTCGATCTCCAGGTTCGGCACGGAGTCGACCCGGGCGCCGTCGGTGAGGACGAGGTTGCGGTTCATCTCGTAGGTGTCGGTGCCCTCGGCCGCGGCCCGGATGAGGACGTCACCGATCCACACGGCGTGCGCGTCGTCGCCCTGGAGCGCGCCCTTGTAGGCGGCGTTGGACGAGCAGTGCGGGGTGTTGTGGTCGACCAGGAGGCGGTGCTCCTGGTGCTGGCCCTTGTCGGTGAAGTACAGGCCGAAGAGCTCGGCGCTGCCTCCGGTGCCGGCGTAGGCGACCCGGGGGTGGAGACGGACCAGGTCGCCGCCGAAGGTGACGACGATCGACTTGAACGAGGCGTCCCGGCCGACCAGCGCGTTGTGCTGGCCGACGTGGACCGCGTTCTCGTCCCAGTCCTGGACGGAGACCACGGTGAGCTTGGCGCCGTCGCCGAGGACGTAGTCGACGTTGGCGGCGAGCACCGCGTCGCCCGTGTGGTCGATGACCACGACGGCCTCGGCGAAGGCGCCGAGCTCGACGACCTGGTGGCCGAAGGCGGTGCCGCCCTCTCCGTGCACCGCGATCCGGATCGGCTCGGTGAGCACGGCCTCCTTGGGGACCGTGACGACGGACGCCCGGTCGAAGGAGGAGTACGCCTGGGCGGCGACCCGGTCGACCGGCGTGCCGGCCTTCCCGAGCCGGGCGTCGTCGCGGCCGACGGTCTCGACGGTGACGCCCTCGGGGGCCTCGATCGCCACCTTCACGGCGCCGTCGGTCGCGGTGGCCGTGCCGTCGTGCAGTCCGCGCAGCCGGTCCAGCGGCGTGAACCGCCACTCCTCCTCGCGGCCGTGCGGGACCGGGAAGTCCGCCACGTCGAAGGAGGGCGGCGCGCTCATGCGCGTGGCTACGGTGGATTCTGCGGCCACCGCGATGGAACCGGCGGTGGTGGAACCCGTCGGAAGATTCTGAGCCTCAGCCATGGCTGTCGTCGTGCTCGCTTTCTCTGTCAAAAGTAGGGGGTTCGTGTGCGGGGCGGGGCCTGCTGGGCAGGTCCTAGCCGACCGAACCCTCCATCTGCAGCTCGATCAGCCGGTTGAGTTCGAGGGCGTACTCCATCGGCAGCTCCTTGGCGATCGGCTCGACGAAGCCGCGCACGATCATCGCCATCGCCTCGAACTCCGTCAGACCGCGGCTCATCAGGTAGAAGAGCTGGTCCTCGGAGACCTTGGAGACGGTCGCCTCGTGGCCCATGGAGACGTCGTCCTCGCGGACGTCGACGTACGGGTAGGTGTCGGAGCGCGAGATCGTGTCGACCAGCAGCGCGTCGCAGAGCACGTTGGACTTGGCGCCCGGGGCGCCCTCGCCGATCTCGATCAGACCGCGGTAGGAGGTGCGGCCGCCGCCCCGCGCCACCGACTTGGAGACGATGTTGGAGGAGGTGTTGGGCGCCATGTGGACCATCTTGGCGCCGGCGTCCTGGTGCTGGCCCTCGCCCGCGAAGGCGATCGACAGGGTCTCGCCCTTGGCGTGCTCGCCCATCAGGTAGACGGCCGGGTACTTCATGGTGACCTTGGAGCCGATGTTGCCGTCGACCCACTCCATGGTCGCGCCCTCGTAGGCCACGGCACGCTTGGTGACCAGGTTGTAGACGTTGTTCGACCAGTTCTGGATCGTCGTGTAGCGGCAGCGGCCGCCCTTCTTCACGATGATCTCGACGACCGCGGAGTGCAGCGAGTCGGAGGAGTAGATCGGGGCGGTGCAGCCCTCGACGTAGTGGACGTAGGCGTCCTCGTCGACGATGATCAGCGTCCGCTCGAACTGGCCCATGTTCTCCGTGTTGATACGGAAGTACGCCTGGAGCGGGATGTCGACGTGGACACCCTTGGGCACGTAGATGAACGAGCCGCCGGACCACACGGCCGTGTTCAGCGAGGCGAACTTGTTGTCGCCGACCGGGATGACGGTGCCGAAGTGCTCCTTGAAGAGCTCCGGGTGCTCCTTCAGCGCCGTGTCGGTGTCGAGGAAGATGACGCCCTGCTCCTCCAGGTCCTCACGGATCTGGTGGTAGACGACCTCCGACTCGTACTGCGCGGCGACACCGGCGACCAGGCGCTGCTTCTCCGCCTCCGGGATGCCGAGCTTGTCGTAGGTGTTCTTGATGTCCTCGGGCAGGTCCTCCCAGGACTCCGCCTGCTTCTCCGTGGAACGCACGAAGTACTTGATGTTGTCGAAGTCGATGCCCGAGAGGTCGGAGCCCCAGTTCGGCATGGGCTTCTTGTCGAAGAGCTTCAGGCCCTTGAGACGCAGCTTCAGCATCCACTCGGGCTCGTTCTTCTTCGCCGAGATGTCGCGGACGACCTCCTCGGAGAGCCCGCGCTTGGCGGCGGCGCCTGCCGCGTCGGAGTCGGCCCAGCCGAATTCGTACGTACCCAGGCCCTCGAGTTCGGGGTGGGCAGTCTCCGTGGGGAGCGTCATGCGGGGTTCCTCCCGGCCTTGCTTGCGGATGCTGATGGGGTGGTCTGTGGTGCGGGGTGGCCGCTGCGCGGGATGTACGTCGTACACACGCCGTCGCCGTGGGCGATGGTGGCCAGACGCTGCACATGCGTCCCGAGAAGGCTGGAGAAGAACTCCGTCTCCGCCTCGCACAACTGGGGGTACTGCTCGGCGACGTGGGCGACCGGGCAGTGGTGCTGGCACAGCTGCTCGCCCTGTTGCGGACCGGGCGCGCTACGCGCCGTAGCAGCGTACCCGTCGGCGGACAGCGCCCTGGCCAGGGCTTCGGTGCGCTCCTCGGGGCTCGCCGCCTCGACCGCCTCACGGTACGCCCCGGCCTGGGCCGCGATCCTCGCGCGGGCGAAGGCGCCGACCGCCTCCTCGCCGGAGGTCTCGGCGATCCAGCGCAGGGCGTCCGCCGCGAGAGCGTCGTAGGACTGGTCGAACGCGTCCCGGCCGCAGTCGGTGAGGGCGAACACCTTGGCCGGGCGGCCCCGGGTCCGCGCCCCGTAGACCCGCTGCTCGCGGGGTTCGACGATGCGGTCGGAGACCAGCGCGTCGAGATGGCGGCGGACCGCGGCCTGGGTGAGACCGAGGCGCTCGGCCAGCTCGGCGACGGTGGACGGGCCGTGGTCCAGGATCGACCGCGCGACCCGGTTGCGCGTGGGGCGCTCACCGGTCGCGGGTTCCTCCCGCGGAGCCTCGCCGACGTATTTCACAACGCCATTGTTGCGTAATTCATCGGCGCCTGACAACCACGGTCCGAAACGATCTATGGTGCCATTCATCACTTAGGGTCACCTAATCAGGGCCCGGAGGCCTTGCGGGGAGAGGGAGACGGGGGCCCGGCTCACCCTCGGGGGCCCGCGGGGCAGCGCTTAGACTTACCGGCCATGAAGAGCGAGTCCGTCGTGGAGCTCCGCGGCCTGGTGAAGCGCTACGGCTCCAAGACCGCGGTGGACGGCCTCGACCTGTGCGTGCGCACCGGCACCGTCACCGCCGTCCTCGGCCCCAACGGCGCCGGCAAGACCACCACCATCGAAACCTGCGAGGGCTACCGGCGCCCCGACGCCGGGACCGTGCGGGTCCTCGGTCTCGACCCGGTCGCCGACGCCGCGCGGCTGCGCCCCCGGATCGGTGTGATGCTCCAGTCGGGTGGCGTCTACTCCGGGGCGCGCGCCGACGAGATGCTCCGCCACACTGCGAAACTGCACGCCCACCCGCTGGACGTCGACGCCCTGATCGAGCGCCTCGGCCTCGGCGGCTGCGGCCGCACCACCTACCGGCGACTCTCCGGCGGCCAGCAGCAGCGGCTCGCCCTGGCGATGGCCGTCGTCGGCCGCCCCGAGCTGGTCTTCCTCGACGAGCCGACCGCCGGGCTCGACCCCCAGGCCCGCCGCTCCACCTGGGAGCTGGTGCGCGAACTGCGCGCCGACGGGGTGTCCACCGTGCTCACCACGCACTTCATGGACGAGGCGGAGGAACTGGCCGACGACGTCGCGATCATCGACGCGGGCCGGGTCATCGCCCAGGGCAGCCCCGAGACGCTCTGCCGCGGCGGCGCCGAGAACACCCTGCGCTTCACCGGCCGCCCCGGCCTCGACCTCGGCTCGCTCCAGAAGGCGCTGCCCGACGGCACCGAGACCGCCGAGCTCGTCCCGGGCACGTACCGCATCAGCGGGGACGTCGGCCCGGAGCTGCTCGCCACCGTCACCTCCTGGTGCGCCCAGCACGGGGTGATGCCCTCGGGCATCTCCGTGGAACGGCACACCCTGGAGGACGTCTTCCTGGAACTGACCGGCAAGGAGCTGCGCGCATGAGCGCCGGTACGTACACCCCGCGGCCGGGCGCCGCTCCGCTCGGCCGCATGATCACGGCGCAGACCGCGCTGGAGACCCGGATGCTGCTGCGCAACGGCGAGCAGCTGCTCCTGACGGTGGTCATCCCGACGCTGCTGCTGGTGCTGTTCAGCGCGGTCGACATCGTGGACACCGGCGCGGGCGAGGCGGTCGACTTCCTGGCCCCCGGCATCCTCGCCCTCGCCGTGATGTCCACGGCCTTCACCGGCCAGGCCATCGCCACCGGGTTCGAGCGCCGGTACGGGGTGCTGAAGCGGCTGGGCGCCTCGCCGCTGCCCCGCTGGGCGCTGATGACGGCGAAGACCCTCGCGGTGCTGGTCACCGAGGTGCTCCAGGTGGTGCTCCTCACCGTGATCGCGTTCGCGCTGGGCTGGTCGCCGCAGGGCAACCCCCTCGCCGTCCTCCTGCTGCTGGTGCTGGGCACGGCGGCCTTCTCCGGGCTGGGGCTGCTGATGGCCGGGACGCTCCGGGCGGAGGCGACGCTCGCCGCGGCCAATCTGGTCTTCCTGCTGCTGCTGGTGGGCGGCGGGGTCATCGTGCCGCTGGACAAGTTCCCGGACGCGGTGCGGTCGGTGCTCGACCTGCTGCCGATCACGGCCCTCTCGGACGGGCTGCGCGAGGTGCTCCAGCACGGGGCGTCGATGCCCTGGGGCGACCTCGGCGTGCTGGCGGTGTGGGCGGTGCTGGGGCTGGGCGCGGCGGCGCGGTTCTTCCGCTGGGAGTGAGGGCCCGACCGCGCCGTGTCGACGGTTTCAGGCAACTCGTCCCCCTCGTGAAAGCTTGCACAAGCCTCCGCCTACGATGGTGCGCGTGCCCAAGCTGACCCGAGCCGAAGTCGCTCAAGCCGTGCGGAATCCCCTCCAGTACATCGCCGAGCGGTGGACGCCGTCCCCCCGTACGGTCCGGCGTGCGGCCATGTCGGCCGTCGTCATGGCCGTGATCATCGTCGTGACCGGAGGCGCGGTGCGGCTGACCGGTTCCGGCCTCGGTTGCCCCACCTGGCCCAAGTGCACCGACGAGAGCCTGACGGCCACGAGCGAGATGGGCTTCCACGGCGTCATCGAGTTCGGCAACCGGATGCTGACCTACGTGCTGTGCGCGGCCGTCGGGTGGGCGATCATCGCCGCCCGTTCGGCCAAGCCCTGGCGCCGCTCCCTGACCCGGCTCGGCTGGCTCCAGTTCTGGGTGGTCATGGGCAACGCGGTGCTCGGCGGCATCGTGGTGCTGGTCGGGCTGAACCCGTACACCGTCGCCGCGCACTTCCTGCTCTCCACGGCGCTGATCACCGTCGCGATGGTGACCTGGCAGCGGGTCGGCGAGGGCGACGAGGCTCCCCGACCGCTGGTCGGCAAGGCGGTCTCCCAGCTGGCCTGGCTGCTCGCGGGCGTCTCGGGGCTGCTGGTCGCGGTCGGTACGGTCGTGACGGGCGCGGGGCGCCACGCGGGCGACTCCAGCGACGTGCACCGCATCCCGATCGACTGGAAGATGATCGCCCAGCTCCACGCCGACCTGGCCTGGGCCGTGGTGGCGCTGACCGTGGCGCTCTGGTTCGTCCTGAAGGCCGTCGACGCGCCCGTCGGGCCCCGGCACCGGGCCCGCGACCTCTTCCTCGTCCTGATGGCGCAGGGCGTGATCGGCTACGTGCAGTACTTCACCGACACGCCGGAGATCCTGGTCGGCCTGCACATGCTGGGCTCGTGCCTGGTGTGGATCGCCGTCGTACGGGTGCTCCTGTCGCTGCGCGAGCGTCCCTCGGCCCCCGTGGCGGTGCCCGGACCGGCGGCCGATCAGCCGGAGCCCGCGGCGGCCGGCTGACCCGTACGGCCCCCTTCACGACGAGAAGAGCCGGACGGTTTCCCCTCTCGGGAACCGTCCGGCTCTTCTCGTCGCGCGGGGCGGGTGTCAGGCGGGGTTGGCGGGGCCGCCGACCTGGATGCCGGCCATCCGCGTCCACTCGTACGGGCCGGTGCGGACCTTCGCCGCGAAGTCCCCGTCGAAGGACTCGTGCATCGTGATCCCGGCCTTGCGGGTGGCGCTCTCGGCGATCGCGTACGAGGGGGCGACCAGATCGCCCCAGCCGCCGTCCTCGCCCACCAGCACGATGCGGGCGCCCATCTGCCCGAGGTAGGCGAGCTGCCCCTCCGCTCCGCCGTGCGCCTCGGCGAAGGCACCGATCTCCTTGGCGAGCTTCGCCGCCCTGCGCTCCGCGCGGGCCGCCTGCTTGCCGCTCTCCACCTGGGTGTCACCCGTCTCAGCCATGGTCAGGATGCTACCGACGGGTAGGGGAACGCGCGATGGGCGGGGTACGTGGGCTGGGCCACGTACCCCGCCCATCGACGGGGACCAGGAGCGGGACTACCTGAGGAAGGGGTCGACCGCCACGGCGACGAAGAGCAGCGAGACATAGGTGATCGACCAGTGGAACAGCCGCATCTCCTTGAGCTTGGCCCCGGTCACCCCGGCCTTGGCGCGGTTCTGCAGGCCGTGCGCCTCCCAGAGCCAGAAGCCGCCGGTGGCCAGCGCCACCGCGGTGTAGAACCAGCCCGTGTAGCCCAGCGGGGTGAGCAGCAGGGAGACGGCCACCATCACCCAGCTGTAGATGACGATCTGGCGGGCCACCACCCTGTTGGAGGCGATCACCGGCAGCATCGGGACGCCGACCCGGGCGTAGTCCTCCTTCACCTTCATGGAGAGCGGCCAGTAGTGCGGCGGCGTCCAGAAGAAGATGACGGCGAAGAGGATCACCGCGGCCCAGGACATCGAGTTGGTCACGGCGGACCAGCCGATGAGGACCGGCATGCAGCCCGCGATCCCGCCCCAGACGATGTTCTGCGCGGTCCGGCGCTTCAGCAGCATCGTGTAGACCACGACGTAGAAGAGGAGCGCGCCGAGCGAGAGCCAGGCGGACAGCCAGTTGACCAGCACGCCGAACCAGACCGTCGAGATCACCGCGAGGGAGATGCCGAAGGCCAGGCACTCGCGCGGGCTGACCATTCCGGTGACCAGCGGACGCTGCGCGGTGCGGTCCATCAGCGCGTCGATGTCGCGGTCGATGTACATGTTCAGCGCGTTGGCGCCGCCCGCCGAGAGGTACCCGCCGACGGTGGTGGCGAGGACGAGCCAGAGGTTCGGCACGCCCTGGGCGGCGAGGAACATCACCGGAACGGTGGTGATCAGCAGCAGCTCGATGATCCGCGGCTTGGTCAGCGCCACGAACGCCTTGACACGGGCCCCGAACGGGCGATGGCCCCCTGGGCTGGGAGTCAAGGCGACCCCTGCGGGTCGGGACTCGACGGCCGTCACGCACACCCCTGACAGAGAAATCCCAGCAAGCTCCGGGCGTGAGGGCCCGGTAAAGACTTGCGCGAACCAGACCACTGTAGACGTTGGGGACACGCCGTTCTTCGCGGGGGTGGCTCGTGTTGGGGCGGCGCCCCCGCGCGGGTGGCGGGACCTGCCCGGACAGCTCGGAAGTGACCCCCCGTGCTCATCCGGGAGGCGAACTCCCCGGGCCGCCCGCACCCTGGAAAGCAGCGGAAAGGGCGCGTTCCGGCGAGGGTAGGCTCGACAACGCCCGGTGCGGTCTCAGTCACCGGTTTACGACAGTGGAGAGGAGCCCTGACTCAGGGTGAGCACCAAGCCGATCACCACAGATCTCCAGTGGACCGAATTGGACCAGCGGGCCGTGGACACCGTGCGTGTCCTCGCCGCGGACGCCGTACAGAAGGTCGGGAACGGACACCCCGGTACGGCCATGAGCCTGGCTCCCGCCGCGTACACCCTCTTCCAGAAGGTGATGCGGCACGACCCCGCCGACGCCGACTGGACCGGGCGCGACCGGTTCGTGCTCTCGGCGGGGCACAGCAGCCTGACCCTGTACATCCAGCTCTACCTGGCCGGGTACGGCCTGGAGCTGGACGACCTCAAGGCATTCCGCACCTGGGGCTCGAAGACCCCGGGCCACCCCGAGTACGGCCACACCACGGGCGTCGAGACCACCACCGGCCCGCTGGGCCAGGGTGTCGCCAACGCCGTGGGCATGGCGATGGCCGCCCGCTACGAGCGCGGCCTCTTCGACCCGGACGCGGCCCCCGGCACCTCCCCCTTCGACCACATGATCTGGGTCGTCGCCGGTGACGGCTGCCTCCAGGAGGGCATCTCCGCGGAGGCGTCCTCGCTGGCCGGCCACCAGAAGCTCGGCAATCTGGTGCTGCTCTGGGACGACAACCACATCTCCATCGAGGGCGACACGGAGACCGCGGTCTCCGAGGACACCCTGAAGCGGTACGAGGCGTACGGCTGGCACGTCCAGCGCGTCGAGCAGCTGCCCAGCGGCGACCTGGACCCGGCGGGTCTGTACGCCGCGCTCCAGGCGGCCAAGGCCGAGACGGAGCGCCCGTCGTTCATCGCGGCCCGTTCGATCATCGCCTGGCCGGCGCCGGGCGCCCAGAACACCGAGGCCGCGCACGGCTCGGCGCTGGGCGACGAGGAGGTCGCCGCCACCAAGCGGGTCCTCGGCTTCGACCCGGAGAAGACCTTCGAGGTCGCCGACGAGGTCATCGCGCACACCCGTCAGGCGCTGGACCGCGGCCGCGAGGTGCGGGCCGAATGGGAGAAGGGCTTCGCCGCCTGGCGCACCGCCAACCCGGAGCGCGCCGCCGCGTTCGACCGGATCTCGGCCGGCGAGCTGCCCGCGGGCTGGGAGGACGCGCTCCCGGTCTTCGAGCCGGGCAAGGGTGTCGCGACCCGGGCCGCCTCGGGCAAGGTGCTCCAGGCGCTCGGTGCGATCGTCCCCGAGCTGTGGGGCGGCTCCGCCGACCTCGCGGGCTCGAACAACACCACGATCGACAAGACGTCGTCGTTCCTCCCGGCGGACAACCCGCTGCCGGGCGCGGACCCGTACGGGCGCACGATCCACTTCGGCATCCGCGAGCACGCCATGGCCGCGGCCATGAACGGCATCGCGCTGCACGGCAACACCCGCATCTACGGCGGCACCTTCCTGGTGTTCTCCGACTACATGCGCAACGCGGTGCGGCTGTCCGCGCTGATGCACCTGCCGGTGACGTACGTGTGGACGCACGACTCGGTCGGTCTCGGCGAGGACGGCCCGACCCACCAGCCGGTGGAGCACCTGGCCTCGCTGCGCGCCATCCCGGGGCTGAACATCGTCCGCCCGGCCGACGCCAACGAGACCTCCGTCGCCTGGCGGGAGATCCTGCGCCGCTACACCAAGGTGTTCGGCAAGGGCGCCCCGCACGGTCTGGCGCTGACCCGCCAGGGCGTACCGACGTACCCGGTCAACGAGGACGCGGCCAAGGGCGGTTACGTGCTCTTCGAGGCCGAAGGGGCCGACGGGCGGAGCACGGCTCCGCAGGTCCTGCTGATCGGTACGGGCTCCGAGGTGCAGCTCGCCGTGGAGGCGCGCGAGGAGCTCCAGGCGGCCGGCATCCCGACCCGGGTGGTCTCGATGCCGTCGGTCGAGTGGTTCGAGGAGCAGGACCAGGCGTACAAGGACAGCGTGCTGCCGCCGTCCGTGAAGGCGCGCGTGGCGGTGGAGGCCGGGATCGCCCTGACCTGGTACCGCTACGTGGGCGACGCGGGCCGGATCGTCTCGCTGGAGCACTTCGGCGCCTCGGCCGACGCCAAGGTCCTCTTCCGCGAGTTCGGCTTCACCGGCGGGCACGTCGCCGCCGCGGCGCGGGAATCTCTCGCGGCAGCCACGCGCTGACGCCGTTATACGACTAGTAGGAGATGCATTTCTCATGACAGACGCACTCAAGCGCCTCTCCGACGAGGGCGTGGCGATCTGGCTCGATGACCTGTCGCGCAAGCGGATCACCTCCGGCAACCTCGCCGAGCTGATCGACCAGCAGCACGTCGTGGGCGTCACCACGAACCCGTCGATCTTCCAGAAGGCGATCTCTTCCGGCGACGGGTACGAGCAGCAGCTCACCGACCTCGCCACCCGCAAGGTCACCGTCGACGAGGCGATCCGCATGATCACCACGTCGGACGTACGGGACGCGGCCGACATCCTGCACCCGGTCTTCGAGGCCACGGAGGGCCAGGACGGCCGGGTCTCCATCGAGGTCGACCCCCGGCTGGCCCACCACACCGCCGCCACCGTCGCCGAGGCCAAGCAGCTGGCCTGGCTGGTGGACCGGCCCAACACGCTCATCAAGATCCCGGCGACGAAGGCCGGTCTCCCGGCGATCACCGAGGTCATCGGCAAGGGCATCAGCGTCAACGTCACGCTGATCTTCTCGCTGGAGCGCTACCGCGAGGTCATGGACGCCTACCTGGCGGGCCTGGAGAAGGCGAAGGCCGCGGGCCTGGACCTGTCCCGGATCCACTCGGTGGCCTCCTTCTTCGTGTCCCGGGTGGACACCGAGATCGACAAGCGGCTCGACGCCGTCGGCACCGACGAGGCCAAGGCCCTCAAGGGCAAGGCGGCCCTCGCCAACGCCCGGCTCGCCTACCAGGCGTACGAGGAGGTCTTCTCCTCGGACCGCTGGGCCGCCCTCGACAAGGCGCACGCCAACAAGCAGCGCCCGCTGTGGGCCTCGACCGGTGTCAAGGACCCCGCGTACAAGGACACCCTGTACGTGGTCGACCTGGTCGCCCCCGGCACCGTCAACACCATGCCCGAGGCCACCCTGGAGGCCACGGCCGACCACGGCCGGGTCACCGGCGACACCATCACCGGCAGCTACGAGCAGTCCCGCGCCGAGCTGGACGCCGTGGCGAAGCTCGGCATCTCGTACGACGACGTCGTCCAGCTCCTGGAGGACGAGGGCGTCGAGAAGTTCGAAGCGGCCTGGATCGACCTGCTCAACTCGACCGAGGCGGAGCTCAAGCGCCTCGCCCCTTCGGAGGGCTGACCACCTTGTCCGGTGTTCTCGGAGCCAATCCGCTTCGTGACCCCCAGGACCGACGGCTCCCGCGCATCGCGGGGCCGTCGGGTCTGGTGATCTTCGGCGTCACGGGCGACCTGTCCCGCAAGAAACTGATGCCGGCCGTGTACGACCTGGCCAACCGCGGTCTGCTGCCGCCGGGCTTCTCCCTGATCGGGTTCGCCCGCCGCGAGTGGCAGGACGAGGACTTCGCGCAGGAGGTCCACGACGCCGTCAAGCAGCACGCCCGTACGCCGTTCCGTGAGGAGGTCTGGCAGCAGCTCATCCAGGGGATGCGCTTCGTCCAGGGCAACTTCGACGACGACGAGGCGTTCGAGCAGCTGAAGACCACGATCCAGGAGCTGGACAAGGCGCAGGGCACGGGAGGCAACTTCGCCTTCTACCTGTCCGTGCCGCCGAAGTTCTTCCCCAAGGTCGTCCAGCAGCTCAAGAAGCACGGACTCGCCGACCAGAAGGAGGGCTCCTGGCGGCGTGCCGTCATCGAGAAGCCCTTCGGCCACGACCTGAAGAGCGCGCAGGAGCTCAACCGGATCGTGCACGACGTGTTCCCGCCCAACGAGGTCTTCCGCATCGACCACTACCTGGGCAAGGAGACGGTCCAGAACATCCTGGCGCTGCGGTTCGCCAACACGATGTTCGAGCCGATCTGGAACAGGTCGTACGTCGACCACGTCCAGATCACGATGGCCGAGGACATCGGCATCGGCGGCCGGGCCGGCTACTACGACGGGATCGGCGCCGCCCGTGACGTCATCCAGAACCACCTGCTCCAGCTGCTGGCGCTGACCGCGATGGAGGAGCCCGGCTCCTTCCACCCGAAGGCCCTGGTCGCCGAGAAGCTGAAGGTGCTCACGGCCGTCGAGCTGCCGGAGGACCTGGGCAAGCACACGGTGCGCGCGCAGTACGCGCACGCCTGGCAGGGCGGCGAGGAGGTCCTCGGCTATCTGGAGGAGGACGGGATCGACCCCAGGTCGAAGACCGACACCTACGCCGCGATCAAGCTGACGATCAACAACCGCCGCTGGGCGGACGTGCCGTTCTACCTCCGTACCGGAAAGCGGCTCGGCCGCCGGGTCACGGAGATCGCGGTCGTCTTCAAGCGGGCCCCGTACCTGCCCTTCGAGTCCGGTGCCACCGAGGAGCTGGGCGGCAACGCGCTGGTCATCCGGGTCCAGCCGGACGAGGGCGTGACCGTGCGGTTCGGCTCCAAGGTGCCCGGCACCTCGATGGAGGTCCGGGACGTCACGATGGACTTCGCGTACGGCGAGTCCTTCACGGAGTCCAGCCCGGAGGCGTACGAGCGGCTCATCCTCGACGTGCTGCTCGGCGACGCCAACCTCTTCCCCCGGCACCAGGAGGTCGAACTCTCCTGGAACATCCTCGACCCGATCGAGGAGTACTGGGACAAGCACGGCAAGCCCGCCCAGTACCCGGCGGGCACCTGGGGTCCGGCCGAGGCCGACGAGATGCTCGCACGAGACGGACGGAGCTGGCGCCGGCCATGAAGATCGATCTCACGGAGACCACTTCCAGCAAGATCAACCAGGCGCTGGTCGCGGCGCGCCGGGCCATCGGCACCCCGGCCATCGGCATGGTGCTCACCCTGGTCATCGTCACCGACGAGGAGAACGCGTACGACGCGCTCAAGTCGGCCGGTGACGCCTCGCGCGAGCACCCCTCCCGGATCATCGCGGTGATCAAGCGGGTCAGCCGGTCGGCGCGCAGCCGGCGGGACGCCCGGCTCGACGCCGAGGTGCGGGTCGGTTCCGACGCGGGCACCGGCGAGACGGTCGTCCTGCGCCTCCACGGCGAGCTGGTCGACCACGCCCAGTCGGTGGTCCTGCCACTGCTGCTGCCGGACGCCCCGGTCGTGGTCTGGTGGCCCCAGGACGCGCCCGCCGATGCGGCCAAGGACCCGCTGGGCGCGCTCGCCCAGCGCCGCATCACCGACGCGTACGCCGCGGAGCACCCGGGCAGCGAGCTGGCGGTCCGCGCCGACGCGTACAGCCCGGGCGACACCGACCTGGCCTGGACCCGCATCACGCCGTGGCGTTCGATGCTGGCGGCCGCGCTCGACCAGCAGCAGGTCCAGGTCGTCTCGGCGACCGTCGAGGGCGAGTCGGAGAACCCGAGCTGCGAGCTGCTCGCCATGTGGCTCGCCGACCGGCTCCAGGTGCCGGTGGAGCGCACCGTCTCCGCCGGTCCCGGTCTGACGGCCGTACGGATGGAGACCAAGAACGGCGTCATCGTCCTGGACCGCCCCGACGGCTCGCTGGCCACGCTCTCCATGCAGGGCCAGCCGGACCGCGCGGTGGCGCTCAAGCGGCGGGAGACATCGGAGCTGCTCGCCGAGGAGCTGCGCCGGCTCGACCCGGACAACACCTACGCGGCCACGGTCAAGTTCGGTGTGGACAAGCTCGGCGGGCGGCCGGAGCCGGAGCCGAAGCCGACCGAGGCCGAGGCCGCCGCCCCGGCCCCCGCGAAGAAGAGCGCGGCCAAGAAGGCGGCGGCCAAGTGAACACCCCGCAGCTCGTCGTGCACCGCGACAAGGAGCTGATGGCCCAGGCGGCCGCGGCCCGGCTGATCACCCGGATCGTGGACGCCCAGGCCGCCCGCGGCCGTGCCTCGGTGGTCCTCACCGGCGGGCGCAACGGCAACGGCCTGCTGGCCGCGCTCGCCGCCGCGCCCGCCCGGGACGCGGTCGACTGGTCGCGGCTGGACCTGTGGTGGGGCGACGAGCGCTTCCTGCCGGAGGGCGATCCGGAGCGCAATGTCACGCAGGCCCGCGAGGCCCTGCTGGACGCGGTGGCGCTGGACCCGTCCCGGGTGCACGCGATGCCCGCCTCGAACGGCCCGTGGGGCAACGACGCCGACGCGGCGGCGGCCGCGTACGCCGAGGAGCTGGCCGCCGCGGCCGGTCCCGAGGACCACGGCCCGGTGCCGACGTTCGACGTGCTGATGCTGGGCGTCGGCCCGGACACCCATGTCGCGTCGCTCTTCCCGGAGCTGCCCGCGGTGCGGGAGACCGAGCGCACCGTCGTCGGTGTGCACGGCGCCCCCAAGCCGCCGCCCACCCGTATCTCGCTCACGCTGCCCGCGATCCGGGCGGCGCGCGAGGTGTGGCTGCTGGCCGCGGGCGAGGACAAGGCGGAGGCCGCGGAGATCGCGCTCTCGGGTGCCGGGGAGATCCAGGCCCCGGCGGCCGGTGCGTACGGGCGCAGCCGCACTCTGTGGCTGCTGGACGCGGCGGCGGCCTCCCGGCTGCCGCGCGCGCTCTACCCGCCCGCCTCGCCCTGACATACCGTCACCCCGCTTGGCACCAGGCCCGGTCCGCTCCTCGGAGCGGGCCGGGCCCGCGGCGTCACGGGGTGGGCGGGACGCGCTCCAGGAAGGGCTCCAGCAGGCCGGGGACGGCGCGGGCGGCGAAGTCGAGGCCCTCGCCCGCGTCCGTGTCGTACGCCGTGTACGCGCCCGATCCGGCGGCCGTGGTCGCGGTGACGCTCAGCACTCCGGCCCGGCGCTGGAAGTAGGTCCGGCGGACCGTCCAGCCGATGATCCCGGCCCGCTCCAGCGCGGCGGTCGAGCGCCGCACCGTGCCCGAGCGCACCACCAGGTGGTCGCCGCTGAGGGTGTGCCCCAGGCTCCGGTACGCGTCCCGGGCGAGCAGCAGCCCGACGGGGAGCGCGACGGTGATCCAGCCGAGCGCGGTCCAGAGCAGCACCGGCGTCAGCACCGCGCCCAGCACGGCCTGGAGGGCCGCCGGGACGGCGACGGCCCA
Source organism: Streptomyces sp. NPDC001108 (assembly GCF_053598535.1). Taxonomy (NCBI): domain Bacteria; kingdom Bacillati; phylum Actinomycetota; class Actinomycetes; order Kitasatosporales; family Streptomycetaceae; genus Streptomyces; species Streptomyces sp. NPDC001108. The sequence goes on from NZ_JBSFKL010000013.1 coordinate 70,782, forward strand.
CAGCGCCCGGCGGAGCCTGCGGCCGAGGGCCGCCCGGGGGTGTGCGGTCAGCGGGGCCCCGGTCGGGGAGTCCGTCCGGCGGAGCACGTCGGCGGCGACCGCGTCGGCGACCCGGCGGGGCGCGGCGGGGAGCAGGGTGTTCCGGTCGGCGTGCCGCTCCTCCTCGTCCTTGGCGAGGCCGGTGGTGATCGCGTCGACGCGGGCGGCGCCCAGGGCCCGGACGCCGAGCGGTTCCACCACGTCGACGCCGCGCAGCCGCCGCTCCTCGATGGAGACGGACCGGGAGGTCAGCAGCCCCCGCCGGACGCGCAGCGTGCCGCCGGGCTCCCGCTCCAGCCGGTAGTTCCACCACATCTCGACCCAGAGGCCGAGCGCGCCGACCACCCCGGCGGCCACCGCGGCCAGGACGAGGACGAGGATCATGACGGGGACCGAGGTGTCCCGGAACCGGTCGCCGACCCAGGCGATCACCTGTCGCTGGGCGCCGAACCAGTCGCTGACCTGCATCACGCTCCCGGCCGCCGCACCGCCGAGCGCGGGGGCGACGAAGGAGACGGGCGCGTAGCGGATCCAGCGCGGGTCCAGGGTGGCGAGGCGGCCCTCGCGGGGGGAGCCGGGGGCGGTTCCGGCCGTACGCTCCAGCAGTGCGCGGCGGAGCCGTTCGCCCTCGGGGCGGGCGACCGGGTCCAGCTCCAGGGTGGAGTCGTGGCCGGCCTGCTCGCCGGTGCCGATGCGGACGGTGACCAGACCGAGCACCCGTTGCAGCGGATGGGCGGTGAGGTCGACGCTGCGGATCCGCTCGCGGGCCAGGGAGCGCTTCTTGACCAGGAAGAGGCCGGTGTGGAGCTCGACCCGTTCGGCACCGATCCGGTAGCGGGTGCGGCGCCAGCGCACGTACTCGCCGGCCGCCACGGAGCCGATGAGCAGGACGGCCCCGGCGACGACCCAGGCGACGGCGGCGGGGGTTCCCAGCCGCCCGGCCAGGCCGAGCGTGGTGGGCACGGCCGCGCCGGCCACCACCCCGGCCATGACCAGCGCGCCGACCAGGACGGCGCGCGGGTCCAGCGGACACCAGCCGGTGGCGGGGAGGTCGGTGGTACCGGTCTCCGCCGTCTCGGAGGTCATGTGGCGTCCCCGGGGGTGGACCGGGTGATCCTGGTCAGCCGCTCGGCCAGCTCGGCCGCCGTGGTGTGGTCGAGGCCCCCGACGCGGATCGCGCCCCTGGCCGACGCGGTGGTCACGGTGACCGTCGCGAGCCGGAAGAGCTGTTCGAGCGGTCCGCGCACGGTGTCCACGGTCTGGATCCGGGACATCGGGGCGATCCGCCACTCCTGCCTCAGGAGGCCGGTCCGGACGTACACCGCCTCCTCCGTGACCTCCCAGCGGTGGGTCCGGTACCACCAGAAGGGGAGGAGGACGGTGCCGCAGGCGCCGAGCACGACGAGGATCGCGGCGGGCAGCAGCAGCCAGAACCGGGCCGGCCCGATGAGCAGGCCCAGTACGGCCAGCACCGCCACCGGGGCCGCCGTCAGCAGCAGACACCGGGTCCGCCACCACCACACGGCCCTCGGGTCCAGCATGTTGCGCGGCGGCCGCAGCCGCACCGTCCCCTCCCCCGTGGTCATCGGCTCAGCGCCCCCGGCGGGCCCGGTAGGCGCGGACCAGCGCGGCGGTCGAGCTGTCCAGCCGCTCGCCCTCCTCGGCGCCGGTGAGCACCGGCTCGATCTTCTTGGCGAGGACCTTGCCGAGCTCGACGCCCCACTGATCGAAGGAGTCGATGTTCCAGACGGCGCCCTGGACGAAGACCTTGTGCTCGTAGAGCGCGATCAGCTGGCCGAGGACGGACGGGGTCAGCCGGTCGGCGAGGATCGTCGTCGTCGGGTGGTTGCCCCGGAAGGTCTTGTGCGGCACCAGCTCCTCGGCGACGCCCTCGGCGCGCACCTCCTCCGGCGTCTTGCCGAAGGCCAGCGCCTGGGTCTGGGCGAAGAAGTTGGCCATCAGCAGATCGTGCTGGGCGACCAGGCCGGGCAGCAGGTCGGCGACCGGCTCGGCGAAGCCGATGAAGTCGGCCGGGATGACCTTGGTGCCCTGGTGGATCAGCTGGTAGTAGGCGTGCTGGCCGTTGGTGCCGGGGGTGCCCCAGACCACCGGGCCGGTCTGCCAGTCGACCGGGTTGCCGTCCCGGTCGACGGACTTGCCGTTGGACTCCATGTCGAGCTGCTGGAGGTACGCGGTGAACTTCGACAGGTAGTGGCTGTACGGCAGCACGGCGTGCGACTGGGCGTCGAAGAACGCCCCGTACCAGACGCCCAGCAGCCCCATCAGCAGCGGGACGTTCTCCTCGGGCGGCGCGGTGCGGAAGTGCTCGTCGACGAGGTGGAAGCCGTCGAGCATCTCGCGGAAGCGGTCCGGGCCGATGGCGATCATCAGGGAGAGCCCGATCGCCGAGTCGTAGGAGTAGCGGCCGCCGACCCAGTCCCAGAACTCGAACATGTGGGAGGTGTCGATGCCGAACCCGGCGACCTTCTCCGCGTTGGTGGAGAGCGCCACGAAGTGCTTGGCGACCGCGTCCTGGCCGGCCCGCAGGCCGGTGAGCAGCCAGTCGCGGGCGGAGGTGGCGTTGGTGATCGTCTCGATCGTGGTGAAGGTCTTCGAGGCGATGACGAAGAGCGTCTCGGCCGGGTCGAGGTCGCGCACCGCCTCGTGGAGGTCGGCACCGTCGACGTTCGACACGAAGCGGAAGGTCAGCTCCCGGTCCGTGAAGGAGCGCAGCACCTCGTACGCCATGGCGGGGCCGAGGTCGGAGCCGCCGATGCCGATGTTGACGATGTTGCGGATGGGCCTGCCGGTGTGGCCGGTCCACTCCCCCGACCTGATCCGGTCGGAGAAGTCGGCCATCCGGTCGAGCACGGCGTGCACACCGGGCACCACGTTCTCGCCGTCGACCTCGATCACCGCGTCGCGCGGGGCGCGGAGCGCGGTGTGCAGGACCGCGCGGTCCTCGGTGGTGTTGATCTTCTCGCCGCGGAACATGGCGTCCCGCAGCCCCGCCACGTCGGTGGCCGCGGCGAGCGCGCGCAGCAGCCGCAGCGTCTCGTCGGTGACCAGGTGCTTGGAGTAGTCGACGTACAGATCGCCGACGCGGAGGGTGTATCCGGTGCCGCGCTCCGGATCGGCCGCGAAGAGCTCCCGCAGGTGGGTGGTGCCGAGCTGTTCGCGGTGCTTGCCCAGTGCGGTCCACTCGGGCGTCTGGTCGAGCCTGGTTCGGCTAGGTGTGTTCATCCCGGAAATCAGCCCACTTCTTCTCGTGCCTGCAGTTGCCCCGCTGCGCCTCCCAACCTAATTGATCGGGGGCACCGGCGAGGCGCGGGCGGCGCGCGGCACGGCGGAAGCAGCCCGGCCGGGCACCCTGGGGGTGCCCGGCCGGTGAACTTCTAGATCTCGCCCCGGAGTTTCGCCAGGGCCTCGGCGAGGATCGCCTCGCCGTCGGCGTCGCTACGCCGCTCCCGTACGTACGCGAGGTGCGTCTTGTACGGCTCGGTGCGCGGCGGTGCCGGGGGGCTGTCCCGGTCCTGACCGGCCGGGAAGCCGCAGCGCGGGCAGTCCCAGGTCTCCGGTACCTGCGCGTCACTGGCGAAGCTCGGCTGGGTCTCGTGCCCGTTCGAGCACCAGAAGGAGATGCGGAGGCGCGGCGCGGACTCACCGCGCTCGGCCTCCCCCATCGGCCCCGCTCCGACCCGGCTTCCCCGGATCGCGTTGCCACTTGCCACGGTCGTAACTCCCTGCGTGATGGTGCTCGAAGGTGCACCAGTCTACGTAAGGCCCAACGCGCGTCCAGTGAAAGGAGTTACACCATCACCGGGATTCGCGTACGACGGGTCAGCTGTCCAACTTGATCAGCAGACCAAGCGCCACAATGCACGCGAACCAGGCCAGTCCGACAACCACGGTGATGCGGTCGAGGTTCCGCTCGGCGACCGAGGAGCCGCCGACGGACGACTGCATGCCGCCGCCGAACATGTCGGAGAGGCCGCCGCCCTTGCCCTTGTGCATCAGCACCAGCAGCATCAGCAGCAGGCTGAAGACGATCAGGGCGATCTCGAACGCCAAAATCACGGCTGGTCCCTACTTTCCGGAATTCCTCTGGACTGCATGTGCGAACGGCGGGGGCCGGAAGGCTGCTCCCTCCACGGCCCCCGCAAGAGTACGACGGATCGGCGCTACCGCATACTCACTGGTCGCGGAAGCGGACGATCTTGACGAACTCGTCGGCGTCCAGCGCGGCACCGCCGACCAGAGCGCCGTCGACATCGGGCTGCGCCATGATCGCGGCGACGTTGCCGGACTTCACCGAGCCGCCGTACTGGATGCGGACACCGTCGGCCAGCTCCTGGGAGTACAGCTCGGCCAGCCGGCCGCGGATCGCACCGCAGACCTCCTGGGCGTCCTCCGGGGTGGCGACCTCGCCGGTGCCGATGGCCCAGACCGGCTCGTACGCGATCACGACGGACGCGGCCTGTTCGGCCGGTACGTCCTTCAGGCCCCCGTCGAGCTGCGCGAGGGTGTAGGAGACCTGGTCACCGGCCTTGCGGACGTCCAGGCCCTCGCCGACGCAGAGGATCGGGGTCAGGCCGTGCTTGAAGGCGGCCTTCACCTTGGCGTTGCAGAGCTCGTCGGTCTCACCGTGGTACTGGCGGCGCTCGCTGTGGCCGACCGCGACATAGGCGCAGCGGAGCTTGGCGAGCATCGGGCCGGAGACCTCACCGGTGTACGCGCCGGAGTCGTGCGCCGAGATGTCCTGGGCGCCGAACTTGATCTTCAGCTTGTCGCCCTCGACCAGGGTCTGCACGGACCGCAGGTCGGTGAAGGGCACCAGGACGGCGACCTCGACGGCGTCGTAGTCCTTGTCGGTCAGTGCGAAGCCGAGCTTCTGGGTGTGGGCGATGGCCTCCAGGTGGTTGAGGTTCATCTTCCAGTTGCCCGCCATCAGCGGGGTCCGGCCATGGGCAGTAGCAGTCATGAAAGGTCAGTCCTCCAGTGCGGCGAGGCCGGGGAGCGTCTTGCCCTCGAGGTATTCGAGGCTGGCACCGCCACCGGTCGAGATGTGTCCGAACGCGTTCTCGTCGAAGCCCAGGGTGCGGACGGCGGCGGCGGAGTCGCCACCGCCGACCACGCTGAAGCCCGGGGAGTCGACGAGGGCCTGGGCGACGGCCCGGGTGCCCTGCGCGTAGTCGGGGTGCTCGAAGACGCCCATGGGGCCGTTCCAGAAGACGGTGGCGGCGTCGGCGAGCTTCGAGGCGTACAGCTTGTTGGTCTCGGGGCCGTTGTCCAGGCCGATGAAACCGGCCGGCATGGCGTCGGCGGGCACCGTGCGGTGCTCGGTCGGGGCCTTGGCCTTCAGGTCCGGGAACTGCTCGGAGACCACGACGTCGACGGGGAGGACGAACTCCACGCCCCGGTCCTCGGCGCGCTTGAGGTACTCCAGCACCGCCGGGATCTGGTCCTCCTGGAGGAGCGAGCTGCCGACCTCGTGGCCCTGGGCCTTGAGGAAGGTGTACGCCATGCCGCCGCCGATCAGGATGCGGTCGGCGCGCTCCAGCAGGTGGTCGATGACGCCGAGCTTGTCGGAGACCTTGGAGCCGCCGAGCACCACGGCGTACGGGCGCTCGACGTTCTCGGTGAGCTTCTTCAGGACGCCGACCTCGGTGGCGATCAGATCGCCGGCGGCGTGCGGGAGGCGGGCCGGGAGGTCGAAGACCGAGGCGTGCTTGCGGTGCACGGCACCGAAGCCGTCGCCCACGTACAGGTCGGCGAGTTCGGCGAGCCGGTCGGCGAACGCGCCGCGCTCGGCGTCGTCCTTGGACGTCTCGCCCGGGTTGAAGCGCAGGTTCTCCAGGACGGCGACCTGACCGTCGCCCAGTGCGGCGACCGTGGCGCGGGCCGACTCGCCGACCGTGTCGGTCGCGAACGCGACGTCGGTCCCGATGAGTTCACCGAGCCGAGCGGCGGCGGGCGCCAGCGAGAAGGCCGGGTCCGGGGCGCCCTTGGGACGGCCCAGGTGCGAGGCGACGACGACCCGCGCGCCGGCCGCGACCAGCTTCTTCACGGTCGGTGCGACGGCGCGGATACGGCCGTCGTCGGTAATGGTGGTGCCGCTCAGCGGCACGTTGAGGTCGGCACGCACGAACACGCGTTTGCCGGTGACCCCTTCGGCGATCAGTTCATCGATCGTCTTCATCTTGCTGGACTCCTTGGAGAGCGGGAGAGCATGCCACGGGGCCCGAACGGCGCGACGTTGCGCTGTTCGAGCCCCGTGCTCACATCGAGGTACCTGCCGGTTCGACGGTCAGAGCCGGGCGCCGACGAAGACGGTCAGGTCGACGAGACGGTTGGAGTAGCCCCACTCGTTGTCGTACCAACCGAGGACCTTCACCGACGTCCCGTCCTGAACCATGGTCAGCGACGAGTCGAAGGTGCAGGACGCCGGGTCGCCGACGATGTCGGACGACACGATCGGGTCCTCGGTGTGGAAGAGGATGCCCTTGAGGTCACCGTCCTCCGAGGCCTTCTTGAACGCGGCGTTGACCTCGTCCCTGGTGACCTCGCGCTGGAGCTCGACGACCAGGTCGGTGGCCGAACCGGTCGGGACCGGGACGCGCATGGCGATGCCGTCCAGCTTGCCCTTCAGCTGCGGGAGCACCAGGGCGGTGGCCTTGGCGGCACCGGTGGTGGTGGGGATGATGTTGGCCGCGGCGGCACGCGCGCGGCGCAGGTCGGAGTGGGGGAAGTCCAGGATCCGCTGGTCGTTCGTGTACGCGTGGACCGTTGTCATCAGGCCCTTGACGATGCCGAAGTTCTCGTCGAGGACCTTGGCCATCGGCGCGACGCAGTTGGTCGTGCAGGAGGCGTTGGAGATGACGTGGTGGTTGGCCGCGTCGTACTGGTCCTGGTTGACGCCCATCACGATGGTGATGTCCTCACCCTTGGCCGGGGCCGAGATGAGGACCTTCTTGGCGCCGCCGGCGAGGTGCTTCTCGGCGTCGGCCTTCTTCGTGAAGATGCCGGTCGACTCGATGACGATGTCGACGCCCAGCTCGCCCCAGGGGAGGTCGGCCGGGTTGCGCTCGGAGAGCACCTTGATCGTGTGACCATCGACGGTGATGGTGTCGGCGGTGTGGCTGACCTCTGCCTTGAGGCGGCCGAGGATCGTGTCGTACTTCAGCAGGTGGGCCGTGGTCGCGGTGTCACCCAGGTCGTTGACAGCCACGATCTCGATGTCCGCACCCTGCTCCAGCAACGCGCGGAAGTAGTTGCGGCCGATGCGACCGAAGCCGTTGATGCCTACGCGGATCGTCACGAACCGATCTCCTCGTTGAATACGCGGGATTCTCACCCCGGCGAGTTGTATGAGATGTCCCCGACCGCCTCCGACCCTACCTCTCCGAGGCCCCCGGGGTGACATCGAACGGGGCCGTCGGAACGGCGAAGGTCCGTACTCCTCGGTAGGAGTACGGACCTTCGCCATCCATCCGCGCACGCAGCGGTGATTACGCAACGTCAGCTTCTGCGGGGCGCCCGTGCGACCGGCGCGGGGCCGGTCGGGACCCCCTTCCGGATCAGCTCACCAGGCCGTCCGCGAGCTCCTCGCTGAGGGTGGATTCGGTGCCCGGGATGCCCAGGTCCTGGGCCCGCTTGTCGGCCATCGCCAGCAGGCGGCGGATCCGTCCGGCGACCGCGTCCTTGGTCAGCGGCGGGTCGGCGAGCGCGCCCAGCTCCTCCAGGGACGCCTGCTTGTGCTCCATGCGCAGCCGGCCCGCCGCCGCGAGGTGCTCGGGCACCTCCTCGCCGAGGATCTCCAGGGCTCGGCCGACCCGGGCGCCGGCGGCGACCGCGGCCCGCGCGGAGCGGCGCAGGTTGGCGTCGTCGAAGTTGGCCAGGCGGTTGGCGGTGGCGCGGACCTCGCGGCGCATCCGCCGCTCCTCCCAGGCCAGCACCGAGTCATGGGCGCCGAGCCGGGTGAGCAGGGCGCCGATCGCGTCCCCGTCCCGGACCACCACGCGGTCCACCCCGCGTACCTCGCGGGCCTTGGCCGCGATGGAGAGCCGCCGGGCGGCGCCGACCAGGGCGAGTGCCGCCTCCGGGCCGGGGCAGGTCACCTCCAGGGAGGAGGAACGGCCCGGCTCGGTGAGCGAGCCGTGGGCGAGGAAGGCCCCGCGCCAGGCGGCCTCGGCGTCGCAGGTCGCCCCCGAGACCACCTGCGGGGGCAGCCCGCGGATGGGGCGGCCCCGGCCGTCCACCAGCCCGGTCTGCCGGGCCAGCTGGTCGCCGCCCGCCACGACGCGCACGACGTAGCGGGAGCTGCGGCGCAGCCCGCCGGGGGCCATCACGATCAGCTCCGAGCTGTGCCCGAAGATCTCCAGGATGTCCCGTTTGAGCCGCCGCGCCGCCATCGAGGTGTCCAGCTCCGCCTCGATCACGATCCGACCGCTCACCAGGTGCAGCCCGCCCGCGAACCGAAGAATCGCCGAGACCTCTGCCTTCCTGCAGCACGTCCGGGTGACAGGAAGCCGAGAGATTTCGCTCTTCACCGCCTGCGTCATCGCCATGGGCCGATCCTTCCATGCATCCGAAAAATACGGTCGTACGCGGCGGCCAACAGCTCCGGATCATGAATCGGAACGCCGTCGGGTGAGGCCACCGGCGCCAGCTCGACCGCGGCGCCGAGCCGCTTGGCGGCATCGGCGAGGGACTCACGGTCGGGCACGGCGGCTTCGTCGGCCAGCACCACGTCCAGGGCGAGTTTAGGGGCGTGTCGTCCCAAAACCTCCAAATGACGCTGCGGGGAGAAGCCATCAGTTTCACCCGGTTGCGGAGCGAGGTTGAGCGAGAGCACCCTGCGGGCCTTGGTCTCGACGAGCGCGTCGAGCAGTTCGGGGACGAGCAGGTGCGGGATGACCGAGGAGAACCAGGACCCCGGGCCGAGCACCACCCAGTCGGCGTCGAGGACCGCCTCGACCGCCTCGGGGACGGCGGGCGGGGCGTGCGGGACGACCTGGACGGACTGCACCTCGCCGGGGGTGAGCGCCACGGTGGCCTGGCCGCGCACGGTGTCCACGTCGTCGGGGCGGGCCGGGTCGTGCCCGCGGACCAGCGCCTGGAGCTCCAGCGGCACGGCGGACATCGGCAGCACCCGGCCGTGCGCGCCGAGCAGCCTGCCGACCAGGTCGAGTGCCTGGACGGGGTCGCCGAGCTGCTCCCACAGGGCGACGATCAGCAGGTTGCCGACGGCGTGCTCGTGCAGGTCGCCCCGGGACTGGAAGCGGTGCTGGATGACCCGGGACCAGGTCTGGCCCCAGTCGTCGTCGCCGCAGAGGGCGGCCAGCGCCTTGCGCAGGTCGCCCGGGGGCAGGACGCCCAGCTCCTCGCGGAGGCGGCCGCTGGAGCCGCCGTCGTCGGCGACGGTCACCACCGCGGTGAGGTCGCCGGTGATCCGCCGGAGCGCGGCGAGGGAGGCGGACAGCCCGTGGCCGCCGCCGAGGGCGACGACCTTGGGCTGGGCGCCGCGCTTGCGGCCGGACAGCGCGGAGGTGGCTCTGCGCAGCCGCCGCAGGCGCAGATTGCGGCTGGTCACTCGCGCCCCATGTCCCGGTGGACGAGGACGGTCTCGATGCCTTCGGTGGCGAGCCGGGCCGCCAGCTTCTCGGACATGGCGACCGAGCGGTGCTTGCCGCCCGTGCAGCCGACCGCGATGGTCACGTAGCGCTTGCCCTCGCGGCGGTATCCGGCGGCGATGAGCTGGAGCAGCTCGGTGTACTGGTTGAGGAACTCCTTGGCGCCCGGCTGGTCGAAGACGTAGGCGGAGACCTCCTCGTTGAGCCCGGTGAAGGGGCGCAGCTCGGGGACCCAGTGCGGGTTGGGCAGGAAGCGGCAGTCGACCACCAGGTCGGCGTCGACCGGCAGCCCGTACTTGAAGCCGAAGGACATCACCGTGGCGCGCAGCTCCGGCTCCTCGTCGCCGGCGAACTGGGCGTCCATCTTGGCGCGCAGCTCGTGGACGTTGAGGCTGGAGGTGTCGATCACCAGGTCGGCGTCGCCGCGCAGCTCGCGCAGCAGGTCGCGCTCGGCGGCGATGCCGTCGACGATCCGGCCGTCGCCCTGGAGGGGGTGCGGGCGGCGGACCGATTCGAAGCGGCGGACCAGGGCGTCGTCGGAGGACTCCAGGAAGACGATGCGCCGGGTGACGTGCTTGGTGTCCAGGTCGGCGAGGGACTCGCGGAGGTTGTCGAAGAAGCGGCGGCCGCGGACGTCGACGACGACGGCGATCCGGGCCACATTGCCCTGCGAGCGGGCGCCGAGCTCGACCATGGTGGGGATCAGGGCGGGCGGCAGGTTGTCGACGACGAACCAGCCGAGGTCCTCCAGGCATTTGGCCGCGGTGCTGCGGCCGGCGCCCGACATCCCCGAGATGATCACCAGCTCGGGAATGGCCGCGTTCCCGTCGCCGGTCTCGATCGTGGTGCCCGTACTCACGTGTGGTGCTCCGTCTGTTCGGTCGGTGCCGTCGTGCTCGACTGCTTGCTCGTGTGCGGTGTCGCGCTCACGCTCGGTCATGGCGTGCTGCCCCCGTCGTCCTCTTCAATGATCTCTCCTGTCGCCGTGTTCACGGCGGGCGTGGCCGGGGCGGTCGAGGCGAGGGCGACGGCCACTGATTCCGCCGTCCTGCGGCCTATCCCCGGAACCTCGCAGATCTCGTCGATTGTCGCCTGCTTCAGCTTCTTCACGGAGCCGAAATGCTTGATCAACGCCTGTTTCCGGGTTTCGCCGAGGCCGGAGATCGCGTCCAGGGGGCTGGAACGGATCCGTTTGGCCCGTTTGGCGCGCTGATACGTGATCGCGAAGCGGTGGGCCTCGTCACGGACGCGCTGGAGGAGGTAGAGGCCCTCGCTGGAGCGGGGCAGGACGACGGGGTCGTCGTCATCGGGCAGCCAGACCTCTTCGAGGCGCTTGGCGAGGCCGCAGACGGCGATGTCGTCGATGCCGAGCTCGTCGAGGGCGCGCCGGGCCGCGGCGACCTGGGGCTGCCCCCCGTCGACCACGACGAGCTGGGGCGGGTAGGCGAAGCGCTTGGGCCGCCCGTCGTCCTCACGCGGCTCGGTGCCGGCCGGGGCGGAATCCGGCGGTACGGGGGTGGACTCGGGGGCCTGCTCCCACTCGCCGTCGCGCTCCTTGTCCTGGAGGTACCTGCGGAAGCGGCGGCCGATCACCTCGTGCATCGACCGGACGTCGTCCTGGCCCTCGAAGCCCTTGATCTGGAAGCGGCGGTACTCGCTCTTGCGGGCGAGGCCGTCCTCGAAGACGACCATGGAGGCGACCACGTCGTCGCCCTGGAGGTGGGAGATGTCGTAGCACTCGATGCGCAGCGGGGCGGTGTCGAGGCCGAGCGCCTCGGCGATCTCCTCCAGGGCGCGCGAGCGGGTGGTGAGGTCGGAGGCGCGCCTGGTCTTGTGCAGCACCAGGGCCTGCTGGGCGTTGCGCTGGACCGTCGCCATGAGGTCCTTCTTGTCGCCGCGCTGCGGGACGCGCAGGCTGACCTGGGAGCCGCGGCGGTCCGCGAGCCACTGGGAGACCGCGTCCGGGTCCTCCGGGAGGGCCGGGACGAGGACCTCCTTGGGCACGGCGTCGCCGGTCTCCTCCCCGTAGAGCTGCTGCAGGGCGTGCTCGACCAGGCCCTGGGTGCCGACGTTCTCGACCCGGTCGGTGACCCAGCCACGCTGGCCGCGGACCCGGCCGCCGCGCACGTGGAAGATCTGGACGGCGGCTTCGAGCTCGTCCTCGGCGAGTGCGATCAGGTCGGCGTCGGTGGCGTCGGCGAGGACGACGGCGCTCTTCTCCATGGCACGCCTGAGCGCCTCCACGTCGTCGCGGAGCCGGGCCGCCCGCTCGTACTCCATCTCCTCGGCGGCCGCCATCATCTCCTTCTCCAGGCGGCGGATGTACGAGCCGGTGCGGCCGGCCATGAAGTCGCAGAACTCCTCGGCCAGGGCGCGGTGTTCCTCGGGGGAGACGCGGCCGACGCAGGGGGCCGAGCACTTGCCGATGTAGCCGAGGAGGCAGGGGCGGCCGGTCCGGGCGGCGTTCTTGAAGACGCCGGCGGAGCAGGTGCGGACCGGGAAGACCCGCAGCATCAGGTCGACCGTCTCGCGGATCGCCCAGGCGTGTCCGTACGGGCCGAAGTAGCGGACGCCCTTCTTCTTGGCCCCGCGCATGACCTGGACGCGCGGGAACTCCTCGTTGAGCGTGACCGCGAGGTAGGGGTAGCTCTTGTCGTCGCGGTACTTGACGTTGAACCGGGGGTCGTACTCCTTGATCCAGGAGTACTCCAGCTGGAGGGCCTCGACCTCGGTGGAGACGACCGTCCACTCCACCGAGGCGGCCGTGGTCACCATGGTGCGCGTGCGCGGGTGGAGCGAGGCCAGGTCCTGGAAGTAGTTGGCGAGGCGCTGACGGAGGTTCTTGGCCTTGCCGACGTAGATCACCCGGCGGTGCTCGTCGCGGAATCTGTAGACCCCCGGGGAGTCGGGGATCTGACCCGGCTTGGGGCGGTAGCTGGAGGGGTCTGCCATGCCTCCCACCCTACTGGCGGGCACCGACAGCACGGCCGACCGGAAGCGGTGCCGGGCCCCGGGGCGCGGAACGTGGGAGCGCGCCCCGGGGCCTGGGGTCAGCCGCCCGCCGGGCCGGTCCGCCGCCGTCCGCGCAGGACGGCCCGGCCGGTGAGGGCGAGGGCGAGCAGGGCACCGGCTCCGGCGGCGGCCGAGGCGACGCTCACCGCCGGGCCGGAGACCGCGCCCGTGGCCGCCGTCCGCCGACCGGCGTCCGTGCCGGTGCCGGGTGCGGGGGCGGTGGACGGGGCGTAGCCGCCCGCCCTGCCCGACCGGGCGTATCCGGAGCCGGGGAGCTTGTCCCCGTAGGCGGCGTGCACCCGGGCGCGGTAGGCGGCGAGCGTGGTGCCCCGGGGGCCGACCGCCCGGACGGCGTCCTGGTCCAGCGGGAGCACCCGCGTGCCCTTCTGGACGTACCAGGCGTCCACCTGGGGCTCGTGGAAGACCGTCCCGCCGGGCAGTTTCCGGGCGCCGGCGGCGGTGTAGCGGGCCTCGTCGTCGCCGGTGGCGATGTTCACCACCTGCCAGATGCCGTCCGTCCCCTCCTTCGGAAGGGACCACAGGGACGCCTTCTGGCCGTCCGAGGAGACGGCGGTGGTGGCGAGGTAGTCGAGCCGGGCGACCGGCGCCCCCGGCTTCCCAGCCACGAAGTCCGGGTCGAGGGTGCGCACCGGGACGGTGGCGCCCTCGATCCGGGGTGCCGCGGCCGACCTGCTGACCGCGCCCTCCCGGGCGAAGAACCGGGCCAGGGTGTCCAGGGTGGCGGGCTCGGCGGCCGCCTCCCGGGCGGCGGCCAGGGCGGCCGGTCCGGCGGTCGGGCCGGTGGCGGCGGCCGCTCCGGGGGCCGCGACGGTGAGCAGCGCGCAGCCCGCCAGCGCCCCGGTGGCGGCCAGGGCGGCGACGGCGGACCGGGTGGTGCGCGAGGGGCGTGCGGGCCGGGCGGGGTGCGCGGCGCGGGTGGCCTCGTGCTTCATCGCGTCACGCTCCGATCCGGTAGAGGGAGTGGGTCCAGGAGAACTCGCCGTTGTTCACGTACCAGGCGTGCGAGGCCCAGTTGTAACGGTTGCTGGAGGGCCAGGGGTCGCCCCAGTAGACCCAGCTGCCCGAGTCGTCGTACCCGTACAGGACGTGCATGTGGCCGCCGCCGGACGACCACTGGATGCGGGTCTCCACGGGGCGCCCGGCGGCGATCTCGGCCTGGACGGTGGGGTAGCGGAGCCAGCCGGTGACGTAGGAGCCGGGGCTGACCCCGGCCCAGGACAGGCCGTCCTGGACGTTGCCGAGCGTGGCCTGGGAGTTGGGGCACTCGTAGCCCTGGGCCCGGCCGAAGGCGGCGTTGCAGAACTGGTTCTGCGAGTAGTTCCGGCCGAACCAGGTGGCGATGGTGTTGCCGGACGCCGCCCAGCACCAGTTGCTCTTCTGCTGGGCCTGCATGGTGATGTTCAACCGCTGGGTGGCGGCGAGCGGGCTCGCCTGGGTGGGGGCGGCGGGCGCCGGGGCGGCGGTGGCGGTCGTCGTCGGTACGGCGAGGAGTGCGGCGGCCAGGGCGGTCGCCGCCAGGAACCGTCCCCTGCGGACTCGTATTCGGTTGCGCATGGCGTTCCTCCCGAGGCGGGGGTGTGGGATCGAAAGGAGCGCGTCCGGACGCTGTGCGAGGAGCATCGACCGTTGTCGGAGGCGGGTCAACACGCTTCAATGCGGGGGAACATCGCGGTGTGAACGGCGTGGCGGGTACGTGAACGGCCCTCCCCCGGCCACCTGCGGCACCACCCTTCCGGCGCGGTCCCCCGGGCACCGCGCCGTGAACGTTCACCTGGAGGTCCCCATGCAGCACACCGAGGCCGAGCTGGCGCAGGTGCTGCACACCGGCCCGTTCCATCTGGCGCTGCGCACCGCGCTGTCGGTGCGCGGGCTGCCGCTCCAGCGGGTCCAGCACCATCTCGCGCACCGCGGGGTCAAGGTCGGTGTGACCAGCCTGAGTTACTGGCAGCAGGGGGCCCGGCGGCCGCAGCGCGCCGAGTCGCTGAGGGCCGTGAAGGCGCTGGAGGAGGTGCTGCAACTGCCGGAGAACTCGCTGCTCCGGTTGCTGGGCACCGGGGATTCCCGGCCGGACGCCGACCGCCCCGCGGCGCGTTCCTACCGTTCCCTGCTGGAGTCGTCCGGCGCGGTGGAGCGGCTGCTCGGCCATCTGGGTTCACCGGTGGACGGCGGGCTGCACACGGTGGGGCACCACGAGCGGGTGCGGATCGGTCCGGGCCGGGAGCTGCGGCAGCGCGAGTCGCAGCACGTGGTGCGGGCCCACCGGGACGACATCGACCGCTATCTCGCCGTCCACCGGGGCGATCCGGGCTGCGATCCGGCACGGGTGCGGGTGACGGCCCGGGAGAACTGCCGGACCGGACGGGTCCGCTGGGACCGCGCGACGGGGGTGCTCGTCGCCGAGCTGCTCTTCGACGTCCGGCTGCGGGCGGGCGACACCCATCTCTTCGGCTACGGCTTCCACGACGGCACGGGAGGCCCCTCCCGCGAGTACGTGCGGGGGTTCAGCTTCGGCGGCGGGCAGTACGTGCTCCAGGTGGCCTTCGACGAGGCCGCGCTGCCCGTACGCTGCCGACGCTTCGCCCAGGTCTCGGCGGGGGCCCCGCGCGGCGGGCGTACGGATCTCACGCTGGCCGGCCGGCACCGGACCGTCCACCTGGTCGAACAGGGGGTACGGCCCGGTCTGGTCGGCATCGACTGGGACTGGGAGTGATCTTCCGGGCCCGGGAGCGGCGCGCTTCGGCCCTGGTCTTCCGCGGGCCCGGTCCGCCGCAGGTTCGGGCCCGGTCTGCCTCGGGTCCGGGAACGGTCGGGTCCGGGAGCGGTCAGGCCTCGGGGCCCGCTACCAGCTTTCCGCCCTCGACCCTGACCGGGACGGCGGGCAGCGGCGCGGTCGCCGGGCCGCGCATGGCCTTGCCGGTCGTGGTGTCGAAGTGGCTGCCGTGGCAGGGGCACGTCCCCACGTTGTCCTCGACCTTGTCGAGCAGGCAGCCCGCGTGGGTGCACTGGGCGCTGAACGCCTTGTACTGGCCCTTGGCCGGGCAGCTCACGATGACCCGCTCGTTGCGGTAGAGCTTGGACTCGCCGACCGCGATCGCGTCCGGCGGGCCGAGCTCGACGGGGGCGGTGGGCGTCGGCGTCTCGGCGTGGCCGAGCTTCGACTCGGTCGAGCAGGCGGCCACTCCCAGCCCGGCGGCGCCGGCGAGAGCGGCACCCTTCAGCACGGTTCGGCGGGCGGCGGGCTGGCCGGGCATGCGGTCTCCAGTGGTCAGGAGGGGCGGATGGGCGCCGGACGCGGCCGCGCCGCGCGGGTACGCAGGAGTACCGCGGACGGCTCGGGCCATCGGTGCCATCGGTGACGGAACCGACGATACCGGCGGAGACCGACTCCCCTGCGGCCGGGCCGCTCCCCACCCGATCGCCCCTGGTCAGGGCGCGGTGGTGGCCCCGGACGAGGGGGACCACCACCGCGCTTAAACCGGTCACGCCTTCCGCGCGCGGCTCGTCTTCCTCGCCGCGGCCTTCTTGGCGGTGGCGGGCTTCGCCGCCGTCTTCCTGGCCGTCTTCCGCGCGGCCTTGCGGGCCGTGGGCACGGCGGCCTCGCTCACCCGGTCCGGGTCCAGGATGTCCTGGAGGAACTTCCCGGTGTGGCTGGCCGGAACCCCGGCGACCTGCTCCGGCGAGCCCTCGGCGACGACCATGCCGCCGCCGCTGCCGCCTTCGGGTCCCATGTCGATGACCCAGTCCGCGGTCTTGATGACATCGAGGTTGTGCTCGATGACGATCACCGAGTTGCCCTTGTCGACCAGGCCGGAGAGCACCTTGATGAGCTTGCTGATGTCCTCGAAGTGCAGACCGGTGGTCGGCTCGTCCAGGACGTAGACGGTGCGGCCCGTGGAGCGCTTCTGCAGCTCGCTGGCGAGCTTCACGCGCTGCGCCTCACCGCCGGAGAGCGTCGGCGCGGACTGGCCGAGCCGTACGTAACCGAGCCCCACCTCGTTGAGCGTGCGCAGGTGGCGGGCGATCGTGGGGACGGCCTCGAAGAACTCCAGGCCCTCCTCGATCGGCATGTCCAGCACCTCGGCGATGGACTTGCCCTTGTAGTGGACCTCCAGGGTCTCCCGGTTGTAGCGCGCCCCGTGGCAGACCTCGCACGGGACGTACACGTCCGGCAGGAAGTTCATCTCGATCTTGATCGTGCCGTCGCCGGAGCAGTTCTCGCAGCGGCCGCCCTTGACGTTGAAGGAGAAGCGGCCCGGCAGATAGCCGCGCACCTTCGCCTCCATCGTCTCCGCGAAGAGCTTGCGGACGTGGTCGAAGACACCGGTGTACGTGGCCGGGTTGGACCGGGGCGTGCGGCCGATGGGCGACTGGTCGACGTGGACCACCTTGTCGACCAGGTCGTCGCCGTCGACCCGGGTGTGCCGGCCGGGGACCGACTTGGCGCCGTTCAGCTCCCGGGCGAGGTGGGTGTACAGGATGTCGTTGACCAGCGTCGACTTCCCGGAGCCCGAGACGCCGGTGACGGCGGTGAGCACGCCGAGCGGGAAGGAGACGTCGATGTCCCGGAGGTTGTTCTCCCGGGCGCCGTGCACCGTGAGCAGGCGCTCCGGGTCCACCGGGCGGCGGATGTCGGGCGTCGGGATGGACCTCGTGCCGTTCAGGTACTGGCCGGTGATCGAGTCGTCGTTGGCCAGCAGCTCCTTGAGCGATCCGGAGTGGACCACCTTGCCGCCGTGCTCACCGGCGCCGGGGCCGATGTCGACGACCCAGTCGGCGACCTTGATCGTGTCCTCGTCGTGCTCCACGACGATGAGCGTGTTGCCCATGTCGCGGAGCCGGACCAGGGTCTCGATCAGCCGGTGGTTGTCCCGCTGGTGCAGACCGATGGACGGCTCGTCCAGCACGTACAGCACACCGACCAGACCGGAGCCGATCTGGGTGGCCAGCCGGATGCGCTGGGCCTCGCCGCCGGAGAGGGTGCCGGCGGCGCGGTTGAGCGAGAGGTAGTCCAGACCGACGTCGACCAGGAACCTCAGCCGCTCGTTGACCTCCTTCAGCACCCGCTCGGCGATCTTCTTGTCGCGGGCGTTGAGCTTCATCCGCCCGAGGAAGTCGGCGCACTCGCTGATCGACATCGCGGAGACCTCGGCGATGGACTTCTCCATCACCGTCACCGCCAGGACGATCGGCTTGAGCCGGGTGCCCTCACAGGTCGGGCAGGGCACCTCGCGCATGTACCCCTCGAAGCGCTCCCGGCTGGAGTCGCTCTCCGCGTCGGAGTGGCGCCGCTTGACGAACTGCACCGCTCCCTCGAAGGCCGGGGTGGTGTACGCGCGCTCCCGCCCGTACCGGTTGCGGTAGCGGACCTCGGTCTGGATCTTGTGACCGTGGAGCAGCGCCTTCTTCGCCCGCTGCGGCAGTCCGGCCCAGGGGATGTCGGTACGGAACCCGAGGGCGTCGGCGAGCGCGCCGATCTGGCGGCCGAAGTACTCCTTGGTGTGGCCGTGCGACCAGGGGTGGATGGCGCCCTCGTCGAGCGACTTCTCCGGGTCGGGGACGATCAGCTCCGGGTCGACCTCCATCCGCGTGCCGATGCCCGTGCAGTCGGGGCAGGCGCCGAAGGGCGAGTTGAAGGAGAAGGAGCGCGGTTCGAGCTCCTCGAAGGAGAGGTCGTCGTACGGGCAGTAGAGGTGCTCCGAGTACATCCGCTCGCGCTCGGGGTCGTCCTCGGGGAGGTCGACGAAGTCGAGCACGACCATGCCGCCGGAGAGTCCGAGCGCGGTCTCGACCGAGTCGGTCAGCCGCCGCTTGGCGCTCTCCTTCACCGTGAGGCGGTCGATGACCACCTCGATGGTGTGCTTCTCCTGCTTCTTCAGCTTGGGCGGCTCGGAGAGCTGCACGGTCGCGCCGTCGACCCGGGCGCGGCTGTATCCCTTGGTCTGGAGGTCGGCGAAGAGATCGACGAACTCGCCCTTGCGCTCGCGCACCAGCGGCGAGAGCACCTGGAAGCGGCTGCCCTCGGGCAGCGCGAGCACCTTGTCGACGATGGCCTGCGGCGACTGGCGCGAGATCGGACGGCGGCACTCCGGGCAGTGCGGCTTGCCGATCCGGGCGAAGAGCAGCCGGAGGTAGTCGTAGACCTCGGTGATGGTGCCGACCGTCGAGCGCGGGTTGCGCGAGGTCGACTTCTGGTCGATGGAGACGGCGGGCGAGAGACCCTCGATGAAGTCGACGTCCGGCTTGTCCATCTGGCCGAGGAACTGGCGGGCGTACGAGGAGAGGGACTCCACGTAGCGCCGCTGGCCCTCGGCGAAGATCGTGTCGAACGCAAGGGACGACTTGCCCGAACCCGAGAGCCCGGTGAAGACGATCAGCGAGTCACGGGGAAGGTCGAGCGAGACGTTCTTGAGGTTGTGCTCGCGCGCGCCACGGACGATGAGACGGTCGGCCACGCCGGTCCGCACCTTTCTGGAGAGAAATGGGGGAACTGAGCCCCTGTCCCAGGGTATGGGGGGCGCCACAGCGATGTACGAAGCTTTCAACCCCGAGCGTATAGCACGCACATTCGATTTACGGACGGCTCCGGCCTCCTTCACCCGAACGAGTGGTCGGACTAGGCTCGGCCGCATGATTGATCATGCGCACGACCTGGTCTCCGTACGTGAAGCCACTGATCGGCTGCTCAGCGCCACCGCGGAACTGGATGCCGCGGCACTCGCCGCGCCGTCCCGACTGCCCGGCTGGAGCAGGGGGCATGTCCTCGCACACCTCTCCCGTAACGCCGACGCGCTCGTAAATGTTCTCCAGGGCCGACCCATGTACGCGGACGGCGAAACCCGCGACCGCGACATCGAGCGCGACGCGCCCCGGCCGCCGGCCGAGCAGCGGGCCGACCTGTCCGGGAGCGCCGCCCGTTTCGACTCCGCCGCCGCGGCCCCGGCCGACTGGTCGCGCACGGTCACCCTGCGCAACGGAGTGACCGACTCGGCCTCCCGGCTCCCCTTCCGCCGCCTCGTCGAGGTGGAGCTGCACCATGTCGACCTCGGGATCGGCTACGAGCTGGAGGACCTGCCGGAGGAGTTCGTCGCGCGGGAGATCGAGTTCCTCGCCGAGCGGTTCGACGGGCACCCGGATGTCGTCGCCACGCGCCTTGCCGACGACCGGGGCCCGGTCCGGACCACCGGCGGCGGTGCGGAGGGCGGCCCGGTCACGGTCCGCGGCACCGCTCCCGAGCTTCTCGGCTGGCTCAGCGGCCGCCGCGACGGGGCCGCCCTGAAGGTCGAGGGAGGCCCCCTCCCGGCACTTCCCCCGCTATAGGCTGAGGCCATGACGTACAGCGGAGCGGTCAAGGTCGGCGGGCGCGCGGATGTGCACGAGCTGACGGATCTGATGATCTCCAAGGTCGCCGTCGGCCCGATGAACAACAACGCGTACCTGCTGCGCTGCCGGGCCACCGGCGAGCAGCTGCTGATCGACGCGGCGGCCGAGGCCGGGACGCTGCTCCGGCTGATCGGTGACGACGGCATCGCGTCCGTCGTCACCACCCACCGGCACGGCGACCACTGGCAGGCGCTCGCCGAGGTCGTCGCGGCCACCGGGGCACGCACCGTCGCCGGGCGTCACGACGCGGAGGGGATCCCCG
This sequence comes from Streptomyces sp. NPDC001108, assembly GCF_053598535.1. Lineage (NCBI taxonomy): Bacteria > Bacillati > Actinomycetota > Actinomycetes > Kitasatosporales > Streptomycetaceae > Streptomyces > Streptomyces sp. NPDC001108. Next base: position 91,128 of record NZ_JBSFKL010000013.1, read on the forward strand.
TCCCGACCGATGTGCTCGTGGACGACCTGGACACCGTCCGGGTGGGCCGGGTCGCCCTGACCGTGCGCCATCTCGTCGGCCACACCCCGGGCTCCATCGCCCTGGTCTACGACGACCCGCACGGCGCCCCGCACGTGTTCACCGGCGACTGCCTCTTCCCCGGCGGGGTCGGCAACACGCACAAGGACCCCGAGGCCTTCGCGAGCCTGCTCCACGACGTGGAGACCAAGCTCTTCGACCAGTTGCCCGACGAGACCTGGGTCTACCCCGGTCACGGCCACGACACCACGCTCGGCGACGAGCGCCCGCAGCTGTCCGAGTGGCGCGCCCGGGGCTGGTGACACCGACGGCGCCGGGCCCGCCCACCTCTTCGGTGGAGCGGGCCCGGCGCCGTCGCGCGGCGGTCAGGCGCCCACACCCGTGCCCTTGTCGGCGGTGTCCTCCGCGGCGGCTTCCGCGCGGGCCTGCTTCCGGCCGGCGAGGAGACTGGTGACCGTGGTGATGACCAGCACGCCGCAGATGACGCCGAGCGACACCGGGATGGATATCTCGGGGACGTCGACCCCGGACTCGTGCAGGGCGTGCAGCACCAGCTTCACCCCGATGAAGCCGAGGATCACCGACAGCCCGTAGCTCAGGTGGACCAGCTTCTTCAGCAGCCCGCCGATCAGGAAGTACAGCTGCCGCAGCCCCATCAGCGCGAAGGCGTTGGCGGTGAAGACGATGTACGGGTCCTGGGTCAGGCCGAAGATGGCGGGGATGGAGTCCAGGGCGAACAGCACGTCGGTGGTGCCGATGGCGAGCATGACGACCATCAGCGGGGTCAGGACGCGCTTGCCGTTGTTCCGGATGAAGAGCTTGGTGCCGTGGTAGCGGTCGGCCACCCCGAAGCGCCGCTCGATGCTCTTGAGCAGGCGGTTCTCCTCGAACTCCTCCTCTTCCTCACCGGCCCGCGCCTCCTGGACGAGCTTCCAGGCGGTGTACACCAGGAACGCGCCGAAGATGTAGAAGACCCAGGAGAAGTTGGCGATCACGGCGGCACCGGCCGCGATGAAGATCGCTCTCAGTACCAGCGCGATCAGCACACCGACCAGCAGCACCCGCTGCTGGAGGTGCGAGGGCACCGAGAACTTCGCCATGATCAGGACGAAGACGAAGAGGTTGTCGACACTGAGCGACTTCTCGGTGATGAAGCCCGCGAAGAACTCGCCCGACGCCTGGCTCTCGCCGAGGAGCAGCAGACCGAGCCCGAAGAGGGCGGCCAGCGCGATCCAGACGACGGTCCAGATTCCGGCTTCCTTGGTCGTCACGTCATGAGGCTTGCGCCCGATGAAGAAGTCGACGGCGATCAGGGCGGACAGACCAAGAATGGTCAGCACCCAGACGGTCCATGAAACGTCCACTGCGCCTCCGGCAGTTCGCTACGGCTACTGATTCAGCGTCGTCGCTGCCGGAGGTCTCCTCCACCCGGGTGCACGGGCTGCGCACCACGGGCCGACGCCCCGGGACCGGTCACGGTCCGTACTGACGGGAACGTCGCGTACGGGAGTACTCCCCTCCGTTCAAGGAACAGTACAGGAATAACCAAGAAAAGGTAAAGAGAAAGGCAATGCCCCATCAAAAGCGCAGGTCAGAAGGGATGGAGAAGACGCGATACGCGGTCGCCCCCGGCCCGCAGCGGGCCGGGGGCGACCGCTCAGCGCCGGGTGTGCCGGGCCGCGGCGACCTGGGCGAGCACCTGTTCCAGGACCCGGCTGCCCGGCGGGACGCGCGGCGGCTCGTACGTCCAGGCGTGCCCCACCCAGGGGTCGGCCAGATGGTCGTCGGGGACCGGCGTGATCCGCAGCAGCGAACGCCACAACGGGTCGAGCACCGGCCCGTACCCGGCGGCGTCCTCCCGGTCGGCGACCATCATCAGGTGGACGCCGACCGAGGGGCCCTCGTCGGCGAGGTAGCGCAACTGGGTGACGGCCCGGTCGTCGAAACCGTGCGGGAAGTCGTTGACGATCAGCAGCTGCTCGGCCGGGTCCACGTCCGGCGGCAGCGAGTCGGCTGCCCGGGCCCGGAGCGCCATCTGCACCAGGTCGACGCGGCGGGTGAGGTGGGCCAGGACCGAGGACACGCCTCCGGCCCCCGGGGCGGGCGGTGTCGCGAGCGCCCCGGACCGGACCAGCGGCGCGAGCGCCCCGGCCGCCGTACCCGCCGGGTCGATGACATGGACGGAGAACTCGTCGGCCGGGTAGACGGCCAGCAGCCGGGCCGCGAGGAGGACGGCGCTCTCCATCGCGAGGCCGCGCAGCCGGTCGCCGTCGAGCAGGGCGGCGGCCTCGGACGACGTACGGCCGCTGTCGATCCAGAGCCCGCGCTCCAGCGGCAGCCGGACCAGCAGTGGAATGGTCAGGTCGGGCTTCTCGGGGAGGTGGAGGTCGCCGAGGCGCAGCGCCATGGGGATCTCCATCGGGACCCGGTAGGCGTGCCAGACCGGGTTGTCCCAGCGGGCGAACGCGGCGGGCAGGGCGGGTTCCACCACATCGGACTCGGCGGTGAGCTGGGCGAGGTCGCGGTCGAGGGCCTCGCGGGCGCGGGCGGTCAGCTCGTCGTGCTTGGCGCGGGCCTCGGCCCGGGCCCGGTCGCCCGCGCCGCCGATCCGGCTGCGCGGGTCGGACAGGGCGCTGTCCAGCTCCTTCTCCATGCGGGACTCGGCGAAGTCGACGGCGCTGCGGTACGCGGCGGTGGTGCGGGCCAGATCCTCGAACATGCCCCAGATCTGGTTGTAGAGGCGCTCATCCATGGACCAGCCGGTCGCGTCACCGGCGACGGGCCGGGCGGGGCGGCCCGGTTCCGCGGGCGGCGCGGCGGGGGGCGGCGGCGGGGGCGCGGAGGTCTGGCGGCGCGGATGCGCGTAGTTGATGGTGGCGCCGGGCGGGGCGGCGGGCTCCGTGAGCGGCTCGGCCGGCCGGGGGCCGCCCTGGGCCGGTACGGGGCCGGTGCGGCCGGTGTCCGGGGTGCGCGGCGGGGGCGGGGCGACCGAGCGGGCCATCGCCCGGCCGACCGCCTCCTGGATGGAGCGGGCCAGCACGGCGGCGCCGGGCAGGCCCTGGTCGGCGAGCATGGCTTCGAGGCCGCCGGCGTAGCCCTGGCCGACGGCGCGCACCTTCCAGGCTCCCTGGCGGCGGTAGAGCTCCAGGGCGGCCACCGCGGACTCGCTGTCCAGGCCGGTGAGGGTGAAGGTGGCGATCTCGGCGCCGTCGAGACCTGTGACGGCGACGAAGGGGGCGGCGACGGCACCGAATCGCAGCGGGCCACCGCCCCCGGTCGGCAGGGCCAGCAGCACGGTGACCCGGTGCACCGTGGCGGGCAGGGCGTCGAGGTCCACGGCGAGCCGGTGGTCGGCGGCGGCCTGCTTGGAGACTTCGAGCCCGGGGAGCTGGGGCGATCCCGGGTGCGCGATCCATTCGGTGCCGCGTACGGTGCCGTTCTCGTCGCCGAGCGTGGCGCCGGCCACCACCGGCGTGCCGGCCGCTACCCGGATCTCCAGTCGGGTCTGGGGCAGTGCGTGGTTCTGCCCCCGGACCAGCTCGGCCGTCATTGCCCTGTCCCCTCGACGATGCGCTGCTCTGCGGCGCGCCCCGCCGCGGGGCGCGCGATGTGCCGCAGCTCCCGGCGGCCGATGCCTCCGGGAGCTGCGGGTACTGATGTGTACCGGCTCGGGCCGGGCCCTGGCTACAGGTGCGGCAGGATCGCCGGCATCAGGTCCTGGAAGGTGCGGCCGTTGGCCGGGTTGCCGAGGGCGGTCATCTGCCAGCCGTTGCCCGCGCGGTGCACCTTGGCCATGATCTGGGCGGTGTACTGCCCGCCGCCGTCCAGGGTGTAGCGGGCGAGCTCCTGGCCGTTCGTCTCGTCGACGATGCGGCAGAAGGCGTTCTGCACCTCCTGGAACGTCTGGCCGGTGAAGGAGTTAACCGTGAAGACGATCTGGTCGATGTGGACCGGCACCCGCTGGAGGTCGACCAGGATCGCCTCGTCGTCGCCGCCGGAGCCGGCGCCGCCGACCAGGTTGTCCCCGGTGTGGGTGACCGAGCCGTCGTCACTGACCAGGTGGCGGAAGAAGACCACGTCGACCGGCTGCTTGTCGGCGAAGAGCACCGCCGACGCGTCGAGGTCGATCTCCCGGGTTCGCGAGCCGAACAGGCCCCGGCGCGGCGCCGCCTGCCAGCCGAGCCCCATCCGTACCGCGGTCAGGGTTCCCCCGTCGCTCTTCTGCAGACTGATGGCCTGCCCCTTGGTCATATTGACCGTCACGCGCTGTCCCCTCTCCGCATTTCCCCGCAACCGTCCGTGCGCGGTTTCTCAGAAACCCTACGCAGTCGCGCCGGTGGCACGCTCGCGTCGGGCCGTATTGTGTCGGTCCTGCAACACACCGGGGCTTTCCCGGCGGGGCGGGCTCAGGCGAGGCCCGCCTCACGCATCTGGCGCAGCTCCTTCTTCAGCTCCCCGACCTCGTCGCGCAGCCGTGCCGCCACCTCGAACTGGAGGTCCGCGGCGGCCGCGCGCATCCGGTCCGTCATCTCCTCGATGATCCCGGCGAGTTCGGTGGCGGGCCGGTCCGTGATCGCCGCTTCGCCCTTGGCCCGCCCGGCTCCGGCCCGCTTGGCGCCCAGCGACGGAACCGGGGCCTTGGTCCCCTTGGCGTCCTTGGTGCGGCGGTAGCCGCTGTCGAGCAGCTGCTCCGTGTCGACCTCCTCGCGGGCGATGGTCGCGACGATGTCGTTGATCTTCTTCCGCAGCGGCTGCGGGTCGATACCGCGCTCGGTGTTGTAGGCGATCTGCTTCTCGCGGCGGCGGTTGGTCTCGTCGATGGCCTGCGCCATCGCCGGGGTGATGGTGTCGGCGTACATGTGGACCTGCCCGGAGACGTTGCGGGCGGCGCGGCCGATGGTCTGGATCAGGGACGTACCCGAACGCAGGAAGCCCTGCTTGTCCGCGTCGAGGATGGCGACGAGCGACACCTCGGGCAGGTCGAGGCCCTCACGCAGGAGGTTGATGCCGACCAGTACGTCGTACTCGCCGGAGCGCAGCTCGCGCAGCAGCTCGATGCGGCGCAGCGTGTCGACGTCGCTGTGCAGGTAGCGGACCTGGATGCCGAGTTCCTGGAAGTAGTCGGTGAGGTCCTCGGCCATCTTCTTGGTGAGGGTGGTGACCAGGACGCGCTCGTCCTTCTCGGCGCGGGTGCGGATCTCGTGCACCAGGTCGTCGATCTGGCCCTCGGTGGGCTTGACGACCACTTCGGGGTCGACGAGGCCGGTGGGGCGGATGATCTGCTCCACGAAGCCGTCGCCCCGGGACAGCTCGTACGTCCCCGGGGTGGCGGAGAGATAGACCGTCTGGTCGATCCGGGTCAGGAACTCCTCCCACTTCAGCGGGCGGTTGTCCAGCGCGGAGGGGAGCCGGAAGCCGTGGTCGACGAGGGTGCGCTTGCGGGAGGCGTCACCCTCGTACATGGCGCCGATCTGCGGCACGGTGACGTGCGACTCGTCGAGGACGAGCAGGAAGTCCTCGGGGAAGTAGTCGAGGAGGGTGTGGGGGGCGGTGCCGGGCGAGCGGCCGTCGAAGTGCATCGAGTAGTTCTCGACGCCGGAGCAGGTGCCGATCTGGCGGAGCATCTCGATGTCGTACGTGGTGCGCATCCGCAGCCGCTGGGCCTCCAGCATCTTGCCCTGCTTCTCCAGCTCGGCGAGGCGCTGCTCCAGCTCCTGCTCGATGCCGTTGACCGCCTTCTCCATGCGCTCGGGACCGGCGACGTAGTGGCTGGCGGGGAAGACGTGGAGGGACCGGTCCTCGCTGATCACCTCGCCGGTGAGCGGATGGAGGGTGGAGAGCGCCTCGATCTCGTCGCCGAACATCTCGATGCGGACGGCGAGCTCCTCGTAGACCGGGAAGATCTCGATGGTGTCGCCGCGGACCCGGAAGGTGCCCCGGGTGAACGCGAGATCGTTGCGGGTGTACTGGATCTCGACGAAGCGGCGGAGCAGCTGGTCGCGGTCGATCTCGTCGCCGACCTTGAGCTGGACCATGCGGTCCACGTACTCCTGGGGCGTGCCGAGGCCGTAGATGCAGGAGACGGAGGCGACCACGACGACGTCGCGCCGGGTGAGCAGCGAATTCGTCGCGGAGTGGCGCAGCCGCTCGACCTCCTCGTTGATCGAGGAGTCCTTCTCGATGTAGGTGTCCGACTGGGGGACGTAAGCCTCGGGCTGGTAGTAGTCGTAGTACGAGACGAAGTACTCGACGGCGTTGTTGGGGAGCAGCTCGCGGAACTCGTTGGCGAGCTGGGCGGCGAGCGTCTTGTTCGGCGCCATCACGAGCGTGGGGCGCTGCAGCTTCTCGATCATCCACGCGGTGGTCGCGGACTTGCCGGTGCCGGTCGCGCCGAGCAGTACGACGTCCTTCTCACCCGCGCGGATGCGCCGCTCCAGCTCGGCGATGGCCGCGGGCTGGTCACCGCTGGGCTGGTAGGGACTGACGACCTCGAAAGGCGCCATCGAACGTTCGATCTTCGAAACGGGCCGCATGTGACCACCGTACGACCCGCCACTGACAACCGGGCCGGACCGGCCGAAGGAGCGGGCCCGGTTTCACCACTCCCCGGGGGGTGCGGGGTCGCTCCGCCGGGAGTGGAAGGAGGCCGGATCGGCGTACGTGCCGAAGCTCGGGGCCCGTCGCTGGGCCGGGATCCCGGCGATCCGCCGGGCACCGTCGGCGGCCGCGGGGTCGTTCCAGTCCGGGGTGCCCATCACCATCAGCGGGTCGAACATGACGACGACCGCGGCCAGGACGAGGAAGCAGCCGGGCCCGATCAGCAACGGCACCAGCGGGGCGTTCACCGTTCCGGCCACTCCGGCCTCGGGGATCGCGCCGGGGTGCAGGTGGACGCTGAGCGCGGCCATGCCGGTGTAGTGCATGCCGCTCACCGCGACGCCCATGACCACGCTGGCGCCGAGGCTGGGCAGGAAACCGTTGACGGATACGGCGGCCCAGAGCGCGGTGGTGGCGGCCACCACCGCGATCACGACGGAGAGCACCACGGTGAGCGTGTCGTACTCCAGCTGTCCGTCGAGGCGTATTCCGGCCATGCCCAGGTAGTGCATGGTGGCGATGCCGAGTCCGGTGATGGTGCCGCCCGTCACCAGGGCCATCGTGGTGGCGCCCCGGTAGCCGACCACGAAGATGCCGACGCCGACCATGCCGATGGCGACCGCGAGGCTGGCGAAGGTGACCGCCTTGTCGTAGCCGATGGTCACGCCCTCGACGGAGAAGCCCGTCATCGCGATGAAGTGCATGGTCCAGATGCCGGAGCCGATGGACGTGGCGCCGAGCGCCAGCCAGCCGGCCTTGAAGGAGCGTTCGGTGCGCAGTGAGCGGTTGGTGCAGCGCAGGCCGAGGGCCGCGCCGAGGCAGGCCATGAGGAAAGCCGCCACGGGCGTCACCGCTCCGTAGCTGAATCCGTCGATCGTGCCCTGCATGCTCGTACGCCCTTCGCGGAAGCCCGGGGTTCGGGGTGACCCTAAGGCGCGAGTCCCGGCAAACAAACAGAAGAGCTGCATTTTAGCTAGTGCGCTTCCGGTCCGTTACCCGGTGTCGGCGACTGCGTTCACGCTGTGGCCATCCTTCGCCTGTTCCCCGTTGGTACACGGGTGCCACTCTCGGCCCGTTGGCACCTTTCGACGCAAGGAGTACACGTGTACGCACGTACCGCAACCGCCGCTCTCGTCGCCGCCGCCGTGGTCGGCAGCGGCGCCGTCCTGATGTCCGGCACCGAGGCCCTGGCCGCGAGCGGTCCTGCGGACGCGAAGCGGTCCTCGCCCGTCGTCATCGCCCACCGGGGTGCCTCGGCGTACGCGCCGGAGAACACGCTGCCCGCGATCGACAAGGCCCGTGCCCTCGGCTTCGACTGGGTGGAGAACGACGTCCAGTTCACCAAGGACGGTGTGCTGGTGGTCATGCACGACACCGACCTGAGGCGGACCACCGACGTCGAGGAGGTCTTCCCGGGCCGCGCGTCGTGGGGGGTCAAGGACTTCACGGCGAAGGAGATCGCGAAGCTGGACGCGGGCAGCTGGTTCGGCCCGCAGTTCGCCGGGACCAGGGTGCCCACGCTCAAGCAGTACCTGAAGCGGGTCGAGCGCAACCGGCAGAAGCTCCTCCTGGAGATCAAGAGCCCCGAGCTCTACCCGGGCATCGAGAAGGAGACCTTGCGGGTCCTGCGCCAGAACGGGTGGCTCGACCGCGCCCACGTGAAGAACCGGCTCGTCGTCCAGAGCTTCGGCGCGGACAGTGTGAAGAAGGTGCACCAGCTGCGTCCGGACGTGACGACGGGCTTCCTCGGCACCCCCGCGGTGGCCGACCTGCCGTCGTACGCGGCGTTCACCGACCAGATCAACCCCTCCCACCCCTCGGTCTCGGCCGACTACGTGGCGGCGGTGCACGCGCTGAAGGGCGCGCACGGCAAGAAGCTCCAGGTCAACACCTGGACGGTCAACGACGCCGCGACCGCCACGAAACTGGCCGGCCTGGGCGTGGACGGGATCATCACCAACAACCCCGACGTGGTGCGTGACGCCACGCGCTGACCGGCGGGCGGGGATGGCGGGGCAGCCTCCGGGAGCGTCCGTACGGGGAGCGTCTCCCGGGCCCCGCTCCCGTTGTCAGTGGGCGGCCGTACGGTGGTGCCATGAACAGCAACGGGGTCGTCGAGTGGGCCGTCGTTGGGAGCGACATCGGCCCGCTGCTGCTCGCCGCGACGGGGACGGGGCTGGTGAGCGTGGTCTTCCACGCCCGCCCCGAGGTGCGGGAGGCGGCGGTGGGCCGGCTGCGGGACCGGTTCGGCGCGGAGCCGGTGGAGCGGCCCGGCTCCGCCCGGCTCGCGGAGCCGATACGCCAGCTCGCGGCGTACTTCGCCGGTGCGCCGCGGGAGTTCTCGCTCGCCCTGGACTGGTCGCTGACCTCGGGTTTCAACCGTCAGGTGCTCCGCGAGCTGGCGACGGGGGTGCCGTACGGGACGGTCGTCGGGTACGGGGAGCTCGCCCGGCGGGTGGGGCAGCCGGGGGCTGCGCAGGCGGTCGGAGTGGCGATGGCGTCCAATCCGCTGCCGGTGGTGGTGCCGTGCCACCGGGTGGTGGAGAGCGACGGCGGACTCGGCGGCTTCGGCGGCGGGCTGGAGACCAAGCGGCAGTTGCTGGCGCTGGAGGGCGTGCTGCCGCGGCCGCTGTTCTGACCCGGCCGCCGGGGGCAGCCGGCCGTCCCCGGACGCGAGCTGGGCATACGCCCGCTTCCGCGCGTCCGCACGGGCTGGCACACTGCGCCGGTGACCAACATGTTCGACGCATCCGACGCCCCCGCCAGGTCCGGCTCCCCGGCCGCTCCACCCGCTCCGGTCCCGGCGGCCGAACTGCCCGCCCTGCGGCGCAGGACGTCGACGGTGCTCATAGCCAGCCAGATACTCGGCGGCCTCGGCGTGCCCATAGGCATCGCCCTGGCCCCGGTGCTGGCCACGGAGGTGGGCGGTTCGGAGGAGCTGTCCGGGCTGGGTCCGACGGCTTCGGTGGCCGGGACGGCGCTGCTCTCGCTGCCGCTGGCCGCGCTGATGACCGCCCGCGGGCGGCGCCCCGGGCTCGTCCTGGCCTATCTCATCGGTGCCCTGGGCGCGGGGCTCGTGGTGCTGTCGACGCTCGTGGAGAGTTTCCCGCTGCTGCTGCTCGGTATGGCCGCGTTCGGCGCGGGTTCCTCCGCCAACCTCCAGGCCCGGTTCGCCGCGGCGGACCTGGCCGAGCCGGAGCGGCGCGGCCGGGCGATCTCCACGGTCATCTGGGCCACCACGATCGGCTCCGTCCTCGGGCCGAACATCGCCGCCCCGGTGGGCCGGTTCTTCCGCGGCGGCCCGGTGTCCGAGCAGGCCGGCCCGTTCGTCTTCGCGGCCGGGATCTTCCTGGTGTCCGCCATGGTCGTCGGGGCGCTGCTGCGACCGGACCCGCTGCTCACGGCACGGGCGCTGGCGCCGCAGGACGAGGCGTCCGCGGCCGGACGTTCGCTGCGCGCCGGGATCGCGGCGGTCCGCGCCTCGCCGATGGCGCGACTGGCGCTGACGACGGTGGCCGTCTCGCACACCGCGATGGTCTCGATCATGGTGATGACCCCGGTCGAACTGGGCCACCACGGCGCCGGGCTCCAGCTGATCGGCCTGGTCATCAGCGGTCACATCCTGGGGATGTACGCGTTCTCCCCGGTCATGGGCTGGTTGTCGGACCGTTTGGGACGGCTCGCCGTGATCGGCCTGGCGGCCGCGCTGCTGGCCTGCGCCACGCTGCTGGCCGGTACCGCGAGCGGCAGCCACGGGCAGACGGCGGCCGGTCTCTTCACGCTCGGCCTCGGCTGGTCGGCGGGGCTGGTCGGCGGTTCGGCGCTGCTCACCGACTCCGTACCGCAGGCCGCGCGCGCCGCCGTGCAGGGTCTGTCGGACCTGACCATGAACACGGCGGCGGGGGTCGGCGGAGCCGTCGCCGGGGTCGTCGTCGCCCGGGCGGGTTACGGCTGGCTGAACGCGATCGGGGCGTGCCTGCTGCTGCCCATGGCGGCACTGGCACTGCGCCGGGCACTCGCCCCCTCGGCACCGCCCCGGGACTGAAACCGCCCTCACGGAAGGAGCGGTTCCAGATCTGGCGTCCCGGGTTCGCCGGTTCCGGGGCAACGCCCCGGATCCAGCGGTTCCGGCCCAGCGTTTCCGCTTCATCAGCGGCCGGAGCGGCTTCGAGGCAGGGACGCCTCCTGCGGCCGGAGTGGCTTCAGAGGCTGATGTGATAGGCCTTGCGGAGCGTCTCGTGCACCGTCCAGGTCGTGCGGTCGCCCTCGCGCAGCACGCAGGCGTCGCCCGGACCGATCTCCAGCGTCGCGCCGCCCTCGACGGCCACGGTCGCCCGACCACTGACGACCACGAAGAGCTCGTTGGCCTCGGTGTCGGTGACCACGCCGGGGGTGATCTGCCAGATACCGCGCAGCTGCTTGCCGTCGGGCGACTCCCAGAGCACCTTGCCGGTCACCACGGGCTCACCGGAGACGATCTGGGCGGGGTCGAGCGGTTCCGGTTCGAGTGCGGCATCCGGGATATGCACGACGAAAGAGGCGGGAGAGTGATCAGAAGTGCTCATGGCCGGTCACCTTAGCGACCGCCTTCGCGGCGCGCCGCAGCAGGCCATGCCCAGGTGGCGGGCGGTCTCCGAGCCGCTGTGCGCCGCCCCGCCCTCCCGGCCGCACGTTTGAGGCGGGCGCGCTCGCGACAGGGATGTGGACATGTCATTCAATGCGTCGCGCAGCGCGCCCTCCGGCGTCCCCGTCCTCTCCGCCGAGGTACGGGACGCCCTCGCCACGCACCATCCCGTCGTGGCCCTGGAGTCGACGATCATCGCCCACGGTCTGCCGCGCCCCCGCAACCTGCGGGTCGCCGCGGAGCTGGAGGATCTCGTACGGTCCGCGGGCGCGGTGCCCGCGACGATCGCCGTGCTCGATGGAAAGCCCCGGATCGGCCTGGACAAGGCCCAGCTGGACCGGGTGGCCATGGACCCGGCGATGCGGAAGCTGGGCCACCGGGACCTCGCCCCGGCCCTGGCGACGGGCGCGAGCGGCTCGACCACCGTGTCCGCCACGGCCTTCCTGGCCGCACGCGCCGGACTGCGCTTCTTCGCGACCGGCGGACTCGGCGGCGTGCACCGGGAGTGGGTCCGGACCCAGGACGAGTCCGCCGACCTCCGGCTCCTCGCCCGGACCGGCATCACCCTGGTGTGCGCGGGCGTGAAGTCGGTCCTGGACGTCCCCGCGACGCTCCAGCGCCTGGAGACGCTGGGCGTCACGGTGCTGGGCTACGGCACCGACCGGTTCCCCGGCTTCTACCTGACCAGTTCGGGCGAGCCGGTCGACTGGACGGTGCGCACGCCCCAGGAGGTCGCCGCCGTGATGCGGGCCCAGGACGCGCTCGGCGGCCCCGGGTCCGCCCTGGTCGTCGCCAACCCCGTGTCCGTGGCCGACCAGTTGGATCCGGAGCTTCACGACCATGTGCTGGCCGAGGCCCTGGCGGAGTGCCAGGAGCGGGGCATCACGGGGCAGGCGATCACCCCCTTCCTCCTGGAGCGGCTGGCGCGGGGCACCGAAGGCGCCTCGCTGGAGGCCAATCTGGCGGCCGTACGCGGGAACGTGTCGCTGGCCGCGCGGATCGCCGTCGCGTGGACCGCCGACAACCCCCGGAGCCCCGCGTCCGATGACCACGCGGGCCGCGACACGCGGCAGGAACCGGCGGCCGGGGCATGACCGGCGGCGGCCTGCTCGTCGTCGGGGACGTGGTCACGGACGTCGTCGCCCGGCACTGCTCACCCCTGGCGCGCGGCACGGACACCAGCGCCCGCATCCGTACGCTGCCCGGCGGCGCGGGGGCCAACGTGGCCTGCTGGGCCGCCCGTTCGGGCCGCCCGGACGTGCGGCTGCTCGCCCGGGTCGGCGCCGACAGCGCGGAGTGGCACCGGGACGCGCTGCGGCGGGCGGGGGTCCGCCCCCTGCTGGTCGTGGACGGGCGGGAGCCGACCGCCACCGTCGTCGCGCTCGTCGACTCCGCCGCCGAACGCACCTTCCTCACCGACAGCGGTGCGATCCTGCACCTCTCCCCCGACGACTGGTCGCCGTCGATGCTGGACGGTGTCGCCCACCTCCATCTCTCCGGGTATCTCCTGTTCGCCGCGGTAAGCCGGGCGACGGCGCTGCTCGCCCTGCGGGAGGCGCGGCGACGGCGGATCACGGTGAGCGTCGATCCCGCCTCGGCCGGCTTCCTCGCCGAGCTGGGGACCGGACGTTTCCTGGCCGCCGTGGCGGGCGCCGATCTTTTGCTGCCCAACGCGGACGAGGCCCGGCTGCTGACCGGACTGCCCGAACCGGCCGAGGCGGCAGCCAAGTTGAGCCATCAGGTGGGCCGGGTGGTGGTCACGCTCGGCGAGGGCGGAGCGCTGCTCGCGGCCGGGGGCGCGGTGGTCGGGCACGTCCCCGCCGTCCGGATCACCGGGGCGGTGGACTCGACCGGGGCGGGCGACGCGTTCACCGGCGGCTTCCTCGCGGCGCGGCTGGCCGGGGCGGACGACATGGCGGCCGCGGCGGCGGGGTGCCGGGCGGGGGCGGAGGCGGTCACCACCGTGGGCGGCCGCCCCGGCCCCGGCACCCCGTGACGGTTCCCCGCCGGGACCGGCCCTCGCCATGGGCCCGCCGTGGCCGGGCCCCCCTCCGCGTCAGCCCGTCGTCCCGGCCCATCCCGTCCAGGCCGGGTGCGCGGGGTCGTCGGCGCGCACGACCGCGTCCGCGTGCTCGCCGGGCGCGGTCTCCGTCTCGTACCGGGCGAAGGCCGGCAGCGTCCAGCGCGCGCTCTCCTCGGTGCGCCGCCGCAGCGCGCCCGGCGACAACCGCAGATGGACGCTCAGGTCGAACGGGAACCAGTGGCCGAGCAGCAGCGGGCCGTGCACCACCAGCACCCCGCCCTCGGGCAGCGGCCGGTACGGGCTGCGGGTGGCCCGGTCCGTCACCGGGTCCCAGAGGTCCGGCAGCACCCGCCCGCTGCCGCCGGGCTCCAGCGGCCCGAAGACCTCGCGCCACAGCGCCCCGGTGTCGAACCAGCCGTCGAAGTACGTGTCGGGGTCCTCCTTGCCGTACTCGTACCGGAGGCTCGCCGGGCGCAGGAAGCCCTCGGTGGACACCACCAGCACGGCACGACCCCGGATCCGCAGCGCCTGTGCGACCCGCTCGGCCAGCTCCCCGGTGCGGGCGGCCGGGGCTCCGTCCACGGCGAGTTTCGGCCAGGGGCTTCCGTCGGCGGCTTCGAGGGCGTCGGCGCGTGCGGCGAGGACGTCGGCCAGCCGCTCCCAGGTGATCGCTTCGAATCGCACCCCACCATCATCACCGTCCGACGACCCGGGTCAGGCACCGGTCCCCGGGGGCCTGCCGGGCGAGCCGTCCGGACCTGGAGCGTCGGGGCCGCCGCCGAGGACCGCCCGGTGGCTCTCGGCGAGGGCGCGCACCCGGTCGGCGAGCGGTCCCAGTCCTGGCTCACGCTCGGCCGCGATGCCCGCGAGGCGCAGGATGTCGGCGAACCACTGCCCGGACGGCCCCTCCGGTGCGTCGATCCGGCCGAGGCCGCGTTCCAGCAGGCCCCGGGCGTCCTCCGGCCGGCCGCGCAGCACGGCCTTCGTGGCGGCGACCGCGTTGGCCAGCGCGCTCGCCGGCCTCGACCAGTCGTCATCGGCGGGCGGTACGGGACCGCCCGCGCCTCCCCCCCGCCGCCACGACCTCCAGGTCCACCCGCCAGAACAGCGGCAGCCCGCGGAAGGCGGCGAAGAGCAGCCTCCGTCCACCGGACTCCCGTGTGTCGGGGTCGGTGCGCAGCGAGTCGAGCGGCCGCACCGCGCCGAGTACGCCCCGCGCGGCGGCGAGGCAGTCGGCGAACCGGTCGCCGGGCACGGTCCAGGCCAGGTCGATGTCGCTGTACGCGTCCGCCGTTCCCCGGGCGAGCGAGCCGCGCGGCTCCGCCCGGGAACCCGGGCAGTAGGCGGCGAGCGCCCGGATCAGCTCCTCGGCGAACGCGTCCCGCCACTCCGGATCGAGCCCCTCCGCACACTCCCGGCCCCGGTCCCGGGGTGCCCGTTCGTCCATGGCCGTGGCCTCCCGTCGCCCGTCGTACCCCATGCCTGCCCGTACCCGATGCCCGCCGTGTCCTGTGCGGCGTGTCCTCTGCGGCATGCCCGGTGCCCGTCGTGTCCTGTGCCCGGCGTCGCGGTGGGCGTCGCATCCGCCACCGCCCGAGCGCTTCGGTGGCCCCGCCTTCTACGATCCCCCCATGGATCTCGCATTCGCCCGCGCGTTCGCCGCCGAATGGCTGGACGGCTGGAACTCCCACGACCTCGACCGCATCCTGACGCACTATCACGACGACGTGACCTTCAGCTCTCCCGTGATCCGGCAGATGACCGGTGACGCCTCCGGCACGGTGCACGGCAAGGAGGCGCTGCGCGCCTACTGGGCGATCGGCCTGGAGCGCATCCCCGAGCTGCGGTTCGAGCTGGTGGACGTGCGGGTGGGCGTGGACGCGCTGGTGATCGACTACCGCAACCAGATCGGCGGCCGGGTCAGCGAGGTGCTGACCTTCCGGGACGGCCTGGTGGTATCCGGCTTCG
This sequence comes from Streptomyces sp. NPDC001108, assembly GCF_053598535.1. Lineage (NCBI taxonomy): Bacteria > Bacillati > Actinomycetota > Actinomycetes > Kitasatosporales > Streptomycetaceae > Streptomyces > Streptomyces sp. NPDC001108. The sequence continues at coordinate 106,379 of NZ_JBSFKL010000013.1, forward strand.
GCGCGTACGGAGAGACGCTCGCCAACTGACGCCCCGGCCCGGGGCCCCGCGCGGCGGCAGGGAACCCCGGCCGCCCGTCATCCGCCGCGCAGTTCGGTGGCGAGCGGCCCCTCGCCCGACACCTCGACCCGCCCGTCGTCGACCGCCTCGGCGAGGCTCAGCCCGCCGTGCGCGAGCTCCAGGCAGACCTCGACGTCGAGCGCTATGCAGACGTCGGCACGGGGAGCCGGGCCGTCCCCGTAGACCGGAGCGCCGTCCTCCGTACCGCCGGTGCGGACGTGGAACCGGCCCTCGTCCAGCCGCACTTCGACGGTTCCGGCCCCGCCGATCCCGTCCAGCGCGCGCAGCAGCGGCAGGGCGAACCAGTGGGCCCGCACCGCGTCGGTGGGCCGCCGCTCGGCGAGCGCGGGCGCCCCCCACTCCGCGAGCGCGGTCAGCACCGGCATCAGCCCCCGGCCGCGCTCGGTCAGCTCGTAGACGGAGGCGGCGGCCGGCGGCGGAAGTCTGCGCCGGACGGCCAGGCCGTTCTGCTCCATGTCCCGCAGCCGGGAGGCGAGCACATCCGTACTGACACCCGGCAGGTCGGCGTGGAGGTCGGTGTACCGGCGGGGGCCCGCCAGCAGTTCACGGACGATCAGCAGCGTCCACCGGTCGCCCACGGCGTCGAGGGCGCGGGCGGTGGCACAGAACTGGTCGTAGCTCCGGCGGCGGACCGGGCGTGCGGCGGACGGTTGCTGACGTGGCATGGGACTCAGTCTAGACATGTTGTTGGACTTTCCAAGGTCGAACTTGGTAAAACCAAGTATCGCAATCGGGTCGGGGAGGCACGCATGGAGTTCCGGCAGTCCAGCAAGCTCAACGAGGTCTGCTACGAGATCCGGGGCCCGGTCATCGAGCACGCCAACGCCCTGGAGGAGGCGGGCCACAGCGTGCTCCGGCTCAACACGGGCAACCCCGCGCTCTTCGGCTTCGAGGCGCCGGAGGAGATCGTCCAGGACATGATCCGGATGCTGCCGCGCGCCCACGGCTACACCGACTCGCGCGGCATCCTGTCCGCCCGCCGCGCGGTGGCGCAGCGCTACCAGGACATGGGGATGACGGAGGTCGGGGTCGACGACGTCTTCCTCGGCAACGGCGTCTCCGAGCTGATCTCGATGGCCGTCCAGGCACTGCTGGAGGACGGTGACGAGGTCCTCGTCCCGTCCCCCGACTACCCGCTGTGGACCGCGGTGGTCACCCTCGCGGGCGGCCGTCCGGTGCACTACGTCTGTGACGAGGAAGCGGACTGGAACCCCGATCTGGCCGACCTCGCCTCGAAGATCACCGACCGCACCAAGGCCGTCGTGATCATCAACCCGAACAACCCGACCGGTGCCGTCTATCCGCGCGAGGTCCTCGAAGGCATCCTCGACCTGGCGCGCAGGCACGGCCTGATGGTCTTCGCCGACGAGATCTACGACCAGATCCTCTACGACGGCGCGGAGCACCACAGCGCGGCGATCCTCGCCCCCGACCTGGTCTGCCTCACTTTCAGCGGGCTGTCGAAGACGTACCGCGTGGCGGGATTCCGCTCCGGCTGGCTGGTGGTGTCCGGTCCGCAGCAGCACGCCCGCGGCTACCTGGAGGGGCTCACGATGCTCGCCTCCATGCGTCTGTGCCCCAACGCGCCGGCGCAGTACGCCATTCAGGCCGCGCTCGGCGGCCGTCAGTCGATCCGGGAGCTGGTCGCGCCCGGCGGTCGACTGCACGAGCAGCGCGACCGGGCCTGGGAGAAGCTGAACGAGATCCCCGGGGTCTCCTGCGTGAAGCCGAAGGGCGCGCTCTACGCGTTCCCGCGCCTGGATCCGAAGGTGCACCGCATCGTCGACGACGAGAAGTTCGTGCTGGACCTGCTGCTGCGGGAGAAGATCCAGGTCGTCCAGGGCACCGGTTTCAACTGGCCCCGCCCCGACCACTTCCGTATTCTCACCCTCCCGCACGCCGACGACCTCGACGCCGCGATCAGCCGCATCGGCCGCTTCCTCACCGGATACCGCCAGTGACCGGAGGCAACCGGTAAGCGGACGTCACCCGTCATCGGACGCCCCCCGTGCCCGGACGCCACCAGTGATCGGACCTCGCCAGTGACCTGCTCCGCCTGCCGTTTCCCCGTCCGGACCCAGTTCGCCTCGCCGTCCCTCGTCGGACCGATCGTGGAGGAGGGGCTCGATCCGGCCACCGACCCGGCCTGGGCGGAATCGGGAGCGGCCTCCCCGGCGGAGTACGCCCGCTGGTCGGGCCATCTGTGCGGGATGACCTGTCTGCGCATGGCGCTCGGCGCCGATGCCCCCTCGCTGTTCGCGCTGCGCGACGGCGCGCTGCGTTACGGCGCCTACACCGAGGACGCGCGGGGCGGGATCCGGGGCCTGATCTACGCCCCCTTCGCCGAGTACGCCCGCGCGGCGCACGGGATCGACGCCACGGTCCACCGCGAGCTGGCACCGGAAGAGCTGCCCGGCCTGCTGGACGCCGGGCGTGTGGTGATGGCCTCGGTGCACTACGCCATCAGGTATCCGGAGCGGCCGGCTCCGGGCCGGGGCGGGCATCTGGTGCTGCTGACCTCGCGGACGGCCGACGGCCGGGGCGTCCACTTCCACAATCCGTCGGGCACGACGGCCGGGACGCGGGCGGCGGAACTGCCCCTCTCCGACTTCGCGCGGTTCTTCGCGGGGCGCGGCGTGTCCATGAGGATGAGCGGTGCCCGGCCGGAAGGGGGACCGGGCCCGGGAACGGGAGCGGGCCCGGGAACGGGAGCGGGCCCGGGAACGGGAGCGGGCCCGGGAACGGGAGCGGGCCCGGGAACGGGAGCGGGCCCGGGGGCGTAGCCGGCCCCCAGGCCCTGGTGTGCCACCCATACGGCACGCCGACACGTTTAAGGACCGGTGTCAGGTTGATGTCGCCGCGTCCTGCCTTTAGACGACCGCAGATCGGAGCTCTGCGAGCCGGAGTCGAACCGGCATCTCGACGCCCGTGGGCACTGGTCCGTTCGATTCGGCGATGGATGGCCCATGCTGAGTCTGGAGCAATAGTCTGAGATTGATCGCGGCCTGCCTCTGCCAGTTGGGCCACCCCGGCCCGCTCCCGTACGGTGTCGTACGGAGTGCCGGGGGGAGGACTCGAACCTCCACCGGAGCCGCGTCGTCACGACAAGCCTCAGTTTCAGCTTGCGCTCCTCGCGCACCCCGGCCGCAATGAGTCGGCCGGGGAGTCAATGGTCGGTCACCCGAAGAGGTAACCGAATACCGCATCACCCACCCGCTGGTCCGTGACCTCCACGCCGTTGGCCTCCTCGCGGGCGTACTTCACGGCCTGCTGGAGCTTCTCCACCCGGTCCAGCAGCTCGTTGACACGGCGCGCGGGCAGGGCGCCGGAGAACTTCACCGTCGTCCAGTAGCCGATCGGGATGTCCTCGTAGTAGACCTCGACCTGGGCCGGGTGCTTGTCGGTGGCCTCCGCCTTCACATGGTTGCGGGGCACCTTCTTCGTACGGAGGGTCCGCACCGGCTCCGTCTTCCAGGAGTCCGTCGACGGGTCCTGGACCCATGCCTCGGCCGCGTCGAGCACCGGCAGCTTGCGGACGAAGGTGTTGAGGTCCGTCAGCTGCTTCTCCAGGAAGAGCAGGTACGAGACCGGCACGTCGCTCACGAGCACCCGCCCGTCGACCTTCACGTCCGCGCGGGCCGTGCAGTTGGCCCAGTCCTTCGTGGCGGTCACATCGAAGAGCCGGGTCAGGGTCGCCGCGGTCTCCCGCAGCACGTCCTCGGCCTTGATCTGCACCAGCGTCGACTCGGGCGGCAGCTGCTCGCCCTCCTCGTCCTTCGGCTGGTACGTACGCGAGAGCCCGGCCAGCAGGCCCGCCTTCTGGAGGCCGTGATGAGCCGCCGTCAGGTCCTGGTGTGCCTTGGACTTGACGCCCTTCTCCACTGCGATGATCTGATTGAGTTTCGCCACACCGGGAACCTAGCAATCCAGCAACGAGCCCAACAAACGTATTTTCATATGGTCGTTCACGGCGGGGAGACGAGCCGGGCCGGGCCGTACGGGTGGATTCCGCGCGAGGCCGCCGTGGACACCCATGTCCCGCCCTCAGCCCCCGGGCGCGGCTTGCCACAGTGGCCGCGCGGACGTGCGCACCGCCGCACCCGCCCCTCCCCCTCTTCCCGGATCCCGCAGAGAGGCCCTGCCGTGCCCGTTCCTCCTCGCCCCACCGGCTCCTCCGGCCCCTCCGGCCCTTCCCGTCCAAAGCGGCGCACCGCGCTTCCCGGACGGGCTGACCGTCCAGGACGGCCGGGGGCAGTGGCGGGACTCCCACGGCGTCATCGAGCGGGAACGCAGCTATGAGCTGACCCTGCTCTACCCCGCGTCCGAGGCCCGTGTGCGCGACGCCCGGATCGAGCGGATCCGCGACGCCTACGAGAGGACCTACGCCCAGGACTCGGTCGCCCGCGTCGATGAGCGCACCACCGCCGACTTCTGACCCGCGGCTTCTTCGCCGGCCGGTTCCTCCCGCGAGCAGCCGGACTCGGCCCGGGTTGCCCGTGGACGCCCCGCCGTCCCGCCGACCGCGCCGGGACCAGGACCGTCCGGCCGGGGTACTGTGCCGCGGCCGGGTACCGGACCCGCCATGCGTACGGAACGGGGCACGATCCACATGGGCACACCAGTACGACATTTGACGGCCACGGCGGCGGACGGCCGGGAGTACACCGTCCGGATCGAACGGGACTTCCGGTACGAGCCGTACCGCGACTTCGTCGTCTGCGCGCACTGCGACTGGTCGCCGTCGCTGCTGACCACGCGGCGGATCGACGACATGGCCGCCGAGCACCTGGCGTCGGCGCACGGCGCCGAGGGGGCCCTGTCCCAGCGGGAGGACGAGGGGTTCCGCAAGGCGCGGCTGATCGTGCTGCCGATCGTCGCCGTGCTGCTGATCGCGCTCTTCGCCTGGCTCGAAAACTCCTGAGAGCCTGCCAACCCCCGCCAGTCCGGCGGCTCCTGACGGGCCGACAGCTCCTGGCGTTCCGACGGCTCCCGGGCCGGGCAGCGGCGCGACGGGCTCCCGCCACGCCGGTCAGTCGCCGCTCAGCTCCATGAGCGCGTCCACCGGGTCGGTACGGGGGGTCGCGCGGGGCCACCAGTCGTCCTCCTCCGGCTCGGACTCGTAGCCGTACCAGCGGCCGTCGTGGCCGAAGCGGAGCTGGAGCGTGCCGCCGGGGTGGGTGAGGTGGTTGCGCCGGGGGTGGAACCGGGGGAAGCCGGCCGCCGAGAGCGCCGGTCGGGCCCGGTCGAACGGGCCCGCCGGAGGGTCCCAGACGGTTTCGAGGACGGCGAGCCCTTCGGCACCGCCCTGGCGCCAGGCCGCGACCGCCCGGGCCAGGTCGGTGGTGGTGCGGCCGGTGGCGTGGGCCAGCTCGCGGTAGAGCGCGCGGGTGGTGGCGGTGAGTCCGGCGGTGGGGCCGGAGGCGGCCAGCCGCACCGCGTCCTGCCAGGTGGTGAGCCCGGCGACCGGGTCGGCCCCGGTGGTGAGGAGCGCGTGCGCGCGGGAGGCCGCGTCCGTGGCGAGGTGGTCGAGGGCGAGCGGGTCGCGCGCCCCGGGCAGGCTCGGGTACGAGGGGGGCTGCGCGGGGTGCGGCGGCACCGGCAGCGGGGCGGGCGGCTGCGGGAGATAGCGGGCGGCGAGGGCCTCGGCGGCCGGGACGGACGGGATCTCGGGGGTCGCGGGGCGTTCCCGGGCAGAGTGGGCGGCGTTGCGGCGGCCGAGCTCCTCCAGCAGCTCCCGCTCGCCCCGGCCGCGCAGCAGCAGGAGGACGAACGGGTCGGCGTCCAGCAGCCGCGCCGTCTGGTAGCAGAGCGCGGCCACGTGCTTGCAGGGGCGGCCGTGGTCCGGGCAGGTGCAGTCGGGGTCGAGGTCCCCCGGGGCGGGCAGCAGCCCGATGCCGGACGCGGCCGCCATGTCGGCCAGCGAGTGCGGCATCTCCTTGGTCAGCAGCGCGGCGAGGTGGCCGGGGCGGGCCGCGACGGCGTCGAGGAAGGTGTCCCAGTCGGGGTCGTCGAAGGCCCGCAGCCGCAGCTCGCAGCGGTAGGGGCGCACCCGGCTGCCGTGGACGTAGGCGACGACCCGGCCCGGGGTGACGGTGATCGCGGCGACCTTGCCGCTGTCGGCGTAGGCACGCCCCCGGGAGAGCCGGGCGTCGTCCATCGACAGGGACTCCAGGGCGGCCACCCAGGCACGGCCCCACCAGCTGTCCGCGAAGGGCTCGTCGCCCCGCGAGGTGCGGGGCGGTACGGCCTCGAAGGTGCGGCGCAGGTCGTCGGGGCCGGGACGGGGACGCACCGCGGGGCGGCGGGGGGCCGGGGCGGTGTGCGGGCGGGGGCTCACGTCGGCCTCCGGAGCGAGACGAGGTCGGCCAGATCGCGGTCGCTGAGCTCGGTCAGGGCGCTCTCGCCGGTGCCGAGGACCGTGTCGGCCAAGGCGCGCTTGGCCTCCAGCAGCTCGCCGATCCGGTCCTCGACGGTGCCTTCCGCGATCAGCCGGTGGACCTGTACGGGCTGGGTCTGGCCGATGCGGTAGGCCCGGTCGGTCGCCTGTTCCTCAACGGCCGGATTCCACCAGCGGTCGTAGTGCACGACATGGGCGGCCCGGGTGAGGTTGAGGCCGGTACCCGCCGCCTTGAGGGAGAGCAGGAAGACGGGGACCTCGCCGGACTGGAACCGGTCCACCATCCGCTGGCGCTCGGCGACCGGTGTGCCGCCGTGCAGGAGCTGGGAGGGGACGCCCCGGGAGGTGAGGTGCGCGGAGAGGAGTCTGGCCATGGAGACGTACTGGGTGAAGACGAGGACGGAGCCGTCCTCGGCGAGGATCGTGTCGAGGAGCTCGTCGAGCAGGGCGAGCTTCCCGGAGCGGCCGACGAGCCGCGTCGGCTCCTCCTTCAGGTACTGCGCGGGGTGGTTGCAGATCTGCTTGAGCGAGGCGAGCAGCTTCATGACCAGGCCGCGCCGGGCCATGCCCTCGGACTCCTCGATGAAGGCCATCGTCTCGCGGACCGCCGCCTCGTAGAGCGTGACCTGCTCGCGGGTGAGGAAGACGGGGTGGTCGGTCTCCGTCTTGGGCGGCAGCTCGGGGGCGATCCCCGGGTCGGACTTCCTGCGGCGCAGGAGGAAGGGCCGGACCAGGCGGGAGAGCCGTTCGACCGCCTCGTCGTTGTCGAGTCCGGCGGCCGTGCCGGAGCTCTCGACGATACGGGCGTGCCGGGCGCGGAACGCCTTGAGCGGGCCGAGCAGTCCGGGCGTGGTCCAGTCGAGCAGGGCCCACAGCTCGGAGAGGTTGTTCTCCACGGGGGTGCCGGTGAGGGCGACCCGGGCCGGGGCCGGGATGGTGCGCAGCGCCTTGGCGGTGGAGGACTGCGGGTTCTTCACGTGCTGTGCCTCGTCGGCGACGATCAGCCCCCAGCCGTGTCCGGCGAGCTGCGCGGCGCTGGAGCGCATCGTGCCGTACGTGGTGAGGACGAAGCCGCCGTCCGTTCCGTCGAGGGTGCGGTCGGTGCCGTGGAAGCGGCGAACCGGTACGCCGGGGGCGAAGCGGCCGATCTCCCGGTGCCAGTTGCCCAGGAGGGAGGCGGGGCAGATGACCAGGGTGGGTTCGGGGCGGGCCCGGTGGAGGTGGAGGGCGATGAGGGTGATCGTCTTGCCCAGGCCCATGTCGTCGGCGAGGCAGCCGCCCAGGCCGAGGGAGGTCATCCGGTCCAGCCAGGCGAGGCCGCGCAGCTGGTAGTCGCGGAGCGTGGCGGCCAGACCGGGCGGCGGGGCGACGGTGGCGCCGTCGTCGGTGATACGGGTGCGGAGCGCGGCCAGTGCGCCGACCGGCACCGCCTCGACCTGTTCCCCGTCGACCTCGGCGGTGCCGGTCAGGGCGACGGCGAGGGCGTCGACCGGATCGAGCAGGCCCAGCTCCCGCTTGCGTGCCTTGCGTACGAGCGCGGGGTCGACGACGACCCAGCGGTCCCGCAGGCGCACCACCGGGCGGTGGGCCTCCGCGAGGACGTCCATCTCGGCCTCGGTGAGCCGGTCGTCGCCCAGCGAGAGCTGCCAGTCGAAGGCGAAGAGCCGGTCGGCGTCGAAGAACGAGGTGCCGTCGGTGGCCGAGCCGGGCGCGGGCCGGACCACGGCGGTGGCGGTGAGCGAGCGGACGAGGTCCCGGGGCCAGTGGACGCTCACCCCGGCCGCCGCCAGCCGGGCCCCGGCGTCGCCGAGCAGCTCGTACAGCTCGTCCTCCGTCAGGGCGAGCACATCGGGCACCGGCTGGTCCAGCAGCCGCTCCAGCGGGCCCCAGACGCGGGCCGCCCGGCGCAGGGCGAGCACGGCGTCGACCCGGGCGCGGGGGCCGAACGGCTCGCCCGCCTCACCGTTCCACAGCGCGGCGGCGTCGGTGACGTGGGTGGGGTCGGCGAGGCTGTGCACCTGGGTGACCGCGGCGGCGGCATGACGGGCGCCGGACGGCTCCGGAGCGCCCTGCGGGCCGGTGTCGTCGCGGGCGCCGGGGGCCGCGTCGGGGCCGGAGGTGTCGAAGAGTTCGAAGGCCGACAGGTCGAGCCGGAGCGAGACCCGTACCCCCGCGTCGAGGCCGGACGCCGCCTCGACCGCCCAGGCGCGGGCGTCCGGCAGGTGCTGGGCCTCGCGGGCGGCGAACGGGGCGCCCATCGCGTACGCCGCGGCGGGCGTACGGGGCAGGGTGTCGGCGACGGCGTCGAGAAACGCGCCGACCAGCCACTGGGGGTCGGCGACCCGGAGCGGGGTGCGGTCCGGCAGCGGGACCGCGTTGCCCTCCGGCGGCAGGGCGGCGGCGACGGCCCTGAGGTGGGCGACGTCCTCGGCGTCGCGCGGGCCGGCCCGCCAGGCGTCGTGGTCCTCGCTGGTCAGCCCGGGGAGGAGGCGGCCGCGCGCGGCCAGATGGAGCGCCTGGAGCGCGGCGGCGCCCCAGCACCGCGTCGCGGGATGGGCCGATGCTTGGTGCCGGGCCCGGACGAGCAGCGGCAGCGCGTCGGCGACGGGCAGCAGCACCGCGGGGACCTCGCACCCGCGCACCCCGTCCCCGTATGGGCGGACGACGGTGATCTCGGCCGTACGCGCACCGGGAGCCGGGCCCTCCGGGTCGGCGGGGTTCCGGCAGATCCCGGCCGGGTCCGGGAGCGGGCCGCCGTCCGGATCCCAGAAGGCGACGTTGCCGTCCCTCGGCAGCGGCGCGGGCAGGAACACGGCGGCACAGCTCAGCAGGCGGGCAGCGGAAACGTCCTGCTGCCGGTGGTGTGCCGCACCCATCTCCACGCCTCCCCTCCCGCTCCGGCCGTCGTGACCGTCGTACTCCCGATAACTCCTGCCGAGTCTAGGCGGGGGGTCCGACAACCGACCGGCCGGCCAGGCGTCCCCGCAGGTCAGAGCCGGTACGGAGCGGGAGGGAGCGGCCCGGGGTCAGTGCCGGGCGAGCGGCTTCGGCCGGGGGGAACGCGCCGCGGAGCGCAGCGGCGGCTGCGGCTTCGGCCGGGCGGGCCGCTGCTGCTGCGCGGGCTGCTGTTGTACGGGCTGCTGCGGTGCGGCCTGCTGTGCGGGGGCCTGCTGAGACGGCGCGGGCGACGGTGCCGCTTCCGGCTGGGCGGCCCGTTCCAGGAAGCGGAGCAGCTCCACCGGGAACGGCAGCACCAGCGTGGAGTTCTTCTCCGCCGCGACCGCCACCACGGTCTGCAGCAGCCGCAGTTGGAGCGCGGCGGGCTCCGCCGACATCGCGCCCGCCGCCTCGGCGAGCTTCTTCGACGCCTGGAGTTCGGCGTCCGCGTTGATGACCCGGGCACGCCGCTCACGGTCGGCCTCGGCCTGGCGGGCCATGGAGCGCTTCATCGTCTCCGGCAGCGAGACGTCCTTGATCTCCACCCGGTCGATCTGCACGCCCCAGCCGACCGCGGGGCTGTCGATCATGAGCTCCAGGCCTTGGTTCAGCTTCTCCCGGTTGGACAGCAGATCGTCCAGATCGCTCTTGCCGATGATGGACCGCAGCGAGGTCTGCGCCATCTGCGAGACCGCGAACCGGTAGTCCTCGACCTGGATCAGGGCGCTCGCCGCGTCGACCACCTTGAAGTAGATGACCGCGTCCACCCGTACCGTCACGTTGTCCCGGGTGATTCCGTCCTGCGCCGGGACCGGCATCGTCACGATCTGCATGTTGACCTTGCGCAGCCGCTCGATGCCGGGCAGCACCATGGTGAAGCCGGGGCCGCGCACGTCGTCGCGGAGCCGGCCGAGCCTCAGCACGACGCCCCGCTCGTACTGCTTGACGACCTTGGCTCCCGCTGCCGCGTACAGCACGACGGCCGAGATCGCCGCCACTATCGCGATCACGAGCTCCTGGACCATGACGGCCCCCTGAAAGCCGGAAACCACCTGGAGCGCTCCAGGTGAACGAGTCAGTCGCTGATACCACGGTATGTCGGAAATCACCCCATGTGAACATGGTCCGGCAAGACCGTCCCCCACCCGGCCGCGCAGCGGATGCCGCGGCCCCGGCGAGCGGGCAGGGTGGCCAGCGTCGGACGAAGCGCCCCGGCCTGGACAGGACGGGGAAGCTCCGGACAGGACAGTCGGACGTATCAGCCCCGCACGAGCGACAGACAGACGAGGATCCGCCCATGCCCGTGATCGCCCATCGACGCCGCCGCCTCGGCATCGCGGCCGGGACCGCGCTCCTGACCCTCACCGTCGCAGGCTGCTCCGGCCTCGGCCGGACCGCGGTCGGGCCGGTCATCTACTCGACGCAGCGGAACGCGGTGGTCACGATCAACAGCCCGCCCGTGAAGGGGTGCCACCGGCTCGCCCCGGGTGCGAAGGCGATCACCAACAACACGCTGGTCGACCTCGTCCTCTACCGCACGCGCGACTGCACCGGCCCGGGCACGACCTACCTCGGACGGTCGCTCAGCGACGTCAAGGCACCGCCCGCCCTGCTCTGGCGCAGCTTCACGACGGTCCACTGACCGCGTCGGCCGGGACCGCTCCTTCAGGGAACGACCCGCACGGGCACGGCACGCACCCATATGCCGTCGTCCGTGAGGTACCGGTCGACGGCCAGCCCGGCCTCCGCCAGACATGTCTCGAACCGTTCCTTCGACAGCTCCCGCGACCGGAACGTCTGCGTCCATCGCGCGTCGTCGAAGACGTACTCCACGTGGATGGAGTCCACCCCGTCGCCCACCGGCTCCGCGGAGACGATCCGTACGGTGTGGCCCTCCGGGTAGGTCCGCTCCTTCGGCAGGTCCAGGCGGTAGTCGGCGCCCTCGCGCTGGAGAAGCACGACGCCGCCGTCCGCGACGTGTCCGCGGCAGGTGCGCAGCAGCCCGTCGCGGACCCGCTCGTCGCCCGCGTGGACCAGGAACGAGGCCAGCATCACCACGTCGAACCGCTCCTCGCCGAGGTCCAGCGACTCGATCGGGGCGCACACGGTACGGACGGCGCCCCGCACGTGCTCCAGCATCTGCGGGGACTCGTCCACGGCGGTGACCCGGAAACCCCGCTCGGCCAGCGGACCGGTCACCCGGCCCACTCCGCAGCCCAGTTCCAGGATGCTCGCCCCGGCGGGCACGGCCGCGGCGATCACGTCCGGCTCGTCCCTCACCGGCAGCCGCCGGTACAGCTCGACGGCGCAGCCGTCCGGCGTGATCGCGCCGGGGCCCGTACCCGTATAGCCCTCACGTACCCGTTGTCCGCTCATGTGCGGTCGAACGAACGGCCGTCCGGCGGGGTTCCGTCCGCGCCCCCGCTCACACCGAACGGCGGGCCACCAGCGCCGCGCTGAGGTGCTGGAGATCGGCCGGGCGGGCCGGGGAGAGCCCGGTCAGCCGGTCGATGCGGCGGATCCGGTAGTCGACGGTGTTGGGGTGGATGTGCAGGGCCGCCGCCGTGGCCCGCCGGTCCAGGCCCAGTTCGAGGTAGGTCTCCAGGGTGCGCAGCAGCTCCGGCTTCGCCTCCAGCGGGTCCAGGAGCCGCGCGAGCCCGCGCAGGGCCTCGCTGGGTCGGCTGAGCTGGTACTCCAGCAGCACATCGGCCAGCCGGTACAGGCCCGGTGGCCGTCCGGTACGGACGACCAGCTCGACGATCTCGGTGTTGCGGGCCACGGCGGACGGCACCGCCTCCGGTTCGGCGGTCTCCGCCGCGGCCGTGATGGGCACCCCGGCCGCGCGGGCCGCCTCCTCGATCAGCTCGGACAGCCCGCCCGGCCCGTGCCAGCGCGGCGGCCCGGCGGCGGGCAGCAGCACCGTGCCGCCGGAGGCGTCGAGGGCGGTGAGCACCGGCGTACCGGCGAAGTGGTCCAGGGCCGTGCGGACGCGGCGGATCTTGCGCCGGGCGGCGACGCCCGCGCCCGGCCCCGGCGGCTGGTTCAGCTCGTCGGGGTGCGGGGCCAGCGAGAGCGTCATCGTGAGGTAGCGGGCGGCCGGGCGCAGTCCGGTGCGGTGGGCGAACCGGTCCAGGGGTTCGCCGGTCAGTAGCGCGGCCATCAGGGCGTGCCGGCCGCCGTGGTCCTGGCTGTCGAGGATCTGCCGGGCCTCCAGGTACGCGCTGCTGACGGCGGAGGTCAGCTGCTGCTGGAGGACCATGATGCGGTCCATGATCTCCAGGACCGTGGGCAGGTCGCCGGGGAGCGCCCCCTTCGCGGTCTCCTGCCAGCACATCGCGGTGCCGACCTGGTAGGCGGTGAGGATCGCGTCCAGCGGCACGCCCTCCTCGGCGCGCTGGGCCGCGGAGTCGCGCTGCTGGGCGAGTTCGGCGTCGGTGGCGGGGCGGCGGTGCTCGACGACATCGGCGAAGAGCCGCAGATTGTGCTGGACGATGTCGGCGATGTCGCCGGAGATCTCCTCGTGCGGCAGGTCGGCGTAGACCGGCAGATCGGCGAGGAGCCGGGCCACGACCCGGCCGGTCAGGGCGGGCACCCGGGCTCTCAGCTGGGCGGCCACCGGGCGCCCGGCGATGGCCAGCGGCCGGTCCTTCGGCCCTTCCGTGGCGCCGGACTCCCCCGTGGCGACGGGCGGCCGGTTGTCACGCGTCACAAGTTCCCCCGCGGAAGTCTGCGTTACCCACCAGTTAAACGACGGCACCCGAGTCTGCATGATGGCCCGCGTCACACGCCATGCCACGTCCCGCCCCCACCGTCGGAGGATGTTGTGAACCTGCCCCAGAACAAGGGTTTCTGTCGGACCGTCAGAACTGCTGCCGGGGTACTCGCCCTGGCCGGTCTGGCCGTGGGGACGGGTGCGGTTCCGGCCTCCGCCGCCGAGGCCGGTGCCCTCTCCTACGTCGCGCTCGGCGACTCGATGGCCTCCGGTCCGCTCATCCCGGACTTCACGGGCCCGCTGGCCTGCGGCCGCTCCACGCACAACTACCCGCACGAGCTCGCCTCCCGGCTCGGCGCGTCGCTGACCGACGTGACCTGCAGCGGCGCCGCGTCCAAGCACATGACCGAGGCGCAGTCGCTGTCGGTGCTCGACATCCCGATGGGTTCGGCGCCGCCCCAGTTCGACGCGCTGCGGGCCGACACCGACCTGGTCACGCTGACCATCGGCGGCAACGACGCCGGCCTGGTCGGCATCGCGCAGAAGTGCACCACCCTCGACCCGAACGCCACTCCGTGCAAGGAGAAGTACAACGAGGGCGGGGTGGACCAGATCGGGCAGCGCATCGCCGCGTTCGCGCCGAAGCTCGGCACCGTGCTGGACGCGATCCACCAGCGCTCGCCGCAGGCCCGGGTGATCGTCACGGGGTACGGGCTGTACATCAAGCCCGGCGGCTGCTGGCCGCTCCAGCCGGTGCTCCCGGTGGACGCCGACTTCCTCCAGGGCAGCGTCGACCGGATGAACGCGGTGATCGCCGAGCAGAGCGCCGCGCACGGCGCCGAGTACATCGACCTCGCCACCCCCAGCAAGGGCCACGACTCCTGCCAGGCCCCGTCGGACAAGTGGGTCGAGGGGTACGTACCGACCGCGGCCGCCGCCCCGCTGCACCCCAACAAGAGGGGCGAGGCCAACTACGCCGCCATCATCGGCGCGCACATCCAGGGGAGCTGACCGGCCTTGCGTCACCGTCTGCTGCGCGGGCTGCTGGCGGTGGCGCTCGGCGCCGCCGCCCTGCTCGTCCCGGACGCCCCCGCGGCCCGCGCCGCCGGGGCGTCCGGGGCGGGCTGCGACCCGCTGGCCCCCACCGAGTGCCTGCTGCCTTTCCCGAACGACTGGTACACCCGGCCCGATCCGGCCACCGACACCGGCCGACGGGTCGCCTTCGACACCGCCGCGCTGCCGCCCGGCGCCGCCGGCCGCCCCGTCGACCCGACGGCCTGGAACCGCTCCGACGGCTTCTCCCCCGGCTCGACGCTGATCGCGCACGTCCCCGGCCTCGACCCGGCGGCCACCGGAACGGCCCCGCTCACCGACATCGGCCGCTCCCTCGCCCCGGACGCCCCGGTGGTCCTGCTGGACACCACGACCGGCCGGCGGTGGCCGTACTGGGCCGAGGCCGACGCCAACGCCACCGACCCCGCCCGCCGGGCCCTGCTGATCCACCCCGCCCGCAACCTCCACGAGGGCCACCACTACGCCGTGGCCCTGCGCGGCCTCCGGGACCGGGCCGGGGACACGATCCCGGCCGCCGCACCGTTCGCGGCCGTCGCCGGAGCGGCCCTGCCCACCGGGCACCCGCTGCGCGCCCGGCAGGACCGGCTGCGGCCCGCGCTGACGGCGCTGCGCCGGGCCGGGGTACGGACCGAAGGGCTCCACCTCGCCTGGGACTTCACCGTCGCGAGCACCCGGAGCCTCAGCGGCGACCTCTTCGCCGTGCGCGACGACGCGTTCCGCCGGCTCGGCGGCCGGTCACCGGCGTACACCGTCACCGGTGTCACCGACTTCACCGCCGAACAGGACCCCCGGATCGCTCGCGAGGTGACCGGCCGGATCGAGGTGCCCGGCTATCTGGACGAGCCCGGCGGCCCGCCCGGCTCCGTACTGCACCGCGGCCGCGACGGGCTGCCCCGGCACCTGGCGGGCAGCACCCAGCTGGCCGAGTTCCGGTGCGAGATACCGCGTTCCGCGTTCCGGTCCCCCGCGCACCCGGCGCTCTACGGGCACGGCCTCCTCGGCCGCCGCGCGGAGGTCGGCGCGGGCAACGTCAAGGACATGGCGGCGGAGCACAACTTCACCTTCTGCGCGACGGACTGGATCGGGATGGCCGAGGCGGACATCCCCGTGGTGGTCGGCGCGCTGACCGATCCCAGCCTCTTCCCGGCCGTCCCCGAACGCACCGAACAGGGCCTGCTGAACGCCCTCTTCCTCGCCCGCGCCCTGATCCACCCCGCCGGGCTGACCGCCGACCCCGCCTTCCGCGACACGAACGGCCGACCGCTCGTCGACATCCGGCACGGCATCGGCTACGACGGGAACAGCCAGGGCGGGATCCTCGGCGGGGCCCTGCTCGCCGCCTCGCCCGACATCCGGCGCGGCGTCCTCGGCGTCACCGGCATGAACTACGGCCTGCTCCTCAACCGCAGCACCGACTTCGCACCGTTCCAGCAGGTCCTGGACGCCTCCTACCCGGACAAGCTGCGCCAGCAGATCGTGCTCCAGCTCTTCCAGATGGTCTGGGACCGCGGCGAGACCAACGGCTACGCGGCCCACCTCACCGACCGCCACCAGGTGCTGATGCACATCGCGTACGGGGACCACCAGGTCGCCAACGCCGCCGCCGAGGTGGAGGCGCGCACCATCGGCGCCCGGCTGATCACCCCGGCCCTCGCCCCCGGCCGCAGCCCGGACACCGTCCCGTACTGGGGCATCGGGCGGCTCGACCGCGACCAACTCCCTTACCGGGAATCGGCGATGACGGTGTGGGACAGCGGCACCCCTTCCCCGCCGGTCACCAACACCCCGCCCACCGGCCCGGAGTACGGCCACGACCCGCACTCCGATCCCCGCAACTCTTCGGACGCGCGTCGGCAGAAGGCCACCTTCCTGACCACCGGCCGTGTCATCAATGTCTGCGGCGCCGCACCGTGCACCGCCGCCCCCACCTCCTGACCCCCCGCCACGCCCCGACCGGGGCGCAGACAAGGAGCATCATGCGCACGCACCGCATCGCCCAGGCAGCCGTCGCGGCCGCCCTGCTCACCGGCACACTGCTCACCCCGCCCGCGCTCGCCGCCACCGCCGACCGGGCCCCCGCGGCGAGCGCGCAGGCCGCCACGCGGGCCGCCGTGCCGTTCACCTCCGCGACCGCGAAGCGCACCGCCGACGGCGGCTACACGCTCTCCTGGGCGTCCGGCGCCGGATCGGTCACCGTCACCGCCGCCACCTCCCCCGACGCCACCACCGGCACCCCGGTGGGCACCGCGCCCGGCACCGGCTCGCTGACCGTCCCCGCCGGGACCCTCGCCGGGCCCACGCGCTGGTACTTCCGCCTGGTGCCGGACAGCGGCTCCCCGCTCGTCGTCGCCGAGCGCTCGGCCGGCATCGACTCCGCCCGCAACTTCCGGGACATCGGCGGCTACCGCACCGCCGACGGCCGCTGGGTGCGCCCCGGCCTGGTCTACCGCTCCAACAAGATCAACAAGCTCAGCGACGCCGAGCAACAGCAACTGCTCTCCCAGCGCCTCACCCTCGACATCGACCTGCGCAACGCCGTGGAGCGGTACCAGGACCCGGACCGGCTGCCCGCCGGGGTGACGTACCAGGTCGCCGACGTCGTCTCGCTCGACCACGGCATCCGCTTCCACGACTCGGCGCTGATGACGCTGGCCGAGGCCATCGCGGCCGGGCTGTTCTCCGGCTCGTCCGACCTCGGCCAGTCCATCGGCTACCCGTTCATGGTCAACTTCGTGGGCGCCGACTACGCCTTCCGCGACCTGGTCACCGCCGTCGCGAACAACGACTCCGGCGCCACGGTCTACCACTGCAGCTCGGGCAAGGACCGCACCGGCTGGAGCACCGCCGTCCTTCTCACCCTGCTCGGCGTCCCGCGCGAGACCGTCGAGGCGGACTTCCTCGCCAGCAACGACTACCTGGGCAACCCGAAGGCCGTCGAACTGAGCTGGCTGCGCGCCGCGTTCGACCAGGTCGACAAGATCTACGGCGACTTCGACAGCTACGTCCGCAAGGGACTGCGGATCGACGACGCCACGGTGGCCAAGCTGCGCGCCAAGCTCCTCACCGACTGACGCGCCGCCCGCCCCCGGCGTACCGGCGGACGGCGCTCCCGTCCGTCAGTACGCCGGGTACCGGCCGGCCGGCCAGGCCACCGTGCCCTCGAACTCCAGGCAGAGGTCGTCGGCCAGCTCGCCGATGACCGCCCGGCCCTCGGTCGCCACCAGCCAGGACGCCGGAAGGTGCACGTCGCCGTGGCGGGCGCCGAGCAGGTTGCCGCAGACCGAGCCGGTGGAATCGCTGTCGCCCGAATGGTTGACCGAGAGCCGCAGCGCCTCGGCGACCTGGTCCGCACCGGGCAGCACCAGCGCGGCGTACACGGCGATGGCCAGCGCCTCCTCGGCCACCCAGCCCGCCCCCAGGCTCTCCACCTTCTCGCCGGTCGGCGCACCCCGCGCGGCCAGGTCGAGGGCGGCCCGCAGCGCCGTGGAGGTCTCCTCGTGGCCCGGATGGCGGCGCAGCAGCTCCATGGCCCGCAGCACGGCGCCCTCCGTCGAGTCGCCCTCCAGGAGGTGGGCGACGATCGCGGCGAAGGCCCCGGCCGCGTACGCGCCGGTCGGGTGGCCGTGGGTGATCTGCGCGCACCAGTAGGCCAGCCGGAACGCCTCGTCGGGGTCGAGCCCCACCAGCCCGAAGGGGGCCGAGCGCATCACCGTGCCGCAGCCCTTGGAGCCGGTGTTGACGGGGCCGTGCCCGCCGAGGCGGTCGGCCGGTTCGGGGACGTGGCCGGTGGCGAGCCCGGTCAGGCAGGCGTTTCCGGGGGCGCGGCGCGCGTAGAGCCAGGGCTGCTGCCGGAGCCAGCCGGTCCGTACCGGGTCGTCGCCGCCCCGGGCCGGCGGCGCGGGGTGGTTCTGGGTGTCCAGCCAGCGCAGATAGGCGTTCCGCACGGTACGGGCCGTGGCCCCGCCGTCGTGGTGGCCGCCCTGGCCGCTCCCCTTCGCCATCGCCAGGGAGTGGGCCCTGATCAGCGCTTCCGCGGTGAACAGGGTCATCTGTGTGTCGTCCGTGACCCGTCCGACGACGCCCTCGTCGTCCGGGAGGAGCCCCGGAACGCCGTGTTCGCCGTGGGCGCGCCGGATACCGGCCAGGGACAGGAACTCCACCGGGTTGCCCAGCGCGTCCCCGATCGCCCCGCCCAGCAGACAGCCCCGCACCCTTGCCCGGCGGCCGGTGCGGTCCTCCCACGATGTGCCGTTCACGCGCGTTCCCCTCGATCAGACGTCGCCTGCGCCGAAACACCGTCGCGGGTCCATCCTGGTAGGAGAGGCGATGCGCCATGCGTACCGGCAATGAACCGATGACGGCCCGCAGTCCGCTGCGGCTGCGGCTCTGGCTGAGTCTATGGGGCCTCGCCTGGGCGCTCTTCGGCCTGGTCGCCTTCACCCTGGCCGACCGGGACGGCTGGGCCGTCGCCTGCGGGCTGCTGCTCCTGCTGGTCCTGGTGGATCTGGCGGTGATCGTCCACCACATGCGCCAGGGCCCGCACTACCAGCCGGGCCGCAGGATCCCACCGTACGAGCCCGACCACGGCGGACGCGGGCGGTACGGGCACTGAGCGGGGCCGGCGCCCGGTGGCGGCCGCCGCTCGGTCAGTCCTGCGCCGGGAAGCGGGCCGCCTTCAGGTACTCCGGGTTCGGGTCCAGCGCCGCCGCCAGCCGGAAGTGCCGGGCGGCCCGGTCGGTGCGGCCGGACCGCTCGAAGGTGCGGGCCAGCGCGAAGTGCGCGAAGGCGTTGTCCGGCTCGCGCTCCAGGACCAGCTCGAATTCGAGCTCGGCGGGGCGCAGCTGGGCGGCGGCGAAGAAGGCGCGGGCCCGCAGCAGCCGGGCCGCGGTGTTCTCCGGATGGGCCGCGATCACCGAATCCAGCAGCTTGACCGCGCCGCGCGGGTCACGCGCGTCCAGCAGCCGTTCGGCCGCGCGGAAGTCGATGACGTCGGTTTCCGGGGTCCTCTCGGGCACGCTCTCGTCCTTCCGTCCGGGCCTCACGGTCGCGTCGCACACGAAACCTGGCCCCGTCGGATCTGCAACGTCCGCCACCGGCCCGGTATTCCGTACGGGTCAGCCGGTCTCGGCGGCCCGCCGGGTCAGCTCCGCCCAGACCTCGCGCACCTGCGGCTCCAGCCCGGCCAGGGGTCCGTCGTTGTCGACGATCAGGTCGGCCACGGCGCGCCGCTGCTCACGGGTGGCCTGGGCGGCCATCCGGGCGCGGGCATCGGCCTCGGTCATGCCGCGCAGCCGCACCAGCCGGTCGAGCTGGGTCGCGGGGCTCGCGTCCACGACGACGACCAGGTCGTAGAGGGGCGCCAGGCCGTTCTCGGTGAGCAGGGGGACGTCGTGGACGACGACCGAGTCCGGCCCCGCCGCCCGCTCCAGCTCCGCGGAGCGGGCACCGACCAGGGGGTGCACGATCGCGTTGAGCGCGGCGAGCCGGTCGGCGTCGGCGAAGACGATCGAGCCGAGCTTCGGCCGGTCCAGGGTGCCGTCGGCGGCGAGCACCTCCTCGCCGAACTCGGCGACCACGGCGGCGAGCCCCGGGGTCCCCGGCTCGACGACCTCCCGGGCGATCCGGTCCGCGTCGATCAGCACGGCCCCGTACCCGACGAGCAGCCGTGACACTTCACTCTTGCCGGCGCCGATCCCGCCGGTCAGGCCCACCTTCAGCATGCCCGGAAGCATAGGCCCTGTCCTCACGGTGCCGTCGTCCGGCCGGAGGCCGGGCACGGCGGGCGGCAGTGTGAAGGCAGGGCCTGGTGCCCCTGCCCGGGGCACGGCGGTCGGGAACGGTCAGACGTCGCCCTCGCGCTCCGCGAGGAAGCGCTCGAATTCCAGGCCGATCTCGTCGGCGGACGGCAGGTCCACCGGCTCGGCGACCAGACTGCCGCGGGTCTCGGCCCCGGCGACCGCGTCGTACTGGTGCTCAAGGCCCTCGACGAGCGAGACCAGCTCCTCGTCGCCCTGGCCGATCTGCCGCTCGATCTCGGTCTGGGTGCGGTGCGCCTCGGTGCGCAGGGCGTGGGCGACGGCGGGCAGGACCAGGCCGGTGGCGGCCGTGATGGCCTCCAGCGCGGTGAGCGCCGCGTCCGGGTACGCGGAGCGGGCCACGTAGTGCGGGACGTGGGCGGCGACGCCGAGGACGTCGTGTCCGGCCTCCATCAGCCGGTACTCCACCAGGGCCGCCGCGGAGCCGGGCACCTGCGCCTCGTCGAAGGGGGTGCGGTGGCCGGGCATGAGGTCGGTGCGGTTGCCGTGCGGGGTGAGACCGACGGGGCGGGTGTGCGGGACGCCCATCGGGATCCCGTGGAAGTTCACCGCGAGGCGGACGCCGAGACGCTCGACGATCTGCTCGACGGCGGCGGCGAACCGCTCCCACTCCACATCGGGCTCGGGGCCCGACAGCATCAGGAACGGTGCCCCCGTCGTGTCCTGCACGACGCGGACCTCCAGCGTCGGGGTCTCGTAGGCGGTCCAGCGGTCGCGCCGGAAGGTCAGCAACGGGCGCCGTGCGCGGTAGTCGACGAGGCGGTCGTGGTCGAAGCGGGCCACGACCTGGTGCGGCAGCGAGTCGAGCACGTTGTCCACGATCTGCTCGCCGGTCTCGCCCGCGTCGATGTAGCCGTCGAAGTGGTAGAGCATGACCAGGCCGGCCGACTCCTGGGCGAGCGCCATGTCGACGACGGCCAGGCCCTTGGGCTCCCATTCGTACAAACTCTGCGGATCAGGCACGGTTACCGCTCCTCCTCGTATTCGTCGGGAAGAACGTCCGGCAGCGCACATGCATTCCCGGACTGTGCCCCTTCACCCGCCGGTTCATGCCGGGCGGCGCACGGAAGCGCCGGAGCGGGGACAACGGTACTCGCACGCCCCTGCCCCGATCCCTTCCACACCGGCGCCCGGAAGCAGCCGCGTTGACCGTCAGAAGCCCGAACGGCGCCGGGAATCAACGGAGTTGAGAGGCGTACGGAACCACCGGCACCGGCAACGGGCCGCACCTAACCTCACCCGCCCCACCCGCACCACACATGCGTTCCCGCCTTCGCCCCGAACGCCGGACCGGCACCCCGCCGGGCATTGGTCCAGACATTGACACGGTCGCACCGCGTCCCTACCGTCACTGGGCAGCAAGTTCAGAGACTCGCCCCACATTCATGTACGAGAACCTCGAACTCCTTCGACGGGAAGGCACCCCCCATGCGCACCCGCACGCTGCTCCCGGCCCTGCTGGCCACCGCCCTCGCCACCGGCGGCCTCGCCGTCGCCTCCACCACCGCCACGGCGGCCGGTGCGGCCGCGGCCGTCGATGTGAGCACCGCCGCCCAGCTCAAGTCCGCCCTCGCCGCCGCCTCCCCCGGCGACACGATCCGGCTCGCCGACGGCACCTACACCGGCAACTTCAAGGCGACCGTCCCGGCCACCGCCGGCGCCCGGATCACCCTCACCGGCTCGGCCGGGGCGGTCCTCACCGCGAGCGGCGGCTACGGGCTCCATCTCAACGGCGCCTCCTACTGGACCGTCCAGGGCATCACCGTCACCGGCGGCCAGAAGGGCATCATGGCCGACGCCGCCACCGGCGTCGTCATCGACTCGGTGACCGTGCACGGACTCACCATGGAGGGCGTCCACTTCCGCACGTCCAGCAAGGACGGCGTCATCAAGAACTCCCGGATCTACGACACCGGGCGGGACGGACGCGGCATGGGCGAGGGCGTCTACGTCGGCACCGCCAACGACCTCTCCGACCGGAGCGACCGGGTGCAGATCCTGAACAACACGATCGGGCCGGGGGTCGGCGGCGAGAACGTCGACGTCAAGGAGGGCACCACCGGGGTCAGGATCGTCGGCAACACCTTCGACGGCGGCGGGCTGACCGGCGCCCACTTCGACGACTCCTGGGTCGACGTGAAGGGCAACGACGTCCTGGTCGAGAACAACAAGGGCACCCGTACCAGCAACAACGGCTACGAGACCCACACCCAGCAGAGCGGCTGGGGCTGCGGCACCGTCTTCCGGAACAACACCTCCGACCTGACCGGCGCCACCGGCGACAAACGCCTCGCGGTCAACGTCACCAACTACGGCTCCGGCTGCCCGACCACCGTCTACAGCAGCAACACGGTGACCGGCGGCAAGGGGCTGACCAACATCGCCGTCACCCCGTAGCGGCCCCCGCGGACACGCATGAGGCCCGCCCCCCGAAGGGAGCGGGCCTCACTTTCAGCTACTGCGGTCGATCACCGACCGGAGGGGGTCAGAGCGTCAGCTCTGGCCGCCCGCCAGCTTCTCGCGCAGAGCGGCCAGGGCCTCGTCCGACGCCAGGGCGCCGGAGTTGTCCGCCGACTCCGAGGAGTACGAGCCGCCACCGTTGCCGCCGGAGGCGGCCGGGGCACCACCGGCCGGGGCGGCAGCGCCCTCGGCAGCGGCGGCCTCGTCGGCCTCGCGGGACTTGATGACCTGGGCCTGGTGCTGCTCGAAGCGCTGCTGCGCCTCGGCGTACTGGGTCTCCCACGCCTCGCGCTGCGCCT
Source organism: Streptomyces sp. NPDC001108 (assembly GCF_053598535.1). Classification (NCBI taxonomy): domain Bacteria; kingdom Bacillati; phylum Actinomycetota; class Actinomycetes; order Kitasatosporales; family Streptomycetaceae; genus Streptomyces; species Streptomyces sp. NPDC001108. The sequence goes on from NZ_JBSFKL010000013.1 coordinate 129,155, forward strand.
CGTAACCCTCGAGCCAGTCGTTGGTCTCGGGGTCGAAGCCCTCGGGGTAGATGTAGTTGCCCTGGTCGTCGTAGGACGCGGCCATGCCGTACAGGGTCGGGTCGAACTCGACCGAGGCCGGGTCGGCACCGAAGGACTCGTTGGCCTGCTTCAGCGAGAGGCTGATGCGGCGGCGCTCGAGGTCGATGTCGATGACCTTGACGAAGATCTCGTCGTTGACCTGGACGACCTGCTCCGGGATCTCCACGTGGCGCTCGGCCAGCTCGGAGATGTGGACCAGACCCTCGATGCCCTCGTCGACGCGCACGAACGCACCGAAGGGAACGAGCTTGGTGACCTTACCGGGAACGACCTGCCCGATCTGGTGCGTGCGGGCGAACTGCTGCCACGGGTCTTCCTGCGTCGCCTTGAGCGACAGCGAGACGCGCTCGCGGTCCATGTCGACGTCGAGGACCTCGACCGTGACCTCCTGGCCGACCTCGACGACCTCGGAGGGGTGGTCGATGTGCTTCCAGGACAGCTCGGAGACGTGCACGAGACCGTCGACGCCGCCGAGGTCCACGAACGCACCGAAGTTGACGATCGAGGAGACGACGCCGGAGCGGACCTGGCCCTTCTGCAGGGTCGTGAGGAAGGTCTGGCGGACCTCGCTCTGGGTCTGCTCCAGCCAGGCACGGCGGGACAGGACCACGTTGTTGCGGTTCTTGTCCAGCTCGATGATCTTGGCCTCGAGCTCCTTGCCCACGTAGGGCTGGAGGTCGCGGACACGACGCATCTCGACGAGGGAGGCCGGCAGGAAGCCACGGAGGCCGATGTCGAGGATGAGACCACCCTTGACGACCTCGATGACGGTACCGGTGACGATGCCGTCCTCTTCCTTGATCTTCTCGATCGTGCCCCAGGCACGCTCGTACTGAGCGCGCTTCTTGGACAGGATGAGGCGACCTTCCTTGTCCTCCTTCTGGAGAACCAGGGCCTCGATCTCGTCGCCGACCTTAACGACCTCGTTCGGGTCGACGTCGTGCTTGATCGAGAGCTCGCGGGAGGGGATGACGCCTTCGGTCTTGTAACCGATGTCGAGCAGGACCTCGTCCCGGTCGACCTTCACGATGACGCCGTCGACGATGTCGCCGTCGTTGAAGTACTTGATCGTCTCGTCGATCGCGGCGAGGAAGGCTTCCTCGTTACCGATGTCGTTGACCGCTACCTGCGGGGTGGTGGCGGTGGTCTCGGTGCTGCTCGTCATGTGGGAAAGGGCTCCGGTACGGACAGTGAGTCGTAGGTACTGCTACGCCGGGAGCCCGTATCACCTCTGCCGAATTCCGGACAGCTCGGGAAGCGCCCGCCCCGCTCGGCGGGAGGCGCCTCGTGAACCGAGGGGCATGCAACAGATGCGAGCGCGGCCTGCTAGGTCTGAGGCGCGCAGGCTCGCGGCGCAACTTGTAGCATACGGGGGCAGCCGGGCACGGTCAATGCGCGAAGGCGCACACCGGGGGCGCTCCGGCGCATATCAGGCACAACTCGTGCGCCCCGTGGCCGGATCCGTACCGGAAGAATCCGTGGGCACGGGCACCGTACTCACACGTACCCCCTGGTGCGCCCCGCATGCGGCGGGGTGAAGGCAAACTACAACGACGGACACGATGAGCCAAGAGATCTACGCGGCCGAGCCCGAGGCGACCCGCCGCGCGGCGTCGGAGACCGAGAGCAGCCGGGCCAGTCGCGGCTGGTGGGACCGGAACGCGGACGAGTACCAGAGCAACCACGGCGACTTCCTCGGCGACGACCGCTTCGTCTGGGGCCCGGAGGGGCTCGACGAGGCGGAGGCCGGGCTGCTGGGCCCCGCCGCCGCGCTGCGCGGGCTGGACGTCCTGGAGATCGGCGCCGGGGCCGCGCAGTGCTCGCGCTGGCTCGCCGCCCGGGGGGCCCGCCCGGTGGCGGTGGACCTCTCGCACCGCCAGTTGCAGCACGCCCTGCGGATCGGCGGCGGGGTTCCGCTGGTGGAGGCGGACGCCGGGGTGCTGCCGTTCCGGGACGGCTCCTTCGACCTGGCGTGCTCCGCCTACGGGGCGGTGCCGTTCGTCGCCGACCCGGTGCGGGTCTTCCGCGAGGTCCGCCGGGTGCTGCGGCCGGGCGGGCGCTGGGTCTTCTCGGTGACGCACCCGATCCGCTGGGCGTTCCCGGACGAGCCGGGCCCGGAGGGCCTCTCCGTCGCGGCCTCCTACTTCGACCGCACCCCTTACGTCGAGCAGGACGAGCGGGGCGAGGCCGTGTACGTCGAGCACCACCGGACGCTGGGCGACCGGGTGCGGGACGTGGTGGCGGGCGGTTTCCGGCTGGTGGACCTGGTCGAACCGGAGTGGCCGGCCTGGAACCACCAGGAGTGGGGCGGCTGGTCCCCGCTGCGCGGCAACCTCATCCCGGGCACCGCGATCTTCGTCTGCGTCCGGGACTGAGCCTTCGTCCGCGTACGCGGCCGGGCCCCGCCCCCGCGCGTACCGGACCGGTCCGGCGGCGTACGAGACTGGGGACGTGATCCGTACCGACGCCCTGGACCAGTTGCCCGTACGCACCGCGCTGCCCGCCCTGGAGCGGGCACTCGACGACCGCGGGACGGCGGTGCTGTGCGCACCGCCCGGCACCGGCAAGACGACGCTCGTCCCGCTGGTGCTGGCCGGGCTGGTCGGGGGCGGCCCGGTGCGCCGGGTGGTGGTCGCCGAGCCCCGGCGGATCGCCGCGCGGGCGGCGGCGCGGCGGATGGCCTGGCTCCTCGGGGAGCGGGCCGGTGAACGGGTGGGCTTCACGGTGCGCGGGGAGCGGGTGGTGGGGCCGGGCACGGTGGTGGAGGTGGTGACCACCGGGGTGTTGCTCCAGCGGCTCCAGCGCGACCAGGAGCTGGCCGGGGTGGACGTGGTGATCGTCGACGAGTGCCACGAGCGGCACCTGGACGCGGACACGGTCGCCGCGTTCCTGCTGGACGTGCGGGAGACCCTGCGGCCCGAGCTGCGGCTGGTCGCCGCGTCCGCGACGACGGACGCGGCGGGGTGGGCGCGGCTGCTGGGCGACGCCCCGGTGGTCGAGGCGGAGGGGGTCGCGCACCCGGTGGAGGCGGTCTGGGCGCCGCCCGCCGCGCCGGTGCGGCCGCCGCACGGGACGAGGGTCGATCCGGCGCTGTTGGCGCATGTCGCCGCGACGGTGCGCCGGGCCTTGGCCGAGCGGGACGGGGACGTGCTGTGCTTCCTGCCCGGCGTCGGCGAGATCGGGCGGGTGGCCGGGCAGCTCGCGGGGGTGGACGCCGAGGTGCTCCAGGTGCACGGGCGGGCCCCGGCGGCGGTGCAGGACGCGGTGCTGGCCGGTTCGTCCGGCGGGCGGCGGGTGGTGCTGGCGACCTCGGTGGCGGAGTCCTCGCTCACGGTCCCGGGGGTGCGGGTCGTGGTGGACTCGGGGCTGGCCCGGGAGCCGCGTACCGATCACGCCCGGGGGCTGAGCGCGCTCACCACGGTGCGGGCCTCGCGGGCGGCGGGGCGGCAGCGGGCGGGCCGGGCCGGGCGGGAGGCGCCCGGGGCGGTGTACCGGTGCTGGACGGAGGCGGAGGACGGGCGGCTCGCCGCGTTCCCGTCCCCGGAGATCCGGGTCGCGGACCTGGCGGCGTTCGCCCTCCAGGCGGCGTGCTGGGGCGATCCGGACGCCTCGGGGCTGGCGCTGCTCGATCCGCCGCCCGCCGGGGCGATGGCCGCGGCACGCGAGGTGCTGGCGGCGATCGGCGCGGTGGACGCGGAGGGGCGGGTGACCGACCGGGGCGTACGGATGTCCCGGCTCGGCCTGCACCCCCGGCTCGCGCGGGCGCTGCTGGACGGCGCGGGCGAGGTGGGCGGGCTGCTGGCGGCCGAGGTGGTGGCGCTGCTGAGCGAGGAACCGCCCCGGGAGTACGGGGACGACCTGGCGGCGGCGCTGCGTACCGCGCGCCGGGGCGGCGACGGTTACGCGGCGCGCTGGCGGCAGGAGGTGCGGCGACTGTCCGCCTCGCTCGGCGGGGTCTTCGCGCGGGAGCGGCCGCAGGACGCGGCCGTGGGGCTGGTGGCCGCTCTGGCCTTCCCGGAGCGGGTGGCGCGGGCCCGGGGCGAGGGGGCGTTCCTGATGGTGTCGGGGACGGGCGCGCTGACCGGGGAGGGTTCGGGGCTGCGCGGTGCGCCCTGGCTCGCGGTCGCGGTGGCCGACCGTCCGGCGCACGCGGCGTCGGCGCGGGTGCGGCTGGCCGCGGTGGTCGACGAGGGGACGGCGCGGGAGGCGGCCGGGCATCTGTTCCGGTCCGGCGATGAGGTGCGGTGGGCGGACGGCGACGTGGTGGCGCGCCGGGTGGATCGGCTGGGCGCGGTCGAGCTGGCGGTGCGCCCGTTGCGGGATCCGGCGCCCGGTGCGGTGCGCGAGGCGCTGGTCGAGGGGTTGCGGCGGGAGGGGCCGGGGCTGCTGCGCTGGTCGCGGGAGAGCGAGCAGTTGCGTCAGCGGCTCGCCTTCCTCCACCGCGAGCTGGGCGAGCCGTGGCCGGATGTGTCCGACGGGGCGCTGCTGGAGTGTGCCGGGCAGTGGCTGGAGCCGGAGCTGTCCCGGGCCCGGCGGCGGGCGGATCTGGCCCGGATCGACGCGGGGCAGGCGCTGCGGCGGCTGCTGCCGTGGGCGACGGGTGAGGCGGTGCGGCTGGACGAGCTGGCGCCGGAGCGGATCGAGGTGCCGAGCGGTTCCCGGGTCCGGGTGGAGTACGGCGGGGCGCAGCCGGTGCTCGCGGTGAAGCTCCAGGAGCTGTTCGGGCTGCGCGAGACGCCGAGGGTGGCGGGGGTGCCGGTGCTGGTGCACCTGCTGTCCCCGGCCGGCCGCCCGGCGGCGGTCACCGCGGATCTGGCGTCGTTCTGGCGGGACGGCTACCGGGCCGTCCGGGCGGAGCTGCGCGGCCGCTACCCGAAGCATCCGTGGCCCGAGGACCCGGCGACGGCGGAGGCGACCCGGTTCACCAGTGCGCGGCTCAGGCGGGGGCAGGGGTAGCGGCGGGCGTCTTCTCCGGGGATCCGTCCGGGCGGCGGGAGCGGGCCTCCAGCCACAGGGCGAGGGCGAACAGCGCGGTCCCGAGGGCGAGGAAGCCCCAGGGCAGGTACGAGGTGAGCAGCAGGACCAGCAGGCGCTGGGAGCTGACCAGGTCGACGATGGACTCGACGTAGTCGGGGCGCATCTTCACGTGCCCGGCGAACACGGTCATGGTGTCCTCGGGCATTCCCATCTTCCTGGCGTTGCGGAGTTCCTCCTTGTGGATCTCCTCGCCGTTGACGGGGGCTCCGGTGACCGGGTCCACCCAGAACATGCGCTTGGTGGTGTACCAGCGGGTCATGCCGGTCTTGGCGATCTGCTCCGGGCCGACGCCCTGGATGGGCATCTTCTTCGGCATCGGGACCTTGGTCCACGGGATGGTCTGCTCGAAGTAGTAGACCTCCAGGCCGTGGAAGGTGCGGGTGCCCTTGTAGTGGATGGGCGAGCTGGTGCGGGCCTGGGCGTCGAAGTACTCGTAGTCGCGCTTCTCGGTGAGGAAGGGCCATTTGAACTCGATGCCCTCGCGCCGCACGGGGTCGCCGTCGACCATCTCGCCGGTGGCGTGGACGGGTGCCTGGCTGTGGGCGTCGAAGATGTAGCGCTCGGGGATCTCGGAGACCATCTTGCCGTCCGGGCCGACCACGTAGCTGAGGGCGTCCCAGACGACGACGTCGCGGCCCGCGTCGCGTTCGATGCGTTCGGACTCCTCGACGTTGCCCTTGAGGGTCTGCACGATGGTGACCTTGGGGACCTTCTTCACCTTCATGCCGTCGTTGTAGTCGAGGAGGGTGGCGGGCTTCGCCTCCAGCACCGTCTCCTGGTACTGGCTGGGCGGGATCTTCGCCAGTCTGGGGAAGGCGTACCAGCGCAGCAGCGGGGACAGGGCGGCGAAGAAGACGGCGAACGCCAGGAGGACGAGGCTGGCTCGGCGGCGCATGGTGCCACCCCCTAGTTCTTGGGGCCGGGGACGGTGGTCAGCAGGGGTTTGGGCGAGGTCTTTCCGGGCGGGGCACCGATCGCGCTGATGGTGAGGACGAGCGCGAGGGCCGCGGCCAGTCCGATGGCGGCGGCGACGAGAGCACGCATGCGGGTCCTCCCGGAGAACATCGATCTGATGGGGCGTCAGGGTTGGGGCACCGTAGCAACGCGGGCGCGAGATGAGAACACGCGCGGCAGCCCCTCTGCCGGGTGGCGGCAGAGGGGCTGCTGGGGGTGGTGCCGTGGGGCGGGCCGGGTCAGGCGGTGGACGCCTTGGGGCTCGCGGTGGCCGTGGGGGTCCCGGTGGCCGAGGGGCTCGCGCCCGGCGCGGGGGTGGCGCCCGTGCCGGATCCCTCGCCGGAGCTCTCGCCGGGCGAGGGGGTCGCGGTGGGCCCGGAGCCCTCGACCTTCAGCTCGACGACGAGCGTGGCGCCGCCCTCGGCGGTGAGCCGCAGCTTGAAGGTGCCCTCGGTGTCGTCGGCGTAGATCTTCGGCAGCTCCAGGGTGCCGTCGGCGCCGGTGCGCAGGGCGGTGAGGGTGCGGACGGGCTTGCCGTCGGCGTCCTTGAAGTAGGGGCCCTTGTCGTTCTCGGCCGGCTTCTCGGCGTCGGTGATCATGGTGGCGGTGACGGTGACACCGGCCGCCGCCGCGCCCTTGAAGGTGGCCTTGAGCCCGACGGTGTCGGCGAACGCGGCCCCCGGGGCGGCGGTCAGCTCCTTGTCACCGGTACGGGCGATCGTGTCGGCGCGCCGGGCGGTGACGGTGGCCGTGTACGTGACGGGCGGCAGCGAGCTGCCGGTGACCGAGGCCCGCACGGTGAACATGCCGGTCTTCTCGCCCGCCTTCAGCACCGGGGCGGTGGCGGTGCCGTCGGCCGTGGTGCGCACGACGGCGGTCTTCCCGCCGCCCGCGAAGGCGGCGTCGGTGTCGCTGGTGATGGTGAAGGTCACCGACACCTTGGCGAGCGGGGCGCCCTTCTTGTTCTCGGCCCGCACGGCGATCCGTTCGGCGAAGGCGTCGCCCGCGGTGGCGGTCAGCTTGCCGGTGCCGGCGTTCTCGATGCCGGCCGGGGTGTCGGACGGGGTGGGCTTCGGGTCGGGGTCCTTCGGGCCGCCGCCGGGCTTCGAGGGCTTCGACGGCTTCGTGCCGGAGCCGGGTGTCCTGGACGGCGGAGGGGTCGGGCCGGTGCCGGAGCCGAGGTCGGGCGGGAGGGCGCCGGTGCCGTCGGGGACCTCGTGGGTGCCGCGCTTGTAGTAGTCGAACCAGGAGCGGACGGTGCGCAGATAGGCGTCCGAGTGGTTGTAGCTCAGGACCGCCCGGTCGAGGTCGGCGGCGAGCGACAGATCGCGGGAGCCGGCGCAGAGGTAGCGCCCGGCGGCGAGCGCCGCGTCGTAGACGTTGTTGGGGTCCTTGCGGCCGTCGCCGTTGCCGTCCTGGCCCCAGGTGGCCCAGGTGGACGGGATGAACTGCATCGGGCCGACGGCGCGGTCGTGGGTGCTGTCCCCGTCGTAGGCCCCGTTGTCGGTGTCCTTGATCATCGCGAAGCCGCGGCCGTCGAGGACCGGGCCGAGGATCGGCGAGAAGGTGGTGCCGTTGCCGTCGACCCGCCCGCCGCGGGCGTGGCCGGACTCGACCTTGCCGATCGCGGCCAGCAGCTGCCAGGGCAGCCGGCAGGCGGCGTCACTGGCGCGGACGGTCCGTTCGGCCTTCTTGTACGCGGCCAGGACGGAGGCGGGGATGCCGGATTCCGCGCTGCCGGTGACGGGAAGGCCGGCCGATGCGCCGGGCCTGTCCGGCGTGTTCAGCGGGGGAAGCTCCGTGTAGTACGGCGAGTTCCCGGTCGCCGCGCCGTTCTCGGGCTCGGGCGTGGTGCCGGTGGCCTGCGGGTCGTCGCTCCCGCCGCCGACCAGCGTGGTTCCGGGGGCGCCCGATGCGGAGAGCGCCGCCACGGCGAGTGCGGCCACGGCCGCCGTGGTCGCCCCCTTGCGAAGCCGGCGACCGAATTGCGCTGCCATAACCTCTGGCCCCTCCCCTTCGACGGGTCCGCGCTCCCCTGCGCCGGACTCAGGCGACCCTACGGCAACTCGTACGGCCAAGGCACGGCGCACTGACCGGTTCTTACCTGTTTTTCACGTTCCCGACTGCAAGTTGTACGGCCGTGCCCGGATGCTCCGCACACGTCGCCCATACTTGCCGCCATGCCGTTCACACTCAGTCATGCCGCCGCGGTGCTCCCGGGGATGCGCCGGGACGGGACCGCGCGGGGGCCGCTGTTCGCCTCGGCACTCGTGGCGGGCTCCTTCGCCCCCGATCTGACGTACTTCGCGGACTCCGTGGTTCCCGGCGCCATGGAGTTCGGCGAGGTCACCCACGCGGTATGGGGCGTGCTGACGGTCGATGTGCTGATCGCGGCGGCCGCGGTGGGGATCTGGCTGCTGCTGCGCGACCCCCTGGTGGGGCTGGTGCCGGCGCCCTGGCGGGGGCGGGTGCACGCCTTCGTCCGGGGGCGGCCCGTCGCGCGGGGGCCGCGGGCGGCCGGGTGGTTCGTCCTGTCGGCGGTCCTGGGGGCGGCCACCCATGTCGTCTGGGACGCCTTCACCCATCACGGGCGCTGGGGGGTGCGCCTGGTGCCGGTGCTCGGCGGGAGCATAGGCGGGTACCCGGTGTTCCAGCTGGTGCAGTACGGCAGTTCGGCGGTGGCGCTGGCGGTACTGGGGTGGTTCACGGTCTCGGGGCTGCGGCGGGCCGGGGCGGCGCCGCCGCCCCCGTCCGTGCCGGTGCCGGACCGCCGGGAGCGGTGGGCCGTGGCGGCCCTGCTCGGCGTCTGCGTGCTGCTCGGCACCGCCCACCGGTGCGCGCGCTGGTACGCGTACTTCGGACACCTCGACACCCCGCTGGACATCGTCCCGACCGCCTGCTTCGGCGCCGGGGCGGGGCTGGCCGCGGGCCTGGTGCTGTACGGGGCGTGGGCCCGGCTGCGACGGCCGCGGCACCCCGCCCGGGAGGTCACCGGGCGGGCGGCGGGGTGATCCCCCGGCCCGTCCGGTGACCGCCGCACGGCTCAGTGGGCGGCGGACTCCCAGTCCGTACCGACACCGACCGAGACGTCCAGCGGGGCGCGGAGCCGCACCGCCGTGGACATCTCGTGACGGACGATCTCCTCGACCCGCTCCCGCTCGCCCCCGGCGATCTCCAGGACGATTTCGTCATGGACCTGGAGCAGCATCCGGGACTTCAGCTCCGCCCCGGTCAACGCCCGGTCGACCTGGAGCATGGCGACCTTCACGATGTCGGCGGCCGTGCCCTGGATCGGCGCGTTCAGCGCCATCCGCTCGGCCATCTCGCGGCGCTGCCGGTTGTCGCTGTTGAGGTCGGGGAGGTAGCGGCGGCGGCCGAAGACCGTCTCCGTGTAGCCCGTGGACCGGGCCTCCTCCACCACCCGGTGCAGATAGTCGCGGACCCCGCCGAACCGCTCGAAGTACGTGTCCATCAGGCCACGCGCCTCGGCCGGCTCGATGTTCAGCTGCTGGGAGAGGCCGAACGCGGAGAGCCCGTACGCCAGTCCGTAGCTCATGGCCTTGATCTTGCGGCGCATCTCCGGGTCGACGGCCGACTTGTCGACGCCGAAGACCTGCGAGGCGACCGTGGTGTGCAGGTCCTCGCCGGAGGTGAACGCCTCGATCAGACCGGCGTCCTCGGAGAGGTGGGCCATGACCCGCAACTCGATCTGGCTGTAGTCGGCGGTCATCAGCGTCTCGAAGCCGTCACCGACGACGAAGCCGCGACGGATGGCCCGGCCCTCGTCGGTACGGACCGGGATGTTCTGCAGGTTGGGGTCGGTGGAGGAGAGCCTGCCCGTCGCCGCCACGGTCTGGTTGAACGTGGTGTGGATGCGGCCGTCCGGCGCCACCGTCTTGATCAGGCCCTCGACGGTGACCCGCAGCTTGGCCTGCTCGCGGTGGCGCAGCATGATCACCGGCAGCTCGTGCTCGGTCTGAGCGGCGAGCCAGGCCAGCGCGTCGGCGTCGGTGGTGTACCCGGTCTTCGTCTTCTTCGTCTTCGGCAGGCCCAGCTCACCGAAGAGGACTTCCTGGAGCTGCTTGGGCGAACCGAGGTTGAACTCGTGGCCGACCGCCGCGTGCGCCTCCTTCACCGCCTGCTGCACCGCACCGGCGAACTGCTGCTCCATCCCTTCCAGATGGGCCCGGTCCGCGGCGATGCCGTGCCGCTCCAGACGGGCCAGCAGCGCGGAGGTCGGCAGCTCCATCTCGCGCAGCAGCTTGTCCGCGCCGACCTCGACCAGCCGGGTCGTGAACGCCTCGCCCAGGTCCAGCACCGCGCGGGCCTGCGCCATCAGGGCCTCGGCCTCCGCCCGGTCGTCCGCGCCGAAGGCCAGCTGCCCGTCGGCGGCCGCGGCGGGAGCCAGCTCACGGCCCAGGTACTCGACCGTCAGCGCGTCCAGCGCGAACGACCGGCGGCCGGGCTTGACCAGGTACGCGGCGAGCGCGGTGTCCATCGTGACGCCGTCGACCGACCAGCCGTGCTCGGGGAAGACCCGCATGGCGGCCTTGGCGTTGTGCATGACCTTGGGCCGGTCCGCGGCGGCGATCCAGGCGGCGAACGCCCGCTCGTCGCCCTCGTCGAGCCGGGCCGGGTCGAACCAGGCGGCCGGGCCGTCCGCCGCGGCCAGCGCGATCTCGGTGACCGAGCCGCTGCCCAGCGCCCACGCGTCGACCGTGGCGACACCGAGCGGCTGCCCGCCGTGCTCGGCGAGCCAGCCGGCGAGCTCGCCCGCGCCCAGCACCACACCGTCCAGCTCGACACCCGCGGCCGGCGCCGGGGCCTCGTCCTCGGCCGCCCCCGGGTCGACGGCCAGCAGCCGCTCACGCAGGCTCGGGTTGCGGATCTCCAGGACCTCCAGGACGCCCGCCACGGCCGTACGGTCGTAGGGCGCGCGCTCCAGGTCCTGCGGGGTCTTCGGCAGCTCCACGTCACGGACCATCTCGGTCAGCCGGCGGTTGAGTCGCACCGCGTCGAGATGGTCGCGGAAATTCTGCCCGGCCTTGCCCTTGACCTCCTCGGCCCGCTCGACCAGCTCGTCGAAGGAACCGAACTGGTTGATCCACTTCGCGGCCGTCTTCTCACCGACCCCCGGGATGCCCGGCAGGTTGTCCGACGGGTCACCGCGCAGCGCCGCGAAGTCGGGGTACTGCCGCGGGGAGAGCCCGTACTTCTCCTCGACCTTCGCGGGGGTGAAACGGGTCAGCTCCGAGACGCCCTTGGTCGGGTAGAGAACCGTCACATTGTCCGTGATCAACTGGAAGGAGTCCCGGTCACCGGTGACGATCAGCACCTCGAAACCGGCCGCCTCCGCCTGCGTGGCCAGCGTGGCGATCACATCGTCCGCCTCGAAACCGTCGACCGCGAAACGGTCCACGTGCATCGCGTCCAGCAGCTCGCCGATCAGCTCGACCTGCCCCCGGAACTCGTCGGGCGTCTTGGAGCGGTTCGCCTTGTACTCCGGGAACTCCTCGGAACGCCAGGTCTTGCGGGAGACATCGAACGCCACCGCGAAATGCGTCGGCGCCTCGTCACGCAGCGTGTTCGCGAGCATCGACGCGAAGCCGTACACCGCGTTCGTCGGCTGCCCCGACCCTGTCGTGAAATTCTCCGCAGGCAGCGCAAAGAACGCCCGGTACGCCAGGGAGTGCCCGTCCATCAGGAGCAGGCGCGGTCGGTTGTCTGCCGTCTTCTTCGATGCCGTCTCAGCCACGCCCCCGATCCTGCCACGGACCACTGACATTCCCGACCGACCGGGCTGCGCCGGGCCCCGGACCACCGCCGCCACCGGTTCCGCCCCGTCCGGGCCGCTGCCGCTGTCGGTGCCGCGTGACAGGATCGTAGGAGGAACACGGGCGGCCGCGGCGGGGACCGCACCGCCCCGCAGTCGGCCCGAAGGGGAGCACGCCATGGCCACCAAGCCGCCCACCGGTGACCCGGTCCAGGACGCACCCCGGGTCGGACCGGCCCAGCACGCCGCCGCCGGACTGCCCGCCGTCGCCCACACCCTGCGCGTCGCCCAGCAGCAGATGGGCCTGCGGCGCACCGCGCGCACCCTGCTCAAGGTCAACCAGAAGGACGGCTTCGACTGCCCCGGCTGCGCCTGGCCCGAGGGCGACCGACGACACACGGCCGAATTCTGCGAGAACGGCGCCAAGGCGGTCGCCGAGGAGGCCACGCTCCGCCGGGTCACCCCGGAGTTCTTCGCCGCGCACCCCCTCCCCGACCTCGCCGGACGCAGCGGTTACTGGCTCGGCCAGCAGGGCCGGATCACCCACCCGATGTACCTCCCCGAGGGCGCCGACCGGTACGAGGCGGTGAGCTGGGAGCGCGCCTTCGCGATCATCGCCGAGGAACTGACCGCCCTCGCCTCCCCCGACGAGGCCCTCTTCTACACCTCCGGGCGCACCAGCAACGAGGCCGCGTTCCTGCTCCAGCTGTTCGCCCGCGAGTTCGGCACGAACAACCTCCCCGACTGCTCCAACATGTGCCACGAGTCCTCCGGCTCGGCACTGACGGAGACCATCGGCGTCGGCAAGGGCAGCGTCTCCCTGGAGGACCTCCACCGGGCCGACCTGATCATCGTCGCCGGGCAGAACCCCGGCACGAACCACCCCCGGATGCTCTCCGCCCTGGAGAAGGCCAAGGCCGCCGGAGCGAGGATCATCTCGGTGAACCCGCTCCCCGAGGCCGGCATGGAACGCTTCAAGAACCCCCAGACCCCGCTCGGCCTCGCCCGGGGCACCGCCCTCAACGACCTCTTCCTCCAGATCCGGATCGGCGGCGACCAGGCCCTCTTCCGCCTCCTGAACAAGATGATCCTGGAGACCGGGGGCGCCGTCGACGAGGCCTTCGTACGGGAGCACACCCACGGTTTCGACGAGTTCGCGGCCGCCGCCCGCGCCGCCGACTGGGACGAGACGCTCACCGCCACCGGCCTCGACCGCGAGACGATCGAACAGGCCCTGGCCATGGTCCTCGCCTCCAAGCGCACGATCGTCTGCTGGGCCATGGGCCTCACCCAGCACAAGCACTCCGTGCCGACCATCCGCGAAGTCGTCAACTTCCTGCTGCTGCGGGGGAACATCGGCCGCCCCGGCGCCGGCGTCTGCCCCGTCCGGGGCCACTCCAACGTGCAGGGCGACCGCACCATGGGCATCTTCGAACGCCCCTCCGGCGCCTTCCTCGACGCCCTCGACAAGGAATTCGGCATCACCTCGCCGCGCCACCACGGCTACGACGTCGTCCGCTCCATCCGGGCCCTGCGCGACGGCGACGCCAAGGTCTTCTTCGCCATGGGCGGCAACTTCGTCGCGGCCACCCCCGACACGGCCGTCACGGAGGCCGCGATGCGCCGCGCCCGCCTCACCGTCCACGTCTCCACCAAACTCAACCGCTCGCACACCGTGACCGGCACCCGCGCGCTGATCCTCCCCACACTGGGCCGCACCGACCGGGACGTCCAGGCCGGCGGCAAGCAGTTCGTCACCGTCGAGGACTCCATGAGCATGGTCCACGCCTCGCGCGGCAACCTGCCCCCCGCCAGCCCCCACCTGCTCTCCGAGCCCGCCATCGTCGCCCGGCTCGCCCGCGCCGTGCTCGGCCCCGGATCGGCCACCCCCTGGGAGGAGTTCGAACGGGACTACGCCACGATCCGCGACCGCATCTCCCGCGTCGTCCCCGGCTTCGAGGACTTCAACGCCCGCGTGGCCCGCCCCGGCGGCTTCACCCTCCCGCACGCCCCGCGCGACGAACGCCGCTTCCCCACCGCCACCGGCCGGGCCAACTTCACCGCCGCCCCCGTCGAGTACCCCGAACTGCCCGAAGGCAGGCTGCTGCTGCAGACCCTGCGCTCCCACGACCAGTACAACACCACCATCTACGGCCTCGACGACCGCTACCGGGGCATCCGGGACGGCCGCCGCGTCGTCCTCGTCAACCCCGACGACGCCCGCGCCCTCGCCCTGCCCGACGGCGCCCACACCGACCTCGTCAGCGAGTGGAAGGACGGCGTGGAACGCCGCGCCCCCGGCTTCCGCGTGGTCCACTACCCGACCGCCCGGGGCTGCGCCGCCGCCTACTACCCGGAGACCAACGTGCTGGTCCCCCTGGACTCCACCGCCGACACCAGCAACACCCCGGCCAGCAAGTCCGTCGTCGTCCGCTTCGAGAACACCACGGCGGGCCCGGCGGGCACCACCGCCTGAGACCCGCCGGGAGGACGAGGAGAAGGCCGCCCGCACGGACACCCCCGGTCCGCCGGGGGTGCCGGCGCGTGTCCGGCGGACCGGAAGCGGGCAGGGAGCGATGACACCCCTAAGCGTCCGCTCAGCCGTCTGATAGGAACGACGCACACAGCAGTGATGTCGTGAACCACCGCAGACGATCGGAGCAGGCCCATGGGCGAGCAGACCACTCCCAGGTTCCCCCAGGAGATCATCGACGAGTACGCCGCCCTCGGCGTCGACCTGCCCGCGCTCTTCTCCGCCGGCCACCTCGGCGAACGCATGGGCGTCACCATCGTCGAGGCCTCCGCGGAGCGGGTCATCGGGACCATGCCCGTCGAGGGCAACACCCAGCCGTACGGACTGCTCCACGGCGGCGCCTCCGCCGTACTCGCCGAGACCCTCGGCTCCGTGGGCGCCATGCTCCACGGCGGGGCGTCCAGGCTCGCCGTGGGCGTCGACCTGAACTGCACCCACCACCGCGGAGTGCGCAGCGGGCTCGTGACCGGCACCGCCACCCCCGTGCACCGCGGCCGGTCCACCGCCACGTACGAGATCGCCATCACCGACGAGGCAGGCAAGCGGGTCTGCACGGCCCGCCTCACCTGCATGCTCCGCGACGCCCCGCGCCCCGGCGCCGACTGACCGACCGGAAACACGACCCACCAGAACCCAACACAACGCACCACGCCACACGGCACCCTGCCCGGCCGGAACACAATCCGGCCGGGCAGCGCCATTTCCACCCACAACAGCCCGTACACGCAACGGCGTTGACCACCGAGCACATCAACTCCCTTGACCAGCACCCACGTTGTATGGCCAACTCGGCACGCACACACCACGCCGCGTCCACCCCACCACGAAAAAAGTTACGCTGCGTAGTCAGCATCGGGTCCGCGCACACCCCCACCACTCCCCTCCCGACCCGACCCCGCAGCCACCGGGCACCCCGCCGCACCCACACCCGCCACACCCCGCCCCACCTCGGGCGACAGCACCAAGATCGGCCCAAGCCCCTTAGCAGAGCTGCGCGTTCTCAAAATGCGGTCACTTCACCGTCCGGTAAAAAGACGTACATGTCCGCACAGCCACCTCAAGCCTTGCTCAAGGGCATAACAAGAAAGTCACATCCTGCGGCGGACCCACCCCCGACATACGCACCTGCGCCTAGAGTCACGGCCAGTCACCGCGCCGCCGGGCGCGTCTGCAGCACGGCCCTGTACCACCCAGTACGGCCCGGCGAACGTCACGGCACCTCACGCAGAGGAGGCCGCGCCAGGGAAAGGACCTTTCGTGCGACACCGTTCGTTGTTCATACTCACCGCAGTGCTCACCACCGGAGCACTGACACTCACCGCCTGCGGGTCGCGCGACGACAGCAAGAACGGCAGTGGCAGCGGCGACACCCAGACCGTCGTCATCGGTCTCGACGCCCCCATCACCGGCGACCTGTCCGCCCTCGGCCTCGGCATCAAGAACTCCGCCGACCTCGCGGTCAAGACGGCCAACAAGGAAAACACCGTCCCCGGCATCAAGTTCGAGCTCAAGGCCCTCGACGACCAGGCACAGCCCTCCGTCGGCCAGCAGAACGCCCAGAAGTTCATCGACGACGACAAGGTCGTCGGCGTGGTCGGCCCCCTGAACTCCGGCGTCTCCCAGTCGATGCAGAAGCCGCTCAACGACGCCAGCCTCACCCAGGTCTCCCCCGCCAACACCGGCACCGAACTGACCCAGGGCGAGAACTGGAAGACCGGCGACAAGAAGCGCCCCTTCAAGACCTACTTCCGCACCGCCACCACGGACCAGATCCAGGGCGCCTTCGCCGCGAAGTACCTCTTCAACGACGCGAAGATCAAGCAGGTCTACCTCATCGACGACCAGAAGCCCTACGGCGCCGGTCTCGCCGCCTCCTTCAAGAACACCTTCACCACCCTCGGCGGCAAGATCGTCGGCACCGACCACGTCAACCCCGACGACCGCGACTTCAACGCCGTCGTCACCAAGGTCAAGAAGTCCGGCGCCAAGGCCGTCTACTACGGCGGCGAATACCCCGCCGGCGCACCCCTGAGCCAGCAGCTCAAGGACAGCGTCCAGATCCCCCTCATGGGCGGCGACGGCATGTACAGCGCCGACTTCATCAAGCTCAACAAGAAGGCCCAGGGCGACATCGCCACCTCCGTCGGCAAGCCCGTCGAGGAACTCGACTCCGCCAAGAAGTTCATCGCCGACTACAACGCCGGCGGATACAAGGACGCCTACGAGGCCTACGGCGGCGGCACCTACGACGCCACCTGGTCCATCATCGAAGCCGTCAAGATCGCCGTCGCCGACAACGGCGGCAAGCTCCCCACCGGCGACGACACCCGCACCAAGGTCCTCGCCGCCATGGCCAAGGTCAAGTTCGACGGCGTCACCGGCCCCGTCTCCTTCGACGAATTCGGCGACACCACCAACACCATGATGACCGCCTACCAGGTCGACGGCGGCAAGTGGACCTCCAAGCTCAGCGAGGCCTACAAGCCGTAACCCGCTCCCGGGCCCACGCCTGACACCCACCCCAGACCGCGCGGGAGCGCTACCAGCCTCCCGCGCGGTGCCATATCCGAACCACTCCACGGAGGCCCTGCGGTGCACGAACTGCCGCAACAGCTGGCCAATGGACTCATCCTCGGCGCGATGTACGGACTCATCGCGATCGGCTACACGATGGTCTACGGAATCATCCAGCTCATCAACTTCGCCCACGGCGAGATCTTCATGATCGGAGGCTTCGGAGCTCTCACCGTGTACCTCTGGATGCCGGCCGGCGTCTCCCTCCTCGCAATCATCCCCCTCATGATCATCGGCGGCGTCATATGCTCCGTCGCCATCAGCACCGCCGCCGAGCGCTTCGCCTACCGGCCCCTGCGCAACGCCCCCCGACTCGCCCCCCTGATCACCGCGATCGGACTCTCCCTCGCCCTCCAGCAGGCCATCTGGAAGTGGTACCCGGACGCCAAGAAGGACCGCTCCTTCCCCCAGTTCAAGGGCGACGCGTTCGACATCTTCGGCGCCCACATCCAGCGCGGTGACCTCTTCGTCCTCATCACCGCCCCGATCTGCATGATCGCCCTCGGCCTCTTCGTCTCCAAGACCCGCGCCGGCCGCGGCATGCAGGCCACCAGCCAGGACCCCGACACCGCCAAGCTCATGGGCATCAACACCGACCGCATCATCGTCATGGCCTTCGCCATCGGTGCCGCGTTCGCCGCCGTCGCCGCCGTCGCCTACGGACTCAAGAACGGCCAGATCGGCTTCAAAATGGGCTTCATCATGGGCCTCAAGGCATTCACCGCGGCCGTGCTCGGCGGCATCGGCAACATCTACGGCGCCATGCTCGGCGGAGTCGTCCTCGGCATCGCCGAATCCCTCGCCACCGGCTACATGAGCAACGTCCCCGGCATGGAACTCTTCGGCGGCGGCGCCTGGAAGGACGTATGGGCCTTCGTCCTCCTCATCATCGTCCTGCTGCTGCGCCCCCAGGGCCTGCTCGGCGAACGCGTCGCGGATCGGGCGTGATACGGATGACCACGAACCTCACCACCGCACCCGCCTCCTTCCTGCCGCTCCCCACCCCGGTGGCCCGCGTCGGCACCATCGTCGGCGCCGCCGCCGCGCTCGCCGGCACCTTCCTCGCCTGGACCTGGACCAGCGAATTCCCCGGCGACCTCACCGTCACCGGCTACCCCGGCGGCCTCCAGGTCCTCACCCTCATCAGCGCCGCACTCACCCTGCTCCTCACACTCTCCGGATACGGCATCCGCGGCCTGAACTGGCTCACCCCCGGCGGCACCAACAGCCCCGTACGCCTCCTCGCCCTCGGCACCCTCGGCACCACCGGCTACGCGCTCGGCGCCATCTCCTACGACCTCGGCGGGGTCGTCAACCTGGAGCCCGGCGCCTGGGTCAGCGGCATCGGCTCACTGATCGCCGTCCTCGCCGCCCTCGGCCTCCCCGGCGACCAGCCGGCCGACACCGACGGAACGGGCCCCTGGCAACGCTTCCGCGACAGCCTCCGCGCCCCCCAGGCCCCCCGGGCCAAAGCCCTCCCCTCCTGGGCCGAAATCCTCATCATCGTCGCCGCGTTCGGCATCGGCCTCTACGTCTTCGCCTACGGCATCGACACCGACTACACCGAACTCTTCATCGGCTTCCTCATCACCGTCGCCTTCGCCTTCACCGCACTCCACCGCGCCGGACTCGTCTCCCGCATCACCGCGCTGACCGCGAAGCACCGCAACATCACCCTCGCCGCAGCCCTCGTCGCCGCCGTCTGCTTCCCCTTCACCCAGCAGAAAGAGGAATACGCGCTCATCGGCGCCAACATCCTCATCTTCGGCACCGTCGCACTCGGCCTCAACGTCGTCGTCGGCCTCGCCGGCCTCCTCGACCTCGGATACGTCGCCTTCCTCGGCGTCGGCGCCTACGCCGCCGCCCTGGTCTCCGGCTCCACCATGTCGGCCATCGGCGTCGAATTCCCCTTCTGGGCCGCAGTCCTCACCGGCGCCGGAGCCTCACTCATCTTCGGCGTACTCATCGGCGCACCCACCCTCCGACTACGCGGCGACTACCTCGCCATCGTCACCCTCGGCTTCGGAGAGATCTTCCGCCTCACCGTCAACAACCTCAACGGCAACAGCGGACCCGACCTCACCAACGGCTCCCAAGGCATCCCCAGCATCCCCGACCTCAACTTCTTCGGCTTCGACTTCGGCCTCAAGCACAACATCCTCGGCTTCGACCTCGGCAGGTCCGCCAACTACTACCTGCTGATGCTCGTCTTCACCGCCGTCGTCGTCCTCGTCTTCCGCCGCTCCGGAGAATCCCGCATCGGCCGCGCCTGGGTCGCCATCCGCGAAGACGAAACCGCCGCCACCGCCATGGGCATCAACGCCTTCCGGCTCAAGCTGCTCGCCTTCGCCCTCGGCGCCACCCTCGCCGGACTCGCCGGAACCGTCCAGGCCCACGTCAACTACACCGTCACACCCGAGCAGTACCAGTTCGCCGGCTCCGTACCCCCGAACTCCGCCTTCCTCCTCGCCGCCGTCATCCTCGGCGGCATGGGCACCCTCAGCGGACCCCTCGTCGGCGCCGCACTCCTCTACCTCATCCCGGCCAAGCTCCAGTTCATGCAGGACTACCAACTCTTCCTCTTCGGCATCGCACTCATCCTCCTGATGCGACTGCGCCCCGAAGGACTGGTCGCCGACCGCCGCAAGCAACTCGAATTCCACGAGAACGACGAGCCCGACGTACCCGAACCACGGCAGTCCGAAGAAACCGGCGCCGGCATCACCAAGGCGGGGGCGTGACCACCATGACCACCACCACACCCGTCCTCGAAGCCAACGGCGTCACCATGCGCTTCGGCGGCCTCACCGCCGTACGCAACGTCGACTTCACCGTCAACACGGGCGAGATCGTCGGCCTCATCGGCCCCAACGGCGCCGGCAAGACCACCTTCTTCAACTGCCTCACCGGCCTCTACGTCCCCACCGAGGGCAAGGTCAGCTACAAAGGCACCGTCCTGCCGCCCAAACCCCACCTCGTCACCCAGGCAGGCATCGCCCGCACCTTCCAGAACATCCGGCTCTTCGCCAACATGACCGTCCTGGAAAACGTCCTCGTCGGACGCCACACCAGGACCAAGGAAGGCCTCTGGTCCGCCCTCCTCCGCCTCCCCGGCTTCACCCGCGCCGAACAGGCCAGCCGCGAACACGCCATGGAACTCCTGGAGTTCATCGGCCTCCAGGACAAGGCCGACCACCTCGCGCGCAACCTCCCCTACGGAGACCAGCGCAAACTGGAGATCGCCCGCGCCCTCGCCAGCGACCCCGGACTCCTCCTCCTCGACGAGCCCACCGCAGGCATGAACCCGCAGGAGACCCGCGTCACCGAAGAGCTCATCTTCGCCATCCGGGACAAGGGCATCGCCGTACTCGTCATCGAGCACGACATGCGGTTCATCTTCAACCTCTGCGACCGCGTCGCCGTACTCGTCCAGGGCGAAAAACTCGTCGAAGGCACCGCCGACGTCGTCCAGAGCGACGAACGCGTCGTCGCCGCCTACCTCGGCACCCCCTTCGAAGGCGCCCCCGGCGCCGAAGAAGCCGCCGAGGTCCAGGCCGCCGAAGCCCACGCCGAAGCCGACGCCAAGGGCACCGCCAAAACCACCACCAGCACCAGCACAGAGGAGGAGGACACCCGATGACCGCACTGCTCGAGGTCGAGGACCTCCGCGTCGCCTACGGCAAGATCGAAGCCGTCAAGGGCATCTCCTTCACCGTCGAAGCCGGCCAGATCGTCACCCTCATCGGCACCAACGGCGCCGGCAAGACCACCACCCTGCGCACCCTCTCCGGCCTCCTCAAACCAGCCGGCGGCCGCATCACCTTCGACGGCAAACCCCTCAACGACGTCCCCGCCCACAAGGTCGTCGCCCTCGGCCTGGCCCACTCCCCCGAGGGCCGCCACATCTTCCCCCGCCTCACCATCACCGAAAACCTCCAACTCGGCGCCTACCTCCGCAACGACAAAGCAGGCATCGAAAAAGACATCCAGCGCGCCTACGACCTCTTCCCCATCCTCGGAGAACGCCGCAAACAAGCCGCCGGCACCCTCTCCGGCGGCGAACAGCAAATGCTCGCCATGGGCCGCGCCCTCATGTGCCAGCCCAAACTCCTGATGCTCGACGAACCCTCCATGGGCCTCTCCCCGATCATGATGCAGAAGATCATGGAGACCATCGTCGAACTCAAGGCCCAGGGCACCACCATCCTGCTCGTCGAACAGAACGCCCAAGCCGCGCTCTCCCTCGCCGACCAGGGCCACGTCATGGAAGTCGGAAAGATCGTCCTCTCCGGCACCGGAGCCGACCTCCTCCACGACGAATCCGTCCGCAAGGCCTACCTCGGCGAAGACTGACACCAACAGAGAAGGCCCGCGCCCCGGACAACCGGGACGCGGGCCTTCTCCGTACCACGCGCGAACGACCTACTCGGCCGCCTTCTTCTTCTCCTCGGCATCCGCGATCAACGCCTCGGCAAGCTGCTGCATCGACAGCCGACGATCCATCGACGTCTTCTGGATCCACCGGAACGCCGCCGGCTCCGACAACCCGTAATCCGTCTGCAGAATGCTCTTCGCCCGATCCACCAGCTTCCGCGTCTCCAGCCGCTGCGCCAGATCCGCGACCTCGCTCTCCAGCGCCTTCAGCTCCGCGAACCGCGACACCGCCATCTCGATGGCCGGCACCACATCGCTCTTGCTGAACGGCTTCACCAGATACGCCATCGCCCCGGCATCCCGGGCCCGCTCCACCAGATCCCGCTGCGAGAACGCGGTCAGCATCAGGACCGGCGCGATCGACTCCTCGGCGATCTTCTCGGCGGCGGAGATCCCGTCGAGCACCGGCATCTTCACATCGAGGATCACCAGATCCGGCCGATGCTCCCGGGCCAGCTCGACGGCCTGCTGCCCGTCCCCGGCCTCACCGACGACCGTGTACCCCTCTTCCTCCAGCATCTCCTTGAGGTCGAGCCGGATCAGCGCCTCGTCCTCGGCGATGACGACGCGGGTCGTCGTCGGCGGAACGTGCGACTGATCGTCGTCGGCGACGGGCTGGGGCGACTCGGGGGCGGTCACGGAAGCTCCTCGTTACGGGCCGGACAGATGCTGCTGCTCCCGAAGCCTACCTAGCTGCGGGAAGCTGCGGAGACCCGGTAGACTCCGACCGGGTTGGCCAGCCGGGTTGGCGGAATGGCAGACGCTGATGTCTCAAACACATCTGTCCGAAAGGACGTGCGGGTTCGACTCCCGCACCCGGCACACCTCGAAGCGGATGTTCACGTTCTCGTGAACATCCGCTTTCTGCTACCCGCGGTGGCACGCGGTCACTCATCGTGTTCCCATGAACTTTCACGGCCCCGAGTTGCGGCAGCGAGCGCTCACTCTCCTCCGTGACGGCGCAAGGAATGCGGACGTGGCACGGAGGCTGAACGTCCCCGCAGGCACGATCAGCTATTGGAAGCACATGGACCGCGCCAAGCGCGGCGAGTGCCCAGGAGCCCATCGCCCGTTCTGCCCCCGGTGCGAAGGAGAGCTGGATCAGGCGGCGTACGCCTACCTCCTGGGCCTCTACCTCGGCGACGGACACATCGTCCAGAACCGGGCGATGCGGGTGCCCAGCCTTTCCATCACCTGTACAGATTCCTGGCCCGGTCTGATGGAACTGTGCGAGAACGCCATGCGTGCCGTCTTCCCTCAGAACTCCGTATCCAGAGTCCGCAGGAAAGGGTGCCATGAGGTGAAGATGTACTCGAAGTATCTCCGATGCCTCTTCCCCCAGCATGGGCCGGGCAAGAAACACCAGCGGCGGATCGTCCTCGTACCCTGGCAACAGGAAATCGTGGACGCGCACCCCTGGAAGTTCATCCGTGGCCTCGTCCACTCCGACGGGTGTCGCATCACCAACTGGACCACGCGACTTGTCGGCGGGGAGCTGAAACGCTACGAGTATCCGCGCTACTTCTTCGCCAACAAGTCCGACGACATCCGCAAGCTTCTCTGTGACACCCTCGACAAAGTTCATGTCGAGTGGACGACCCTCGCGCGCGGCAGCGACCCGTTCAACATCTCCGTCGCCCGACGGGCGTCCGTCGCGTTGATGGACGCCCATGTCGGGCCGAAGCACTGAGGACCGTCCCTACTTCGGGCTGTCGTCCTCGCCGATGTGGTGCACCCGGACCAGGTTCGTGGAGCCCGGGAGGCCCGGCGGGGAGCCGGCCGTGATGACCACGGTGTCGCCCTTGCGGCAGCGGCCGATCTTCAGGAGTTCCTCGTCGACCTGGGCGACCATCGCGTCCGTCGAGTCCACCTCGGGGCCGAGGAAGGTCTCGACGCCCCAGGTCAGGTTGAGCTGGGCGCGGGTGGCCGGGTCCGGGGTGAAGGCCAGGAGCGGGATGGGCGAGCGGTAGCGGGAGAGCCTGCGGACGGTGTCGCCGCTCTGTGTGAAGGCGACCAGGAACTTGGCGCCGAGGAAGTCGCCCATCTCGGCCGCCGCGCGGGCGACCGCGCCGCCCTGGGTGCGGGGCTTGTTGCGGTCGGTGAGGGGCGGGAGGCCCTTGGCGAGGATGTCCTCCTCGGCGGCCTCCACGATGCGGGACATGGTGCGGACGGTCTCCACGGGGTGCTTGCCGACGCTGGTCTCGCCGGAGAGCATCACCGCGTCGGTGCCGTCGATGACCGCGTTGGCGACGTCGGATGCCTCGGCGCGGGTGGGGCGGGAGTTGTCGATCATCGAGTCGAGCATCTGGGTGGCGACGATGACCGGCTTGGCGTTGCGCTTGGCGAGCTTGATCGCGCGCTTCTGGACGATCGGTACCTGTTCCAGGGGCATTTCGACGCCGAGGTCGCCGCGGGCGACCATGATGCCGTCGAAGGCAGCGACGATGCCGTCGATGTTCTCGACGGCCTGCGGCTTTTCGATCTTGGCGATGACGGGGAGGCGGCGGCCTTCCTCGTCCATGATGCGGTGGACGTCCTCGATGTCGCGTCCGCTGCGCACGAAGGAGAGGGCGATGATGTCGGCGCCGGTGCGCAGGGCCCAGCGGAGGTCTTCGATGTCCTTTTCGGAGAGTGCGGGGACGGAGACGGCGACGCCGGGGAGGTTGAGGCCCTTGTGGTCGGAGATCATGCCGCCTTCGACGACGGTGGTGCGGATGCGGGGGCCGTCGATGTCGGTGACTTCGAGGGTGACGCGGCCGTCGTCGACGAGGATGCGTTCGCCGGGGGTGACGTCGGTGGCGAGGCCGTCGTAGGTGGTGCCGCAGATGTGGCGGTCGCCTTCGACGGGTTCGACGGTGATGGTGAAGGTGTCGCCGCGTTCGAGGAGTACGGGGCCTTCGCCGAAGGAGCCGAGGCGGATCTTCGGTCCCTGGAGGTCGGCGAGGATGCCGGTGCTGCGTCCGAGTTCGCCGGAGGCTTTGCGTACGCGGTGGTATCGCTCTTCGTGTTCCGCGTAGGTGCCGTGGCTGAGGTTGAGGCGGGCGATGTCCATTCCCGCTTCGATGAGGGCTTTGATCCGGTCGTACGTGTCGACGGCGGGGCCCAGGGTGCAGACAATTTTGGCTCGGCGCATGCTTCGACCCTAGCCCTTACCTACGGGTAGTTGATTGGTGTGCCGTGACTGCTCAACGACCTTTGGGTGAAGGGTTATTGACAAGCGTTGAATTGTGCGCCGGGGTGCTCGGATGAGCATTTTCGCGGAATCTCGTCAGAGTTTTGGCGGTGACATGATGAAGCGGGCATTGACCTGGGCGTAGACGGTCTGGCGCTGGGGTTCGAGGTCGAGGGCGGGGGCGGGCTCGGCCGGGGCGTCTCCGAAGGCGGCGCGTCCGCGTGGGGCGGCGGGTGTGGGTGGTGCGGTGTTCTCCGCGCCGAGGTCGGCGAGTTCGACGAGGGCGACGAGGTGGGCGTCGAGGGCCGCGGCGTACTCGCGGGCGCGTTGGACGGCGGCGTGGACGGCGCGGCGGCGGGCTTCGGCGTGGGCCGGGGAGTCGGGGCGCAGTCCCCACCAGGGGCCGTTGACGCGGGTCATTTCGAGGTCGGCGATTCGGGTGGTGAATTCGCCGAGTGCGGTGAAGTCGTTGAGGACGGCGGTGATGTGGACGCGGCCGTGGTGGGCGCGGATTTTTTCGCTCCGGCCGGATGGGGTGAGTTCGGGGGTGAGGGAGAATGCGCCGGTTTCGAGTTTTTCCACGGCTTGTCCGTAGGACCGGGCGAGTTCGAGTACGTGGTCGTTGCGGCGGGTGAGGTCGTCGAGGGTGTGGCGGCGGTCCTTGCCGCGGGCGGTGACGGTGATGGTGATGCGGGCGGTTTCGGGGTCGATGTCGAGGCGGGCGTCGCCGCGGACGGCGACGCGGGGGTGTTCGGGGGTGCCGTGGGGTGGGGGTGTCTGGGTCATGGTTCCACTGTGGCATCCGGGTCGGACAGCGGCCGGTCATCAGATCGAAACCCGTGAGGGGTGTTGCGGGGTGGGGCTCCTGCGACATTATCTACGCGCGTTGTGCGGCGGTCGGCCGCGTGTGTCGGGGCCGGCTGTGTCGGACGCGATCGGGACGCGTGGGTAGTGAAGCGCGTGAGAGCTGAGATGTGGGAGTGGAAATGCCGCTGAACCGTAGGACGTTCCTGGGCACTTCGGCGGTCGCCGGTGCGGGGGTGGCGCTGGCGGGGGGTTCCGCGGTGCCGGCCGTGGCCGGTGGGCCGGGTGTGGGGCATGGTTCCGGGCGTCCGCAGAAGCGGTACTCGTTCACCGTGATGGGGACGACGGATCTGCATGGGAATGTTTTCAACTGGGATTACTTCACGGACAAGGAGTTCGACGACAAGGACCACAACGATGTGGGTCTGGCGAAGATCTCGACGTTGGTGGAGCAGATCCGCCGGGAGAAGGGCCGCCAGAACACGTTGATGATCGACGCGGGTGACACGATCCAGGGCACCCAGTTGTCGTACTACTACGCCAAGATCGATCCGATTACGGCGAAGCGCGGTCCGGTGCATCCGATGGCGCAGGCGATGAACGCGATCGGGTACGACGCGGCGGCGCTCGGGAACCATGAGTTCAATTACGGTATTCCGGTGCTGCGGAAGTTCGAGGAGCAGTGTGATTTTCCGCTGCTGGGTGCGAACGCGTTGGATGCGAAGTCGTTGCGGCCGGCGTTCGCTCCGTATGTGATCAAGAAGTTGCGGACGCCGCAGGGGCGGGATGTGCGGGTCGGGATTCTGGGGTTGACGAATCCGGGGATCGCGATCTGGGACAAGGCGAATGTCGGTGGGAAGATGGTGTTCCCGGGGCTGGAGGAGCAGGCGGCGAAGTATGTGCCGCGGCTGCGTTCGATGGGTGCGGATGTGGTGATCGTTTCGGCGCATTCGGGTACGAGTGGTACGTCGTCGTACGGGGATCAGGTGCCGTATGTGGAGAATGCGGCGGCGTTGGTGGCGGAGCAGGTGCCGGGGATCGATGCGATTCTGGTGGGTCATGCGCATCTGGAGATTCCCGAGTACTTCGTGGAGAACAAGGAGACCGGTAAGAAGGTCGTGTTGTCCGAGCCGCTGAAGTGGGGGCAGCGGTTGACCCTCTTCGATTTCGATCTGGTGTGGGAGAAGGGTCGCTGGGTGGTCGAGCGGGCCGGTTCGCGGGTGTTGAACTCGAATACGGTGGCGGAGGATTCGAAGATCACCCGGTTGTTGGCGGACGAGCACAAGAAGGTGGTGGCGTACGTCAATCAGGTGATCGGTACGTCGACGGCGGCGATGAGTACGGCGGAGGCGGCTTGGAAGGACGAGCCGATCATCGATCTGATCAATGTCGTGCAGGCGGAGACAGTGAAGGCGGCGTTGGCGGGTGGTGAGTATGCGGCGTTGCCGGTGCTTTCGCAGGCGTCCTGTTTCTCGCGTACGGCGCGGATTCCGGCCGGGAATGTGACGATCAAGGATGCGGCGGGGCTGTATCCCTTTGAGAACACGCTTGAGGCGCGGTTGATGACCGGTGCGCAGCTGCGGGATTATCTGGAGTTCTCGGCGCGGTATTACGTGCAGACTGCGGTGGGTGCTCCGGTGGATACGTCGAAGCTGACGAATGCGGGGAATACTCCGGATTACAATTATGACGCGGTGTCGGGTGTGACGTACGAGATCGATATTGCGAAGCCGAGTGGTTCGCGGATCGTGGGTCTGGCGTTCGAGGGGAAGCCGGTGGATCCGGCGGCGCGGTTCGTGCTGGCGGTGAACAATTACCGGGCCAGTGGTGGGGGTAATTTCCCGCATGTGGCGGGGGCCAAGCAGGTGTGGGCGAACTCGGAGGAGATCCGGAACACGATCATCGCCTGGGTGCAGGCGAAGGGTTCGGTGGACAGTGCGGAGTTCGCTTCGGTGGACTGGCGGCTGACGCGTGAGGGTGTGCCGGTGTTCTAGGGGTTTCGGGTGGGCGGCCGTCTTCTCCTTGGGGAGGGGGCGGCCGCCTTCTGCGTGGGGGGTCAGTTGTTGTGGGCGAGGGGGATGAGGTCGGGGTTGTGGGTGGGGGTGTGGGGGTCTTGGGGGGTGAGGCCGAAGGTGGTGAAGGCGGTGCGTTCGGGGAGGGGGTAGGGGGTGGTGCCGGTGAGGTCGTTGAGGATGGTGGCGCTGCGCCAGGCGGCGAGTCCGAGGTCGGGGGCGCCGACGCCGTGGGTGTGGCGTTCGGCGTTCTGGACGTAGA
Source organism: Streptomyces sp. NPDC001108 (assembly GCF_053598535.1). Lineage (NCBI taxonomy): Bacteria > Bacillati > Actinomycetota > Actinomycetes > Kitasatosporales > Streptomycetaceae > Streptomyces > Streptomyces sp. NPDC001108. Next base: position 156,791 of record NZ_JBSFKL010000013.1, read on the forward strand.
TGTTGCCGGTGACGGTGGGGTCGAGGTCGAGGCGGAAGCGGTCGTCGATGCGGGGGCGTCCGGAGGTGTCGCGGTTCAGGTGGGGGTCGAGGGAGCCGAGGATGCGGTCGAGGGAGCGTTCGCGGTAGCCGGTGGCGAGGATGACGGCGTCGGTGGTGAGTCGGGTGTGGGTGTTCTGTTGGGTGTGTTCGAGGTGGAGTTCGATGCGGGTGTGGGCGATGCGGGTGGCGGTGCGGACGTGGACGCCGGGGGTGAGGGTGGTGTCGGGCCAGCCGCCGTGGAGGGTGCGGCGGTAGAGCTCGTCGTGGATGGCGGCGATGGTGTCGGCGTCGATGCCTTTGTGGAGTTGCCATTGGTGGGGGACGAGTTCGTCGCGGACGGTTTCGGGGAGGGCGTGGAAGTAGCGGCTGTAGTCGGGGGTGAAGTGTTCGAGGCCGAGTTTGGAGTACTCCATGGGGGCGAAGGCCTGGGTGCGGGCGAGCCAGTGGAGGTTTTCGCGGCCGGTGGGGCGGGCGCGGAGGAGGTCGAGGAAGATTTCGGCGCCGGATTGGCCGGAGCCGATGACGGTGATGTGGTGGGCGTCGAGGAGTTCTTGTCGGTGGTGGAGGTAGTCGGCGGAGTGGATGACGGGGATGTCGTCGGCTTCGATGAGGGGTTGGAGGGGTGGGGGGATGTGGGGTTCGGTGCCGACGCCGAGGGCGATGTGGCGGGCGTGGGTGCGGCCGAGGGCTTGGGCTTCGCCGTCGTGGTCGAGTTGGGTGAAGTCGATCTCGAAGAGGTTGCGGTGGTGGTTCCAGCGGACGGCGTCGACCTGGTGGCTGAAGTGGAGGCCGGGGAGTTGGCCGGTGACCCAGCGGCAGTAGGCGTCGTATTCGGCGCGTTGGATGTGGAAGCGTTCGGCGAAGTAGAAGGGGAAGAGGCGGTCGCGGGTGCGGAGGTAGTTGAGGAAGGTCCAGGGGCTGGTGGGGTCGGCGAGGGTGACGAGGTCGGCGAGGAAGGGGACTTGGAGGCTGGCGCCGTCGATGAGGAGGCCGGGGTGCCAGTGGAAGGCGGGGCGTTGTTCGTAGAAGGCGGTGTCGAGGGGGTGGTCGGGTACGCCGTGGGCGAGGGCGGCGAGGGAGAGGTTGAAGGGGCCGATGCCGATGCCGACGAGGTCGTGTGGCTGGTCGGTGTCGGGGGTGGGGTGGTCGGTCATCGGGGGGTGTTGCCTTCCGGGTTTTCGTGGGCGAGTCGGTGCACCAGGTCGAGGAGGGTGCGGAGGTGGTCGGGGGTGGTGTGGGGGTTGAGGAGGGTGGCTTTGAGCCAGAGGTGGTGGTCGGCGTGGGCGCGGCCGAGGACGGCGTGGCCGCGGTCGAGGAGGGTGCGGCGGATGGTGGCGACGGTGTGGTCGTCGGCGCCGGTGGGGCGGAAGAGGACGGTGCTGATGGTGGGGCGGTCGTAGAGGTCGAGGCCGGGGGTTTGGGTAATGAGGTCGGCGAGGTGGTGGGCGGTGGCGAGGGTGCGGTCGATGAGGTCGGCGAGTCCGGTGCGGCCGAGGGCCTGGAGGGTGACGGCGATCTTGAGGGCGTCGGGGCGGCGGGTGGTGCGGAGGGAGCGGCCGAGGAGGTCGGGGAGGCCGGCTTCGGTGTCGTCGTGGGCGTTGAGGTAGGGCGCTTGGTGGTGGAGGGGGTGGAGGTGGTGGTGGTGGGGGACGGCGAGGATGCCGGCGGGGGCGGGTTGCCAGCCGAGTTTGTGGAGGTCGAGGGTGACGCTGTGGGCGCGGTCGAGGCCGTGGAGTTTGTGTCGGTGGGTGGGGCTGAAGAGGAGGGGGCCGCCGTAGGCGGCGTCGATGTGGAGTTCGGCGCCGTGGGCGGCGCAGAGGTCGGCGATGTCGGGGAGGGGGTCGATGTGGCCGGTGTCGGTGGTGCCGGCGGTGGCGGTGACGAGGAGGGGTGGTTGGAGGGTGGTGAGGGCTTTGTCGAGTGCGGGGAGGTCCATGACGCCGTTGGGGGCGGGGAGGACGGTGGGGGTGGGGAGGCCGAGGATCCAGGCGGCGCGGGTGATGCTGTGGTGGGCGTTGGCGGCGCAGATGGTGTGGATGGGGCCGTTGCGTTCGCGGGCGAGGAGGAGGGCGAGTTGGTTGGCTTCGGTGCCGCCGGTGGTGATGAGGGCGTCGGGGTGGGGTTGGTGGGGGTAGATCTCGGTGGCGAGGGTGGTGGTGGTGTCGGCTTCGAGGGTGGAGGCGGCGGGGGCCTGGTCCCAGGAGTCCATGGAGGGGTTGAGGGCGGAGGCGGCGAGGTCGGCGGCGGTGGCGAGGGCGAGGGGTGGGGTGTGGAGGTGGGCGGTGCAGAGGGGTTCGGCGGGGTCGGCGGCGCCTTCGGTGAGGGCGGTGACGAGGGTGCGGAGGGCGTGGTGGGGGCCGGTGCCGTGTTCGGGGAGGAGGGGGTGGGTGGCGGTGCGGGTGTGGGTGGTGACGGTGTGGGGGCCGCCGGTGGGGAGGGGGCCGTCGCGGCGGCGGGCTCCGTCGTGGAGGGCGGTGAGGACGGTGTCGAGGAGGGGGCGCAGTGCTGTGGGTCCGGTGGTTGTTCCGGCGAGGGGGGGTGGGGTGGGCATGGGTGTGGGGGTCCTTGGGGTGTGGGGGCATGGGACGACGTGTCAGCTTGCCCGGGTTTCGTGGGTGTGTGGGGGTGGAGCCGGGGTTTCTGAACTCGAAAGGGTGATGGTGGTGGGTTTGGGGGGTGTGGGGGTGGTTTTGGTGCTATTGGGGCGGAGGGGATATGGCTGTGCCCGGCGCCTTGTGGTGGGGGCGCCGGGCACGGGTGGTGCGGGGTGGGTCAGTGTGCTTCGCGTACGGCGAGGGCGCGGCGCAGGTCGTCGATGCGGTCGGTGAGTTTGCGGCGGAGGGCGGGGGTGAGGTCGTTGTTGTTCAGGGTCTGTTGGCCGAGGTGGAGGTGGTCGGTTTCGACGAGGGGGACGGGGAAGGCGTGGGTTCCGGCGGCTTCGGCGATGGCGTTGCCGCGGCGGGTGGCGAGTGCGGTGGCGTCGGGGTAGAAGCGGGTGATGTAGGGGCGTACGAGGTCGGTCTGTTCGGGTTGCCAGAAGCCTTGGGCGGTGGCGGCGAACAGGTAGTTGGAGAGGGTGTCGTCGTGGAAGAGGGCTTGCCAGGCGGCTTCCTTGGCCTCGGGGGTGGGGAGGGCGGCGCGGCAGCGGGCGGCGCCTTCCTGTCCGGGGGCGCTGGGGTCCTGTTCGAGTTCGGCGGCGATGGTGGCTTCGTCGGTGGCGCCGAGGACGGCGAGGCGGGTGAGGATGCGCCAGCGGAGTTCGGGGTCGAGTTCGGGTCCGCCGGGGACGGTGCCGTTGGTGAGCCAGTCCTGGATGGTGTCGGGCTGGGTGGCGGCGTCGATGAGGTGGCGTACGGCGACGAGGCGGAGGCCGGGGTTGTGTCCGTCCTCGGTGCGGCGGATGAGGTCGCGGCAGAGGTCGGTGAGGGTGGCGAGGCCGGTGGGGTGCTGTTCGGGGGTGAGGTATTGGCGGATGATGTGGAGGCCGGCGAAGGCGAGGACGCCTTGGGCGAGGGCGAGGTCGGTCTCGTGCGGGAGGTGGGTGCGGGCGGCTTCGAGGTAGGCGGTGGGGGCGAGTTCTCCGTCGCGGACCATGTCGCGGGCGGCGTTCCAGATGACGGCGCGGGTGAGGGCGTCGGGGATGTCGGAGAGGTGGGTGAGGGCGGTGTCCCAGGAGTGGGGGTCGAGGCGGATCTTGGCGTAGGTGAGGTCGCCGTCGTTGAGGACGAGGAGGGTGGGGCGGTGGCCGGGGCGGGGGTCGGGGGTACCGGTGTGCGGGACGTCGATTTCGAAGCGTTCGCGCAGGGTGAGTGTGTCTTCGCCGGTGTGGGGGTCGGGGGTGCGGTCGTAGGCGCCGACGGCGATGCGGTGGGGGCGGGTGCCGTCGCGGTCGACGGTGAGGGTCCAGGTGCCGTCGGTCTCCTGGACGTGTGAGGTGAGGGTGTCGGCGCCGGTGGTGCGGAGCCAGGCGTCGGCCCAGGCGTGGACGTCGCGGTCGGTGGCGGAGGCGAGGTTGTCGACGAAGTCGGCGAGGGTGGCGTTGGCGAACTTGTGGCGGGCGAAATGGGTGTTGATGCCGGCGAGGAAGTCCTTTTCGCCGAGCCAGGCGACGAGTTGGCGCAGGGCGGAGGCGCCCTTGGCGTAGGAGATGCCGTCGAAGTTGAGGAGTGCGGAGGCGGTGTCGGGGACGGCGTCGGGGTCGGGGGCGACGGGGTGGGTGGAGGGGCGCTGGTCGGCGTCGTATCCCCAGCCCTTGCGGATGACGCCGAAGTCGACCCAGGTGTCGGTGAAGCGGGTGGCTTCGGCGAGGGTCTGGTAGCCCATGTATTCGGCGAAGGACTCGTTGAGCCAGATGTCGTCCCACCAGGCGAGGGTGACGAGGTCGCCGAACCACATGTGGGCCATCTCGTGGGCGATGACCATGCCGCGGGTCTGGCGTTCGGTGTCGGTGACGGCGGAGCGGTAGATGAATTCGTCGCGGAAGGTGACGAGGCCGGGGTTCTCCATGGCGCCGGCGTTGAATTCGGGGACGAATGCCTGGTCGTAGGAGTCGAAGGGGTAGGGCTCGTCGAATTTCTCGTGGAAGCGGTCGAAGCAGGCCCGGGTGATGTCGAGGATTTCGTCGGCGTCGGTGTCGAGGTGGGGGGCGAGGGAGCGGCGGCAGTGGATGCCGAAGGGGAGGCCGGCGTGTTCGGTGGTGACGGAGTGCCAGGGGCCGGCGGCTACGGCGACGAGGTAGGTGGAGATGAGGGGGGTGGTGGCGAGTTCCCAGCGGCCCTGGCCGCGGTGGTCGGCGATGCCGTTGCCGAGGACGGTCCAGCCTTCGGGGGCGGTGACGGCGAGGGTGAAGACGGATTTGAGGTCGGGCTGGTCGAAGGCGGCGAAGACGCGCTGGACGTCGTCCATGAAGAGTTGGGTGTAGGCGTAGGTCTCGCCGTCGGCCGGGTCGGTGAAGCGGTGCATGCCTTCGCCGGTGCGGGAGTAGCGCATGGCGGCGTCGATGCGCAGTTCGTGGGTGCCGGGGGTGAGGTGGGTGAGGGGGAAGCGGTTCTCGACGAGGTCGGCGGGGTCGAGGGGGTGTCCGTCGAGGCTGATCGAGCGCAGGGTGGCGGGCTTGAGTTCGACGAAGGTGTCGCCGGTGGTGGCCGCGGTGAACTGGATGACGGTGCGGGAGTCGAAGGTCTCCTCCCCCGTGGTCAGGTCGAGGTCGATCGTGTAGTGGTGCACGTCGAGGAACTGGGCTCGGGTCTGCGCTTCGTCGCGCGTCAGTACGGACATGTGTCCATGCTGCCGTACGCGGTGGGTGGCTCGGGGGCGGGTTCTCCCACGGCTGAGCGGGGGGGGCGGGGGTCTCCGGAACCGTGCGGGTGTGGGAGGCGTCCCGTCCTGCGGCGGACGGGTCGGGAGAGGTGTGGGGGTCGGGAAGTGGTTGTCGGGGCGGCGGGGTGTCGGGGTGGGCGGCGGCGGGTGGTGGGGGTGGTGCCGTGCGGGGTGGCGGCGGGGGCGCTGGTGTGGTGTCTCGTCGGGATGTGGCGGGCGGCGCGGTTGGAGAACTATCCGTGGAGTGCCTGGACGCCGGTGGGTCATGGGGCGGTGAAGGGGGTGTTCCTGGGGTTGCTGGCGGGCTGTGCGGCGGTGGTGGCGGTGCGGATCGGCCGGGCCGACGGGGGTCGGCCCGGCCGGTTCGCGGGGCTGGTGTTCGGTGGTGGGCTGGTGGGCGGGGTGGTGCCGGGGACGTTGCGGGACTTCCTGGGCGAGCCCCGGCCTCGGACGCTGTACTACTACGACGGGCCGCGGCCGGCCGCGGAGTGGTACTGGCGGCCGTTGTTGTCGGAGTGGTGGGGGTACACGGTGCTTCCGGCGCTGGGGTGTGCGGTGCTGCTGGCCGTGGGCGCGCTGGTGGCGGTGCGGTCCGCGCGCCGCGAGAGCGTGGGGTGGGTGCTCCTGGCCCTGGTGGGGGTGGGGTTGCTGGTGCTGCCGGAGTGGGCCGGCGGCGGGGCGCCCGAGCCGGTGGGCCAGGGCGGTCATGTGAACGAGTCGGCGGGTGCCGCGATCGTCGTGCTGGCGACGGGGTTCGGGCTGTTGCTGACCGCGGGGGTGGTGCGGTCGGTGCGGCGCGGGCGGTGTCGGGCGGGTGGGCCCGGGGGTGTGCGGCGGCTGTCGTCGCGGGGTTGACCGGTGGTGTCCGGCCGGTCGTCGCAGGGGGTGTGTTCAGTGTTCGGTGGCGGTGGCGGATTCCTCCGCGATCCGTTCGTGGTGGCGGATGACCTCCGCGACGATGAAATTCAGCAGCTTCTCGGCGAAGGCCGGGTCGAGGTGGGCGCTCTCCGCGAGCTGTCGCAGCCGGGCGATCTGCCGGCTCTCGCGGGCCGGGTCGGCGGGGGGCAGGTGGTGGGCGGCCTTGAGGTGGCCGACCTGCTGGGTGCACTTGAAGCGCTCGGCGAGCATGTGGACCACAGCGGCGTCGATGTTGTCGATGCTCTCGCGCAGCCGGTTCAGTTCGGCGTTCACGGACTCGTCGATGTCCCTGGTCGTCATGGTCAGCGAGCTTAGACGGCCGGGCCGGGCGGGATGATCGTCGGTGGGTGCTCCGAGTCCGGAATCCGGTCGCTCCAGCCGCCGGGGACGGTGTGTCCCTGCTGTTCACGGAAGCGGACGGGGGCGGTGCCGACCCGGCGGGCGAAGAGTCGGGAGAAGTAGGCGGGGTCGTCGTAGCCGACGCGGCGGGCGACGGCGGCGACCGGCAGGTCGGTGGCGGCGAGGAGTTCCTTGGCGCGGCCGAGGCGGATGCCGAGGAGGTAGTCCTTGGGGCTGCGTCCGGCGCCCCGTCGTACGGCCGTCCGCAGTTCGGCGGTGGTCATGCCGTGCCGGGCGGCGTGCTCGGCGACCGACAACGGCTGGAAGGCGTCGCGGGCGAGGGCCTGCAGGACGGGGTCGCCGTCCGGGCTGACGTCGGCGCGGGCCCGGCGCAGGGCGACGAGCAGTTCGTGGACGGCGGCTCCGGTCTCCACTTCCAGGAGCGGGTTGCCCCGGCGGGCGGCGCGGACGATCCGGCTGATCGCGGCGCGGGGTGCGGCCGTGTCGGCGAGCGGGACGAGCGGCCGGTCGGGCTCGATGTAGCCGAGTTCGGTGTAGGTGGCGGTGGCCGGGCCGGTGAAGTCGACGAAGCTCTCGTCCCAGCCGGTGTCGGGGTCGGCGCCGTAGTGGTGCGGGGTGCCGGGGGTGAGCCAGATCAGGCTGGGTGCGGTGACGGGGATCCGGCGGCCGTCGGCCCCGGTGAACCAGCCGCTGCCGGAGTGGACGACGACGGCCACGTGGTGGTCGAGGGTGCGCGGGCCGACGGTGGGCAGGGTGCCGTGCTGGAGCCCCACGCCGAGGCAGACCAGGCCCAGCCGGTGGTGGAGCGGGCTGGGGGTGAAGAACCGCATCCAGGTGTGGTACATCGGCCGCCCTCGCTCCTCCTTCGACCACTTCCGTGCCAGGTCGGGCACGGGTTTGAACATTTGCGTCCAAACAGTAGTGATCTTTGTCCATGGACCGGCCGGGCGCCAGAGGGCGAGGGTGGGGGCACCATTCCTCCCGGGTCCGCCCGCTCCGTGGTGCGTGCCGTCGTACGCCCCGGGTGCGCGGGTCACGGGGGGCCGCGCGCACAGGAGAGTTACGAGCACGATGGCTGACTTCACCGTGGGGGACGACCACTTCCGGCTCGACGGGAAGCCCGTACGGCTGCTGTCGGGGGCCCTGCACTACTTCCGGGTGCACGAGGAGCAGTGGGACCACCGGCTGTCGATGCTCCGTGCCATGGGCCTGAACTGCGTGGAGACGTATGTGCCGTGGAATCTGCACGAGCCGCGGCCGGGCCGGTTCCGGGACGTGGGCGCGCTCGGCCGGTTCCTGGACGCGGCGCAGCGGGCCGGGCTGTGGGCGATCGTCCGTCCGGGTCCGTACATCTGTGCCGAGTGGGAGAACGGTGGTCTGCCGGTCTGGGTGACGGGGCGGTTCGGGCGGCGGGTGCGCTCGCGTGACGAGGGGTATCTGGGGGCGGTGGAGCGCTGGTTCTCGGCGCTGCTGCCGCAGGTGGTGCAGCGGCAGATCGGGCGCGGCGGTCCGGTGATCATGGTGCAGGCGGAGAACGAGTACGGGAGTTTCGGCTCCGACCGGGTCTATCTGCGGCGGGTGGCCGGGATGCTGCGCGAGCGGGGGCTGACCGTTCCCCTGTTCACGTCGGACGGGCCGGAGGACCACATGCTGACGGGCGGTTCCGTGCCTGGTCTGCTGGCGACGGCGAATTTCGGTTCGGGGGCGCGGGAGGCCTTCGAGGTGCTGCGCCGTCATCAGCCGAAGGGGCCGCTGATGTGCATGGAGTTCTGGTGCGGCTGGTTCGAGCACTGGGGTGCCGGGCCGATGGAGCGCGATCCCCGGCCGGCCACCGAGGCGCTGCGGGAGATCCTGGAGTGCGGGGCGTCGGTGAACATCTACATGGCGCACGGGGGGACGAACTTCGCCGGGTGGGCGGGGGCGAACCGGTCGGGTCCGCTCCAGGACCAGGACTTCCTGCCGACGGTGACGTCGTACGACTACGACGCGCCGATCGACGAGTACGGCCGGGCCACGGAGAAGTTCCGGATGTTCCGTGAGGTGCTCGCCCCGTACGCGGACGGGCCGCTGCCCGAGCTGCCGCCGGAGCCGGTCGGGCTGGCGGAGCCGGTGCGGGTGCGGCTGACGGGGTGGGCGTCGCTGGATGCGGTGCTGGGGGCGCTGGGTGACGAGGAGGGGGCGCCGTCCGGGATGCCGCCGACCTTCGAGGAGCTTGGCGTGGACCGGGGTCTGGTGCGTTACCGGGTGTCCGTGCCGGGTCCGCGTCAGCCGTACGCGCTGGATGTGACGGGGCTCCGGGACCGGGCCGTGGTGCGGGTGGACGGGGTCCGGGCGGGGGTGCTGACGGCCGAGGAGAGTGTCCTGGCGGAGCCGGTGGCGGGGCCCGCGGAGGTCGAGCTGTGGGTGGAGTCGCTGGGCCGGGTCAACTACGGGCCGCGGCTCGGCGAGTCCAAGGGGATCACGGGCGGGGTGCGGCACGAGCGGCAGTATCTGCACGGGGTGCGGGCGCGGGCGCTGCGGCTGGACGCGTTCGAGGAGCCGGGGGCGGTGGAGCGGGTGGCGTTCGAGGAGGTCGGCCGGTCCGACGGGACGGGGCTGTTCCGGGGGACGTTCGAGCTCGACGGGGTGGCCGGGGTCGGGCACGCGGGGCTCGAACTGCCGGGCTGGGTGCGGGGGTTCGTGTGGGTGAACGGCTTCTGTCTGGGCCGCTACTGGTCGGTGGGCGCGCAGCGGACGCTGTATGTGCCGGGGCCGGTGCTGCGGGAGGGCGGCAACGAGGTGTGGGTGCTGGAGGTGGAGGGGGCGGGGGCCCCGTTCGTGGAGCTGGGCCCGGGGGCGCCCGTGTTCGGGGGCGCCCCCGGGGTGGTTCGGGGGTGACTCAGAGCGTGGCCGCCGCCGAGGCGATGTTGGCGGCGAAGGTCGAGACCTCGCTGTACACGCCGGGGTAGCCGGGTCGGGCGCAGCCGTTGCCCCAGCTGACGATGCCGACCTGGATCCAGGCTCCGGCGTTGTCCTTGCGGAACATGGGGCCGCCGGAGTCGCCCTGGCAGGTGTCGACGCCGCCGGTGGAGAGGAGTCCGGCGCAGATCTCGTCGCCGGGGATGAGGTCGCCTCCGTAGGCGGCCTGGCAGTCGGCGTCGGAGACGAAGGGCACGTTGGCCTTCAGCAGGTAGCGCTGCTGGGCGCCGCCCTCGGTGGCCGCGCCCCAGCCGGCGACGGTGAAGGTGCCGTTGTTGTACGCGGTGGTGGTGGCGATCTTCAGGGTCGGCTGGTTGATGGGCTGGGCGAGCTTGATGAGCGCCCAGTCCTTGCCCGCGCCGTTGTAGCCGGGGGCCTGGAGGACCTTGGTGGACTTGACCTTGACCGCGCTGGCGGACTGGAGGTCGACGACCCCTCCGGTGACGGTGATGGAGGTGTTGTTGCCCGATCCGTCGACGCAGTGCGCGGCGGTGAGGACGATGTCCTTGGCGTAGAGGGCGCCGCCGCAGCCCATCGAGAGCCGGACCATGAACGGGAACTCGCCCTGGGCGGCGCGGGTTCCGCCGACGACCGGCTGGGGGGCGGCGGAGGCGCCGGCGGGCTGGAGGCTGAAGCCGGCGAGGACGACGGCGGCTATGACGGAACATCTCTTCACGGCACGCAGAAGCTGCTTCATGGAACTGCCTTCTTTCGTGGGGGGTGTGCCGGGTGGGGGGTGCTTGTGGGGGTGTGCTTGTGGGGAGTGCCCGTGCCCCGGGCCGGATGGTGACCGGGGGTGCGGCACGACACCACACCCTGGTCATGGACCCGACAAAGGCACGCTTGGGATTATCAGGAAATGATCATGAACCCCACAAGGATCACTTTCCGGCCAAGATCGCCCGCACCCCTGCCGCTACAGTGGAATCCGGCCGGTACGACCGGCCGATCCTCGGGAACGGGGGGACATGACGGACGGCAGCCACCGGACCATCCGCAGCCCGGTGGTCCATGGATTCCCGCATCTCGCGACGGTCCGGTCCGCGATCACCGCGCTCTATCGGCGGCTCTCGTACGACGGCGTCCGCTCCTACGCCACGAGCCTCACCGCCGCCGGGACCACCCTCCTCGCCGGGGAGAACCTCCACCTCGGCACCCAGCGGGTGGCCCGGTCGGTCGCCCGGCACCTCCGGCTTCCGGACGCCCGGATGATCGTCTCGTTCCGCACGATGGAGCATGCCGCCGAGGTCGAACTGGCCGCCGGGCCGGAGTACTTCGTCGAACTCAACGACCGGTTCCGCACCCATCGCGGGGACATCGGCGCCGCGCTCTCCCACGAGATCACCCATGTGCTGCTGCACCGGCTCGGCCTGGCGTTCCCCGGCACCCGGGACAACGAGATCCTCACCGACACCGTGGCCGCCTACCTGGGCGCCGGCTGGCTGCTGCTCGATGCCTTCCGCGAGGACGCGGTCTCGAGCCAGAAGCTCGGCTACCTCACCCCGGAGGAGTTCGGCTACGTCCTCGCCCAGCGGGCGTCGGCCTTCGACGAGGACCCGTCGCCGTGGTTCACCAGCCCGCAGGCGTACGACGCGTTCCGCGCCGGGCGGGACCGGGCGCTGCGGGACCTCCGCAGCCCCCCGCTCGCGGCGGCGGGCGGACCGGACCGCCGCCGCTACGCGCGGGCCCGGCGCCAGGCCCGGGAGCGGGCGGGCACGCCCGGGGCGCCGGACGCCCCGTACACCTTCGAGGGGGCGCCGGACGCGCTGCGGGTCTCCTTCGGCTGCCCGGTCTGCCACCAGCGCCTCCGGCTCCCGGCGCGCGGCCGGGTCCGGGCCCGGTGCGGGCTGTGCGGGACGGTCCTGGACTGCGACACGTAGGACCGTCCCCGGGGCCCTTGTCGCTAAGCGGCCCTGCCGCCGCGCCCCTGGCCGGAGCGCCCGGCGCCCTGCGGGCGTGCCCCGCCCCGGCCCCGGCCGCCGCCGGAACCCGCGGGACGGCCGCCACCGGAACCGGCTCCGCGGCCGCCGCCCGCGCCCGCCGTACGGGAAGCCCCGCCCGAGCCGTTCGTACGGGCCGCGCCGCCGGTGCCGTTCGTACGGGTCGCGCCGCCGGTGCCGCGGGCCTCGCCGCTCCCCTGTCCCGCGCCGCCGCGCCGGCCGCGTCCGCCGCCGGAGCGGGTGCGCTGCTTGGGCGGGGTCGGCTGCGGGACCTCGACGACGACCGCGACGCCGGACGGCTCGCGGGCGCCGGTGATCCGGACGAGCTCCTCGTCGCCGGAGCTGACCCGGGTGGTCCGCGGGGCGATGCCCGCGTCCGACATCAGCCGGGCCATGTCCCGCTTCTCCTCGGGCAGCACCAGCGTGACGACACTGCCGGACTCCCCCGCGCGGGCGGTGCGCCCGCCCCGGTGCAGATAGTCCTTGTGGTCGGTCGGCGGGTCCACGTTCACGACCAGGTCGAGATCGTCGACGTGGATGCCGCGGGCCGCCACGTTCGTCGCCACCAACGCGGTGACCTGGCCGTTCTTGAACTGGTCCAGGGTCCGGTTGCGCTGCGGCTGGGACCGCCCGCCGTGCAGCGCCGCGGCCCGTACGCCGCTGGCCAGCAGCCGCTTGGCGAACCGGTCGGCACCGCGCTTGGTGTCCACGAACATGATCACCCGGCCGTCCCGGGCGGCGATCCGGACGGCCACGGCCTTCTTGTCGGTCGCGTCGGCCACGTGCAGCACATGGTGCTCCATGGTGGTGACCGCACCGGCGGACGGGTCCACGGAGTGCACGACCGGGTCGGTCAGGAACATCGTGACCAGCCGGTCGATGTTCTTGTCGAGCGTGGCCGAGAACAGCATCCGCTGACCGCCCGGCTCGACCTGCTTCAGCAACCCGACGACCTGCGGCATGAAGCCCATGTCGGCCATCTGGTCGGCCTCGTCGAGAACGGTGATCGCGACCCGGTCCAGCTCGCAGTCGCCCCGCTCGATGAGGTCCTTCAGCCGGCCGGGCGTGGCGACGAGCACCTCGGCGCCCCGGCGCAGCGCGGCGGACTGCCGGGTGATCGACATGCCGCCGACGACCGTGGTCAGCCGCAGCCGCAGGGCGGCCGCGTACGGCGTCAGCGCGTCGGTGACCTGCTGGGCCAGCTCACGGGTGGGGACGAGGACGAGCGCCAGCGGGGCCTTGGGCTCGGCGCGCCGCCCGGCGGTGCGGGCCAGCAGCGCGAGGCCGAAGGCGAGGGTCTTGCCGGAGCCGGTGCGGCCCCGGCCGAGGATGTCCCGGCCGGCCAGCGAGTTCGGCAGGGTGGCGCCCTGGATCGGGAACGGCTCGGTGACGCCCTGCGCGGCGAGGGTCTTCAGCAGGGCTTCGTCCATGTCCAGCTCGGCGAACGCCTCCACGGCGGGCAGGGCGGGGGTCACGGTCTCCGGAAGGGCGAACTCGCCCTGCGACGGTGTGGCCCTGCGACGGGACGACGCCTTGCCGGATCCCTTGCCGGAACCCTTGGCGGGTGCCCTGTCCGGGGCCGTGCCGCGCCCCCTCGGCGAGCGGGTGCGGGCGGGCCGGTCCGGGCGTTCGGAGCGGGTCATACGGAATTGCCCTCCTGGGGGATTCCTGAGGAGTTCCGGGGTGTCCGGTGGATTTCCTCGGAACTGCGTGGGACTGCTGGGGGTGCCGGTACCGGCGGTCAGGCCCGGTAGGGGCCCCGGGACAGCACAAGCCGGGACCCGCACCTTCGTGGTGCGGGCCCCGGCTGCGAGGTACGCGTCCGGCGGCTGATCAGGCCGGGACGATGTTCTCCGCCTGCGGGCCCTTCTGGCCCTGCGTGACGTCGAAGCTGACCTTCTGACCCTCGACGAGCTCGCGGAAGCCCTGGGTCGCGATGTTGGAGTAGTGGGCGAAGACGTCGGCGCCGCCGCCGTCCTGCTCGATGAAGCCGTAGCCCTTTTCAGAGTTGAACCACTTCACGGTTCCGGTGGCCATATTGTTCTCCTTACGAGGTGCAGTGCCGGAATTCCGCACTTTACGAATTCCGAGTCGCCGCATTGAGCCCCATCCGGAGAAAGCCGGAAAACAATAATGCGCCTGACGAAGCATTCCCGTCAGGCGCACCAAAAGTTCATGGGTACCAAAACTGCAACGCCCCCACCGTAGCACGTTCCGGCGAACCGTGACGGGGACGCGCCGGGCGGGCCGCCGGGTCAGTCTTCCGGCGGGGCGGAATCCAGGGCGATGCCGTCCAGGACCATCGAGAGGTACTGGCGGGCGATCTCCTCGGGGCTGTGCAGCCCGCCCGGCCGGTACCAGGAGGCCGCGACCCAGACGGTGTCGCGGACGAAGCGGTAGGTGAGCCGGATGTCGAGGTCGGCGCGGAAGCTGCGGTCGGCGACGCCGCGCTCCAGCGTGCCGAGCCAGGCCTTCTCGAATCTCCGCTGGGACTCCACGAGGTAGCCGAAGCGCGGCTGGGCGGCGAGGTGCCGGGCCTCCTTCTGGTAGATGGCGACGGCGGCCCGGTGCCGGTCGATCTCCCGGAAGGACTCGGTGACCAGTGCCTCGATGGTCGCCCTGGGCGGCAGCCCGGCGTCGAGCACCGCGTCGTACCCCTCCCAGAGCTCGTCGAGGAAGGTCGAGAGGATCTCGTCGATCATCGATTCCTTGGAATCGAAGTGGTAGTAGAGGCTGCCCGCGAGCATCCCGGCCGCGTCCGCGATCTTGCGGACGGTGGTGGCGTTGTATCCCTGCGCGGCGAAGACCTCGGCCGCGGTGGCGAGCAGTTCGCTCCGCCGTTCGGGTGAGGGGGTAGCCCGGGGCTTCTTCTTGGTAGGCACCCGGCCATTCTCCGCCCGTTCCCGCGCCCCCGGCCTTCCGGCCCTCCGTACGGCGTTCGCTATCTTGATCGCCGCGCCCCGATCCGCCGCGTCCTGATCCGCCGCCGCCCCACCGGCCGTTCGTGCCCGCCCTACCGAAGGAGCCCGTCGTGGAGGCCGCAGCCACCACCTGTTACCGCCATCCGTCGTACGAGACCTATGTCAGCTGCGTGCGCTGCGAGCGCTTCATATGCCCCGACTGCATGCGGGAGGCGGCCGTCGGCCACCAGTGCGTGGAGTGCGTGAAGGAGGGCCAGCGGTCGGTCCGGCAGCCGCGCACCGTCTTCGGGGGCGCGGTTCCCCGGTCCGCGGTGCCGATCGTCACGTACGTCCTGATGGGGCTGAACATCGCCGCCTACCTGGGCGAGGTGGTCCGACCGGGGATCCTCGACCGGTTCGCGATGCTGGGGGCCGGGCTGGTGGGCCCGGACAAGGGGTACTACGTCTACCAGCCCGGGGCCGGCACCATCCCCGGCTTCGACGCGATCGGGGTGGTCGACGGCGAGTGGTACCGGCTGCTGACCGGGGCCTTCCTGCACCTGCCGCCGACCGGGGCGACCCTGGGGGCGCTGCCGTTCGGGATCCTGCACATCGTCTTCAACATGTACGCGCTGTGGAACCTGGGCCGGGTCGTCGAGCAGCAGCTGGGCCGGGCCCGCTACCTGGCGCTGTATCTGCTGTCCGCGCTGGGCGGTTCGGTGCTGGTCCATCTGATCGCGCCGTCCGACCTGACGGTGGGCGCCTCGGGCGCGATCTTCGGCCTCGGCGCGGCCTTCTACGTCATCCATCTGCGGCTGGGCCGGGACATGGCGCCGGTCAACCGGTTCATGGCGATGTTCCTGCTCTGGATGGTGATCTCGGCGGGGTTCGCCTCCTGGCAGGGCCATCTGGGCGGGCTGCTGACCGGCGGCATCGTGACGCTCGCGTACGCCTACGCCCCGGCGAACCGGCGTACCGCGTTCCAGGCCGCCGCGTGCGTGGTGCTGCTCGCGGTGCTGGTGCTGCTGGTGGTGCTCAAGAACTCCGCGCTGGCGGGCTGAGAGCCTGCCGGGTGGCCTTCCGGTCGACGGCGACCCGGCGGGCCCGGAACGCACCGCGGCGCCTGCCGAATCGTCCGGTCGGGGACGGGCAGGCGCCGCGGTCAGTTCCGTACGCCGTTGTACGGGACGTCTCGGCAGGCCGCGATCAGACCGTCAGGGCGCGGTCGGTCGGGCGGATCGGGGCCGGCAGGGAGCTGGCCCCGGTCAGGTAGCGGTCCACGCCGCGTGCCGCGGAGCGGCCCTCGGCGATGGCCCAGACGATGAGGGACTGGCCGCGTCCGGCGTCACCGGCGACGAAGACCCCGTCGACGTTGGTGGCGAAGTCCGCGTCCCGGGCGACGTTGCCGCGTTCGTCGAGCTCCAGGCCGAACTGCTGCACCAGGCCGTTGGCCTGGTCGGTTCCGGTGAAGCCCATGGCGAGCGTGACCAGCTGGGCCGGGATGCGCCGCTCGGTGCCGGGCTTCTGCTCCAGCCTGCCGTCCTTGAACTCCACCTCGATCAGATGGAGGGCCTGGACGTCGCCGTTCTCGTCGCCCTCGAAGCGGGTGGTCGAGACGGAGTAGACGCGCTCGCCGCCCTCCTCGTGCGCGGAGGTGACCTTGTAGAGCATCGGGAAGGTCGGCCAGGGCTGGCCCGCGTTCCGCTCCTCGCCCGGCCTCGGCATGATCTCCAGCTGGGTGACGGACAGGGCGCCCTGGCGGTGGGCGGTGCCGACGCAGTCGGCCCCGGTGTCGCCGCCGCCGATGACCACGACGTGCTTGCCCTCGGCGGTGATCGGGGCGACCGTCAGATCGCCCTCCTGCACCTTGTTGGCGAGCGGCAGGTACTCCATCGCGAAGTGCACGCCGTTGAGCTCGCGGCCCGGGACGGGCAGGTCGCGCGAGACCGTGGCGCCCGCGGCGACGACCACCGCGTCGTAGCGGCGGCGGAGCTTGGCGGCGTCGATGTCGCGGCCGATCTCCGTCTCGGTGCGGAACTTGGTGCCCTCCGCGCGCATCTGCTCGATGCGGCGGTTGATGTGCGACTTCTCCATCTTGAACGCGGGGATGCCGTACCGCAGGAGGCCCCCGATGCGGTCCGCGCGCTCGTAGACGGCGACGGTGTGGCCGGCCCGGGTCAGCTGCTGGGCGGCGGCGAGACCGGCCGGGCCCGAGCCGATGACGGCGACGGTCTTGCCGGAGAGCCGCTCGGGCGGGCGCGGGGTGACGTCGCCGCTGTCCCACGCCTTGTCGATGATGGAGACCTCGACGTTCTTGATGGTGACGGCCGGCTGGTTGATGCCGAGCACGCACGCCGACTCGCACGGGGCGGGGCAGAGCCGGCCGGTGAACTCGGGGAAGTTGTTCGTGGCGTGCAGCCGCTCGGACGCCGCCGCCCAGTCCTCGCGGTAGGCGTAGTCGTTCCACTCGGGGATCAGGTTTCCGAGCGGGCAGCCGTTGTGGCAGAACGGGATGCCGCAGTCCATGCAGCGGCCGGCCTGCTTGCTGATGATCGGGAGCAGCGAGCCGGGGACGTAGACCTCGTTCCAGTCCTTGACGCGCTCGGCCACGGGGCGGGTCTCGGCGACCTCGCGTCCGGTGGTCAGGAAGCCCTTGGGGTCAGCCATGGGTCGCCGCCTCCATCATCTTCTCGGTGGTCTCCTGTTCGGAGAGACCGGCGAGCTCAGCGGCGTCCTTGGCGGCGAGCACTGCCTTGTACGTGGACGGGATGATCTTGCTGAACCGGGTCGCGGCGCTGTCCCAGTCGGCGAGCAGCTTCTCGGCGACGGTGGAGCCGGTCTCCTCGTGGTGGCGGCGCACGACGTCGTGCAGCCACTGCCGGTCGGTGGCGGAGAGCTCCTCGATCGCGCCGAGGTTCCCGGGGTTGACGTGGTCGCGGTTGAGGTTGACGACGTACGCGACGCCGCCGGACATGCCGGCCGCGAAGTTGCGTCCGGTCTCGCCGAGGACGACGGCGTGGCCGCCGGTCATGTACTCGCAGCCGTGGTCGCCCACGCCCTCGGAGACGACGGTGGCGCCGGAGTTGCGGACGCAGAACCGTTCGCCGGTACGGCCGCGCAGGAAGAGTTCGCCGCCGGTGGCGCCGTAGGCGATGGTGTTCCCCGCGATGGTGGAGTACTCGGCGAGGTGGTCGGCGCCGCGGTCCGGGCGGACGACGATCCGGCCGCCGGAGAGGCCCTTGCCGACGTAGTCGTTGGCGTCGCCCTCCAGGCGCAGGGTGACGCCGCTGGGGACGAAGGCGCCGAAGGACTGGCCGGCGGAGCCGGTGAAGGTGATGTCGATGGTGTCCTCGGGCAGTCCGGCGCCGCCGAACCGCTTCGTCACCTCGTGGCCGAGCATGGTACCGACGGTGCGGTTGATGTTGCGGATCGCGAGCTGGGCCCGGACCGGCTGGGCGCTCCCGGCGTCCGGTGCGTCCAGGGCGTCGGCGGCGAGCCGGATCAGCTCGTTGTCGAGGGCCTTGTCCAGGCCGTGGTCCTGTTCGACGAGCCGGTGGCGGGCGGCGCCCTCGGGGAGTTCGGGGACGTGGAAGAGCGGGGCCAGGTCGAGGCCCTGGGCCTTCCAGTGGGTGACGGCCCGGTCGGTGTCGAGGAGTTCGGCGTGGCCGACGGCCTCCTCGATCGAGCGGAAGCCGAGCCCGGCGAGGATCTCGCGGACCTCCTGGGCGATGAACTCGAAGAAGTTCACGACGTACTCGGCCTTGCCGGAGAACCGGTCGCGCAGGACGGGGTTCTGGGTGGCGATGCCGACCGGGCAGGTGTCCAGGTGGCAGACGCGCATCATGACGCAGCCGGAGACGACGAGCGGCGCGGTCGCGAAACCGAACTCCTCGGCGCCCAGCAGGGCGGCGACGACGACGTCGCGGCCGGTCTTGAGCTGGCCGTCGGTCTGGACGACGATCCGGTCGCGCAGGCCGTTGAGCAGCAGGGTCTGCTGGGTCTCGGCCAGGCCCAGTTCCCAGGGGCCGCCCGCGTGCTTCAGCGAGGTCAGCGGGGAGGCTCCGGTGCCGCCGTCGTGGCCGGAGATCAGCACGACGTCGGCGTGGGCCTTGGAGACGCCGGCGGCGACGGTGCCGACGCCGACCTCGGAGACCAGCTTCACGTGGATGCGGGCGGCCGGGTTGGCGTTCTTGAGGTCGTGGATCAGCTGGGCGAGATCCTCGATGGAGTAGATGTCGTGGTGCGGCGGCGGCGAGATCAGGCCGACGCCGGGGGTGGAGTGCCGGGTCTTCGCGACCCAGGGGTAGACCTTGTGGCCGGGCAGCTGGCCGCCCTCGCCGGGCTTGGCGCCCTGCGCCATCTTGATCTGGATGTCGTCGGCGTTGACCAGGTATTCGCTGGTCACCCCGAAGCGGCCGGAGGCGACCTGCTTGATGGCCGAGCGTCGCTCGGGGTCGTACAGCCGGTCGGCGTCCTCGCCGCCCTCGCCGGTGTTGGACTTGGCGCCCAGCCGGTTCATGGCGATGGCGAGGGTCTCGTGCGCCTCACGGGAGATCGAGCCGTACGACATGGCGCCGGTGGAGAAGCGCTTGACGATCTCGGAGACGGGCTCGACCTCGTCGACGGGGACCGGGGTGCGGTCCTGGGTGAAGCCGAAGAGGCCGCGGAGCGTCATGAGGCGCTCGGACTGCTCGTTCACCCGGTCGGTGTACTTCTTGAAGATGTCGTAGCGCCGGGTGCGGGTGGCGTGCTGGAGGCGGAAGACCGTCTCCGGGTCGAAGAGGTGCGGTTCGCCCTCGCGGCGCCACTGGTACTCGCCGCCGATCTCCAGCGCGCGGTGCGAGGCGGAGATCCCGGAGGGCGGGTACGCCTTGGCGTGCCGGGCGGCGACCTCCTGGGCGACGACGCCGAGACCGGCGCCGCCGATCTTGGTCGCGGTGCCGTGGAAGTACTTCGCGACGAATTCCTCGTCCAGGCCGACGGCCTCGAAGACCTGGGCGCCGCGGTAGGAGGCGACGGTCGAGATGCCCATCTTGGACATGACCTTCAGAACGCCCTTGCCGAGCGCGTGGATCAGGTTCCGGATGGCCGCCTCGGGCTCGATGCCCTCGATGAACGTACCGGCGCGGACCAGGTCCTCGACCGACTCCATCGCGAGGTACGGGTTGACCGCGGCGGCGCCGTAGCCGATGAGGAGCGCGACGTGGTGGACCTCGCGGACGTCCCCGGCCTCGACCAGCAGGCCCACCTGGCTGCGCTGCTTGGTGCGGATGAGGTGGTGGTGGACGGCGGAGGTGAGCAGCAGCGAGGGGATCGGGGCGTGCTCGGCGTCGGAGTGCCGGTCGGAGAGGACGATCAGGCGGGCGCCGTCCTCGATGGCGGTGTCGACCTCGGCGCGGATCTCCTCGATCCGCGCGGCGAGGGCCTCGCCGCCGCCGCCGACCCGGTAGAGGCCGGCGAGGGTGGCGGCCTTCATGCCCGGCATGTCGCCGTCGGCGTTGATGTGTATCAGCTTGGCGAGCTCGTCGTTGTCGATCACCGGGAACGGCAGCGTGACGGCGCGGCAGGACGCGGCGGTCGGCTCCAGCAGGTTGCCCTGCGGGCCGAGCGTTGAGCGCAGCGAGGTGACGAGTTCCTCGCGGATGGCGTCCAGCGGCGGGTTGGTGACCTGCGCGAAGAGCTGGGTGAAGTAGTCGAAGAGGAGGCGGGGGCGCTCGGACAGCGCGGCGATCGGCGAGTCCGTGCCCATGGAGCCGAGCGGTTCACCGGCGGTGCGGGCCATCGGTGCGAGGATGACGCGCAGCTCCTCCTCGGTGTAGCCGAAGGTCTGCTGGCGGCGGGTGACGGAGGCGTGCGTGTGCACGATGTGCTCCCGCTCGGGGAGGTCCTCCAGCTCTATCTCGCCGGCTTCCAGCCACTGCGCGTACGGCTGCTCGGCGGCGAGGGACGCCTTGATCTCGTCGTCCTCGATGATGCGGCCCTCGGCCGTGTCGACGAGGAACATCCTGCCGGGCTGGAGGCGGCCCTTGCGGACGACCTTCGCGGGGTCGATGTCCAGGACGCCGACCTCGGAGGAGAGCACCACGAGCCCGTCGTCGGTGACCCAGTAGCGGCCGGGGCGCAGCCCGTTGCGGTCGAGGACCGCGCCGACCTGGACGCCGTCGGTGAAGGTGACGCAGGCGGGGCCGTCCCAGGGCTCCATCATCGCGGAGTGGTACTGGTAGAAGGCGCGCCGGGCCGGGTCCATGGCGTTCTTCGCCTCGGGGCTCTCCCACGCCTCGGGCACCATCATCAGCACCGAGTGGGGCAGTGAGCGGCCGCCGAGGTGGAGCAGTTCCAGCACCTCGTCGAAGGAGGCGGAGTCGGAGGCGTCGGGGGTGCAGATGGGGAAGATCCGGTCGAGCCGTGACGCGTCGCCGTGTCCGCCGTCGGCGGGGCCGAACAGGTCGGTGGCGAGCTGGGACTCGCGGGCCTTCATCCAGTTGCGGTTGCCCTTGACCGTGTTGATCTCGCCGTTGTGGGCGACGAAGCGGTACGGGTGGGCGAGCGGCCAGCTCGGGAAGGTGTTGGTGGAGAACCGGGAGTGGACCAGGGCGACGGCGGTGGCCAGGCGGGGGTCGGAGAGGTCCGGGAAGAACGGCTCCAGCTGCCCGGTGGTGAGCATGCCCTTGTAGACGATCGTGCGGGCGGAGAGCGACGGGAAGTAGACCCCGGCCTCCCGCTCGGCGCGCTTGCGCAGGACGAAGGCCCGGCGGTCCAGGGCGATGCCGCTGCTCGTGCCGTCCGCGACGAAGAGCTGGCGGAACTCGGGCATGGTGGCGCGGGCGCCCTTGCCGAGGAGGTCGGGGGTGACCGGGACCTGGCGCCAGCCGAGGACCTTGAGGCCCTCCTCGGCGGCGATCTTCTCCAGTGCGCGGACGGCCCCGGTGGAGTCGTCGGCGGGCAGGAAGGCGATTCCGGCGGCGTAGGCGCCGGCCTCGGGGAGGTCGAAGGCGGTCTCCGCGCGCAGGAAGGCGTCCGGGACCTGGAGGAGGATGCCGGCGCCGTCGCCGGAATCGGGCTCCGATCCGGTGGCACCGCGGTGTTCGAGGTTGCGGAGCACGGTCAGCGCCTGCTCGACCAGCTCGTGGCTGGCCACACCGGTCAGAGTGGCCACGAACCCGACGCCGCAGGCGTCGTGCTCGTTGCGGGGGTCGTACATCCCCTGCTGGGCGGGGCGACCGTCCATGGGCGACCAGGCGTCGATACGCATCGGCTCTCCCGTCGTCGTCGTGGCATGTGCGATGCCGAGGGACGACGTTGGCCCTCTGCGAAATGTGATGCAGGTATACATGATGAGGCGCTTCTCAAAAAGCGGATAGCCCGTTCCACTATGCGGACACCGGATGAGCCGGTGAAGGGGTTGTCGCAAAGGGAGGATCGGCGCCCTGGGGCCGCAGAGAGCAGGCGTCGTTGCCCGCGGTGTCTACAGCTCTTGCCCGGTGGCGAGGAAAACGAAACCGCCGGGTAATGACTACTTATACGTAGTCCTGCATGGCGACTCATTTTACGCGGGCAGGGGCCGCCCCGCCCAGAGGCGGGAAAGAAGACGTACGTCACACGACCGGCGCACGCACAACGGGGCAGACGGGTGACAGCCGGGACATACGACGGCGGGCGCAGGCGGGCGAGCGCACGGCGGGCGGCCGCACTCCGGGCCCGGACATCGACGGCGGGCGCAGGCGGGCGAGCGCACGGCGGGCGGCCGCACTCCGGGCCCGGACATCGACGGCGGACACGCGACGGCCTGGGCGCGCCCCGGGCCCGGACACGCGACGGCGGACGTACGACAGCCGGGCGCCACCCCGGGCCGGACATGCGACGGCGGGCGCATCCGGTCCCGGATACGCCCGCCCGTCCGTCCCCGCCGTCGGGCCTCAGCCTCCGACGGCCACGCCGAACAGCATGCCCAGGCCGTAGGTCACGGCCGCAGCGGCGCCGCCCAGCAGCAGCTGGCGCAGCCCGCTGAACAGCCAGCCACGGGCCGTCACCCTGGCCACCACCGCACCGCAGGTGAACAGCCCGACCAGCGCCAGCAGCACGGCCGGCCACAGCGCGCTCGCACCGAGCAGGTACGGCAGCACGGGCAGCAGCGCCCCCAGCGCGAACGCGCCGAACGACGACACCGCGGCCACCAGTGGCGAGGGCAGATCGCCCGGGTCGATGCCCAGCTCCTCGCGGGCGTGTATCTCCAGGGCCTGCTCCGGGTCGCGCGACAGCTGCCGCGCCACCTCGCGGGCCAGCTCCGGTTCGACGCCCCGGGACACGTACAGCTCGGCGAGCTCCCGCTCCTCGTCCACCGGGTGCTTGCGCAACTCCCGCCGCTCCACGGCGAGTTCGGCCTCGACCAGCTCCCGCTGAGAGGCCACGGAGGTGTACTCGCCGGCCGCCATGGAGAACGCTCCGGCCGCCAGGCCCGCCAGGCCGGTGATCACGATGGTCTGCTGGGAGACCGCGCCGCCCGCGACACCGGTCATCAGCGCGAGGTTGGAGACCAGGCCGTCCATGGCCCCGAACACGGCGGGGCGCAGCCAGCCGCCGTTGACGTCCCGGTGGGTGTGGTTGTCGCGGTGCGCCTCGTGCAGTACGGCGTCGTTCTCGATGATGGCCACGGATCTCCCCTTCTCCGGAAGCGGGTTCCACTCGCCCCACCCCTGCTCGACATCACCGAAAGTACGCACGAAACACGACTCCCGCCAGCAAGGCAGGCCGTACTTACCACCACCCCTGACCAGGTAAGTAAGCCTTTCCTCAGCTCTTCTGACGGCTCATCCGACTGGCTCTTTTCTCGTGGCCCGCGGCCTCTGTCGGGGCTCCGCGTGGCACAGATGCGGGGAGGCCGGAGAACTGGCTCGGCGCGAGCGAAGGGGTCGACGCGATGGAGTTGATCACAGGGGGTCCGACGGAGCCGAGCGCGGGCCGCACACCCCGGACGGACCCCGGCGACCGGGCGCGCGGCTGTCTGCTCGGCCTCGCGGTCGGGGACGCGCTGGGGGCGCCGGCGGAGAACATGCGGCCCTCAGAGATCCGTCGCCGCTGGGGCCGGATCGAGGGCTTCGTGAGCGACGACCCCGCCGGTACGGACGACACGGAGTACACGATCTTCTCCGGGCTGCTGCTCGCCCGGCACGGTTCCGCGCTGACCGTCACGCATGTGGAGCGGGCCTGGCACCGGTGGATCGCCGATCTGGACGAAGGACAGTTCCGCGGCGCCGGGTTCAGCGAGCGGGGCACGCTGGAGAATCTGCGCCGGGGGCTGGCCGCCCCGATCTCCGCCCAGCACCGGCACGCCTGGAGCGACGGGCTGGCGATGCGGGCGGCCCCGTTCGGGGTGTTCGCGGCGGGCCGCCCGGACGAGGCGGCCCGGCTGGTCGCGGTGGACGGGCGGGTCAGCCACGAGGGGGAGGGCATCTACGGCGGCCGGGCGGTGGCGGCCGGGGTCGCCGCGGCGATGGTGGGCGCCGGGGTCGCCTCGGTGATCGCCGCCGCCCTGTCGGTCGTACCGATGGACTCCTGGACGGCGCGTTCGCTGCGGCGCGCGGTGGCGGCGGCGCAGCGCTCCTACCCCGACCGGCTCACCATGGAGCGCGCGGTGCGGTCCGCGGTGGTGATCGGCGGGTACCCGTGGACGGATCTGGCGCCCGAGGCGGTGGGGCTGGCCTTCGGCGCCTTCGCGGCGGCGCGCGGCGACTTCCGGGCGGCGGTGCTGACGGCGGTCAACATGGGCCGGGACGCGGACACCACGGCCGCGGTGGCGGGCGCCCTGGCCGGTGCCCTGCACGGGATGGCGGCGATCCCGCCGCACTGGGGGGCGGCGATCGGCCCGGTCCGGGGCAGTTGCCTGCCGACCATGCGCGGCCATCACGTCCTGGACATCGCGGAGTTGCTCACCCCGGACGAGCCCGACGAGGAACCGGCCGCGGACGCGCCCCCGAGCGGCGATCCCCTGGCCCGAACCACCGCACGACCGGACACACGGACCGACGTCCCGACCACCGTAGTACGACCGGATACGCAGGCCGACGAACGGTCCACCGTACGGCCGGACGTACGGAGCGGCGCGGCCACCGACGCGGCTGCGGAGGTACGGACCGGCGCGAGCACCGGCGTACGGACCGACGCGCAGACCCGCGCGAGCACCGGCGTGCGGGCCGATACCGACAGCGCGCGCCACGACTCCGTCCTCTCCGACTCCGCCTCCTCCGCCCCTTCCGCCGCCACGCCCTCCCCCGCCGCCGGGCCGCGCCACCGGCCCGTCGCCGGGCTCCGCCCGCGGATCGAGGGGCTGCTGCTCGGGCTCGCCTCCGGGGACGCGGCGGGCTGGCCCGCCGCGCGGCACCGGGCGGCCCGGATGCCGGAGTGGACCCGGCGGCTCACCCGGGAGCTCGACACCTTCGCCGAGCAGAACGCCACCACCACGCTGCCCGTCCCGATCGCCCTCAACCAGCCGCCCGAGCCCCTGCGGCTGGGCCCGTCCGACGACGCCGAATGGGCGGCCTTCGCCGCCGGTACCCTCCTCGCCTCGGCGGCCGCGCCGCTGCACGGCCTCTCCCCCGGCGAGCGGCTGCGGGCCGCCGTCGACGTGGCCTGGAACGCGCTGGCCGCCGAGGTCGCGGCGGCCGCCGCCCGCGCCCCCGAGGTCGAGTCCGCGGTGCTCCCGCTGCGCGCCCGGATCTCGGTACGGGCCGGGCTGGGCAACCTCGCCGCCGGGCTGCGCCCGCCCGCCACCGGCCACGACAACCCGCACTACTTCGACGACGCGGCCTGCGTACGGGCCGCCGTGCTCGCCGTAGCCCACCCGGGCGACCCCGAAGCCGCCGCCGACCTCGCCGAGTTCGACGCGCGCTACACCCAGGACGGCGACGGGGTGCACGGCGCCCGCGCGACGGCGGCGGCCCTCGCCTGCGCGCTCGGCGGCGCCGATGTCGACACGTCGGTCAACGCCGCGCTGGCCCAGCTCCCCGAGGGCACCGAGATCGCCCGCAACGCCGCCCACGCCGTCCGGATCGCCCGCGACTTCGTCGGTGAGGCGGCCGGTGCCTTCGCCCTCGTCCCCGTACTGGAGCACCAGATCGTCGACCACGTCTACAGCTACGGGATCGCCGCCGCCGAGACCGTCCCGGTCGCCCTCGCCCTCGCCACCGCGGCCCGGGGCCGGATCACCCAGGCCGTGCCCGCGGCGGCCTGCCTGTCCCGGGTCGCCGACTCCGCGCCCGCCCTGGCCGGTGCACTGACCGGGGCGCTCGGCGGGATCGGGGCCGTCCCGGGCGGCTGGCGCGAGGCCTGCCGCACCCTCGCCGGCTGTGCGCTGCCCCGGCTCGCCGGGACCGATCTCATCGAACTCGCCGGGCTGCTGGCAGACCGGGAACCGGACACCTCGGGTGGACAATTCGGACATGACATCCACGATGCCCCTACGGTCCGAGGCCGGACCCACGACACCCGCACTCGATGACCGGATCACCGGCGCGCTCGTCGGCGCCGCCGTCGGCGACGCGCTCGGCGGCCCGGTGGAGGGCCGCTCCCCCGAGCAGATCGTGGCCCGCCACGGCGGCCGGATCGACGGCATCGTGGGCCCCTGGGACGGCGGGAACTGGCGCACCGCACGCCCCATCGCCCCGTACCACAAGGGCGACGGACACGTCACCGACGACACCCTGATGACCCATGCGCTGGTACGGGTCTACGGCACCGTGCGCGACCACCTCGACGCCTACGCGGTCGCCCGCCACCTGGTCCCCGAGCTGATCTCCCGGCCCCGCTGGATCCCGGAGCTGGAGGCCGAGGCGCTGCCGCTCCAGCGGATCTTCCTCGCCGAGAAGTGGATCGTCGCCCGGCTGCACTACGGCCACGCCGACCCGCGCGAGGCGGGCAACGGAAACATCGTCAACTGCGGCGCGGCGATGTACATGGCGCCGGTCGGCCTGGTCAACGCCGCCCATCCGCAGGCCGCGTACGCCGAGGCGCTGGACGTCGCCGGGGCCCACCAGTCGAGCTACGGCCGGGAGGCGGCCGGGGTCTTCGCGGCGGCCGTCGCCGCCGCCTGCGCCCCGGGCGCGACCCCCGCGGGCATCGTCGAGACCTGTCTGTCGCTCGCCAAGGACGGCACCCGGTCGGCGATCGAGGCGGTGTGCGAAGCCGCGTCCGCGCACCACGACTTCGAGTCCGCGCTGGCCCCGCTGCGCGCCGCCGTCGCCCCCTTCGACTCGGTCGGTCCCGACTACCGCGCCCCGTCCCTCGGCGCCCGCAGACCCTCCCGGCTGCACTCGATCGAGGAGCTGCCCATCGCGCTCGGCATGCTGCTCGTCGCCGACGGCGACTACCGGCACACGGTGCTCGGCTCGGTCAACTACGGCCGGGACTGCGACTCGATCGCCACCATGAGCGGGGCCCTGGCGGGCGCGCTCGGCGGCGGACGGGCGGTCCCCGCCGACTGGGCCGCCACCGTCGCGGAGGCCAGCCGCCTCGATCTGCACGCCCCCGCACGGGACCTGGCCGCGGTCGCCCGCGAGGTGTTCGCCCGGGACACCGCCCGCCGACGCGGCCACGAGGCGGCCTTCGCCGCACTGGCGGCGGCCCGATGACCGTACGGGTGACCTGGGTGCAGCCGGAGGACCTGGTCGGGCACGAGCTGCGGCAGGCCGCCGAGGACGGCCGGGACGCCCGCGCCGTCGCGCGCCGGTGGTACGAGGCGGGCGGTGCCCCGGCCCCGGAGCGCGCGGGCGCCTCCCCCGTACCGGCCCCGGGGCTGCGGGTCCTCGCGGAGCGGCTGCTCGACGAACTCGCCCTGCTGGAATCCCCGTCGGGCGAGGACGAGCCGACCGGCCTGGCCTCGATCCGGGCCGCCTGCCCCGACTGGCCGGCGCCCCGCCCCGGTACCGCGCCGGTGTCCCCGGAGCGGCTGCACGCCGCCTGGCTGGGCCGGGCGGCCGGCTGTCTGCTCGGCAAGCCCGTCGAGAAGCTGCCCCTGGACGGCATCCGGGCACTGGCCCGCGCCACCGGGAACTGGCCGCTGACCACCTGGTTCACCGCCCGTGGGCTGCCCGCCCCCCTCGCCGCCGCCCACCCGTTCAACCGCCGCTCCGCGCCCTGCTCGCTGGCCGAGAACATCGACGGCATGCCGGAGGACGACGATCTCAACCACCCGCTGCTGACCCTGCTGCTGCTCCGGCGCCACGGCCCGTCGTTCACCACCGACGACCTCGCCCGGCTCTGGCTCGACGCACTGCCGGCCGGCCGGACGTTCACCGCCGAGCGGATCGCCTACCGCAATCTGCTGGACGGCATCGAGCCCCCGCACACCGCCCGGTACCGCAATCCGTTCCGGGAGTGGATCGGCGCCCAGATCCGGGCCGACGTGCACGGCTGGACCCACCCCGGCGACCCCGGGGCCGCCGCCGCGCAGGCCCACCGGGACGCCGTGCTCAGCCACACCGGCAACGGCGTGTACGGGGCGATGTTCACCGCCGCCGCGCTCGCCGAGGCGGCCGGGGGCGCGAGCGACGTGCACGGCTGCCTGGCCACCGGGCTGCGGGTGGTGCCCCCGCGCTCACGGTTCGCGCGCGCGGTCCACGCCGGGATCGCGGCGGCCCGCGCCCACGCCGGTAGCTCCTTCGACGCGGTGGCCGACCGGCTGCACGCCGGGTACGGCGGGTACCACTGGGTGCATGTGCTGCCCAACGCCGCGCTGCTCGCCGCCGCCCTCACCCACGCCGACGGGGACTTCTCGCGCTCCGTCTGCCGTGCGGTGGAGGGCGGCTGGGACACCGATTCGAACGGGGCGACCGCCGGTTCGCTCGCCGGGCTGCTGGCCGGGTCGCCCGAACGGCTGCCGGAGCACTGGACCGCCCCGCTGAAGAACCGGCTCGCCACCTCCGTACCCGGATTCGACGGCATCGGCTTCGACGAACTCGCCCGGCAGACCCACCGGCTCACCTCCGAGGAGACACTGTGCCCATGACCCGCATCGCGGTGCTCGGGAGCACCAATATGGACCTGGTCGCCTACACCGAACGGGCCCCCCGGCTCGGCGAGACCGTCACCGGGCGGGAGTTCCGCACCGTGCCCGGCGGCAAGGGCGCCAACCAGGCCGTGGCCGCGGCCCGCGCGGGCGGCGACGTCCTGATGATCGGCGCGGTCGGCGACGACGCGTACGGCGGCCTGCTGCGGGACAACCTGGAGCATTCGGGCGTCGACACCGATCTGCTGCACACCGCCGAGGGCCCCAGCGGCACCGCGCACATCGTGGTCGACTCCACGGGCGCCAACGCGATCGTGGTGATCCCCGGGGCCAACGCCACCGTCACCGCGCTCGGCCCCGGCGAGACCGCCGCCATCGCGGGCGCCGGGCTGCTCCTCCTCCAGCTGGAACTGCCGCTCTCCGCGGTGGTCGAGGGCGCCCGCACCGCCCGCGCCCAGGGCGTACGGACCATCCTCACCCCGTCCCCGGTGCAGCCACTCCCGGACGAACTCCTCGACTGTGTCGACCTGTTGGTGCCCAACGAGCACGAGGCGGCCGAGCTGTCCGGCTTCGCGGACCCCTGGGCGGCCGCGGAGCACCTCCTCGGCCGGGTCCCCGTCGTCGTCATCACCCTGGGCGCGAAGGGCTGCCTGTACGCGGCCCGGGGCACCGAGCCCGTCCTCTTCCCCGCCCCCGAGGTGACCGCCGTCGACACCACCGGGGCGGGCGACACCTTCGTCGGCACCCTCGCCGTGGCACTCGCCGAGCACCGCCCCGTACCGGAGGCGCTGGCCTGGGCGGCGGCCGCCGCCGCGCTCTGCGTGCAGCGGCCCGGCGCCTCGGCCTCCATGCCATACCGCACCGAGATCGAGGCCGCGTGACCACGCCCGCGCGGGCACCGCTGACCGGGCTGCGGGTGCTCGACCTCGCCACGCTCTTCGCCGGTCCCCTCTCCGCCACCCTGCTCGGCGACTTCGGCGCCGAGGTGATCAAGGTCGAGCATCCGCTCCGCCCCGACCCCTCACGCGGGCACGGCCCGACGAAGAACGGCGTCGGCCTCTGGTGGAAGCTGCTGGGCCGCAACAAACGCACCATGACCCTCGACCTCTCCACGCCCGGCGGCCGGGACGTCCTGCTCGGGCTGGCCGCCCGGACCGATGTGGTCGTCGAGAACTTCCGGCCCGGCACGCTGGAGCGCTGGGGTCTGGGCTGGGACGAGCTGCACGCGGCCAACCCCCGGCTGGTGCTCGTCCGGGTCACCGGCTTCGGCCAGTTCGGCCCGTACGCCCACCGCCCCGGCTTCGGCACCCTCGCCGAGGCGATGAGCGGCTTCGCCGCGATCACCGGGGAGCCGGACGGCCCGCCCACCCTGCCGCCCTTCGGGCTCGCCGACTCGATCGCGGCGCTGGCCACCGCGTACGCCGTGATGGCCGCGCTCGCCGGGCGCGAGCGGACCGGGCGGGGGCAGATCGTCGACATGGCGATCATCGAACCGATCCTGACCGTGCTGGGCCCGCAGCCCCTCTGGTACGACCAGCTCGGCTACGTACAGCCGCGCACCGGCAACCGCTCCCGGAACAACGCCCCGCGCAACACGTACCGCACCTCTGACGGGCACTGGGTCGCGGTCTCCGCCTCCGCCCAGTCGGTCGCCGAGCGGGTGATGCGCCTGGTCGGCCGGGCGGAACTGATCGACGAGCCCTGGTTCGCCTCCGGCACCACCCGCGCCGAGCACGCCGACGAGCTGGACGCGGCGGTCGGCCACTGGATCGCCCGGCACACCCGCGAGCAGGCGGTCTCCGCCTTCGAGAAGGCGGAGGCGGCCATCGCCCCGATCCACGACGTCCAGGACGTGATGGAGGACCCGCAGTACCGGGCGCTGGACTCGGTGACCGAGATCGACGACCCGGAGCTGGGCCCGCTGCGGATGCAGAACGTCCTCTTCCGGCTCTCCGAGACCCCGGGCTCGATCCGCTGGGCGGGCCGGCCGCACGGCGCGGACACCGAGGAGATCCTCACCGGTCTGGGCCTGTCGGGCGCGGAGATCGCCGCGCTCCGGTCGGCGGGCGTCCTGTGACCGCGGCGGTCCCGCTCACCTGGCTGTACGTCCCCGGGGACCGGCCGGAGGTGGTGCGCAAGGCCCTGGGGTCCGGGGCGGACGTGGTCATCGTGGACCTGGAGGACGCGGTGGCGCCGGAGCGCAAGGAGTACGCCCGCTCGGCCACCGTCGAGCTGCTCTCCGACCCGCCCGGAAAGAGCGCCGTACCGGTCCACGTCCGGGTCCACACCGAGACGGACGTCCTCGCGCTGGCCGGGCTGCCGGGGCTCTCCGCACTCCGGCTGCCCAAGATCACGCACGCGGCGTCCGTCCATCACATCGCGGCCGTGGCCCCCGGCGTCCCGCTCTGCCCGCTGCTGGAGTCGGCGCTCGCCGTCGAGCACGCCTACTCGGTCGCCGCCGCCCACCCCCAGGTGTGCGCCGTCGCGCTCGGCGAGGCGGACCTCCGCGCCGACCTGGGGGTACGAGACGACGCCGGGCTCGACTGGTCGCGCAGCCGGGTGGTGGTCGCGGCCCGCGCCGCCGGGCTGGCCCCGCCCGCCCAGTCCGTCTTCGCCGACGTCCGGGACCTGGACGGGCTGTGGGCGTCCTGCGCGCACGGCCGGGCGCTGGGCTTCCTGGGGCGGGCCGCGATCCACCCCCGCCAGCTCCCGGTGATCGAGCGGGCCTTCCGCCCGACGCCCCGGGAGATCGAGGCGGCGGCACAGATCGTGGCGGCGGCCGAGACGGACGGGGGCGCGCTGGCGCTCCCGGACGGGCGGTTCGTCGACGCGGCGGTGGTGGCCTCGGCCCGCAGGACGCTGGCGCTGGCGGGCTGAGCGGGAAGACACCTGGGGCCCGGACCGTCCGGTCCGGGCCCCAGGTAGCAGGTCGCCGTGGCTCAGCCGTTCTTGGCCGGCTCCGCGGTGTCCTTCTTCGTCAGTTTCTCCGACGCCTTCGGCTCGTCCCCGGGCGCGTCGCCCCCGGTGTCGGCCTTGTCCGGTGCGTCGGCCTCGGTGTCGGTGCCGGCCTCGGTGTCCGCGGCCTTCGCGTCCTCGGCCTCCACGGCGTCCGCCTTCTTCGCCCCGTCCTCGCCCGCGGAGGCGTCATCCGCGGCCTCGGCGGCCGCTTCCTCGGCGGCGCCGGGCTCCACGACCTCCTCGCGCCCCGGCCGTACCTTCGCCGAGACGACGATGTAGACCACGGCCAGGACGAAGACGATCAGCGCGGTCCACACGTTCAGGCGCAGGCCCAGGACGTGGTGGGCCTCGTCGACCCGCATGTACTCGATCCAGCCCCGGCCCGCGCAGTACGCCGCGACGTACAGGGCGAAGGCCCGGCCGTGCCCGAGCTTGAAGCGGCGGTCCGCCCAGATGACCAGCAGGGCGACACCGACGCACCACAGCGACTCGTACAGGAACGTCGGGTGGTACGTGCCGGCGAGCCGGTTGGGGCCCTCGCTGATCTTCAGCGCCCACGGCAGGTCGGTCGGCTTGCCGTACAGCTCCTGGTTGAACCAGTTGCCCCAGCGGCCGCAGGCCTGGGCCAGGGCGATGCCGGGGGCCAGCGCGTCGGCCCAGGCGGGCAGCGGGATGCCCCGGCGGCGGCAGCCGATCCAGGCGCCGACGGCACCGAGCGCGATCGCGCCCCAGATGCCGAGGCCGCCCTGCCAGATCTTGAAGGCGTCGACCCAGTTCCGGCCCTCGCTGAAGTACAGCTGGTAGTCGGTGATGACATGGTAGAGACGGCCCCCGACGAGGCCGAAGGGCACCGCCCAGACGGCGATGTCGGCGACGGTTCCGGCTCTGCCGCCCCGGGCGACCCAGCGCTTGTTGCCGAACCAGACAGCGACGAAGACGCCGATGATGATGCAGAACGCGTAGCCGCGGAGCGGGATCGGGCCGAGATCGATCACGCCGGTCGACGGGCTGGGAATGTAGGCAAGTTCCATGGCAGAGTCGACGCTACCTTGCCGGGTGGGGGCCGGGGCAACCCACCCGACAACGTATGGGTAACGGGCCGGTCATCGAATTCCCTTCCGGCCACGGCCCGGTGGCCGGTCAGGAACCCGGCGGGACAGGGGTGACCGTGCCCGGCTTCTTGCCCTTGTTGGCCTCGGCCACCCACTTCTTCAGGTTCTCCACGGTGATCGGCTCGTTGCCCTTCTTCGGGAAGATCGACTCCCCGTTGAGCAGCGCGGTGGGCGTGCCCTGGAAGCCGCCGTTCTGGAACGCCGTGTTGGACTTCTTGACCCAGGCGTCGTGCTTTCCGTCCTCCACGCAGCTGCGGAACGTGGCGGTGTCGAGACCGGGGACCTTGCCGGAGAGCTCGATCAGCTTGGCGTTGTCACCGAAGGCGTCGTCGGTCTCCTGCGGCTGGTTGCGGTAGAGCACGTCGTGGTACGCGGGGAACTTCCCGGCGTCCTGTGCGCAGGCCGCGGCGTTGGCCGCGCGGAGCGAACCGCTGCCGCCGAGGTTGCCGTCGATGATCGTGGCGAGGTGGTACTCGACCTTGAGCTGTCCGCTGTTCTCCAGCTCGTGGACGGTGTCGCGGAAGGCGTTCTCGAACTGGGCGCAGACCGGGCAGCGGAAGTCCTCCCAGATGGTGAGGGTGGACGGGGCGTCGTCCGCGCCGACCGCGATGGCCAGGCTGTCCTTCCCGGTCGCGCCGGACGGGGCGACGGCGGGGCCCGCCGCCTCGCCCTTGCTGTTCTTGCCGCCGCTGTTCGCGGCGATCACGCCGACGACGGCGGCCAGCGCCAGCACGCCCACCACGGCGCCGGAGACGATCAGCGTGCGCCTGCGGCGCTCGCCCGCCCGCTCCCGTTCACGCTGCTGTGCGAGCCGCTCGCGCGCGGCCCTCTTTCCCTGTTCGTTCTTCTCGCTCACAACCGCAGCAACGAACCGGGGAGGCACACGCGTGCCTCCCCGGTCAAGGTCCACCCGTTCGGGTGATGCCGTGATCAGCGCTTTCGAACGCCCTCGGCGAGTTCGCCCGCCAGGGAGCGGACGGCGGCCAGACCGGCCGCCTCGTCGGGGGCGTCGAGCATCGCCTTGACGAAGGCGGAGCCGACGATCACCCCGTCGGCGAAGCCCGCGACCTCGGCGGCCTGCTCGGCGTTCGAGACCCCGAGGCCGACGCAGACCGGCAGGTCGGTGGTGGCGCGGGTGCGCCGGACCAGGTCCTGGGCCTGGTCGCCGACCGATGCGCGGGTGCCCGTGACGCCCATCAGCGAGGCCGCGTAGACGAAGCCGGAACCGGCCGCCGTAATGGTGGCGAGGCGCTCGTCCCTGCTGCTCGGCGCGACGACGAAGACGGTCGCGAGACCGTGCTTGCCGGCGTGCTCCCGCCACAGGGCGGACTCCTGGACGGGCAGGTCGGGCAGGATGCACCCGGCGCCGCCCGCCTCGGCGAGTTCGGCGGTGAAGCGCTCGACGCCGTACCGGTCGATCGGGTTCCAGTACGTCATGACGAGGATCGGGACGCCGGTCGCCCGGTGCGCCTCGCGGACCGTGCGCAGTACGTCGGCGATCTTCACGCCGCCGCGCAGGGCGATGTCGTCGGCGGTCTGGATGACCGGTCCGTCGAGCACCGGGTCGCTGTGCGGCAGGCCGACCTCGATGATGTCGGCGCCGCCCTCGACGGCCGCCCGCACGGCCGCGATGCCGCCGTCGACGGTCGGGAACCCGGCCGGGAGGTAGGCGACGAGCGCGGCCCGGTCCTCCCCCTTGGCCCGTGCCAGGGTGGTTTCCAACAACTCCACGTTGCCGCTCACTTGCCGTCCTCCGCCCCGTCGTACAGCCCGAAGTAGCGGGCCGCGGTGTCCATGTCCTTGTCGCCCCGGCCGGACAGGTTGACCACGAGGAGCCCGTCCTTGCCGAGTTCCCTGCCGACCTCCAGGGCCCCGGCCAGCGCGTGCGCGCTCTCGATGGCCGGGATGATCCCCTCGGTGCGGGAGAGGAGGCGGAGCGCCCGCATGGCGTCGTCGTCGGTGACCGCGCGGTACTCGCCGCGGCCGATGTCCTTGAGGTACGAGTGCTCCGGGCCGATGCCCGGGTAGTCCAGACCGGCCGAGATGGAGTACGGCTCGGTGATCTGGCCCTCGTCGTCCTGGAGGACGTAGCTGCGCGAGCCGTGCAGGATGCCGGGCTCGCCCGCGGTCAGGGTCGCCGCGTGCTCGCCGGTCTCCACGCCGTGTCCGGCGGGCTCGCAGCCGATCAGCCGGACCCCCTCGTCGGGGATGAAGGCGTGGAAGAGCCCGATGGCGTTGGAGCCGCCGCCGACGCAGGCGATGGCGGCGTCCGGCAGCCGGCCGGCCCGCTCCAGGACCTGGCGGCGGGCCTCGACGCCGATGACCCGGTGGAAGTCGCGCACCATGGCGGGGAAGGGGTGCGGTCCGGCGACGGTGCCGAAGAGGTAGTGCGTGTTGTCCACGTTGGCGACCCAGTCGCGGAACGCCTCGTTGATGGCGTCCTTCAGGGTCCGGGAGCCGGACTTCACGGCGATGACCTCGGCGCCGAGGATCCGCATCCGCGCCACGTTCAGCGCCTGCCGCTCGGTGTCGACCTCGCCCATGTAGATGGTGCAGTCGAGGCCGAAGAGGGCGCAGGCGGTGGCGGTGGCGACGCCGTGCTGGCCGGCGCCGGTCTCGGCGATGACCCGGGTCTTGCCCATCCGCCGGGTGAGCAGCGCCTGACCCAGCACGTTGTTGATCTTGTGCGAGCCGGTGTGGTTGAGGTCCTCGCGCTTGAGGAAGACCCGGGCGCCGCCCGCGTGCTCCGCGAAGCGCGGCACCTCGGTGAGCGCGCTGGGCCGGCCGGTGTAGTTGACCATGAGGTCGTTGAGCTCGGCGGCGAAGGCCGGGTCGGCCTTGGCCTTGTCGTACTCGACGGCGACCTCGTCGACGGCGGCGACCAGCGCCTCCGGGATGAACTTGCCGCCGAACGCGCCGAAATAGCCCTCGGCGCTGGGGATCAGACCCTCGGGGTCCGGAAGGAAGA
Organism: Streptomyces sp. NPDC001108; assembly: GCF_053598535.1. NCBI lineage: Bacteria > Bacillati > Actinomycetota > Actinomycetes > Kitasatosporales > Streptomycetaceae > Streptomyces > Streptomyces sp. NPDC001108. The sequence goes on from NZ_JBSFKL010000013.1 coordinate 192,264, forward strand.
AGTCAGATGACATCCGACATGGCTCCTCGTCATCGCAATGGGTGAGTGGACCGTTTGCGCCATGAGCAGAGCACCACCCGGCCGTGAGGAGGCTCGGGCGGTTCGATCGTACGTACGTTTGACCGGAGCGGTCCGGTACGTCGGCCGGGGTCAGCTGGGCGCGGACCCCGTGCGCCATCGCATGCCGTTGACCTGTCCGGGTTCGTCACCGATCACGTACCGCACCCGGCGGCCGTGGACGCGCCGGGCGGGGGCCCGGCAGCCACGGGGCCGGCAGCCGCGCGCCAGCGGGGCGTGCGGGACCCGGACCGTCGCGCCGGTGGGGCGCAGGCCCTGCCGGGGACGGGACGCGGGGCGGGCGTCGGACACGGGTGGGTCAGCCCCGTCCGTGCCGGAGGGCGGGGTGGGCGCCGGCGGCCACCAGGTCGGCGACGGCGGCGCGCGGGTCGCGGCCGGTGACCAGGGACTCGCCCACGAGCACCGCGTCGGCGCCCGCGTTGGCGTAGGCGATCAGGTCGTGCGGACCGCGGACGCCGGACTCGGCGACCTTGACGATGTGGTCCGGGATCTCCGGGGCGACCCGGTCGAAGGTGGAGCGGTCGACCTTGAGGTCCTTGAGGTTGCGGGCGTTGACGCCCACGACCTTCGCCCCGGCGGCGACGGCGCGCTCCGCCTCCTCCTCGTCGTGCACCTCGACGAGCGGCGTCAGGCCGATGGACTCGGCGCGCTCGATCAGCGAGACCAGCGCCTCCTGGTCCAGGGCGGCGACGATCAGCAGGGCCAGGTCGGCGCCGTAGGCGCGGGCCTCCCAGAGCTGGTACGACGTGACGATGAAGTCCTTGCGGAGGATCGGGATGTCGACCTTGGCGCGCACGGCCTCCAGGTCGGCGAGCGAGCCGCCGAAGCGGCGCTGCTCGGTGAGGACCGAGATGACGGACGCGCCGCCCGCCTCGTAGTCCGCGGCGAGACCGGCCGGGTCGGCGATCGCGGCCAGCGCGCCCTTGGAGGGGCTGGACCGCTTGACCTCGCAGATGACGTTGACGCCCTCGCCGCGCAGGGCGGCGGCTCCGTCCTTGGCCTGCGGGGCGCGCGCGGCGCGCTCCTTGAGCTCGTCGAGGCTGACGCGCGCCTGCCGCTCCGCGAGGTCGGCGCGTACGCCGTCGATGATCTCGTCGAGCACACTCACGCGAGCGGCCCCCTTCCGGAACGGTGATGAGGGAACAGGATCAGCCGTGTCCATGCTATCCGCAGAAGGCCGCCGACCCGAACCTGATAGCCGAATGTCCCACTACCTGGGCATTCAAGGGGCCAGAACCGATCCGAACGGCAGATTCCGCACGACCGAGAAGGCCAGCACGACGGCGCCGATCCCCCACCAGACGGCGGGTCGCACCGCCAGGCTCATCGGTCTGCCGCGGGCGGCGCGGACCGTCCAGAGCGTCCACAGGACGGCGAAGGTCGCGTAGCCCACGACGGCGAGGGCGTTGGAGCCGAGGGCGGCGGCGAGGTCGCCGTGCGCCACCGCGTGGGCGCTGCGCAGTCCGCCGCACCCGGGGCAGTAGATCCCGGTGAACCGGAGCAGCGGGCAGAGCGGGTAGTGGCCGGGCTCGTTGGGGTCGACGGTGCCGACGTAGCCGAAGGCGCCGACGACGACGGCCAGGACGGCCACCGGTGTGGCCAGCCGCCGCACGCGCGAGGCGGGGACGGGGGCCGGGGGGAAGTGCGGCGGGTACGGCGGGCCGGGCAGAGGGGCGGGTCCGGCTGCCGGGGCGGGGACCCGTTCCGGGGTGACGGCGGGGTCGGTCGATGCGTCCACCCGGTGATTGTCCCCGCTGACGCGTCGAGGCGCAGCCCGGTGGTCCGGGCCGCGCCTCGCGTGCGTACGGGTGCCGTGCGGCGTCAGGAGGAGACCTGCGCCTGTCCGGCGCGGGCCCGGGCGGCGGCCATCTCGGCCGACTCCTTCGGCATGCCGAGGCCCGCGGCCTTCATCGCGAGACCGACGACGCCGCCGAGGAGGACGACGCCGATTCCGGCCCAGAAGCCGACGGGGCTGGCCGCGACCATGAAGAGGCCCGCGACGCAGAAGCCGATGAAGGAGATGATGACACCGGTCCAGGCGGCCGGGGTGTGTCCGTGGCTGCTGCCCGCCATGAGTTGCTCCTTGTTGATGTTGCGCTGGTGGATTCGCCGTCGGCGAGCCGCTGTACGCGGTGCTCGTGCCGCCGTGCTGGAAGCTCGGCCCCCATTGTCCCGTACGAACGGGTCGGACGTGATCTCGGGGTGGGTCCTAGGACCTGTCTTCAAACTGCCGTCGTCCGGCCGGAGGCCGGGCCGTGCGGTGTCCGGTGCGTGCGATCGCAAGGCGGAGGGTCGCTCCGATA